>NZ_CP058601.1:1245656-1868484 GCF_013402815.2 Natrinema halophilum
ACGGTCGTCTCTGTCGTGGTCAGCCCCTCGTTCTCCGGTGCATCGTCGGTCGTGACCGCCTCCGTCACGCGGGCGATGATGCTATTTACCGGTGCCGCCTCGCCGATGGCGTCGTAGCGGTCAGCCAGTGCCATCCGGTGGTTGGGAACGGAGATGTCAGCTGCCGGATTACCGTAGCGGGGCTGGGTCCACGGCGTCCCTGTCGTCGTGATATGGCCGGCGATGGCGTCCTCGACCACGTCGGGGACGGTGAACTCGAAGCTCAACTGCGGTCCGGTGAAGGCCGCGATATGTTCGACCTCGGTGCTCGGTACGAGGTCGTACTCGACGTCGGCGTCGGCCTCCTGATCGCGATGGCGGAAGACGAGCCCCGTCTCGCGCGTCGGCAGCTCCGTCGGCGGCGATGTCAGCGTGTCGTACGATCGGACCGTCAGATCGTCGTCGATCAGCGACTCGCGGGTAACAGATGGCAAACGTTCGTGTTCGTATATCGGGTCCCCCTCGTACTCCGGGATAAGGTATGGGAGCCGTGACCCCTCGTCTCGCGGCAGTCCGTACGCGAGCGGTAACTCGAGGTCCGCGAGGTCTTCGACGCCCTCGAGCGCCGTGTTCGTGATATCCGCCACCAGGTCCTCGATGGCGACCCGTTGGAAGCGATCAGGGACGTCGTTGACCGAGAGCGCACTCGAGTGTGAGCCGAGTTCCGAGAGGATGCGTGGCACCAATGCCGGATCCGGATCAAGGAATTCGTTGTTCGGCACCTTCCGGGAGTGGGAACTGGCGACGTACAGTTGCGGCTCGTCAGTCTCCGTGTCGACGAAGACGTGCAACACTTCCCAGTCGTGCCAGTGGAAGTTGGTCGTGAACTGGTCGAACACCGAATAGAACCAGAACTGGACCACGGCGAGGGGCGAGTCCTCGTACGCGACGGCGTTGTAGAACACCGTCGGATCCGGTGGGTCCCCGTCGCTGAATCGCCCGTGGTACCCGTCGACAGCATCGAACCCGATAACGACGGTCTCGCCGTCGCGCTCGCTGGCGTAGGGTCGTGGGTCCGTCGGGAACCACGGTTCGTTGGCATCGAAGTACAACGCCGGGGCGAACTCCGACGCCAACTCTCGAGCGGCTTCGCCATCCAGTCCCTTCGTCTGGCCGTCGCTCTCACGGTTGAACGCCGAACAGCCAGCCAGCGCGGTCCCACCGATGCCGGCGAGTGCGCCGAGGACAGCCCGGCGATCCACGTCGAACTCGATGTGGCCGGTCACGAGTTATCATCCCTCTTCTGAGACCCTACCGCCGGGACGTACGCGACGACAGTTCTACTGACCATACCGCTGTGTGATGCTATTTTCTCAAGAGCCTTCTGTACTGACCGCTCGCGACGCAGCTACAGTTCGCGATCCGAGTCAGGGTTCTCGAGGTCCCAGAGCACCGCCGGCAGGAACGCCTCGAGGTTGTCGACCACCCGCCGCTCACTGACGTTCAACCCCTCGCAGTGATCGTGGGCCGAGTCACGGATATCCACGTGGAGGTTGCCGTCCTCGAGCCAGACACCCAGCGGGAACACGGAACACCGGGTCGGTTTCCAATCGTCCTCGAGATGAAGCGAACAGAGCCCGTCCTCCCGCAGGAAGGCACAGGCGTGGCCGTCTTCAGCGACGTGATCGTCGCGGTCTTTCTCTTCGCGCGTGACGAATTTTTCGCCGCGAAAGTCCGTCGTCGTTTCGGCGAGATTCGCTCGCTCGGCTAACTCGAGGAGGTCCCGGTCGTAGAGGAGAACGCCGTGGTGACAACACCACGTGCAATCGTCGACGCACTCGAAGGTGAGGTCCGGATCGAACTCGACGACGACCTCGTTGTCTGGGTACACTTCGACGCGTCGCGGGGCGTCAGCGCTCACGTATCGTGGGTCGGGATTCGTCCACAAGTGCCTTTCTACCCGAGTTCCCCATCGGTCGGAGACACGTTATACGAGACACAGGAGAAAACCCACGGCTTTAGCCGTGGGTAGCTCAATTCGTCATACACACGAGTCCCGGAATCTTCCGTTCGTTCCAATCCGATGGGATGGTCAACGGTCAATGCTGGGAGACGCCGCGAGACGGAGTTACGGACGGACCGGCTCTGACTCGAGTCCGAACCGGTCTCGTTCGCTCGGGTTCACGACCGTATTCCGAAGTGTGCCAACGCCCTCGTACGTGATTTCGACGGAGTCACCGGGTTCGACCAGACCGGGGTTTGCAGGACTGCCAAAGGAGACGACGTCGCCGGGCCGAAAGGTAATCCGGCGCGAGAGATAAGCGATGACTTCGGAGGGATCGAACAGCATGCGTTCGGTGTTTGCTTCCTGTCGGCGCTCGCCGGCGACGTCCGTGTACATATCGATCCCCGTCGGATCGACGGCGGTTTCGATCCACGGGCCGAGCGGTCCGGACGCGTCGAAGGCCTTTCGCGGCGTCCGCTCGCCCTGATCGAGAGCGTCCATATCGTTCAAAATCGTGTACCCGCGGACGACACCGGGTACGTCGGCTTCGGAGAGATTTCGGCAGGGTTCATCGATGACGGCCGCGAGTTCGCCGGCGTAGGTGAGTTCGTCGGTGAACGTCGGATAGGGGATCGGATCTTCGTGTCCGACGAGCGAGGCGGGCGGCTTGATGAAGAAATCGGGCTCGTCGGGGCGTTCGTACTCCATCTGTTCGATCGTCGCTGCAAAATTTCGCCCGACGCAGTACAGCGCCGAGGGAACGCACGGTGGGAGAAAGTCCGCATCCGTACCGACCTCGTATACGCCGTCGTCCGTGTGAACGACACCGTCTTCGTACCGCCCGGCGACAGGCCCGTCGTCCGTCGCGATTCGCACGAGTTTCATTAGCGGCGCTCTCGGGGCCGACGAATTAGTCGTACCGATTTGATTCGACGGGGTCCGTTCGCGGCCCGTTAATCCTCGAGTAGCAGGTACGTTCGGCCGCCGCGGTGTTCGAGCGAGACGGCGTCCGTTTCGACGTTCGAACGGACGAATTCGTCGATACCCGCCGCGTGTACATCGGTAACGTCGATCCGGCGTTGCTGGTTTCGCGTTCCCGTCTGCCAGTCGACGAATGCGCTGTCCCCACGTTCATCGTACCCCTCGCTGCGATCGGTCCGGTCGTCGGTCGCTTCGACGATCAGTGACATACATTCCAGTTAGACCGACAGTATGTCAAACCGACCCGTCCGGAGTGAAAGTGAAAGTGCGGGACGCAACGACGGTCATACGAGCAGAGCCGCGGGGTCGCTCGAACGAACCCGACCTCCGATTTGCCGACGGGATCACGGGCGGACGTAGACGTGCCACTTTAGCCGATCCGTTTGACGTCGACCTCGCGCGGGCCGTCGTCGGTCTCGAGCGTGATCACGTCGACGATCGATTCGCGGGCACGATCCTGCCACTCTGCGACGGCTTCTGCATGGCGCTTGCGGATCTCGTCGGCTCCGTCGGGCGTATCGTCCTCCACACTGTCCGCGAGTTCGGTCTCGAGACCCGGATAGGCGGCGACGACCTCGTCCGCGATGACGTCGCCGGGCGACAGGTGAACCGCACCGGTTAGTTCGGTGTCGTCGACGCGGTAGACGTGAATTCGGGCCCGCATTCGACCGTGAAACGGCGGAGTCACGCGAAGAACAGCATCCCCGGGATTCTCGCGACTATAGACGTACGCATCGGCGGCGTCTTCCGGCGAGAGTGCGACCGAACGAATTGCTGTCGGATCGTCGTTCTCGGCCATCAAAAGCGGGTACGGGCGCGGGTCGTTTAACCTTCGGGTTCGGCGGCCTCGTCTGGTCCCCGCGGACGAAACACGGCCGCACGAACGTCCGTCGAGACACCGTACGCCGCGTCCGCGACAGACTCCGGAAGGACCACGTCGGAGTCCGTGTAGTGGACCCGCAACGCCGCACGGACCGCCTCTCGAACACAGGCGCGCGTCGCCCCACCCACTTCGGTTGCGCTCCCCGAGAAGTCAGTCGGCGTCCCCGACGGATCGTGACCGACGACGACCGCGTCGGTCGTAGTGCCCGGAAAGCCGGTTTCGGCGAGCAACGTCGCCGCCTTCGCCTCCGCGGCGACCGCGATCAGGTTCGCCAACGCGCCAGGTGCGAGCGCCCGCTCGGTGCCAACGATGACGTTGACGGTCCCCTGTCCCTGTCCCTGTCTCTGTCCCTGTCTCTGTCCCTGTCCCTGTCTCTGTCCCTGTCTCTCACCCTGACCCCGCTCGAGACCCGCTTGTCCGGTCTCGGGGACGGTCGCTTCCGACTCCGATTTCATCTTCGTATCCATCTCCGACGACGGGTCCTGCGATATCGGCAACGCTGCCGGGTTCGAAACCCCGGCGGTCGCGTAGGCTGTCACGGGACCACAGCGTGCACCGCATGCGTCTTCGATCTCCACACCGGTCAGTAAAGCCGGTCCAGTCGCGTCCGCGGCGGTCCGCTGGAAGCCCGCCCGTTCGAGCCGTTCGTCCACGTACGCGCTGAGGTCCGTCCGGTCCCAGCCCTCCGGAACCGAAATGTTGTACGCGTGATCTGCGACGCGACGGCCGCCGTTCCAGCCGGTCGAAAGCCACTCCGTCTCCGGTCGACTGACCCGGAGGACGCCGTCTCGCCGGATCGCGTCGAAAGCAGGCTCCGACTCAATCATCGGTGGCCCCGTGGTCGGACTCGGTTCTCGAGTCGTCTGCGCCGAGCGCCGCGAGCAACCGGTCGTTCGACGCTCGGTCCTTGACGGCGACTCGAACGTGCGAGTCGAGTCCGCGAAACGTCGTCGCGTCACGAATCGCCACGCCGTCGGCCCGCGCATCGGCGATCACCGTCGAGACGGTGCGGTCGCCCACGTCACAGAGGAGGTACGGTGCATCCGACGGCTGGACGTCGAACCGCTCCGCGAGCGCGGCGTGCATCCGCTTTCGTTCACGGGCAACGCGCTCGCGCGTGTCGCGAACGAACTCACCCTGTCGGAGGCAGTGGGCACCGACGCGAGCCGCCGGAATCCCGAGCGACCACGTGCGACGGGCCGTCTCGAGCGCGTCCAGTCGATCGCCGGTTGCGACGGCGAACCCGGCGCGGAGTCCGGGGAGGCCGAACAGTTTGGTAAGCGAGCGGGCGACGACGACGTGCTCATGGTCGAGTTCGACCGCCGACGGCAGGTCGGTGAACCCGAGAAACGCTTCGTCGACGAGCAAGGTCGTCCCGGCACGAGCACAGCGGGCCGCGAGCGCCTCGAGCGCGTCCAGATCGATCGCGTCCCCAGTCGGATTGTTCGGCGTACAGCAGACCACCAGAGAACACGGCTCGAGTACGGCGGGGCCAACCTCGCTGATTTCATCGTAGTGGACGAACCGCGGCTTCGACCCCTGGAGACGGACTTCGCGGGCGTACTCGCCGAAACTAGGGTACGGGACCAGCGCCTCGTCGCCCGGCTCGAGTGCGATTTCCATCGCCAGCCGTATCGCGGCGAGTCCGCCGGGGGTCGGCACGATACGCGTCGAATCGCAACCGACGTACTCGGCCGCGCCAGATCGGAAATCGGGGTACTCGTCGTCCGGATAGCGCCGAGAGTCCTCGAGTGCGGCCGCGAATACGTCGTCGACGCCGTCGGGAGTTCGCGGGTTAGTATTGGCGGAGAAATCCAGCAGGTTCCGGTCGGGTTCGCCGCCGTGCGGGACTCGACTCTCTCCCGGAATCGAGTCAGGATCCACGATCACCCTCCGCGTCCATCTCTTCTGCGGCCGTCCCTTCCGCGTCCATCTCTTCTGCGGCCGTCCCTTCCGCGTCCATCTCTTCTGCGGCCGTCCCTTCCGCGTCCGCCATCCCCACTGACGACGGCGTAGATCCGCCCTCGTTCCGACCGCCCGACTCGAGTCCCGGTTCGGTATCGATCCCGAGTCGGACACAGATCATCTCGAGTCGGTCTCTGACGTCGGACATTCGGCCCTCCGGGACGAGCGAGAGTGCCCCGCCCATCGCGACGCCCTCTTTGGCCTCGCCGGCACAATAGCGCTCCATCGCGACGTGATCTCGCTCGTCGAAACCGGGGTCCGTGACGGTGAGATCACAGTCGAATCGCTCGCAGGCATCCCACAGTCGATCGCCTTGCTCCGCCGCGACGAACGAGGTAGTCGCGATCGAAAGCGCCGCGTCGATCCCGGCGTGGCGCACCAGTGCAGCGACCGCGATCATCTGCGTCCCACCGGCCAAAGTTACGTCGATACCGGCCTCGAGCGCGCCGGCCGTAATTCCGGCGACGGTCGGCTGGACGGGATCACCGACGACACCGACCGCCTCGAGCGGTGCGCCCTCGCAATCGCCGGCCTCGAGATCGCTTGCGGTCAGGGCCTCGTCGACGACGCGTCGCTTGCGCTCGATCGGGTTCTCTGGAAGCGAGGAGGAGACACCGGTCGGTTCGCCGAGCGCGGTGAGGACGCCGAGTGCAGTGGTCGTACCGCCGGGGACCGTCTCGCCGATCAGGAGCTCGTCGTCTGGGAGGCTCGTGCCGTAGTCGTACGCGCGGTCGAAGGTGGCGTCCGCGTCGGGCACGGCAATCGGTTCTCGGACATCGTTGCCCGGCCGAACGTCGAGATCGACCGTCGGCGCAGCCGTCGGTCGGGCGAGTCCCGCATCGATCACTGTGAGGTTAAAGCCGACGACCTCCCAGACGGCGCGTGTCACCGCTGCAGGTGTCGGACACCCGCTGGGACTCACCGGAGTCACCGGCGACGCGATCGGCTCGCCGTACTCGAGGATCTCGACGTCGGCCGAGGGAGTATGCGCCATCAGCTCCGGTGTGGCTCCGGCAGCGCTGATCCCATCGATCAGGGCCGTTTCGGTCGTTCCGGCGGGGAGGAGGACTCGCATTCTAGCCCCCCGCAGTACGTCGATCCCGCAGCCGTCGGGCTGCGATTCCTGCGTCTTCGAGTCGGTTCACGTTCACCGCGAATCGTATGTCGTAGTACACATCGGTCATAGTCGTCGAATCATCCGCGTCGCCAACGACGTTGACCCCGGTCGGCACGAGGTGATCGTCGGGCTCGAGTCGCGCGTCGATGCTCACTCCGAGTCGCTGTTTGAGCGCCGCCGGAACGCAGACGGTCCGCGAGCCGTCACCGCTACCGTGGGCCGCGAGCACCCGGTCGATGCACGACGCCTCGAGTAACGGCAGATCCGCGGCGACGGTCAGGACCGGCGATGAAAGGTCGTCTCGCTCGAGGGCCGCCATCAGGTCAGGGACGTAGCCGTCGCCGCTCGTTTCGATCGTCATCACGCCGGCGGCCCGCTCGAGGTGTGAACGCGTCGATGGTGCATTCGTCGACACGGCGGCGTAGATCGTTTCGATTCCGCTCTCGCGAAGTGCCGTCACCACCCGATCGATCATCGCCGTGCCGTCGATGGGATACAGCGGTTTCTCGTGGGTCGACTCGAGGCGAGTTCCCGTCCCGCCACACATCACAAGAGCGTCCACGCGATCACCCCCGCGTGAACGCCGGCGATTCGACCGATTTCGTTTGCCGCGCCGAAAATGTCGCCACTGATTCCCCCCAGGTGACGGTTCGCCATGTACCACGGCAATCCGATGCCCGCGACGGCGCCACAGAGGGCAACCGCTGCGGCGGGATCGGGCCAGGTGAGCAAAGCGGCAGGAAGGGCAACGACTGCGGGCGCGACAACAGAGCGCGGAGCGGACGCCGCGGTGAACTGTTCTCCCATCCCCTCGTAGCTCGCCGCCCCGAAACAGGCCATCGCGGCCATGCCGAGTTTCGTCCCGACCTCCGCACTGACTGCGACGCCGACGGCTGTGCGAACCGAGAGCCCCGCCAGGCCCAACCCGGCCAGCGCGAGGGCAGCGACCGTTGCCGATACCGCGAGCAGCGCGCCGACACCGGTCGTCGTGTCCGTCAGCACGTCGCGACGGCGAGCGACGTCGCCGTGTACGACCAGCGCGTCGCCCAGGTCAGCGACGCCGTCGAGATGGTGGATTCCCATCACCGCGTACACCGCGAGCAGATAGCCGAGCGCAACGGTCGGCGGAGCGAGCATCCCAGCCGCAAGTAGCGGTATCGCCGTCAGCGCACCCGCGACATATCCGACGACGGGAAACGTCGTTGGTGTCGTTCGAAACGCGTTCCAGTCCCCGTCTCGGTAGTCGATCGGAACGCGCGTCAAAAATCCGACCGCACCGCGAAGCCCACGTATCCAGCGCCCAACGAGGGTCATGTCACCACCACGACAAGCGTTTGAACTCGAGTTTCGAGTCCCGTCCCGATCGCCGGTTCGACGGCCACGAGCATACCGGCCAGTACGACCGAGAAGACGGCAGCCATACCGACGAGCGAAACGGCCTGCTCGCCGTCGGCGAGCGTCGGGAGGTCGGCGTCCGGGTTGAGCACGTAGACCGACGGCTTTTCGAGACGAACGCCGATCGAACAGGCCAGCGTGGCCATCGGCCAGCCGGAGTTCGGAGACGGTGGAACCCGTGCCCACCGTCGGGCTCGAGGGAGTGCAAGCGGATCGAGCGCCGCGACGGCGATTGCGACTGCTGCGATTCGAGCGGGAACGTACATCACGAAATCGTCCAGTCGCGCGCTCGCGGTGCCGATCGGTTTCGAGGGATAGCCGAGCATCGAATCCAGCGTGTTGACGCCTTTGACCCAGGCGGCGACCGCCGCCGCGGCGGGAAGCGAAAACGGTGCGAGAACCGCGAACGGGAGCAGACTCGCGACCAGTCCATCCGCCAGGTTTTCGGCAGCACTTTCGACTGCGGCGCTACGAAGTTCGCCGGGCGAAAGCGACGAAACGTCGCGACCGACGAGCGCGATAACTTGCTCGCGGGCCTGCTCTGTGTCACCGTCGGTCGCTCGAACGACGTCCGCCGTCCGTTCGAGCAGTGATCGAAGGCTGGTCGTCGAAAAGAGAACGAGTGCTGCGGCGATCCCCCCGCCCATCGGGTCGAGTTCGCTCGCGACGAGGACGGCTCCGGCGGCGGTCGCAGCGGGGACGAGCGGAGCAGCGGCGGCGATTCCGATGCCGAACAGACGCTGCCGTCGTTCGTCGGTACTCCACGGCCGATCGAGGGCGTCGACGAATCGACCGAACCACGCCACCGGGTGGACGGCAGTCGGTGGCTCACCGATCAGTAAATCGAGACTGAACGCAAGGCCGATCACGGCAAGCGTCGTCAGCGTCACGGCCGGCCCTCCGCGCTGACAGCCCGTCTCCACTCGGTCATGACTGCTGTGAGTCCGTCGACGACAGCCGCGACGGTACGTCGACGAGCGACACGTCCTCGAGCAACAGTGCTTTCCCGCCGACGGCTTCGACTCCGCCATCCGTCCGGGAATCGTCGCCGACGTGAACGAGCTCTGCTGCCTCGATGCCAAGTCGGTCAGCGGTCTGTTCGAAGATTTCTGGCGCCGGCTTGCGCCACCCACAACCGATGCTCGTCACGATCGCATCGAAGTCGTCGCGCTCGAAATCGGATCTGACGAGCGTCCGGCCAACCAGTTCCGGGACGCTGCAGTTCGAACAGATCGCAACGGGTCCTCGTTCACGGGCGGCCTCGACTGCTTCGAGTGCGCCCGGCCTGGTTTCGACGGTAGGATCAAACGCCGCCACGACGGCCCGTCTAGCCGCGTTGTGCTCGTAATCGACACCGCGGCTTGCAAGCGTGCGGGAGACGTGGGCCGGCAACGGGACTTCAGCCCCCTCGGGCGCATCGACGTGAGGTTCCGCGTAGGCGTCGGCCCAATCGTCCGGAACTGCGACGTCTCGTTTCTCGAGTTCGGTCGCGACGGCTGCGGCCGGGTCGTCCGGCCCGTCGGCGGTCACCAGCGTTCCAAAGAGATCAAACGATACACCCACAGTCGTGTCACTAGCACAAGCTGACTTTAATTTCGCGATACGCGTGTCGCTTCCAGTGAAGTCGTTCGGACAGCCACCAAAACGGAACGTCCCTGGCCGGCTAAACCGCGATCAGGCGAGTCGGGCGAACGCTAGATTGCCCGAAATGTTCTTGATGTAGATGTCGACGACGTCGCCTTCGTCTGCCCCCGGCACGAAAATGGTATAGCTTCCTTTCTCTGCGACGCCGTCTCCTTTGCGGCCAGTTCCGGTGATTTCGACCGTGTAGGTCTGGCCTTCCTCGACGGCGTCCTGTTGCTGTTGCTGCTGGCTGCTCGTCGAGCGTTTGGTAACCGGTCGGAACGCACCACACGCGTCACAACGCAGCATCGGCGTTCGGTCTTCTCGGACCAGACGGGTGTCCGGCAGCCCACACTCCGAACAGAGGACGTACTCGTCGACGTAGGCGTCGATCGCCGCGCTTATGTCGCGTTGTGAGAACGTCCCGTTGTATCGACCACGGCCGTTCTCGAGTTTGCCGCTGGTCCCGAGTTCCCGCTGGATGAACCGGTGGAGGTGTTCGGTCTCTCGAGAGAGAACGTCGGCTACTTCGTCGAGGTTCGTCACTCGCGTAAATGCACCGTCTTTCTGCGTCTGGGGGTCGGGAATCTGGAGTCGCTGTTCGTCGCCCCCGATATCTGGAACGTCCTCCATCGCTCGGTCGAGACTCGATTCGTAATCCATACACGAGAACAGACGACGCGAACGTAAATCCGTTCTGCTATCGTAATCCACCCGATTGCGCGCTGATCGCTGAAGGATGAGTTGGAAGGAGGTCGTAGTGCAGTCAGCCATCCACGCGGGTGGCTCGACTCAGTATCCGTCGTCGTCACTCTCGCCGATCATGCCCTCTTTTTCCGCGTCGAGTGCCTCGAGGTCGCGTTCCGCGTTGGCTTCGTTCGGGCTGCCCGCCTCACCGGTTATTTCCCCGTAAACCGCTTCACGGACGTCTTCGGGGGACTCGTACTGCTCGTCGACCAATCGGTCGAAGACATCCCCGAACGATTCCGTCTCGTTAGGCATGTCGATCGGTTCGTCGCCGTACTCCGTGGCGAGTTCCTCGCTGGTGATCGGGTACTCCATCTCGCCGAGGTGGCGTTCGACGTCCTCGAAGATCGATTCGGTGTGTTCTGCCCGCTCGGATTTCCGCTGTTCGGCGCGGTCTTGTACTCGGTCGTGACTCCGTCCATCATCGCTCATACAGGAGGGTACTGGAATCCGTCGGAAAAGCGATCGGCTGGCGGATGCGTGTTCCGCTCTGCGATGCGCTTCCGGTTACCTTCCGCACCGACCGGTACCGATGGAGGCGGTTTGCGTGGGGGTTACCGCCACACAGAGCGTCACAATGTGAACCTGCAGTCGAACCCACCATTTTCTGTGTGATACGGGGATACTGGCACCTCGTGGTCGATGGGGAGGAGTTTCACTGTCCTTTCTGTCGGTCGAGTACTCTATCAGAACCGAAGTTGTGTCCTCGAACTCGAACTCGTTCGTGTTGTTACTGAAGTAACAACAAGGAGGTTGTTATCGAACTCCTCACAGTGGGTATTTATAGAATACTTACCAACCTGTCACGACGAGAATGGACGACGCAGACGCGAACCGGCGTACGATAGCCGCATGCGAGCACTGTGGCGCACTCTATGCAGCACTGGAGTTTTCGAACGAAACGATTCGACCGATCGGCCGCAGAGACGGCTGTCGGTGCGGAAGTACGGAGTTTTCCGCTATCGAGGACGGTTCGATGATGTCTACTTCCTGTGAGAACGAAAGCGAGAAGTGACGCGTCTCGAGGTCACGCCACGAGACATCCTCCTGTCGAAGTCGTTGAAACGATTTTCGTACCGCTCGCATGTTGGACCAGCGAATCCTCGCTGGCTGCGAATTCGTGACCGGGGCGTGCACTGTCAGTCGATGACTACTCTGGGCTGCCCGTCCGCCAGACCGGGTCGCTTCCGGTTGGCTGCCCGAAATCGACCACCGTCTCGCACTACCCTCGCGGCGACTCTGCCGGCCGAGCGACGAGTTCGATAGCGACATCACGACCGCGAACACAGCCCGGTACGGCGACGGTCGGCGAACTCGATAGTGATGGAACGATATCCCGTCCGCCCCCGATGGAAGCAGTCCTCGAGAATACGGCGGAAACGCTCACGTCGAGGTGTGTGACCCGTCAGAAATCCCGTCTTACGGGTAGTGATCGACTGTTATCGTTGCCGAAAAGCAGCAAGCAACGCGTTCACTCGGGCCCGAACGAACGTGTCGTCGATCGTGTGGGTGAATCGATGCGGCATCGGACTGGGACGTTTTCCAGTGCTTTCAGGAGAAACTCGCCAGCAAAATCGCTGCCTACTCAACGTAGAGATCCGCTACCAGCGGGTACGCTGCTCATATATAGAACGGGTTATCCGGTACGTCAACTGGATGACCCGTACTATATCAAGACAGTCGTCACGACGGAACGGTAGTTCGATCGACCCCTCATCAGCCAGAAGCGAGTTTGGAGCGTAAGTCATGTCCCGTTTACGCCGACTCATGAACGGAGTTCCGGGGCGTTCGCGGACGCTTCTCGTGCTCAGCCTCGCCCTGGTCGCGATCGGCGGACTCGTCGCATCGGGTGCTGTCGGTGCGACGGCAACCGTCCTGGACCCGGATTCGAAGGACGCGAAGAACGGTGTTTCGGAGGAAGCATACCGTCAGCCTGCACCGGAACCGGGAGATCCGTACTTCGAAGCGGCAGCCGACGACGGATCCTGGATTAGCTACGAAAACCCGCGTGACGAATACCGAAGCCCCTACCTCGGAGATGGCTCCGGAAAGATTTGCGTGACGCTGGTCAACGAAAACGGCAACCCTGTCGTCGGGACGTCGGTTCCGAACACGTCCGTGACGATACCGACCGACGGGGCAACGACGTGGCACCCCGATGCCGATCCGATGACCGTCACGTTCCCGATGACCGATCATTACGAGTTCCCGCTTGACGGCGACGAATTCGGAACGAGCCCCGACATCGCACAGGGTGATGGATACATGGACTCTCACTGTATCGAGATGCACGGAAACCCCATCGGTTCGAGCGTCGAGTACGGTAAAGCCGAAATCAACGGCAAGTACGCAGACCGGATCGACGTCGCCGGATACATCCAGCAGACGCCCGCCGGAGATGGGTGGAATTCAGACCTCGATCCGGTCGCCGATGCCGAGTCCTACGAGCAAGCCGGCGGCGGTTGGACTACCACTCAAAACTCCACCCACGGAGGGGCAGTCGTCGTGTTGCAACTCGACGCACCGGCCGACGAGCGTATCGAATCCGGCAGTTCGAACACGTCCGAGAAGGGCGGAGTCGACTCGACCGAACCGAAAGATGGGAGCAGTGACACGACCGGTGGAACCGGAACCGGAGCCGACGGTGGCGACGGTGGCGACGGTGGCGACGCGATGCCCGGTTTCGGGGCGCTCGCAGCCGTGATCTCACTGTCGATAGCGGTCCTCGCTCGCTATCGATAACGACATCGAAGAGACCGCCTGAGTCACTCCGGGGCTGATCGCGACCCGGGTGAATCCGGCGGGATCGCGGTAGACACGGACGATTAGGCGATCGTGATTCACCACGGCTACGAGTACATCGGTGATGGAAGGCGGAGACCGGGGTCACCGAAATGTGAAGCGTCGAGCTGAAAGGAATCCGCCGTCGGAATCAATTAGGTTTTGACCGTTCCCACGAGACAGCCGATAAATGACGAATACAAGCGAATCTGACGAAGGGGGTCCGCGCGTCCCGGTCGTCTGTCAGGACTGCGAGACGACGACTCGCATCCCTCTGCCGGACGTTGCCGATGCCATCGAGCGACACAACGCGCAACTCCACGACGGTGACGACGTCGCGAAGGTCGACCCAGCCATTGCCGATCGCATCGCCGATCTCGCCGCCAGCGACCTCGGCCTGCTCGAGGACGACGGATAGCGATAGATCGATCGCTGCGGTGACGCCAGCCGCCGGAACGAAAACCTATCGACGCCCCGACGGGAAGCGAGGCGGCTGGAACACTGTTGTCGGTCGAGATGCACTCGTGTTTCTCGAGCATCCGCTCATCGCCCTTACACGGTCGTCAGACGGACGTCTACGGGAGTGATCGGATACGGTTGGTCGACGAAAGGCGGGAGCGCTTACACCCCTGGCGCATCAGTACGAGCGGGACACGATTTGATACACCGATCGATCGGATCGTAGTCGATGATGCCGAATTCGGCCATCACGGGGAGATGAACGTGGTGGAGCGCGATCGTGACCTCCGAGACGGTCTCGTCGTCGACCCCGTCGATGCCGTCCTCCCGAGCGACGATCCCTGCTGCCAACTCCACCAGTTCGACGGCACCAGTCATTCCCGCAAGAATGTCGAGGGTCAGTCTCCGTCGCTTTGCTGCCAGCAATCGGTGGCGGTCGCCTTCGGTTCGGTCGTCGAGTTGAGGCTGCTCCTGCGCGGGATCGTGTGCAGATTGAGTCATACAGATGTACTCCGACCGGTCAACGTCCGGCGTATCCTGTTCAAAGACCCAGTTATTGGTAAGAGTGTACTAGAGGTAATTAGGTATTGTCCGGTCCGCGGCGAGGTCGGTCGACCGCTTCGCATTCTATTCACGAACACGTATGGGAGACGACCGTCGTCCACCCGGTTTCTATTTCCGGGTGACACTCCTTCGGCGGAGGCTTGATACGCTTCGATGCGCTTTATACTGTCATGACTTCCAGCCCCTTGACTGAGAGCCTCCGAGAAACGCTCGCACTCTTCGATGGATCCGGGGCCCCACGGACGACAAACGAGATAGCGTCCCAACTCGACCTCGGTCGCCGGAGTACCTACGAACGCCTCGAGCGACTCGTCGACCACGGTGAACTGGAAACCAAGAAAGTGGGGGCAAGCGCACGCGTGTGGTGGCGGCCGACTTCGTCGAGGAACGACTGGTCGGACAGCGCTGGTGACTGGCCGGCCGTCGCCGAGTCGATGATCGACGACGTACTCGGCGATGCCGACGTCGGTGTCGTCGTCCTCGACGCGAACTTCGAGGTAGCGTGGGTCAATGACACGTTCGAACGATACTTCGGACTCGAGTCAGAGCGCATCATCGGGCGAGACAAGCTGACGGTCGTCGAAGAACGGATCACCGACGTAGTCGAGGACGGAGCGACACTCGCGGACACTATCCGAGAGGCCTACGAGAAGAACGAATCCGCCGAACAGTTCGAGTGTCGCGTGACCGCGACCGAGGAACGCGAGGCGCGCTGGCTCGACCACCGGAGCAAGCCGATTGAGTCAGGGGCGTACGCAGGCGGTCATGTCGAATTCTACTACATATCACGGAGCAAAAGCGGTCGGAACGCGCTCGGCAGGAAGACCACGTGCGCTTCGAATCGCTGATCGACGCGATCGAGGAGTACGCGATCTTCATGCTCGACGCCGACGGCTACGTCCGCAGCTGGAATGCCGGGGCCGAGCGGATCAAAGGCTACGAGACTGACGACGTGCTCGGCGAACACGTCTCGATGTTCTACACCGAGACCGACCGAGAGGCCGGCATCCCCGAACGGAACCTCGCAGCCGCCGCCGAGCGGGGATCGATCGAGGACGAAGGATGGCGCGTCGGGGCCGACGGCTCACGGTTCTGGGCGAGCATCACAATTACCGCTATCCGCGACGAGAACGGCGATCTCGAGGGGTACGCGAAGGTGACCAGGGACATGACCGACCGACGCGAGCGCGAACAGGGGATTCGACGCGAACACGATCTTCTCGAGCGAGTCATGGAGGCCAGTTCGACGGGAATCGGAATCTTCGATGCCGACGGCAGCCCACGGCGGATGAACCGCAAATTCATGGAGTTTCTCGGTGTCGACGGAGAAACGACGGAATACTCGCTGGGGGATCGGCCCGTGCTCGACGAAGACGGCACGGTGATCCCGTACGCAAAGCGACCCGCCGCTCGCGCGCTGGCGACCAACGAACCCGTGACGGGCCAGCGCGTCCGAATCGACGAATCCGACGAGCAGGCGCGGTGGCTTTCGGTGAATGCCGAGCCGCTCGTCGACGATACCGGCATCGTCGTAACGATGGCGGACGTCACCCGACTCGAAGAGCAGTCACGGCGCCTTGAGCGCCAGCGCGACGATCTCGACAGCGAGCTAGAAGCCGTGTTCGACCGGGTCGACGATGCGTTCTACGCGCTCGACGAGAGGCTGCGGTTTACGTACGTCAACGACCGTGCCGAAGACCTCCTCGGTTTCGCCGAAGCCGAACTCCTGGGACGGAACGTCTGGGAAGCGCTTTCCGTCGCCGACGACGACCCGATTCGAGACCGGTTCGAAACGGCGATGGCCACACAGTCCGCGGTGAGTTTCGAGCGCCGTTCGGAGCCGCTCGGCATCTGGGAGGCCGTCAGACTGTATCCCTCGGAGAGCGGACTCTCCGTCTATTTCACCGACATCACGGAGCGCAAGGAGCGCGAGCGGGAACTCGAGCAGTACGAGCGCATCGTCGAGACGATCGACGACGGTATCTACGCGGTCGACGACGACGCACGGTTCGTCATGGTCAACCAGGGCTTCTGTGACATGACGGGCTACGACCGTGCGGAGCTCATCGGTGCGCACGCGACGACCGTACACGACGACGAGATCACGCAGCAGGTCGAGTCACTGACAGCGGATATCTCCGACGGAGATCGAGGCGTCGCGACCGTCGAACTCGACCTGTACACGAAAGACGGGGACGTCATCCCCTGCGAGAGCCGGTTGGCCCCGCTCCCGATGGACGATGCCAACGGTCGCTGTGGCGTGGTTCGCGACATCTCGGGGCACCTCGAGCGAGAGGAGCGGCTCACGAAGCGCATCGAGCAACAGGAAGCAGTCGCCGAGCTCGGCCAACGGGCGCTTGCGAACCGCAACGTGGACTCGTTATTAGCAGACGGAACCGATCTGGTAGTCGAAACTCTCGAGACCGACTACTGCAAGGTGTTAGATCTCGACGAGACCGACGAGACGTTCCTGCTACGCGAGGGGGTCGGTTGGGGAGCGGACGTCGTCGGCGAAGCGACTGTCCCGGCAACCGAGAACGACTCTCTGGCGGCCTACACGCTGACCGACGAGGAGCCCGTCATGGTGGACGACCTCGCCACGGAGTCGCGCTTCGACAACGTCGAGGAGTTGACGGACGACGGCATCACGAGTGGTATCAGCGTCGTCATCGGGACGCGAAACGATCCCTGGGGGGTGCTCGAGGTCCACGACGTCGGCCACCGGGCGTTCTCCGACCACGACGTCAGCTTCGTCCAGTCGATCGCGAACATCTTCGCAACCGCTATCGACCGTCGCGACAGCGAGCGAGAACTCGAGCGCCAACGCGAACAACTCGCCGCGCTCAACAACCTAAATGACGTCGTCCACCGGATTACCGAGGCGGTCATCAATCAATCCACGCGATCGGAGATCGAGCAGGTCGTCTGTGACCATCTCGCCGAGACGGATTCCTACCTGTTTTCTTGGATCGGCGACATCGACGTCGCGTCGCAGACAGTGACCATGCGAACCGAAGCGGGCGTGGACGGCTACCTCGAAGGGATCACGATCTCCGCCGATCCGGACGACAGGCGGAGTATGGGGCCGACGGGTCGGGCTATCGCGGAGCGCGAAGTGCAGACGACCCAGGACATCGAGGACGATTCGAGACACGATCCCTGGCAAAGCCATACCGATGGGTACGGATTCCGCTCATCGGCAGCCATCCCGATCGTCCACGAGGACACCGTGTACGGCGTGTTGAACATCTACGCCGAGCGGCCGAACGCATTCGAAGACAAGGAACGGACGGTACTGGGCCAACTCGGAGAGGTAGTCGGCCACGCCATCGCGGCCACTGAGCGAAAGCGGGCGTTGATGAGCGACGACGTCATCGAACTCGAGTTTCGGGCTCGAGATCTCTCCGGCACGCTGGGGGTAGACCTCGAAACCGCAGGCAGGATCACGCTCGACCACTCCATCCCGATCGAGGACGAGGAGTATCTCGTCTACGGAAGCACAACCGAGGACGCAGTCGGAACGGTCGAGTCGCTCGTCGAAGCCATTCCCCACTGGTCCGATGTGACGTTCCGATCGGAAAGCGGGCGAACGAGTTTCGAACTTCGCCTCTCTGAACCGCCGGTGTTATCGACGGTCGCCACACTCGGCGGTGCAATCGAAGACGTCGTCATCGAGGACGGCGATTACCAGATGACGATCTATCTGGCACCAGGAGCAGACGTTCGACGGGTCATCGACGTCGTCCAATCGGCCTATCCAACAGCGGAACTGTTGAAGCACCGCCAGATGACGCGCCGCGATACCACCGCGGAACGCATCCAGGACGTGCTGTCGGTAGACCTCACCGACCGACAGCAGGCGACGCTCGAGGCAGCCTTTCACGCCGGCTTCTTCGAGTGGCCGCGCGACGCCACCGGCGAGGAGGTAGCTGAGTCGCTCGATATCGCGCCAGCAACGTTCCACCAGCACCTCCGTCGAGGCCAGCAGAAAGTGTTCGCGTCGTTGCTTTCGGTTCGAACGTCGTCCTGAGGATTTCCGACCCACGTCAGAATACGGTGGAATCGGCGCTTCGATGCGAGATACCGCAGCCGCGATCGTCCATAACCGACCGAGTACAGCTGACCTGATTCCGTGGTCAGCCCTGTCAGAGGATCTGTCTCGGTCGGATTGAAATCCTCTACCTTCTGCCGACATTCCCACAATCTTTCACACGAGTGGTTATATTTCGCCAATTCCGACCGTTAGTTCAGTGAGAAGGTTTATACTGACATACGCGACTGTGTCCACCATATGGCACCTGAGAAAACAACAGCGAATACCGATATCGAATCAGTCACCACCGAACCGGATCGACAACGCACAACGCCGAACGGTACCGACGGGCCGACGTCGGCGACGATCGCAGCGACGAGACAGGTTTCGGATGCCACCGTCGGAGACGGAGACCGCTGGAACACCCTCACGATCATCGGTCAGGGGAGCCCCTCGAGTTTCGAGCTCACCGTCGACGGCGAGATAGAATTGACCGACGGCGACCGGGACGAGGACGTGACGATCCTCTCTGGATCCACGGTCGAAGGGACGATCGAGACCGGAATGGTGTCGTTTCGCTTTACCGGCGACTTGACGGACGTTACCTTCGTCGACCGCGGAATCACGGGCCAGGAACCGGCGACGACGCCGAACGTCCACGTCGATTACGGCGTCTCGGAGCAGTCGTAGTTGCCCCCTGCTCGAGCGACGATCAACACAGTCATGTGGCGCGATCCCCTCGATTCGGTACCGACACTGGCTCCGTGGAGGGGAGCGAAGCGTACACCCATGGACGACTCCACAATTGACGCAGAATCCGACACCGACGCCGAACCGGAGGCCGAATCACAACCCGACACCGACGCCGAACCGGAGGCCGAATCACAACCCGACACCGACGCCGAGTGGATGGAACCCGCGGACAGGCCGATCCTCGAGTTGCTGGAGTCGGACGAAGACATCTTCGAACCGAACCAGATAGACGATGAGGGGATCTGCCCCGCTAATTACGCCGCCTATCGGTGCCGCGAGATGACCAAGTACGGACTCCTGGAGAAGCTCATGCCCGGTTTCTACGAGGTGAGCGACCTGGGCGAACGGTATCTCGCGGGCGATCTCGATCCGAGCGAATTGGAGCCAGACGGGTAGTTACGAGATCGATGCGGGCGGGCGTCGCTCGTCGCTCGGCTCGTCCGGATCGTCCGCGGACTCGTGCGTACGGGTCAGAAGGTGCTCGAGGTCTCGATCGCCGAGTAGCGCGTCGATCACGTCGCTCGCCGCGGGCGCGTACAGCGGCCGATTGTCGTTACCACAGCGAGCGTCCATGAGACAGGCGGGACACCCTTCGTCGCGCCCGCAGGGACAATCGGACATCAGATCACGAGCGCGGCGTGCGACCGCCTCGTACTCCTCGTAGATGCGGCGTGAAAACCCGAGTCCGCCCTCGACGCCGTCGTAGATGAACCAGCCGCTCGTATCCGACGCGTCGGGGAGCCGATTCGTCGCGAGGCCACCGAGATCGGACTCGTCTACCGTCAACTCGAGGGGGGCGACGGCGATCATCGCGTGTTCGATCGCGTGAATCCCACCGAGGTAGCCGTGAAGCCGCGGTGGCAGGTCCTCGCAGTCGTCGTTGGTGTAGTCGCTGTGGTCGTCCGTCACCGCGCGTTCGACATCGTCCGGCACTTCGGCCCAGCACAGTTGGGTCCGCATCTCGAGCGGCGGGACGCCGGTCTCGAGGCCGACGGCTCGGACGTCGCCCGAACCGATCTCCCGTTTCATGAACGTGTCGTGGTGGACCGTAACGGTCCCGTACCCCCAGTTGAGCCGAAACGGGCCGACCTCGCGTGACTCGCGGACCTCGGTGTCGTAGATCGTCGTCCGATGCTGTGACTGCGTGTAGTAATCGACGTCGACCGACTCGAGTTCGACGTAGGGCTGGGGGCGATCTTCCCGGAGATCAACGACTTCGTACTGATCCCCGCGATACAGGACCGTCGCCCCCTCGTGGTAGTCTCGATAGGCGCGTGCCCGCCCGATCGGTTGGTGATCGAACGTGTCCTCGCCGGCGAGCCGTACCTCGAATGCGTTACCGCCCGAGGCATAGAGACTGATATCCCCTTGCGGCCGGTCGCGATGTGCGTAGGTCACCCCGCCCTCGAGCGCCCCCTCGAAATCGCCCGTCCGTCGACCGTACTCGACGGCTCGCTCGAGTCGGTCGACACCGCCGAACAGGGACGCATCGTCGCGGCGCAGCGGCAATTCCTGGGCGGCACAGCGCAGGTGTTGTAAGTACACCGGGTTGTTTGCGAGGTCGACGACCGCGCTCTCGGGGTCTTCCTCGAGGAGGTACTCCGGATGATGCAGGATGTACTGATCGAGCGTCGCGTGATCGGGGACGAACACCGAGAGGGTCTCGCGCTCGCCGCGACCCGAGCGGCCGATCCGCTGCCAGAACGACTGTCGGGTACCCGGATACCCCAGTAGGACGGTGCCGTCGATCCCACCGACGTCGATGCCAACCTCGAGCGCGCTAGTCGTCGCGACGCCGTCGAGCTGACCGCTCTTGAGCCGGGACTCGGTGCCGCGACGGGATTTCTTGCCGTGACCCGCATTGTACGCAGCGAAGTCGGCGCTAGTCCCGTATGGGAGGGTCGGATTCTCGAGGTACTCTCGCGCGCGTCCGACTGCCAGTTCCGTCTGTTTGCGGGAATCGCAGAACAGCAGCGAGGGAACGCCGTGATAGCAGCAGTGGGCCCAGACTTCTGGGGCCTCGACCGTCGCGGGACGTTTGCTCGGGGACCATCCCCCGGTGGCAGCACCGTCCTCGCCGTTTCCGGCGACACCGGTACCACCGTCATCCTCCGCCGGTGGGTCCCAGAACACGAGGCTTCGCCGACCGCTGGGTGAGCCGTCCTCCTCGATCACCGTCGCCGGTTCCCCGGTCAGAGCGCGGGCGTGTTCGGACGGGTTTCCGATCGTCGCGGTCGTCAACACGTACTGCGGGTCGCCGCCGTACCAGTCGATCACTCGCCGCGCTCGCCGGAGAATCCAGGCGGCGTGCATCCCGCTGATTCCCGTCCACGCGTGGGCCTCGTCGATCACGACCAGCGAACAGTTCGCGTGAAACGACGCCCAGCGGTGGTGGCCCTCGAGATAGTGGTTCAATCCCGCGAAATTCGTGATGACGACGTTCGCCTCCTCGCGAATCCGGGCTTTCTCCTCGCGTTTCGTATCTCCGTCGTAAACGCCGACGGTGACGTCCAGTCCGAGCGTATCGAAGAGATCGTTGAGTTCCCGTTCCTGATCACGGCTGAGCGCCTTCGTCGGATAGACCAGTAGCGCTCGGACGTCAGGGTTCTCGCGGTACCGCCGTGCGATGTGTAACCCGTAGACGTACGTCTTCCCCGAGGACGTCGAGGTGGCGACGCAGACGTTCTCGCCGTCGGCCAGTGCCGAAAGCGCCGACGCCTGATGGCTCCAGAGGTCGATCCCAAGCTTCGCGGCGAGGTTCGACGGCAACACCTCTCGAGCCGGCACGTGGGTGGGCGGCTCGGCCGGCAGCGTAAACTCCTCGTGGATCTGTCCGTGATAGCGATTCCGAGGGTAGCTCTTCCGAAGCTCCTCGCCGGTTAGCGCGAGACCGCCCGATTCGGTGGTACCGTCTCCGTCGATCGAATCCGCTGTGCTGTCCTCCGCCCTTCCCGGCTCCGTTCGGTCGTCGTCTGTAGGCATGGTCAAAAGTCTGCGAGTCCCGTTTGCGTCGTCCCGTCGCTCGGTGACCGACCTGGGTCCCCAGCGTTTCCGGTCGTCTCGACGGGAGCGTTCTCTATGGCGTCGTAAACCGCAGCCAGTTCGCGCACGTCCGCCTCGCAATACGTCCGCGCGGCGTCCCAGTCGATGGACGGTACTGCCGCGTCCCGGTCGTCATCAGGTCCGGTAGCCGGTGTGCCCGTCTCCTCGAGCAGACGGCGAATTCGTTCGGCGAGCGACTTCCCGTCGAGAGCTGCGGCCGGCCCCGATCGATCGCGTCCCAGTGCGTCGGCGACGGCCTCGAGCCGATTCGTTCGACCCGGAAGAACGGCGTTATCCCGTCTCACGGCCCAGTCGTAGAGGTCGTAGGTCGATACGTTCTCGGCCCAGTACTCGCGATACTCGGGCGCGTAACGTGAGATGAATCGCTCCAGGTGCGGGTAGTCGAACGCGTGGCCGTTCCACGCGACGAGCGACGGGCTCTCGTACTCGGCGGCCAGCCACGAGACGAATTTGCGGGTCGCTGCACCCGGATCGTCTCGAGTCGGCTCGGTGTCCACGAAGTCGACGTAGGCGTCGTCCACGGGATCGTAGACGCCGATCAACCAGAGTACGGTCGGCTGCAACCCGTCCGTTTCGATGTCGACGAATACCGGCGTCGCTCCCTGGGATGCCGGCGGAATCGGCTCGTCGGTCGGACGGATGACCCGCGATTCCGTGAGAGAGCGCGCGCTGTGAGCGATGTCTCGAGCCGTGGACGCGCCGATCCCCTCCACCGAGCGAAGCTCCGCCTCGGTCGCCTCGGCAACGGCTGTACGCGTGTCGTATCCGCTGGTCCGGAGTCGGTCCGCCGTCGTCGGCCCGACGCGAGAAAGCGCTTGCAGACCGAACCGGTCGGCGGGAACCGACGATACCGACACCGAACCCTCACGGTCGCAGGTAAGACAGGCGAGTTCGGGCCCACCGGATCGCCGCAGGGGGGCCACACCTCGGACTGGAAGCCGGACCGGGTCGCCACCGACGGTCGCTGCCCAGACGTGATCGTAACTCGCTTCGAGCGCCCCGGTGAGAAACGTCGTCGGGCTGTCCGCTCGAGACTGGTAGCGGGCGATGACGTCGCAACCGTCGAGTGACGCCGAAAGCGCCACGGCGTCGGTCGTCGGCCTGAGGTCGTCACAGACGACGAAATCGGCGTTCGACGGATCGACGGAGCCGTCGGGAGCCGCCTCGATGCGATTCAGATCCTCGAGCAGCGATGCCGTCCCCGAAAACGCAAACGAAACGCCAGCCACCGTCTCGGTACGAACGTCGGCCGAGCCGCCCGCGAAGACGACCGGCCCGTCGAATGCTCGGCGAATGCGACTGACAACTCGGATGTCGGAACGGTCGCGAGCGACGTAGACGAGGTCGGGGTCGAAGTACTCGAGCACGTCGCGGAGCGCCGTCGCCTCGAAATCGGCGACAGCGTCGCAACGGAGTGCCAGTAGCTCGGCACCCATGCCCGCAGTCATAGCGAAGGAATGCGCGTGGGTAGCCATAAGCGTTCATGGACTCGAGCGGGTGGCGGCAGCGTACGAACTCGAGCGACGGACGACAACGAAGGGGGACCGAAACGAGCACTGTTGCGTGACAGCGAGAACCGAGCGCGATTGCGTGACAGTGAGCGCCGGAGAGCGGAAATCGATCACGAGTGACACCTGGAGACGCGTGAGCAAGCAGATCCAGAAGGCCCAGTAGATAAAGATCGTTACGCCGTCTCGATGGCGTCGGGAACGTGTTCTGCCAGGAATTCTGTGACGGCGTCACCGCCCTGAAATCCGTCGGCCAATCGTGCGCTCTCCGCCCCATTTTCGAACAGAATCAGCGTCGGCACTGACCGAACGTCGAATCTATCGACGAGTTCGATATCGTCCCCAGGATTGACCATGCCGATCGTAACGTCCGTCGCGCGGGCGACGTTTCCCAGTACAGGTTCCATCGCCTGGCACATCGCACACCCGCTGGTGTAGAACTCCACGAGTGCCACGTCGTGGGTTTCGACGAAGGCGTCCAGGTCTGTTCCGGTCTCGAGCCTGATCGGTTTCTCTGTCGTAGTCATGTCGTTGCGTACGATCCGTTTGCGGAAAGCGGTGACGGACGTCTGTTCGGCGAGCTGAACGGATCGATCACCACGACCGATTCGACCGCTGTCTTCCTCGAATCGTCACAGGCGGAGGGGGCGAACTTCCTCGAACCGTCACAGGCGGAGGGGGCGAACTTCCTCGAACCGTCACAGGCGGAGGGGGCGAACTTCCTCGAACCGTCTCAAGCGGAGGGGGCGAATTTACCAGGAACCGATGCAAAAGCACCACCGGCCACCCCTCCCCTTCGTTTCGGTGCGGTGCTCCTCGATCAGTCAGTGACGACGTACTCGGGTCCAGCCCGGTCGACGAACCCCGACCTAGAAAGCGAGTTCAGGACGCTGAGGACGTCGAGCTTCTTCATCGCCATTATCTCGCTCAGCTCTTCGACCGTTGCACCGTCAGCCGCATCGAGGTACATATACACAAGCTTCGCTCGCGCCGACTCGAGGTCGTCGGGAACCGGGTCGAGGTTCGTTGCAAGACGGCGTTTCTGCGAGGACATTGTCATCATGACGAACGCTGCCCTCCCAGTTAAATTTACAGTCGAGTGTGGATTACTGAATACTAGGTCTTAAACGGAGGCGCGTCAGCACGTCACAGTCCGTACCGATCGACCGGTTCGAAACGAGATATTTAGGCGGCTCGTCAGCCAAACGGCGAACATGTCCGCGGACGAACGACCGACCATGCCGGTCGAACTCGAGCGACCAGAGCGCGACGCAATTCGAGAACTCGAAGACCGAGATCCCGCGACGCTTCGGGCGGCCGGGCGATATCTCACCGCGCTCGGGTCCTGGAAAGAGCGGCGAGATACCGATCGAGACGGAGCAGAATCGACGCCGGTGGACGCTGAGTCAGACGAGTTTCCGGATGAGGTTCCCGAGCGAGCGAGCGTCTCGGTGACCGAGATCGGTGGGACAGAATACTGCTACTACCAGTGGCGAGAGGGCGACGAAATTCGGTCGGAAACGGTGAGGCGATAGCACAAACGGGCATTCTGACAGTTGAAATGGGACTCACGCCTCGTCCCTGTCCGTTCGAATGGACGACCTCAGCTGGTTCGCCGACCGACCATCCGTATCATCACCGAGCAGTCGGCAGAAAACGATGCGTCAGCCCTGAAGGCACTCGTTGCCCGCTGGTTCGAACTCGAGCAACTGTGTAACGCCTCCGTCACCCGTTGCGGTCGTGTCAGCATCTTCGTCGCATATCGAACTGGAAGCGGCTACGGGAGTCCACGACGAACTCGAGTCGATCGTCAGTGACCGTATATGACTGCGATTGCCACCGAGAGACGAATCGGCGTCTTCGACCGATGTCATCACACCGAATCGTACGGTCCGAGTCGCGTCCCATCCAGCAGGTAGGCGTCCCCCTCCGACAGCCCGGCGGGGAGAAACGGCGAGAGAAACGATTGTCCCGTCACGTTGACCCACGTCCCGCCGACGAGATCGTTGAACGCAGGAACGACGACCACCCGCGGCGGCGTTTCGCTCGCTCGCTCGAGCCACGATACGTCCTCGTACTCGGAGCGATCACGAAACGGGGCTGGATCGAACCAGCCGCGGAGCCAGGCTCGCTCGACGCGATTGCCACCGACTTCGTCCTCAAGTTTTACACACGGGTGTTCGTGGCCCAGACAAACGACGTCGCATTCGAGAACCTCCCTCGAGGGCCACGTGTGGCCGTGACAGACACCGATGTCGTCGAGCGCGACACCGTCGCCGGGAACGACGTCGATGTCGTCGATATCAGTGAGCCACGTTTCGATGCGACCGTCGTGGTTACCTTTGACGACAGTGATCGACAGGTCGTCGGGGGTGGACTCGAACAGCACCTCGAGTTCGCCGCGTTCGGCCCCGCCAGGGTCCCCAATCGAATGCATGAGATCGCCGAGGACGACCAGTCGATCGGGTCGTGTGCGCTCGAGCAGGGAGCAGAGACGCTCGCGTCGCTCAGGTGCGCGGCTCGGAACGTCGATACCGCGTTCGTAGCGTAACCCTGCCTCGTAACCAGCGTGGTAATCGGCGACGAGAAGGGCTCGATGGGAGCCGATCGTTGCGTGGGCAGCCGGTTCTCCGGGAATGGGTTCGACGAGCGGCGCTGTCGACGTCGGCGGCTGTGAAGCCGTCTGACCCGACCGATCCGACCGACGGGACTCGTCTTCCATCGTGGAATTAGATCGCTTTCAGCGTCTCGTCGTCGGGTTCGTAGCACTGTCCGCCCATCAGTGCATCCTGGATCGCGTCCTCGACCTCGTCGGTGGACGCTCCGGTGTCGGCGGCGACGGTTTCGATGACCTCACCTCGATCAGCGCCGCTTCCGTCGTCGAGTTCCGCCATGGTTTCGACGACGTAGCTCTCCAGATCGACGGCAGCCGGTTCATCGTCTCCCGGTTCGTCGTCAGTTTCAGTCCCGACATCGCCGTCGGTCTCAGTCCCAACATCGCCGTCGGTCTCAGTCCCGACATCGCCTGCTGGGTCGGCTTCGGCCGCGGAATCAGCGTCCTCGATAGACCCGGGCTTCTCGGCTTCGTCCTCGATCGGCTCCGACTCGTCTGGGCCGGTCGGCTCGTCGGCTTCTGCATTCACGGGTCCGGAGTCCGACGGTGCATCGAGGTCGTCGTTCACCGGTTCGTCCGAGTCGAACGCGTCGATGTCGGCTGCACCGGGATCGTCGACTTCGCTGCCTGTCGTGAACTCGGCACCGAACTCTTCCTCGAGTTGTTCGCGTTCCTCGTCGTCCATTTCGTACATTCCGTCGTCGGCGGCCCCGGCATCGAAGTCGCCGAGTTCGTCGCCGTCGTCAGCGCCATCGACAGCGATTTGTTCGTCGTCCGCGTCGGACGTGGACCCGACCTCGGGTTCAGGAATTTCCGAGTCCGCATCGGCCGAAACCGAGTCCGCAGTGATCGACTCCGGGTCCGCAGCGGTCGACTCCGGGTCCGCATCGGTTGACTCCGGGTCCGCAGCGGTCGACTCCGGGTCCGCATCGGTTGACTCCGGGTCTGCAGCGGTCGACTCCGGGTCCGCATCGGCCGTCGGCGACCCCGGCTCGGGGTCGGAGCCCTCTGCGGGGGGCGTCTCGTCAACATCGGCCGTCGGTTCCGCAGCGGTTCCCTCGGCCGACCCTGTGCTGGGCTCGGTACTCGTGGGGTCGGTCACAGGGTCGGTATCGGCGGTCGTTGATCCGGACTCGCTGCTTGTAGCCGTGCCGGCAGCGGAACCGGAGTGTGCCTCCGCTGAAGCCGCTTGCGTGTCGCCGCTTGCCGTAGCCGCAACCGGTTCCGTCTCGGCTGCCCCCGATTCTGGGTCGACACTCGCCTCGAGTGCGGCGAGATCGACGTCGGTGAGGTCGGTGAGCGAGGCGACGGTCGCTTCGTGTTCCGGACTCGTATCGCCGGGTGAGACGTCGAATCCGTTTACCTGATCGCGCTGGCCGGCGACGACTTCGCACGCCTCGAGTGCACACGCGCGTAACGCTGCGAGGTACGACGGCGTCGTGGCGTAGTGATCCTGTGCGAGCGGAATCCCGGCCGCAAAACCGGGTTCCACACCGGCTTCGAGAAGAGCGTCGGTCAGGGCGTCGCCGCTCGCATCCGATTGAGCGGCCGCCGCGTAGGTACCGATGCGCTCGAGCGTCTGTTCGGCCGCGCTGACGACCCAGCGGTCGCGGGTGTCGGCGTCGACTGTGGCGATGCTCTCGGGCCGAATCGACGTGTAGACCCGATCCGAATCCTCGGGCTGGAATGTTCTGGCTTTGCCCGTGACGGCGACGAATGCGGGCGGTTCGGCTTGCTCGAGGAAGGCCAGTTCGTCCGGCTGGTATTGGCCGGCGTAGACGACGAAGGCGCCAGTCGGATCGACGAGCCGAGCGCGGACCATTTCGTCGTTGACCGATGTGACTTCGGTGAGCGTGCCGACGGCAAAGACGCGATTGAGCCGCGCACCGGTCGGCGAGATCACGTAGTTCGGAGCGCGTTCTTCGTCGCTTTCGGCGTACGATAGCGACGCGTCGTCGTATTCGGTCGCGAACAGTCTGTAGGCGATCTCTCGTCCGGGTATCTCCTCGTCGCTGTTTTCGTTTTCGTTTGCGCTCATCCGTTCACCTCCTCGAGGACGGCCGTCGCACGAGAAGCGGGATCGTCATCGCTTTCCTCGAAGGTCTGGGCGTCTACGTTTGCGCCGTATTCGTCGACCGAGAGGTGGCCGCGTACGCGGTATTCGCGGCCGACGATGCGGTCGCGGATCGTATCCGCGACAACCTCCTGATCCATGGCTTCTCGGGCCTGTTCGAGCGCGTCGTCGAGGGTGCCGCCGTAGACCCGTTCGGTTAACTCGTCGTCGAGGACGACGGTGACGGTGCCGGTGCCATCGTCGAGGATCGCTTTGACGCGCATGTCATCGATCCCGTCGACGTCGCCGTGGGTCCGACATTGTCCTTTCTGTATGACGCGATAACACTCCGGACAGCGCTGAATCAGACCGGACCCTTCCCGAACGGCGAGTACGTTGCCGCTTACTTCGACGTCGTAGACGCCACCCGTCCGGACCGCTTCGCCAACCTCCATGCTCGATGTATCGCTGCCGACGTCGATCGCTCGGTCGAGTCCGGTGACCGTCGAGAACTCGGAGACGTTGACTTCGGGGACGCCCCTGAACTCCTGAACGTAGGCGTTCTCGATCCGGACCGTGCCGCCGTCCTCGATCTCCGGCGCGGGCTCCCAGTTCGTAAACGGGAGTCGCCCACTCTCGTCGCCGAAGACGCCACTCAGGATGTCCGTCTCGCCGTCGCGGCCGTCGATCGTTTTGCGCTCGCACTCGAGGACGGCTACCTCGATCGTCACTGCGCGGTCGCCCGTTCGCAGAGCGGCTAGCTGGGCGTCGCCGCCAATATCGTGGTGCACCTCGAGCGACTCCTCCTCGAACGAGAGCGAGGTGCTCTCGCCGAGATTGAGTTCGGGATCGCCGTCCCACTCGCGAACGCCGGCGTTTCCGGCAGTGATCGTGTCGCCCGGAGAGAGGCCGAAATCCTCCCACGCCGTATAGTCGATAGCGCCGGTCTCGTCGGCCAGCCGGCCTTCGACGATGACGTGATCCTCCCCCTGATAGCGGATCGATCGTTTGCCCGCCGTCAGGACGACGCCGGAAACGGTGACGCTTCCGTCTTCGGGCGTGATTTCGGCGATGTCCTTCGCCGACGGCTTTGTGCCACCGCCACCACTGGAACCGTCGCCGTACTTCCGTCGGAGACTCTGCTTTGCTTCGTCGATCGGAACGCTGTACTCCACCAGGTTCTGCAAGTCGGATGTGACCTCCTCTTTGTCGACACCGAGGTCGGAGGCGAGATCCTCGGCATGATCGTCGAGTTCCATCACTTGCCTTTCGAGTTAGGGCTTAAAAAGCGTTCCCGCAGGGCGGTGAAAGTGAACCGTCGAGTGACCGATCGACCCGTTCTCGTACAGACCTGTCGCCAGACAGGTGGAAACTCCCGCTCACTCCGAACTGATCACCCGAAACCGATACTGCGGTGGCGCACGCTGTGTCGCGGTGAGTCACTGATGAACCGTGGCCCAAATCAGCGCGAGGAATGAGTGAGGGAACGAAGTGACCGAGCGAATCAGCTGGGGAAGGCGTGGCGACTCCGTGTTTCCAGCCTGAACAGAACGCTCTGTGTCGTTCCGTTTCCTCTTTCAAGTAGACAGATAGATAGATAGATAGTAACCCAATTCTGGTATACAGCGTCTCTCTCGCGGGTGAACCGACGGATTCGGCATGCGCGTATACGCCACTACCAAATGTCGGTTTGTCCATTTCAGACCGCAATAGCGACCGCTCGCGGTTGTTGGAAAGACGGGGTAGGTCAGTCAGGTGAACACACACGTGGAAACCACGTGTGCTGAAAGGTAACTGTCTAACCGTGCCGTCTACATCCCTCTCACTGCTATCACTACAAAACCCCTCCGGTACACGGATCCGGTGAGTGGCAGATCCCTCGAGGATCGTCGTTCGCCGATCGTCGGAGTCGGTATCGAGCGATACGTGGCACGGACTACACAGACGGCAGTACGGTCCGGTGTCAGGGACGCGGTGCCGCCTTCTGCAGCGCCGTTTCGGCGATGTTCCCGCCGTAATCGGCGCTTCTGGATAGCGAGTCGACGATCAGGCCCAGCGACTGGGCCTGTACCGGTTCGAGGTCCCGAAGCATGTCGTCGATCTGCCGAGTGTGTTCGTCGATATCGAGGATGGCTTCGCGTGCGTCGTGACCGAGCCGATTCGCCTCGTCGGAATCGTCGGCGAACAGCGCATCCATCGACTTCTCGAGAATGGTAGCGGCAGCCGATTGAAGATCCTCGAGCGCCTCGGCGACCGATTCGGGAGTCTCGTCGAGTTTCAGCGCCAGGTTGCTGATTTTCGTCGCGTGGTCGGCGACTCGCTCGAGTTGGCGAGCGCTCGAGTGGAAGTCGAAGCAGTCTTCGCGCGGAACGCCGAGTTCTTCGGCCGCACGCGGGGAGCGGAGGGTCGCGCGGAAAATTCGCGAGACGACCAGCCAGAGGCGGTCGACATCGTCGTCCCGTTCGATGACGTCGTGGGCGATATCGTCGTCGTTCTCGATCAGCGACCGAACGGCGTCCTCGAGCATCGCTTGCGAGATCAACCGCATGCGCGTGACGGCGTTGACGATCGACAGCTCCGAGGAGTCGAGCAGGTCCTGAATGACCACGCTGTCGGTGGTCTCCTCGAGCACCTCGACGCCGACCAGTCCCTGGGTCGCGCTGCGAATCGCCCGTCGCTGGTCCGTCGTAATCCGCCCCGCTTCGAGCCTGATGATGTCGAAGCCGCTTACATACATCGTCATCACGGCACGGGTCAGCCGTTCGCCCTTGAGGTTCGAGACGTCGAGCGTTCCTTCCTGTCGATTCGTCTCGCTCTGGGGCGTTAGCAGGAGGGCGTCGTCTTCGGGATAGAATTCGACGGTCGTTCCGGCGCTAACGTCGTTTTCGGTCGCCCACGTTTTCGGAAGTGAAACCGTATACGTTGACCCGCCGGTCACCTGTACCTTTCGCGTCTCCATAGAGCGTGGTTTCAACCGCACGAATATAAATCTACGTGGATCTATAGAGATATAGCAGACCAACCGTACGATCGGTTGTATAGGGGCTATTTACCTCTCGTTATCGATCGGATATAACCGAGTACTACCGATGAAAACGGTACGCAAACGGATCATATATAGCATTCGAAGGTTTCCTATCCCTCCACTTCGAAGCCGATACCGGCCTCACGATTAGCCGTGTAGCCGAAACTGGCGTCGTTTTATCGGCGTCACGACCAGTTGTGGTGGGGACCTCGAGTTGTCAGTAGCTCCGGCCGCCCGCTGGCGAGACCGGTCACTGAATGTTTTTCCCATCAATCGAGTACGCTCCATCGATGATTGACAAGGTACCGCTGACCTGGCTTCCGAGAAGAACAGTGTCCGATTCGAAATGATGGCCCCCGGATCGTCGAGATGTGATTTTGCTGTGATCTAAGCGGGGGCTACGTTCGCGATCGCTCATACCATTCGAGGAAGCCGTACTATATAGAGATATGTTCCAACAGATCAATATATATGGCTCATAGCATGCCTTTTTTATACCGTCTCGAATCAATCTCGTGATGGCAGACAACAAGTTCGGACGCGACGCAGTATCACGACGGAAGTTCATCGTCGGAACCGGTGCGGTCGGTGCTGTCGCAGCAGCCGGCTGCCTCGGAAGCGCTGACGGGAGTAGCAGTACCGGACCGCTAACGGCAGACGGTTCCTCTACCGTCTATCCAATTACGTCCGACGCGGCGTCCTTCTGGAACTCCAACCACCCCGCTGACGACGGCGAGTACTGGGGCTCCAACTCCGAAGGCACGGCGCCCGGCTACGACGAGATCGACAACCCCGACGACAAGAACCTCGCCGATTACTGGGCGGACCTCTACGGCTTCGAGCCCAAGGACGGCGCCGCGCCCCCGTTCTCGGTCAACGTCGGTCTCAGCCACTCCGGTACCGGCATCGAGAAGGTCGCCAACGAACAGGTTGACATTGGGGACGCCAGTTCGAGCGTCGCCGACGAGCTCCCCGACGCTAGCCAGGAAGAGCTCGACAAGTACACTGACCACGTCGTCGCGCGCGACGGCCAACCCGTCGTCGTGAGCAAGGAAATCTGGGACAGCGGCGTCGAGAAGCTGACCGGTGATCAGGTCCGCGCGATCTACACCGGCGAGATCACGAATTGGTCCGAGATCGATCAGTACTCCGGCCCCGACAGGGAGATTCAGGCGGTCGGCCGCGCGGTCGGCTCCGGTACGGACACGGCGTTCCGTGCCAACATGCTCGGCGACCCCGAGGCCGAGATGAGCGTCGACGTCCGCAAGGGCCAGAACCAGCAGGTCCAGACGACGGTCGCTGACTCCGACAACGCCATCGCGTACATGGCGCTCGCGTTCGTCGACATGGACCGCGTCCCCGCGATCTCGCTCGAACTCGACGGGACGACCTACACGCTCGGCGAGAACCTCGGCTCGAAGGACTACCCGCTCTCTCGCGAGCTCCACTGCTACACCTACGAAGGGACGAGCAAGAAGGAGGCAGCCTTCATCAACATGCTGCTGAGCGAGTTCGGTCAACTCCACTTCGTCAAGCCGAACAACTACTTCATGCTCCCGCCCGAGGAGCGCGACGAACAGCGCTCGAAGCTGCCCGAACAGGAGAACTAAGTCGCGGCTCAGTGCAATCACCGATATTTTATGTCAACATCAGAACTACACCGACAACTGAAAGACCGCATCGGGGTCGAGTCGGCCGACGACGCGGTCGTACCCCTGGGAGCGGTGGGAGCGGTGTGCCTACTCGGGTCGGCCGTCATGTTCTTGATCGGGTCCCCATTTACGGCGCTGCCCCTCGCGGGGTTCCTGTTCACGGTGGCGTATGGACTGTACGAGTACCAGGCGGCCACGGCGAAAGCGCTGAGTTTTCTCGCGACGATCGGTACCGGAGCGATCCTCGCGCTGATCACGATCTACCTGATCGTCGAGGCGCTGCCAGCGATCCGCTTCATGGGTGCGGAGATGTTCACGGCCACCTCCGAGCCGATGTGGCGCACGCGCGGCGAGGAGATCTACTCGCTTGTCCCGATGATGTGGGGGACGCTCGTCACGACGGTGCTTGCGATGCTGATCGCCGGCCCGCTCGGCGTCGCAGGCGCGCTGTTCATCAGCGAGATCGCACCCGACGCCGTCCGCGAGGTCGTCAAGCCCGCCGTCGAGACGCTCGCCGGGATCCCCTCGATCGTTTACGGGTTCATCGGTTTCACCATCTTGAACGACTACATGATGGAGAACCTGGAACTGACGACGTCCGGCAGCCTCGTCATCGTGGGCATGGTCGTCGGCCTGATGTCGCTACCGACGGTCGTCTCGGTCGCGGAGGACGCCATCGCGAGCGTGCCAGAGTCGATGAAAAGTGGGTCACTCGCGCTCGGAACGACCGACTGGCAGACCACCAAGAGCATCACGATCCCCGCTGCATTCTCGGGCGTCTCCGCCGCAGTGCTTCTCGGCGTCGGTCGTGCCGTCGGCGAGACGATGGCCGCGACCGTCATCCTGGGCCACGCCCAGCGGCTCCCCGACCCGCTGTACGACGTCTTCGGCAACACCGAGACGCTGACCAGCCTGATCGCCAGCCAGTACGGGGTCGCCAGCGGCACGCACATGAGCGCACTGTTCGCCGCCGGCGTCGTGTTGTTCGTCAGCGTCACCGCGCTGTCAATCTGTTCACAATATATTGAACGACGTATGAAGCACCAGCTACAGGGTGAATCATGAGCGGGGAGACCGCCTCCCGTACGACCACACCGGGAGTCGACACGTTCGACCGCGTTGCGCTCGGCATCGTCGGGATCGCTATCGTTACGTTCCTATTCGGCTGGACGACGCTGTTCGGTCGCACGAGCCCCGACACCGCCGTCGCGGGCTTTTCGCTGTTCACGTTGTTCGGCGTCGTGTTCCTGCTGGCGGGCGTCGGACTGATCGTCTCGGGAATCGCGTCGTACGCCGACACCTTCGAGACGACCGCCGACCGGTACACCGGATTCGGCACCGGCGTCGCGTTCGGCGTCGTCGGCTTCGCGACCGGCGGTCTCGTGTCGACGATCCTGTTCGGCATCGGCGCGACGGGCAGCGTCCTCGCGGGGCTGGTCGTCGCGCTCGTCACGACGCTCGGCGTCGCAGTGCTCCCGGAAGACCTCGGCACGACTCTTCCGGTCGGCCTGCTCTCGATCCTTTGGGGCGCGCTGCTGGTCGGCGGTCTCGTCGATGCGAGCTGGTTCTGGAACCCGCCGTCGCTCGAGGCGACGTTCCACGCTCCGATCTTCGTCCCGTTCGCGACCATCGCGCTCAGCCTACTCGTCGCCTGGAGCGGCGCTATCGTCGCCGAAGGCTTCGGCAGTCAGGGCCGCCAGAACGGCGCGTACCTGCTGATCGGCCTGAACGCATTCGGCATGATCGCGGTGCTCCTATTACTGATCCTCTTCGTCGTCCGGAAGGGACTGCCGAAGCTTCTCGAGGGCGCGCAGTTCGGTCCAGGGCTGAGCATCTCCGTTCCCTTCCTCACGAAGGGCGTCATGCTCGGCCAGCAGTACAACGGCATCTTTCCGGCCATCGTCGGCACGGTCTGGCTCGTGATCGGCGCAGTGGTACTTGCGGTTCCGATGGGGATCGGTGCCGCCGTCTTCCTCACGGAGTACGCAGAGCAGGGCCGGTTCACCGCGGTCATCGAAACCGCAACCAATGCGCTGTGGAGTACGCCCAGTATCGTCTACGGCCTGTTCGGCTACGCGTTCCTCGTGCCCCGGTTCGGCAACAGCAACTCGCTGCTCGCAGGGATGATGGTTCTGGGCTTCATGCTGTTGCCTCTTGTCGTCATCACAAGTCGGGAGTCGATCAAGAGCGTCCCCGACGAGTACCGCGACGCCAGCGCCGCGCTCGGCGTCAATCAGTGGCAGACGATCCGGAGCGTCGTACTCCCGGCCGCGATGCCGGGCGTCGTGACGGGCGTGATCCTCGGCGTGGGCCGGATCGCAGGTGAGACGGCGCCGATCCTGCTCGTGACGAGTGGCCAACCGTTCCCCGCCCGCGCGCCGAACATCCTCGGCACTTTCCGATTCGTCGCGACGCCGCCGTTCGTCGAGAACGAGGCCCTGTTACAGGCCTCGAGCGCACTCCCGTACCAACTGTACGCTGTCATCACCGCCGGCGTCGGCCAGGAGGAGGCGTTCGGATGGGGAACCGCTCTCGTACTGCTACTGGTGGTGCTTGGATTTTACGCAGTCGGCATCGCCTCGCGGATCTATTTCAGGAGGAAGCTACGCCAATGAGCAAACAGACAGCAACGCGGAAGAACGGGGAACAGAAATCAAACAGCCTCACGGTCGACGCCGAGACCGACGAGCGACTCGTCGACTCGTGGACCGACTACGAGTTCGACGGCGAGGCCGCCATCTCGGTCGAGAACCTCGACGTCTACTACGGCGACGACCACGCCATAGACAGCATCTCGATGGACATTCCCGAGCAGAGCGTGACGGCCCTGATCGGCCCGAGCGGCTGCGGAAAGTCGACGTTCCTTCGGTGTCTCAACCGGATGAACGACCGGATCGACAGCGCCCGAGTCGAGGGAGCCGTCGAGATCGACGACGAAAACATCTACGAGGGCGACACCGATCTGGTGAAGCTCCGGAAGACGGTCGGGATGGTCTTCCAGAGCCCGAACCCGTTCCCGAAGTCGATCCGAGAGAACGTCTCCTACGGGCCGCGAAAACACGGCGACGTGAACGTCGGCCTGTTGGGCCGCCTGCTCGGAAACGACGACCGGACGGTCGAGCAGGAGATCGTCGAGCGCTCGCTCGAGCAGGCGGCGCTGTGGGAGGAGGTCTCCGACCGACTCGACGATAACGCACTCGGACTCTCGGGCGGTCAGCAACAGCGCCTGTGCATCGCGCGCTGTCTCGCCGTCGATCCCGACGTGATCCTGATGGACGAACCAGCGAGCGCGCTCGACCCAGTTGCGACCGCCAAGATCGAGGACCTCATCGAGCAACTCGCCGAGGAGTACACCGTCGTGGTCGTTACCCACAACATGCAACAGGCCGCGCGGATCAGCGACCAGACCGCCGTGTTCCTCACCGGCGGCCAGCTCGTCGAGTACGACGAGACCGAAAAGATCTTCGAGAATCCCGAGAGCGATCGGGTCGAAGACTACGTCACCGGGAAATTCGGGTAATGGCCCGCGAGAGGTACCGGGAGCGCCTCGAGCGTCTTCGCGAAGCGGTCGTCGCGATGGGTGATCTCGTCTACGAGCAACTCGACGACGGGTTGACCGCGCTATTTACCGGCGATCTGTCGCTCGCGCGGGAGGTTATCGCCGGAGACCGAACCGTCAATCATCGCGCCCACGAGATCGAAAACGAGTGTCTCGATCTGCTGGCACTCGAGCAACCCCTCGCCGGCGATCTGCGAATCGTCGTCGCCGCGTTCAAGATAGTCACCGACCTCGAGCGCGTCGGCGACCTCGCGACGAATGTGGCGGAGTACGCATTGACTGCGACGGCGTCGTCGACGCTACCCGACGTCGATTTCGAGCGGATCTCGGCGCTCGCATTGGAGTTGCTCGAGCGGTCGATCGAAGCGTTCGCCGCGGAAGACCCGTCGGCCTGTTTCGCAGTTGCCGATCGTGACGACGAACTCGATGCCCGTTGTGCGGGCGTCGCCGAGCGCGTCGTCCGAATCTGCATCGATCTCCGCGTCGAGAACATCGATTCGGTCGCTTCCTCGACAGTCGAGGCCGGGTCTGTCGCCAGTCAGCCGATGCGCGATATCCTCGCCGACGTGTCGCGGACGCTGGTAATCGTTCGCGATATCGAACGCGTCGGTGACCACGCCGTGAACGTCGCGGCCCGGACGCTGTACGCCCTCGAGACCAGCGACGAGCTGCTTTTCTGACCGTATACGCGGGTGATCACGTTGTTCGGCACCGAGGATAGCAATCGGTTCGTCGGACCAGCGGCCGTTCTCTTCGGGATAGAGAACTGTGTGTCCGATCGTGCCTCCATCGATCGCTAACCGGTCTCCGAACCATTCCCCTGCGTGTTCTTTCCCGACCGACACGTAATGCACACCGACTGCACCGCGACCAACGTCGGCGACACCGACCACCGCAGCGTACGTCGCTACAGGGACGCCACCATCGTCCGAGGACCGAGGACTATCAGAAGAGATGGAGTACTTCCGTTACGATTCCTACGCAAAGAACGCGAATCACGCCAAGGACCTACTATCAAAGCCACAGCTGACGATGCTGAGCCGAGCTGACCCTCCCAGGTGACCGAGATGGGAACGTACCCGATGGTTCGACCGCTCTTTGAATCTTCGTCCGAGGGAACGCTGCAGCGAGAAGTCGGCTCAGCACTCGTATTGGTTCTCGAGACCTCGACTACGGACTGCACCGTCGAGATGATCACCCCGCCTGCTCGAGCAGGGGAAGCAAGCGATGAAGGGCCGCACTCGAGGACATCGGAGCACAGAATCGTTTACGATCCGTTTTCTTCGATCTATAATCTATCGGGCGTCGCGATGTGAAGTGAACGCCATTCCGCCCTCACCGCGACGAGCGGCGACCCCTCCTGGCAGACGGTGTTAGTTGACCAACACTGAAACGCACGGTTGATGGTCCTTTTGGGACCGAGCAAGTCTATATATACAGAACTCGATACCCGGTATACCGGAGGCATTGAAATCGGGCGGCTCGCTTCTGAGAGTGTTGAAAGTCAACTATTGGCATACGTATCCGTTTGACGCGCATTCGGGGCTTCTCACTGCAGCGATTCTCGCTCCGTTCGAAGATACATATCGCTATATAGTGATCATAGTAGTGTACTTACCTACTCTGTGGCTTCGATCAGGTGATGTCGAGAGATACCACGGCGTCCCTGCCGACCGGCCTGGGTCGGCGGGAGTTCCTCGCCGCGGCGAGCGTTGGCCTCTCCGGGGGGCTCGCCGGCTGTACCGGCGTCTTCGCCGCAGAGGGAAAACAGGTAAACATCGCGGGGAGCAGTACAGTGTTTCCCGTGACCGAGGCGGTCGCCTCCGCATTCTCCGAAGAAAATCCAACCGTCAACCTCTCGCTCAGTAAGACCGGGACGGGCGGTGGATTCGGGAACTTCTTTTGTGCGGGTCGGACCGATATCAACAACGCGAGTCGGTCGATCGCCGACGCCGAAGTCGAACAGTGTGGAGACAACGATATTACGCCGATCGAACTGCAGGTCGCGACGGACGCACTGACGGTCGTGGTTAATCCGGACGCGGACTGGGTCAACTGTCTCACCGTCGAACAGTTGCAGCAGATCTGGAGCGCTGACGGTGTGGACCGCTGGAGCGATCTCAACGAGGAGTGGCCCGACCAGGAGTTCGAACTGTACGGTGCCGCAACGACCTCGGGAACGTTCGACTACTTCAACGAGGCCATCCTCGGCGAGGAGTTGAACCACCGAAACGACTACTACGCGACGGAGCGCGATCGCACGATCGTCCAGGGGGTTCGCGGGGACGAAGCCGCGATGGGGTACTTCGGCTTCGCGTACTACAGCGAGAACCCGGACACGATCAAGGCAGTCTCGATCGACAACGGAAACGGCTGCGTCGAGCCGTCGATCGAGACGGCAAAATCGGGCGAGTACAAACCACTCTCGCGCCCGCTGTTCATCTACGTCGCGAAGGAGTCGCTCGCGAAACCCGCCGTCAGGGATTTCGTTCGATTCTACATGAAACGAGCCGCAACGGATCTGGTCTCCGACGTCGGGTACGTGCCGATCACCGAGGAACAGCGCGACGAAAACCTCGAGAAGCTCGATGCGAAGATCGAGGAGGTGACCGGATGAGCGCGCCCGACTTCTCACACGACGGGATCCGCACAGCCCGTGGGACGGCGTTTCGCTACCTCTTCATGATCTGTGCATTGCTGTCTATCCTCACGACGGTCGCGATTCTTCTGACGCTCCTCGTCGACGCGGTCGATTTCTTCAGGATCGTTTCGCCCGTAGAGTTCCTCACGGGCACACAGTGGAGCCCGACGAACGAGCCCGTCTCGTTCGGCGTCCTGCCGCTGATATCCGGCACGTTGATTATTACGATCGGTTCGGCGATGGTGGCGCTTCCGATCGGCCTCCTGACCGCGATTTACCTCAGCGAGTACGCCTCCGAGCGCCGTCGTGCCTATCTCAAGCCCGCGCTCGAGGTGCTTGCCGGCGTCCCGACGGTCGTCTACGGCTACTTCGCGCTCGTGTACGTCACACCGGTGCTGGATACGTTCCTTCCCCTATCGACGTTCAACGCATTATCGGCGTCGATCATGGTCGGAATCATGATCATCCCGATGGTCTCCTCGATCAGCGAGGACGCGATGAGCGCGGTGCCTGACTCGCTGCGCCAGGCCAGTTACGGCCTCGGTGCGACGAAGTTCACCGTCTCCACATCGGTCGTGGTGCCGGCAGCGCTGTCGGGAATCTTCTCGTCGTTCATCCTCGCGCTCTCGCGAGCGATCGGCGAGACGATGATCGTGGCGATCGCCGCCGGACAGACCCCGCGAATGGTCGACCTGACCGATCCGGCGGGGATGTTCCTGAACTCGATCCAGCCGATGACCTCGGCGATGGTCCAGATCGGTACGGGGGATATCGTCGGCCAGGGCGCTGCGTACAAGAGCCTCTTTGCGGTCGGGCTGACGCTGTTCGTCATCACCTTTGCCATGAATCTCGTCAGCGAATTGATCGCCTCGCGGTATCGGGAGGTGTATCGCTGATGGCGGCCGATACCTCCGACGATTCGGCCGCCTCCGGATTCGGCCAGATCAGCCGGTCGAAAGATGTCGCATTTCGACTGCTCGCGTTAGCGGCAACGCTCATCGGCATCGTCTCGCTCGCGGCGTTGCTTCTGAACGTGGCCATCGACGCCGTCGGCTGGCTCGACTGGGGATTCCTCACGAATCCGCCGCATCCGAATCCGAACGAGGCCGGGTTCCTGCCCGCTCTCGTCGGCTCCATCGCGATCATGCTCCTGATCGCGTTGATTACGTTCCCGGTCGGCGTCGGAGCCGCAGTGTACCTCGAAGAATACGCCAACGACGGGTACCTCACGAGGTTCATCCAGCTCAACATCGCGAACCTCGCGGGGGTTCCATCAGTCGTCTACGGGCTACTGGGTCTGGGGTTATTCGTCGGCCTGCTGAACATCGGCTACGGGTCGGTGCTGGCGGCGGCGTTTACGATCGCCCTGCTCATCCTGCCGATCGTAATCATCTCGGCTCAGGAGGCGATCCGAGCGGTACCCGACTCCCAGCGACAGGCGTCCTACGGAATGGGCGCGACGAAATGGCAGACGATACGGAACGTGGTTCTGCCGCGGGCGATGCCCGGTATTATGACCGGAACGATCCTCGCGCTCGGTCGTGCGATCGGCGAGACGGCGCCGCTGATCATGATCGCCGCACCCACGACCGTCTTCGGGATCCCTAATAGCCTCCTCAGCAAGGTCAGCGCCATGCCCTTGCAGATCTACAACTGGGCATCGTACCCACAGACGGAGTTCCAGTACGGCGTCGTCGCCGCTGGCGTCGTCACGCTGCTCGTCGTCCTCCTGACGATCAACTCGATCGCGATCATCATCCGGAACCGATATCAACAGCGCACCTGACAATGAGTAACAATCAGATGACTTCCTCGGAAACGGAACCGACCGACGACCAATCTGCCCCGACGCCGGGCACAGACACCCTCACTGACAGTACCGACGCCGGCGCGCGAACAATAACGGATCGAACGCTGCTCGAGGCGCGTGACCTAAGCGTCTACTACGGGGACGACCGGGCCCTCGACAGCGTCGACATCGAAGTTCCCGAGAAACAGGTCACGGCAGTCATCGGACCGTCAGGCTGTGGGAAATCGACGTTCCTCCGGTGTATCAACCGAATGAACGACCTCGTAGACACAGCCCGCGTCGACGGCGAACTGCTGTTCGATGGCAAGAACGTCTACGACGACGACGTCGATCCCGTTGCCCTCCGTCGGAAGATCGGGATGGTCTTTCAGTCACCGAACCCGTTCCCGAAATCGATCCGCGACAACGTCGCCTACGGACTCAAAGTCCAGGACAAGGACGACAACGTCGACGAAAAAGTCCACACTGCGCTCGAGCGAGCGGCCTTGCTCGAGGAGGTTGAGGATCAACTCGACTCGAGCGGGCTCGACCTTTCGGGCGGCCAGCAACAGCGGCTGTGTATCGCGCGGGCGATCGCGCCCGATCCGGACGTGATCCTGATGGACGAACCGGCGTCGGCGCTCGACCCCGTGGCAACCTCGAAAATCGAGGACCTCATCGAAGACCTCGCCGAAGAGTACACCGTCGTCATCGTCACGCACAACATGCAGCAGGCGGCTCGGATCTCCGACAAGACGGCGGTGTTTCTCACCGGCGGGGAACTCGTCGAGTTCGACGACACCAGCAAGATCTTCGAGAACCCCGAACACGATCGCGTCGAGGACTACATCACCGGCAAGTTCGGATAATCGAAAGACGACCCGTTTCGGGGCTCGTTTTCGCCGACACCGACGCCTCGTTTTCGCCGACACCGACGCCTCGTTTTCGTCGTCACTGTCGTTTCTACGTGCCGCAGCGAATCAGATCTGAAAACCACTGTAACCGTACGTTACTGTCTGCAAAGCCGTTTAGTGACGGATACTGTCCATGCGGTTTATCTGACGACATCGCGTGTTAGTACGACACATGGTAGCCGACGGTGTCCACATCTTGCTTAGTCTGGCACTGGTCATGATCACCTTTCGATCTCGACGACCCGAACCGTACTTCGTCACCGCGCTCGCCGCCGCCGTTCCCGACATCGACGTCATCGTCTTTCACCCGCTGATCGATCTCGGCTATGTAGAAGGCGCCCTGTGGGTTCATCGAGGATTGACGCACTCGCTGGTGGGCGGGATCGTTATCGTCGGTCTTCTCTCCGCGTTCGGACCCTGGCGGGCCGCAGCCATCGGATTCGGCTCGCATATCGTCCTCGATTTCATGACCGGCGGTGTCCGGCTGCTCGCCCCGTTCGATGCGGCGCTGTACGGGGTGTCCTACGACTGGATGCTCATGAACTTGCTGACGTCAACCTTCGCAGTTACCGTCCTTCTCAGCGGCATGCTCGTCGCAAAATACGAATTCAGGGCGCAGATTCCGTCGAATCCGCCGGAACCGGTACTCGAGTGGCTCCAGTAACGGCCGTCGATGAGCGCACGACACGACCCGCGAGTGACGGAGTCGGTCTCCATTGCGACTGCGCGTGATACCGTTACTGACGGAGATCACGTCCCGACGGTCGAGCATCGAACCATGTCCATCAAAGGAGTCGTCTACCACGACGAACACGACGTTTCGATAGAGAAAATCGACGAGCCGGACCTGCAGAGTCCCAACGAAGCGATCCTCGAGATAACCACGACCGCGATCTGCGGCTCGGACCTGCGCATGTACGAAGGGCGGGCGGGTGCCGACGAGGGGATGGTATTCGGCCACGAAATAATGGGAACGATCGAGCAGGTCGGCGACGGCGTCGAATCGCTCGAGCCCGGCGATCGAGTCGTCCTTCCCTTCAACGTCGCCTGCGGATTCTGCAAGAACTGCGAAGAGGGCCACTACGGGTACTGTCTGAACGTCGCGGACCCGCCGGGCGGCGCCTACGGGTACGGACAGATGGGGCCGTACCAGGGCGGACAGGCCGAGAAAGTCCGAGTGCCGTACGCTGACTTCAATGCGCTCAAACTGCCCGAGGGCGACGAACACGAGGAGGACTTCATTCTGCTGGCGGACGTTTTTCCGACGGGCTGGCACGGCACCGAACTGGCCGACCTCCAACCCGGCGAGTCGATCGTCGTCTTCGGCGCCGGTCCCGTCGGTCTGATGGCCGCCTCTAGCGCGAAGCGCAAGGGTGCTTCGGAGATATACGTCGTCGACCGCGTCGAGAGTCGTCTCGACCTTGCCAAAGAACACTGCGACGCGACGCCGATCAACTTCGAGGCGGCCTATCCGGTCGAGGGGATGACGGACGCCCACGGTGGTCCAGTCGACAAGGGAGTCGACGCGGTCGGCTACCAGGCGATCGCGGGTGATCGGGAAGGCGACCACCCCTATGACCCCAAACGAGAGGACCCCTCGTACGTGATCAACCACCTGATAGAGGCGGTGATGGCCGGCGGAAAGATCGGCATCGTCGGTCTCTACACCTCGCAAGATCCGAACGAACCCGACCACGTCGACGAGCAAGGCGTTTTGAACGTCGAACTCGGCCGAGCGTTCGAGAAGGGATTGTCGTTCGGCACCGGTCAGTGCCCAGTAAAACGGTACAACCGCCGGCTACGGGATATGATCGTCTCCGGGCGTGCAGAACCGAGCTTTCCGATCTCCCACCGCGTCTCGCTCGAGGATGCTCCCGAGATGTACGAACGCTTCGACAAGCGCGAAGAGGGAGTCACGAAGGTGTTGCTTTCACCGTGACGCCCGCATCGCCATACCGTGCGTGGCTTTCTCCCCGCACCTTCCCCGCCCTCGAGAGCCGGCGATTCCGATGGTCGACGTCGGTCCGCTGACGAACGATCGATTCGCAGCCGACGTCCGCTAGACCGTCTCGATCGACGACGAAAAACCGATGAGCAGATGGCCCGTCGGTCGTGTGACATACCCTCAGTACTGCGGTGAACACAAGCTATATCTTCGCCCGCAAAGGTGCGTGAACCATGGCCAGAAAATCGTATCAGGAGAAACTCACGGAGCTTCGTGAGAACGTTCTCTACATGAGCGAAGTCGTTATGGAACGACTTCGCATGGGGCTGGACGCCCTGGAGCAAAAAGACGTAGAACTCGCCCACGAAGTGATCGAGGGCGACGGCGAAATTAACCGGATGTACCTCGACTTGGAGCAGGACTGTATCGACCTACTCGCGCTTCAGCAACCGGTCGCGAGCGACCTGCGGTTCATCGCCGCCTCGTTCAAAATCATCACCGACCTCGAGCGAATCGCGGATCTCGCGACTAATCTCGGCGAGTACACGATCGAGGCCGAACAGGACCTGTTCCCGGACGTCGACGTCCAGGAAATGGGCGACCTTACGCTCGATATGTTAGAGGACGCGATGGTCGCGTACGACGAGGAGGACACCGAACAATGTCGAAAGCTCGCGAACCGCGACGACGATCTCGATGCGTTCGCCGAACGTGCCAGCGAGATCGTCGTCCGGGACCTCATCGAGCGCGAACTCGAAACGCCCGACGAGGTGGAACTGTTGCTCCAGGACGTCTCACGGCTTCTGTTGACGATCCGCGACCTCGAGAGAGTCGGCGATCACACCGTCAACATCGCCGCGCGGACGCTGTATATGGTCGAAAACGACGACGAACTTATTTACTAACCTACTGTCCAGCCGAGACGCGATCGATCGTCTGCCGTCGACGCTATTCGGTCGTGTTTCCGCCGGTCTCGTTCCCACCTGTCTCGTTCCCACCTGTCTCGTTACCGCCGGTTTCGTTGCCGGTCTCGTTGCCGCCGGTTTCATTACCGGTCTCGTTGCCGCCGGTTTCATTGCCACCGCCACCACCACCGCCGCCCATTTGTATCTCGCCTTCCATCTGCGGGTGCGGTTGACAGCGGTAAACGGCCATATCGCTGCTGGCTGTGAAATCGAAGAACTGTCCGTCACCCGGGTCAGCGGACGCCTGGCCCGTCGTGAGTTCGTCGATGACTTCATCGTTCGAGTCACGGATTTGCATGTTGTGGGCGGAGCCGTCGCCTTCCGACCAACCGATGGTATAGTCTTCCCCTTCCTGTAAGACGAGCGTCGGGTTCTGTTCCCCTTCGATCGAGGACGGTGCGAGACCTTCCCAGTAGCTGGTCTGACCACTGAAGTCGATTTGCGTTCCGGGGTCGATTTCGACGCCGCCACCGCCACCACCGCCGTTACCGCCACCGTTGCCGCCGCCACCGTTGCCGCCGCCGCCACCACCGCAACCGGCGACGAACGCAGTCGAAGTCGCGACACCTGTCAGTTTGAGCATCCGCCGTCGGGATAGCTTCTCGTCTCGTGCCATCACGATGACTTTGTGCTCACCGGGAATAGACGAATACCCGTCAGCTGCGTGGGAATCAAATACGGGCGGATTTGTAGCAGTTAGAACACCGATTCTCCGTTATCCAGCGTCTCGGCTCTGCGCCACAGCCTAACTGTCAAAACTCCGCCATAATCGGGCTGCTTATTGCAACGGTCGCGACCCGGACTCGCGTTCGGGGATGCGAGTCAGTAGTTGCGTCGTATCGACGATGTTTCTCGTCTCGAGTAACACCTCCGCCGCTTCTCGGACCGTGAAGTCCGCCTCGAGTTCGACGCCGTGACAGTGTGCATAACACTCGAACCAGCGGTTCATCGCGTCCTCTAGCGCATCGAGTTCGGGTTCGCTGAACGGAACCAATCGACCGCCGGTTCGAGCCTCGATGTAGAGCCAGATTGCCTGTCCTGCGCCGTCACGCAGGTACTCGTCGGCGTCGTCAGGATCGGGATCGTGATCGAGATCGGGATCGGTACAGAATGTCGTCCCTTCGGCTGAATCGTCGGCGCTGTCGAGCGCCGCTCGTTCTCGTTCGGCTCGGCGGGAGAGCGCGGCGATTCGGGGACCGTAGCGGCTCACGTTATCCCTCGCGGTACTCGATGCCCTTGCCGCCGCGGGGGTGTTCCCACTCGGTGTCTGCCACGATGGCGCACGTGCCACATTCGACGCACGGCTGGGTGTCGAGGCTGACTAGCGTTTCCTCAGAGCCGTTGGTCTTGACCGTCTCCGAGCGGTAACAGCCGCCGCCGAAGTCCTCCGCGCTAACCGGACAGGCAGCGACAGCCGCGCCGCTCGCCCCGTAAGAATCGTCTCTGAGCTCGATGTGTGGATTGCCCACGTCGGTGTCGTAGGTCAGGTCGCCGATGCGTTGCTCGAGGGACGGCGGTTCGATCTCGTTGTCCCATTGGATCGTTCTGCCGTGTTCCTCTGCGATCAGCGTCGGAAGAGAGACGTAGCCAGTCTTTGTGTCGGGCAACATCGACACCAGGAACGGCGAGTTATACGCACGCTTTAGCAGTCGATTCGCGATCGGATTGCCGACCGCGACCGAGCCGATCGGCGAGTCGAGTACCCGTTCGACGGCCGCGGTTACGGTATCGTTTTCGCCGACGGTCCGGCTCAGATCGTAGCGCCGGGGCCGAAGCTTGTCCATCGTCCCCGAGTCCTCGAGCATCTGCGTGTATCGCTGGCCGGCGGCTCCAGGATCGGCACTTCCACGGGTGACAGCGAATGCGTCGGCCGCAAGCGCGCCAGCGGTGACGGCGTGGTTCATCCCCTTGATGATCGGACCCTGCGCTTGCATCTGACCGGCGGCGTCACCGACGAGAACGAGTCGGTCTCGATGTGGCTCGCGGTGGGCGACCTTCTTCGAGTCGGGAACGAGCTTCGCTGCGTACTCGCGCTCGTGGTACTCGTTTTTGAACCAGCCCGCGAGCAAGGGGTGGGTCAACAAGGCGTCGAGTAGTTCGTGGGGGTTGGCTTCCTGCTCAACGAGGCTATCGAGGTGGAACACGGTTCCGATCGACAGTGAGTCCTCGTTCGTGTAGAGGAAGCCACCGCCGCGGACGTCCTCGAAGAGGTCACCCGAGAACAGGTGTGCAGCTCCTTCGTCGGAATCGATGTCGAACCGGTCATTGATGACGTCGGGATCCATGTCCACGACCGCCTTGACGCCCTGGAACCACTCGTCGGGTTCCTCCCAGTCCATCAGGCCGGCATCGCGGGCAAGTTCCGAATTGACGCCGTCAGCACCGACGATCAGATCCGCTTTGATCGGATCGAGTTCGTCACAGGTGACCCCGACGATCTCGCCGTTTTCCCTGAGGAGACCGTTCACCCGAACGTTCGTCAGTACGCCGCCGCCAGTCTCGCTGGTCTTTTCGTGGACGCGTCGCTCGAGCCAGGAGTCCATTTCGCGGCGGAGAACGGCGTCGCACCAGTCGGTATCGTGTTCGTGGAGATCGACGAGATCGTAGGTCTTCACCGAATTACCGGCCACGTTGTGGATGTGGTAATCCGTGACCGGCCGTTCCGCGGCCTCATCCCGAAAGCCCTCGAAGAGGTCGTCGATCGTGTAGGGAGCGGAGTCCTCGGCGTATATCAGCCCGCCGGAGACGTTCTTCGAACCCGCTTCGGTACCCCGCTCGAGGACGAGCGTTTCGACGCCGTGGTCTGCCAGCCGCGCCGCCGCCGCGGCCCCGCCGGGTCCACAGCCCACGACGACCGCCTCGTAGTGTTCGTAGTCGTCGGTTTCGGCCGCCATCACTCGTCACCCCCGTCAGCGACGGCCTCGGGCTCGATCGTCATCCCGCCCGATTCGATGGCTTCGGTGAGCCGAGGCAACACCTCGAAGAGGTCGCCTTCGATGAAGTAGTCGCTGAAGTCCCGGATACGGGCGTCGGTGTCTGTGTTGATTGCGACGATGGTGTCCGACTCGTCCATTCCGACCTTGTGTTGAACCGCGCCGGAGACGCCCGCCGCAATGTATAGATCGGGCGCCACGACCTGGCCGGTCTCGCCGATCTGACGCTCTTCTTTCGAATACTGCTCGACGTGGCCCTCGAACTGGTAGGAGGAGGTGACGATCCCACGTGTGATGCCGAGTTCGGCGTCCTCGAAGGCATCGACGAGATCGAGGCCCAGTTCCATCCCGCGAGTAGGGTCGTCAGCGATCCCGCGGCCGAGACAGATGATCACGTCGTGGTCGGTGAGGTCGATGCCGGCCTCGAGTTGATCGTATTCGGTTATTTCGACGCGGAACCAGTCGTCTTCGAGATCCATATCGTGTTCCACAACCAGTCCCTCACGGCCGTGGTCGGGCTCCATCGGCTCGAAGCTGCCCGGAATGACCGAACAGCCTTGCGGGTGGAACTCCCGTCCGGGGTTGTCGAGACAGAGGATCGTCGAATATTCGAACCCGGAAAAATCGGGACGCTTCATGTGCAGGACCTTCTCGAACGTCTTTTTCACGCCCGGTTCGCCGGTCTTGACCGGGTTCGAGACCTCGTTTTCTTCGATAAAGAGGTCGGAACAGTCCGAGGCCAGTCCAGAGTCGAGTTCTGCCTGAACCTTCGCTGAGAGATCCCGCCCGTTGTTCGTCGCTGGAAACAGGACGTAACGGGGCTTATCGTAGTCGCGCCAGTCAGTGCTCTCGATTGTTCCCTCACCGCGGGCCATATGCGACGCGATTTCAGTATACGGTTTGTGCAGGAACCGTTCCAATCTGTCGTCGTCGTGGTACACTGCGATGTCCGCTCCGTAGGCGATACACTCCTCCGCCAGCTCCTCGCAGTCGTCGCCCATCAGGAATGCGACGACGTCTTCTTCGTCCCCGTAGTCCGCTTCGAACTCGTCCATCAACTCGCGAGCTTTCCCGAGCATCTCCCGTGACACCTCGAGCAACTCGCCGTTCTGGGTCTCGCAGAAGACCCACATGTCCGCGTAGTCGCCGTCAGCGAGCGCTCGGACGTGTCTCTTGTCGCGGGTCGGGTGGGAGAGGCCGTCGTCTTCGTCCGGTTCGGCTTCCTCGTCGGCGCCCCCGTCGTCGGCGTCCGTCTCTGGTTCGTCGATCTCCTCCTCCCCTGCTTCGTCACCGACGTCTTCGGCCGTCTCCTCGTACTCGCCTTCCGTTTCCGTTCCGTCCTCGACCCCTTCGAGGTCGGCACCGATCTCCTCGAGTCGGGTTCGAACAGCCTCCAGGGCGGTCGTCCGATCCTGACCGGACCGTTCGGCCTCGAGAATCGCCTGCAGTTCGTTCGCGTCGTCGATCGTTTCGAGTTCTTCGGTCAGTTCGTCAACGGTGTGGTCGTCGGGATCTACTGTCGTCATTTCAATCACTCACCTCCACAGCATAGGGTTGCATCTCCTCGAGTACTTCTCCCATCCCGTCGTCGGGATCGATCATCGTCGCTTCTCGTTCGGACGGGGCTTTGGGAATCGGATCGACCGACGAGACGATCGTGGGCGAGCCGTCGAGCCCAATATAATCCGGATCGAGGTTCAAGTCGACGTGGTCCCACGTCGTCAGGTGCTCGTCGTGTTCTTCGGCTCGCTCTTCCGTTTCGGCCCTGAGCCGCTTGTGTGTCAGCCGGTGTGAGGCCTTCCGATACGTCGGCTCGAACTCGGGATCGGTGACGACGAAGCAAGGCAAGGAAGCTTCGACCGTCTCGATTTCGTCGACGTCTCCCTCCACGAGGCGTTTCGCGCGCAGCATCCGCTCGTCGGGATCGATCTCGAGCGCGATGACGTGAGTGACTATCGGCCAATCCATCGCCCAGCAGGTCTGCGGGCCGGTCTGGCCAGTTTCTCCGTCAGCCGTTTTGAACCCAGCGAACACGATGTCGACGTCGGCCACTTCCTCCTGATACTTCTCGAGGCCGGCGCTGAGTGTGATCGCCGTCGCCCACGTGTCCGAGGCGGCCAGTTCTCTGTCCGAGAGCAGGTAGCTATCGTCGGCATAAACTGACTTCATCGCACCTTCCAAGACGTCCGCGTACCCCGGTGGACCCATACTCATCCCGCTGACGTGGCCGCCGTGGCGGATTTTCGTCTGCAGCGCGGCCTCCAGCGCGAACGCGTCGTTCGGGTTCATGACTGTCGGCGTTTTCCCCCGTTCTAAGTGTCCGTCCTCGTCGAACGAGACGGCCCCCTCCGAAAAGTCGGGGACGCCTTTCGTTAGAACGATTGATCGCATGAATCTCTCCGTCGAAGAACCGAGGTTACATTTAACATGGCTGTGTTTCTCTAACGTAATTATCACTATTAAGAATACGGGTTAGAATCGCCGTCAGAAGCGGGGGATGCAGTGATCGCTACCCGCGAACCGCCCGGAACTTCGCGTCGATGCGAACGGCGTACGCGCTCGAACCATAACCACCACTGTCCGGTGCTTCGCGCTTGTGCCCTGTATGTGCGGTGTTTTATCACGTCAGTCACGACCGTCGTCATACGCGGATCGTGATCGTTTATCCGAGACGATGTGAGGTCGTCTCAGAACCCGAGTCCACACGCCTGCTCGAGCGGGCGCCACTCGCCGTCGGCTCGGGATGTCGACGAATACGCGACGCTCTCGTGCCCGTCGACGGCGAGGGCGACCCGGAACGTCCGCTATTCGACGTCCCGGTCGGTCGTTCCCATCGTGATTTCGCCGTCGGCTCGGATCGTACCGTCGATCTCGGCGTCGGGACCGAGCTCGAGGTTCTCACAGGAGACGTCACCCAGAATACGAGCATCGCGTTCGATAGTGACGTCACCGTCTCGAGTCGTCAGATCGCCGTGAATGCGGCTCCCGTCGCCAACGGTGACGTCATCTCGAGCGCGAAGACTGCCGAAAATATTGCAGTCGGGTCCGACGTCTATCGTCTCGGCGCGAACGTTACCGTGGAGACGACAATCGGACCCGATCGTCGCGGGCGTCGAGACGCGCCAGGCGTCGTCGCCGACGGTTGCGTTGCGAGGGATGATGAGCGGTTCTGTATCGGGTTCGTCGTCGTCCTCGTCGACGAGTTTGGAGATGAGTTGCTGGGCGGCGTCTTCCTCACCGATCAGGAGGAGGTGTTTGAGGTAAACGAACAGGAAAACGATAGTCGGCATCGGATTCCGGATGACGATCCAGCCGTTGGCTTCGAACCCGTTTTCGATCTCGACGTCGTCGCCGATATCGAGGTCACCAGCGACTTTGAGCTCGCCGCCGATGTGGACGCGCTCGCCGATGTATGCATCCTGACCGACCAGCACGTTGTCGGTGACGTCACACCACATGTCGAGTCTGCAATCGCCGTCAGCCTCGATAGCGCCGCCGAATTCGGCTGCTTCGCCGGCTAAGACGTTCCGGCCGCGCACGCCGAATTCCACGGTCGAGCGACCACCCACGAGGACGTCACCGTCGGTCACGAGGTCACGTTCCTGGGCTTCAGTTCCGTCGGGGACGACGAGTTTGTCGAGCGGGTCCCTGCTGATCGCCACACTCGCATCAAAAGGGAGCACCGCCTAATAAACCCCGCGCGTTGTCAGTCGTTCGTCTGACGCACGTCCGCCTCCGTCGCCGGCCGAGGGGACCTCGGCCTCGACGAAAGACACCCTCCTTTTACACGTCCGCTGTGTACGTGCGATCATGACCACGCTTGCGTTCGACGACGACGGCGTCGACGTCGTCTACGAAGGCACCGAGTTCCGCCTCGAGCAGGCACTCATCGAGGAGGCCACCCAGAAGTCCTACTACGACGTGACTGATCACGAAGTGCTGAAGATCGTCGCTGAACAGCCGAACCTGCAGGGCGAACCTCGCCGTATCGGTGACATTCTCGATTGACTGTTTTCGAGGCGCGTACGGGCACGTATTTCGACGTTAATAAACGACATGCAACAGGGCGAATACGACGATCCCGAGTGAAAACGAGATGAGCCACAGCGTCGCCGCGATTCGGCCGACTCGAGCGTGAGCCGTTCGACGAAGGTCGGCGATCGAGCGAGAAAACGCCAGCAGGAGCACGTAGTACAGCAGCGGGATGCAAATGATCGCGAGGAGGATGTGCACCGCCAATAGCGGAATGTAGACGAACTGGTAGACCATATCGGGGCCGGGAAACGGCTGGGGACCGCCGGTCGCGGTGAGCCGGTAGAGGTAGAGCGTGAGAAAGCCCACGAACAGGCCGAACGAGGTGAGCATCGCTACCCTGTGGCGGTCGACGTCGCCGCGTCGGATCGCCCGCCAGCCCACCATGATCGACCCGATTGCGGCACCGCTAAGCAAGGCGTTGACGAGCGGAATCGTCTCGAGGACCCACTCCGGAGCCACGGGCACACTCGAGGGCGGGATTCGACCACCCGCGGCTGCGAAAACCACCGCCAGCGACACCACGCTCAACACGCCGGTGAGAAGGCGCACGCGCTCTCGAGGGACGTATTCCATGTGTGTCCGTTCGAGCGCAGCGGGAAAGTGATTGCTCTCCGTGTCCGTGTCAGGATGCAGTCTCCCGGATTCGGTGAACAAGCGGGCGCCGCGGGTCGTCTCAACTCGGTTTGCGGGGGTGACAGACGAACCCCTGTGGAGTTGAAGCTCGAGACCCATCGAGAGCTGTGGCCACCGCCAACTATCATCCTCAGCAAAACGAATACAGGATAACTACTGACCAGGGACAGCCACACACAAATACGCCAAAAAAATGTTTGTCTCTAAATAGCAAATGATAAGAAAATGTATCGACGACAGGCTCTCTCTCCGCTGGCGTTCCTGTTTGGGGCTGTCGAAAACTGTCCACTACGGCTGAGACGGACTATCGAATCAGAGCCGACGAATGGACACTCACGGATATTGAATCTGTGATGCAGGTGTCGCCCATATCGTCCCCCGTAGCGAACGTTATCGACGAGGCGAGTCGGCCAGAAAACGAAAATGGCGCCTCTCTGACCGTCACTCGTGAGAAATGGGACACGGGACTAGAGCCGTTTTGTGAGTGTGACGCCTCGAAGATCACTCCAAACGGTCCCAAGTTCGAACGCACCTACTACGTCCGGCAATCCGGACAAATATATGAAATCCAGTTCCGGATTCGCAGCGAACACTGACGGGATCTCGGTTTTCACGGGGCGGTACTCACTTACCGTTCCCTGGCTCTCCCCGTTCTTCTTGCCGTTACCGCTATTTTTCATGTGTGGCTGGAATTGGTCGATATGCGCCTCGATCATTGCGAGTTTTCCGGCCTTTAGGTGCGTGTGAGGTACCGTATTCCTCTTCGACACTTGTAGCCGTCTTCATTGTAGACCTTGCCAGACCCTTTGATTCGGCGGGCACTGCCTAGTTTAGCACCTCCGCTGGCGTTTGTCCGTTGAGTGATTGGTGCGGTCGTTATGTGTTATAATAGTGTACAAACTATTCAAGCCATTCTCTGACACTCGCCCGACTGCCCACGATCGTGTTTCTCGGTCAATTCATGCAGGAACGCAGCGGCTGGATCGGTTCCCCGTCGTCCGAAGACTGCGACATCAAGAATCAACCGTGACTCTACGTCTATTGCAGCGTACACCCAAGATCAGTTGCCGTTGATCTTGACAGCGGTCTCATTAATGGCGACCTGCGACAGCGAAGCCGTCCTCAGAACGCTTCGCGTTCTGATGGGCCACACGAGAGTGCAACTCTCGTGGACGGCGGCGGGTCTGACATGCTGTCAGCTAGCCGATGTACCCAGTGCCAGGTTGCTTGATGAGACCGTTCGACGCCGATCAAGCGGAGAATCGCTCGTGTCTCTCGAAGCGAACAGCCGGTCGCGTGGAGGCGGACGGCGAATACCCTGACGGGTGTCGCCGTCCGCTCACGCTCTCAAGATTCATCAAATTCCGCCGCATCGCACTCGCTGAGCAGGTCTGCGAGCTGCATGGCCAAACTAGCTCTACGACCTGCTCGCTTCTCAAACCGCGCTAACTAGATGATGCCCGTGAGTTCTACTTTCCTGCATTCCGATTGGTCGGGGCTCGTTCAATCGGTGATTCCCAGAGCAGTAGTATGAGTGAACCAACGACCAGTACACCACCAGCGACTGATAGCGCAATCAATGGTGACACAGCATCCGAAATCATACCACTCCCGAGTTGGAACGGAATTACAGTGAGCGCACTGACCATCGCCATGGCGCTCAATACGGTCGCGCGACCCAGTGTCTCAATGCGGTCGTTAATGTATTGTCCAGCGAGTACTCGCGTCGGTTCGACGGAAGTCCACCCGACGAATAATGCAACGATCGCTATTGGCGGTACAAACGCCATCGCCATCAATAGCCCGCCAACGACCAGTGGCACGCCAACGAACCACCGACGGAGTCCAATTCTGTCTCGAACGAGACTGATCCGGTAACTGATCGCCGCAGAGGCGAGATTGATCGCCGCATAGTAAATCCCCAAAAGCGTCTCGACGTCCTCCGTTGAGATGATGATTGTGTACGGGTCGCTTCGATCGAGGCGAGGGAGAGCCACCGTTAAATTCATATTCAGATCAGTCAGCACGGACTCGAATACCGGTTGTAAAAAGATGAACACGAGATAGGTGACTGCTGAAAATAGCACGAAGTAGTATACGATGAACGACCGAAGGCGACGCTGACCGATTGTCTGCGTAACAACGTCGCGCGCCTCTCGGAGACCCATCTCACTTGAACCGCTCTCCTCGTACGTCGTGGGCTCGTCCAGCGTAACAATCACGAGAAGTCCGATTCCAGTGAAAAACGCGGCCACAAGAAACGGATATGTGAAATCGAGTCCGCCGAGGTACCCGCCGACGAGTGACGCGCCGACACCAACTGTCAATGCAATCGACTCACCGCGTCCGCGCACGTGAGAAAACTCACCGCTTGCAGAAACATCTGTGAGTGTTTCGTATACCCAAGCATCCTCTGTCCCTGAGCGGAAGTTGTAGCCAAACGACCAGCAGATGAACAGAACGGCGAATGCGACAAACGAACTCGCAAAAGCGATTCCGACTAACGTCGTCGTAATAAGAGCAGTCCCAACGAGGAGGCTATTCCGGCGCCCTATTCGATCTCCAACGTACCCCGTTGGTATCTCTCCAAGAACTGTCGTCACGTTATAGAGTGCCTCTATGACGACGATCTGTGTAAACGAGAGACCCTGTGAGAGAAAGTAGAGGTACATCACAGGCCGATAGAATTCAACCGCTTCCGTGGCCTTGAAAAGATAATATTTGGTTACCGACCGAGAAACCGTCATATTTGGAATTGCAATCGACTACATGATATTCCTATGGCTCATTCCAAATCAGACAGATCGGAACCCATTTCGTCAGATTCCAGATTACCGCCAGATCCGACTCGTCCATAGAGAGGATACAAGACGAACAACAACCCGATGGCAACGCTCGCTGTCTGAAGCGTTGCCGCGAAAGAAATCGAGAGGCCGAATTCACCGTAGAGAATACCCTCAGCTACGGCCCCAACGCTTATGAATGCAAAGCCGATGGCGACAAAGAGCATCGGTTCGCTCCCGAACCGCTGGTACGCCTGGAACCCCTTTAGAGAAATCATCAGACCGATTCCCATTGTCAGTATTTTCGCGATCACGAGGCCGCCGTGTAAACTCATATGTCGCTCATTCCCTCCATGAGTTTCGTAAAGCGACTGGCGGCATCATCGGAGGGATGCAACTGACATCCCAGTTCACCGTTCTCTATTTCGATGGTCAGACGTTCGATAGCTGCCTCATAGACAGTATAATGGTGACCATCCAAGGACGTCTTCGTTTGTTCGTGAAGGAAACCCAGATCGACAAGACGATTTACTCGCCGATAAATCGTAGAACGTGCGACGTCGAGTTCTCGACTCATTTCCTTTACACCTTTCGGTTCGGTACTCGTGACTCTGAGTATCTCTCTCGTATAGTTGTCCCCCAATAAATCGAAAACTGTCCCGAAACGAGTGGTTCCTCCCATATTCAGTTACAGAATAGAAGATAGAACATAAAATCATAGTATCTTTTGCGAACTCAGAAAATTGAAGTGATGGGGCGGATGGCGAGAACGCGTGTCACTGTATTCGTCTACAACTAGCTACACTCGATATCATTCCGAGGGCTTACTTCCGCTACGTAGTAAGGAAAACGGTCAAAATAGACATGATACGGCCATGGACTGACGTAATCAGGTCCATTTTCGTTGCCGATCATATCGAGGAATTCGAACCCTGCGTCTCGAAGTTGCCGCTTTTGGGACAGTGGATCGATAAAATACGTATCGGTATCCCCATATTTTCGTTTTTCTCGCTTGTAGCGTGACCCAACGGTCCCGTCTTGGATGGCACGCTGCCACCACTGCTTCATTTCTTGCCAACTCGCTCTATTGAACGGTTCGAGGGCAAAGAAGTTGAAATACCACGAGTTGTGGGAATTGAACGCTACTCGGCCGCCTGGTCGAAGCACACGCCGAATTTCTGCTAACGCCCTCAATCGTTGCTCTTCAGGCTGTAAATAATCGATTCCATTGAACGAAAACAACACATAATCAAACGAGCTGTCGGCAAAGGGGAGAGTCGCTGCGTCACCGAGTGCTAACGGAACATCCCTAAGATGCGCTCGGGCTCGATCGATCATCGGTTTGCTAACGTCTATCCCGGTGACAGTGTAACCCATTTCTACCAGTTCGTGTGTCGTCCGACCGGCACCACAACCAATGTCGAGGAGATGCCCATCTTGCTGGAAGTATTCGTCAATAACGGTACGTTCGTCTGCGAAAAGTCCGTCCTCGGCTAATTCTTCGTACGTGTTTACGGCATCTTCTGAAGAATACGTCTGAATATTATCTGACATACGCGTGCTATATTCCAATTTAGCGTGTATCTCAATACGATGCTCGATGATTTGTTGTTTGAGCAAACGTCTGAGAACGTTTAAATACGGGTTCATCGTCGGATCGATCAAGGATCGAATCTCTGGTCCGGAACGTTACAGCCACCCTCTATCGACCCCGTTTAACGTATCCCCGAACTACCTCAGACTCTTTTCAAATGCCTGGGACTGACCAGTCGGAGACACCAGTACCGACGCGAGAAAGGGGTCCATCACCGTCATCTCGCGTTGAATTCCGGCGGTATCCAAAAACTAGTGTCTCATCAAACAACTGGTCGAACTCTTCGTAGTACTGCATACGAAGCGCCGACGAAATGGCTACCAGCTATCCTCAAGTCGACGCAACGGGTCGCGATAGGCGGGATCGTCTGCTCCATCGATCCCGTCTCACAGATCGATCTTGCAGTGGTCGGCGTCGGATACGCCGGTTTACGGGTCTCGAGTATCCGCTTTCAAAACGCGAGTGTCGTCTGGAACATCCCGTTGCCGGCCGGGTAGATCAACGACTCGAACCCGCCGCCGGTGAATCGGGGGCCGTCGTCGGTCTCGAGACACTCGATCCGTTCGTCGTCGAGATCGTCGATCGGCGTCTAATCTCGATCAGCGCTATCGAGCGGATCGTATTCAGCCCCGAGGACTGATTCAATACGTCTGCTATTCGGGTGATCGCTATCGAACCTCGGGTGAGAGGCTGCTTTCCCAAGCAGGTCCTCAGTCGTATTCTCGCAGCCCTCGATTATGTGCGCCGCGGTGATGATCACGTCGGCAATGGTCGCGTTATCACGGAGGCTGGCTTCGAGTGTCTCAACCTCACCGCTTGGGCTACGCGGCCAGCGAACGCTCGCTGGCCGCGAATTCGAGAGCGAGGTGTGCAATGACGTTCAACGGCCATCATATTCGCGATGCCGGATGGCAGGTCTCGACAGTTGTTCGCCGCCGACGAATCGTAATGAAACGCCAGCCTATGCGGTACCCGATACAAAGGTCGCCCCTGGCGAACCGCAGTTTCTCATGTCGCTCGAGCGTCGACGTGAAAGAGCCGTTCGGACTCAAGGCCGGTGAATGACGACGGCTAAGGCCGAAACAGCCGAGCGAACGTTCACTCAGCAGCCGCCTGGTTATCCAACCTGACTGCTAATTCCAACTATTATCTATAAGTTTAATTACTTCCGTCGCTCCGCGTCGCTCCACGACGGCATTCGCGATTGGCGGTGGGAATCGCTCATCGGCGGACCTCGACGGGACAGCAACGCACTCCGCGAAGCAGTCGCTCGTCAATCGTATCGTCGGAAAGAATTATGCGTGGGTGATGTCCGCGAAGGGAAATCACCTGCATCGGGTATGGTGGAGATCGTCCACCTGTGCGATGCGTGGGACCGGATTTGAACCGGCGGACCCCTACGGGACAGCGCCCTCAACGCTGCGCCGTTGGCCTGGCTTGGCTACCCACGCTCGCGGTCTCTGTCTGCACTCAACCGTATCCAGCGTGATTATAAAAGCCCTTTCCTTTGGGTCGGTGACTGCGGTCGGATCGCAGACGGACTGGGTATCATGATACACCGGACAGTCTACTCACGACGTTTTCGTCCGATTGACGTCTACTCCGGTTGTGCCAACACTCGATATCCCAAACCGGCAGAGACACAAAGGTTTCAACGTTCGAGCGAAATTCCCATCTGATGCCGATATCTCCAGGGCGAATGCGCGCGCTCGCAGGCGCGATCGCGGTCATGGGGATAGTGGCTGCGGGTCTCTTCGTCTCGCCGTCGACGATGCTCGACATGGTCGATTCGATGGCAGCAGATCCGTTTACGTTTGGGCTCGTCGTCACGGGTCTCTATCTCGTGCGACCGCTGTTGGCCTGGCCGACGACGCCGCTTGCCGTCGTCGTCGGTTACGGCTTCGGCGTCGCCGTCGGTCTCCCGGTTGCACTCGCCGGCGTCGTCACGACCGTTCTACCGGTCTTTTTCGCCGTCCGCTGGCTCGCAGTGGACGATGGAACGAACGACGGCGGGCTCTTCGAACGGACCGGTGATACCGTATCGCGCTATTACGACGCGACGGGACCGCTTCGCGGAGTCACCGCCTCCCGTTTGGCACCGATCCCGTCGGACGTCGCGACGTGTGCCGCAGCGGTGAGCGACGTCGAACCCCGTCACCTGCTGATCGGGACGGCTATCGGCGAATTACCGTGGACGACCGCGGCAGTCGTCGTCGGCGCATCGGCCGCGACGATTACCTCGAGCGGACTGGGTGAACTCGGCCTCGCGCTCTCGGTCGTCTGTGCCGTCGCCGCCGGACTCCTGCTCGCCGGCCCCCTGTACCGAGCGATTCGGACACAGAACCGTCGGCGAACGAACCGAACGAAGCAAACAGGGATAACGGAACAAACGAGGCGAACGAGACAGCCCACGCAAACAGAGCGAACCGAGAAAACGGACGAGCCGAGTCACTGACTCGGCAATTCTTCATCGTCGAGGTCTTGAACCAGCGAATCGCTCAACTCCTTTAGATCCGATTCGAGTTGCTGGTAGGCTTCGGTATCCGTCAGTTCGTCGACGGAATGTTCGTCTTCGAGAGTCTCCATCTTGTTCGAGATCGACTCGAGTTCCCGACGGCCGTCGTCGCCGTAGCGCGATTGAACCCGAAGATTTTCGATGATTCGGGTCAACTGCGCTTGCGTCACGGGTTTCGTCACGTAATCGTCGATATCCAGTTCGACGATGTCCAGCCCCGGGTCGACCGCAGTCACCATGATCACCCAGCAGTCGTATCCCGCCGCGCGAATCTCCTCGAGAACCCGATCTCCGGTGATGTCGGGCATGTGCCTGTCGAGCAGGACCACATCGATCGAATCGCTGACTTCCTCGAGCGCGGTGTGGCCGTCGTAGGCGGTCACTACCTCGTAATCTTCGCCGACCCACATCGCATAGAGATCAGCAAGTTGCCGTTCATCATCGACGACGAGGATCGTCGGTTGCGCAGACATAGAGATCTTATTCGAGACCACAGACCCCCGTTATGTAGGGGTTCCGGCCGACTCACTGCTCGAGTCGAACGCCGAATGGTCCTCCATCCCGGGAAAACAGCGATCTCAGCGGAATGGATCGCTGCAATCGATGATGACTCCGTGTTGCGGACAGACGTACTTGCAGTGACGTTTGAACATCGGCGCCTCGCAGTGGGGACAGCGTGGGCCGCCGACCGATCGGTCACTCGAACCGTCCACATCCGCACTACCACCGGAGCCGTCCACATCCGTACTACCACCGGAGCCGTCCGCGTCGTCGGCAGTCATACGAAATCGTTCTTTCCGACGTATGCTAAGTGTGGGGTTTCCACCGGTTCTGCGGAGCGGAATCGAGACGAGAAAACGCGACGAAGACGGGATCAGTCAGCGCTTAGCACTCGCTCCAACCGCAGGATTCGCAGGTCTTGCACCCTTCGGAGAAGTAAAGCGACATCGAGCCACAGTCGGGGCATTCCGGTGACTCGCCGGCGTCGATGAGATCCTGCGTCGTGTCGTCGGTAGCATCTGCAGACGTGCCGTCTTCTACGGCCGCGGCACCGCCGTCGGTCTCGTGGCCCTCGTACTCGGCGATGTCAGCGTCGGCGGATTCCTCGAGTGTCTGTTGTTTCGGGTACGGCTTGTCGATTTCGTTCTCGAGGTACCGACGCATCGCAGTCCCAATCGCGTCGGGAATGGACTGAATCTGTTCGCCCTTGTCCCAGGCGACCTTTGGACTCCGCGTGCCACAGAGTTCGTCGACGATCTCCTCGGGGTCGACGCCGGAGCGAAGCGAGGTCGAGATGACCTTCGCGAGCGCCTCGGTAAAGGAGTTCGTGAAGCCACCGGAGTGGCCGATGTTCGCGAACAGTTCGAACGGCTGGCCGGTTTCTGGATCTTCGTTGATCGTCACGTAGATCTTCCCGTAGCCGGTGTCGATGCGCTGGCTGACGCCCTGGAGGGCGTCGGGCCGCTCGCGCTTCTCTGTAAAGTCGACCTGAGCGGGTTCGGCGTCGCCGAGCAGTGATCCGACGTCCTCCTCGAGGACGTCCCGGACGGACTCGCTCTCGAGGAATCGCTCGAGTCCGCCGAAGATATCGTCGATCTGCTCGACCAGCGCCTGGGCGGCCTCGGTCTCGTCGGCGAAGTCGGCGTTGTCCGCACGCGTCGTCAGCACCTGCTTCGAGCGGGTGCCGTCGCGGTAGTAGGTGACGCCCTTCCCGCCCTGCTCGTAAACCCATTCGAAGACTTCCTTGGCATCCTCGAGCGTGGAGTCGTTCGGCGCGTTGACGGTCTTCGAAATGGCCGAGTCGACGCCGTTCTGGCAGGCACACTGCACCGCGGCGTGCTGTTTCGCGGTGAGGTCGCTGGTGATGACGAACAGTTCGCCGATCGCGTTCGGTACGGTCGAGAGGCCTTCGACACCGTCGAACTGGTTCGTCGCCATCTGCTCCTGGGCCTCCTCTTTGACGGCGTCGACGTCGATGTCGTTCGCCTCGAGGGTGCGCAGGAAGTAGTCGTCGAACTCGACTAGCATCTCGTCGCCCTGCACGTCGTCGGTGACGTTCTTGTAGTAGGCGACGTTGTAGATGGGCTCACAGCCGCCGGTCGTGTTGCCGACCATGGAGGTCGTACCGGTGGGTGCGATGGTCGTGACGTTGTGGTTGCGAATCGGGAAGCCGCCTTCCCAGTCGTCGGCGTCCTCGCCGGTCTGTTTCTCGAACCACTCGCGGTACTCTGTCGGGGACGCATACTTCGAGTCGTCCCAGTCGTTGAACGAGCCGCGCTCCGTGGCGAGTTCGTGGCTCGTGGCCTTTGCACCGTGGTTGATGTGGGTCAGCAGCTGGCGGGCGACTTCGTTTCCTTCGTCGCTGCCGTACTTGATGCCGAGTTGAACGTACAGCTGGGCCAGCCCCATGATGCCGAGGCCAATCTTGCGCATGTCCCGGACCTTTTCCTCGATCTCCGGGACGGGGAAGTCCGACATGGTGACGACGTTCTCGAGGAATCGCGTGCCGTACTCGATGCGCTCGTCGAACTCTTCGAAGTCGATCGCCTCCTCGAGGAAGGCCTCGACGGCCGCTTCCCGGGAGTCGTACTCGTCCCCGTGTTCATCGGCCCAGACGCGCCAATCGGGCGCATCGAGGTCCGCCAGTGTCGAGAGGTTGATGTGGCCGAGGTTACAGGCTTCGTACTCCTCGAGCGGTTGTTCGCCGCAGGGGTTAGTCGCCAGAATACGGTGGTCGTCTTGCTCCTCGACGTCGAACGAGTGTTCCTTGTTCACTCGCTCGAGGTAGATCACGCCGGGTTCGCCGTTCTCGTGGGCACCGTCGACGATGCGCTCCCAGACGAGTTCCGCGGGGATCGAGAGGGGTTCGCCGACCTCGACGTGCTCGCCGAGGTCGTAGCGGCTGTACATCTCCTTGGTTTCCTCGGTGGCAATGTGGGGCTCTTCCGTTCGGGGGTTGGTGAACGTGTAGTCCTCGCCGTTCTGGACGGCTTCCATGAAGCCGTCGGTAACGCCGACCGAGATGTTGAAATTCGAAAGGTGGCCTTCGACGGCGTTTCGCAGGTGCTTTGGCACGCGACCGTCCTCGTCGATCAGCTCGCGGGCTTCGTCGAGCGCTTCGCTAAAGGAGGTATAAGTGTAGTCGTCGGGGTCGTTGAGACGGAGACAGTGGGCCAGCGAGACGTCCTTGTTCTTGGCGTGGATGAATTCGATGACGTCGGGGTGGGAGATGCGCATGATGCCCATCTGGGCACCGCGGCGGGTCCCGCCCTGCGCGATGGTTTCACAGAGCTGGTCGTAGGTCCGCATGAAGGTGATCGGTCCCGATGCGATGCCGCCTGTGGAGCCGACCGCGTCACCGTACGGTCGTAGTTGCCAGAAGCCGTATCCGACGCCGCCGCCGGACTGGAAGACCTCTGCGGCCTTTTTCGCAGTTTCGTGGATGTCCGAGAGGTCGTCGTCCGGGGACATGACGAAACAGGCCGAAAGCTGCTGGAGTTCGTTGCCAGCGTTCATCAGGGTCGGCGAATTGGGCATGAACGAGAGTGATTCCATGCCTTCGGTGAACGTCTCGGCGACGTCTTCGACGTGTTCTCGTACGTCGTCGGGGAGTTCGGGAACGATCGTTTCGTAGGAGAACTTGTTGACGTTCCGTTCGGTCAGCGTCGTTTCCACGTCGTTGACGGCGTCGCCGTCTGCCAGAGGTGACTCTGCCCCCTCGCTGTCCTCGATGGTCGTTCCCTCACCGAAGACCTCCGCAGCGAGTTCGTCCCGACGAGGGTGATCGGGTTTTAGCTGATCGGGCCTGACAGAGATCTCGAGATCGAGTTTTTCGGCTTCGTACACCGCTTCGGCGAGGGCGATGTTCTTGCCGACGCGGTCGAAGAGGTCCTCCTGTTGCTCTATGAGATCGCCATCGGCGTTTTTCCGAAGATATCGTGCCGGGAGAATATTTTGGTAGGCATTGTCGGTCAATCGTTCCTCGAGCGTTTCTCCTTCGGTGCGCTTGATAGGAAGCGTAAGATCTTCCGCGGAGAGTTCGGCATCGCTCATGCGCGAGTCACCTCGCCGATAACCCGCCGTAACCCATCGATTCTGGTGTATGTCCGGATCCGTTCTCTAATCATTCGTGACGAAGGTTCGGTATTCATGCATCCATCATAAAACGTGGTGTTGTTCTCCTACGTTGCTTGTAGTAATACAAATAAGCTTGCTGAGATGGTTCTATGACCTATCGTCTCTGTGTTTTCAGGGCCGCCGAAACGGCCGCCTGTGGCGTCACCGAAACATAGAGCGTCGACTACCTTAACGATTTACAGACCGTACTGAAAGTGACTGTAACCGACAGAGTCCTGTCGCCGGCACGCAGCTTTCACTTTCGGGAATACGTTCGCTCGACTGAACGATTGCCGGTTCGTGTCACTCGTCGCGCAGTGTCAGTCACGATTCCCGGAAAGATTACGTTCTTGCAGTACGGGTATTTGCGTATGATCGATGCACTGACATCGGCCCCACCGCTCCTGCTGGTGCTCGCTGCGCTCGCCGCTTTCGCCGTCGCCGTCGTCGCAATCAAGATCGCAATCAAGCTCGCAGTCCGTATCGGCATCGTCGCCGCTGTCGTCCTTGCAGGGCTCTATGCTGCCGGATTCACTGATCTGTCGTTTCTTCCGTTCTTCTAGAACGTCGAACTACTGTCCGTTCGGTCCTCGAACAGCCTTCGACACGTCGCGGTCCAGCCCTCAAACCGATTCGAGGAAATTTTCGATTACGTCGTGTCCGGTCGCCGTGAGAACGCTTTCCGGGTGGAATTGAACGCACTCGAGCGGATAGTCGCGGTGACGGACGCCCATAACGAGCGTGTCGTTTCCGTGTTTTGCGGTCGCTGTCACCACGAAGCAGTCCGGAACCTCGGTCGCGATGAGCGAGTGATACCGACCGGCCTGGAACCTCTGATCGAGGCCCTCGAAGACGCCCTCGCCGTCGTGGTCGACAGCAGAGGCTTTCCCGTGGATCGGCTCCGGTGCCCGGCCGACGGTACCACCGTACTCGAAGACCGCGGCCTCGAGACCGAGACAGACGCCGAGCGTCGGTACCTCCGGTGACACTTCGCGAAGTACGTCCATCGAGATACCGACGTCGCGGTCGTTCTTCGGATGGCCCGGTCCGGGACTGACGATGATCGCGTCTGGATCGACGGCGCGGACGTCCGCGAGCGAAGCGGTGTTTTTCAGGACCTCGGTATCGGTCCCATCCTGTTGGCTGACGTACTCGACGAGGTTGTACGTAAAGGAATCGTAGTTGTCGACGAACAGGACGGTAAGCGGGGTCGCGTCTCGGTCGTCGACGCTGTCGGTGGTGGTCTCCTCGAGGGCAGTCGACTCCGTCATCGACTCACCTCCGGCGTCCGCTCGAACGCGTCGTCCGATTCCGTCTCCGAATCTGCGGCCGACTGTTCGATCGCCTCGAGCGCCGTGAGGACGCCGTCCATCTTCTTTTCGGTCTCCCGGTATTCAGCCGCGGGGTCGCTATCCGCGACCAGTCCCGCGCCGGCCTGAACCGTGATTCGATCGCGTTTGCGCCCGTCTCGCGAGTCGTCTCTGCACGCTCGCTCTTCCGCGTCTCGTGGCACCGCGCCCGCTTCAACGGTCGCGGTCCGTATGACGATGGCGACGTCTGCGTCGCCGGTCCAGGAGTAGTAGCCGACGCCGCCCCCGTAGAGACCACGTGGTTTTGACTCTAGGTCGTCGATGATCTCCATCGCTCGGATTTTCGGTGCACCCGAGAGGGTCCCTGCGGGGAACGCCGCCCGCGTCGCATCGAACGCGTCTGCATCTTCAGCCAGTTTCCCGGTTACGGTCGACTCGATGTGCTGGACGTGGCTGTACTTCAGGACGTTCATGAACTCGTCGACGCGGACCGATCCCGGCTCCGAAACCCGTCGAACGTCGTTGCGCGCGAGGTCGACTAACATCGTGTGTTCGGAGCGTTCCTTTCCGTCGGCTAGCATCTCGCCGGCGAGCCGGCGATCCTCGACGGGACTCGAACCCCGGTCGCAGGTGCCGGCGATCGGATTCGACATGACGTCTCGGCCCCGAACCGAGATCAGCGTCTCCGGACTGGCCCCGACGACGGTCAGATCGTCGTGATCGAGCAGATACATGTACGGCGACGGATTCACCTCACGCATCGCCTCGTAGAAACCGAGCGGATCGACCTCACCGTACAACTCTCGAGTACGGGAGATAACGCCCTGATAGATATCGCCGTCGAGGACGTGCTCTTTCGCCCGCCGAACGCTTTCCTCGTACTCGTCACTGGGGCCTGCGATTTCGTCTTCCCGGACGAACCCGCCCGTTTCCGGCTCCGCGGCATCGCGCAGGGTCGCCGCGACCGCGGCGGCTTCGTCACCGAGCGCGTCGTACACCTCGCCGGGATCGTCGTCTGCTTCGAGAACCGGCGTGAAGATAAGCGAGACCGTCCCGTCGCGCTCGTCGAACGCCAGCGTCTTGGTCGTCAGGAGGAACTGGGCGTCCGGGAACCGCGAGTTCGGGCGCTCCAGTCCCACCTCCTCGAGCCACAGGTCGTAGACGGCGTCGTAGGCCAGAAAGCCGACCAGCCCGCCCTCGAGGTGCTGGCGATCGTGGTCGGGAACGTTCTCGAGGCGCACGTTCGGCATCGCCGCCCGGAGCGCGTCGACGGTGTCGCCATCGGCGTCCGTTCGCGGAGATCCGTCCGCGGACGGGAGGTCCGCGCCCATCGCTTCCAGCGGCACGTCGTCGGTGAGCGATTCGATCGTCGCCTCGCCGGACTCGACCGTCACGACGGCTTCGGGATCGTACCCCACGTAGGAGAACCGCGCGTGGCGCTCCGCGTCCGCAGCACTCGGCCGGAATGCTCCGTCGGGATCGCTCGAAGCGGTCTTCTCCGCGCTCTCGAGTAGAAAGGCGTAGGGGGATCGCTCGCCGTCGCCCGCGTCCGTCCGCCCGGTGAGCGCGGCGTACGCGGCAAGCGGCGTCGTATCGACCTCGAGCGTCGCGACGGTGCGGACCACGGCCGGGCGGTCTCGCCGGTCCGCGCTCGTTCCCGCGTGGTCGCGGAACGTTTCCCGGTCGATATCGAACGCCGACGGCTGGAACGTAGCTGATTCGGGTGTTGATTCGGACATAGTGATCGCTAGTTACGGCTCCGCCGTTCGACGGACGTTCTTGGCTCGGTCGACGAACGATTGGACCGCGGTGGCGTCTTTGATGCCGCCGCGTTCTTCGACGCCGCTCGCCACGTCGACGGCGAACGGTCCGACGGTCCGAACGGCGTCACCGACGTTTTCAGGGGTGAGACCCCCCGCGAGGATCACCGGCGACTCGAGATCCATAGCGGCCGTCCGGGTCCGATCCCAGTCGTGGGTTCGGCCGGTGCCACCGCCCCCGTCCTCGCTCACAGTGTCGACGATGAGGCCGTCGACGAGGTCGTCGTAGGTCGTCGCTGTCGTCGCATCGTCGGCGTCGACAGCGAGCAGGATGTCGACGTCCAGTTTTGCACGGAGATACGCGAGGTCTCCGGGTCGGATGCCACCGTGGATCTGGATCGCGTCGGGTTCGATTTCCTCGACTAGTTCGATCGCGTCCCCCGGACCGTCCGGCATCGTTACGAGTACGCTCGTCACGAACGGCGGCGCGGCCGTCGTGAGCGCCTTCGCCCGTTCGACCGATACCTCTCGCGGCGTGTCGACCGAGACGTCGCAGATAATACCGACTGCGTCCACGCCCGCGTCGACGGCCGCCTCGAGGTCGGCTTCCCTCGTCATCCCGCAGATCTTCACGCGAGTCATCGTCCCGTTCCGGCCGGTTTCGGCGTCGCGTCACAGAGTTGCTCGAGTTTCCGTGACGCCGCGCCGGTGTCGATGGCCTCGCGGGCCGCCTCGGCTCCCGCCTCGAGCGAGTTTGCTTCACCGGCGACGTAGATCGCCGCGCCGGCGTTTGCGAGAATGACGTCCCGTTTCGCACCGGTAACATCGCCGGCGACGATCCCCTGCATATCGGCCGCGTTCTCCTCGGGAGTACCCCCGGAGATAGCGTCGATATCGTGCTCGTCGAGGCCGATATCGGCCGGTTCGACCGTATACTCCTCGACAGCGGAACCGTCGATTTCCGCGGCGACCGTTTCGCCGTGGACGGCGATCTCGTCGGTACCGGCCCCGTGGACGACCATCGCGCGGTCGACGTCCATTCGTGCCAGCGCATCCGCGAGCACGGGGACGAGATCAGGATCGTAGACGCCGACGATCTGTGCGTCCGCACCGGCCGGGTTCGTCAGCGGTCCGAGCACGTTGAAGATGGTTCGCATCCCGAGTTCCTTTCGCGGACCGATGACGGCCTTCATCGCCGGGTGGAACACCGGTGCGAGCATGAACCCGATGCCGTCGTCCTCGATGGCGTCCTCGACGGCCGGCGGTTCGGCCTCGACGTTGACGCCGACCTCCTCGAGTACGTCCGCACTACCCGACGAGGAGGAGACTGAATAGTTCCCGTGCTTGGCGATCGGGATACCGGCACCGGCTGCGACGATCGCGCTCGTCGTCGAAACGTTGATCGTATCGTAATCGTCACCGCCGGTTCCGCACGTATCGACCAGCGGTTCTCGATCGGGCGATATCGTGCGTGCTGCCGACCGCATGCCCTCCGCGAAGCCGGCGATCTCGGCTTCCGTCTCCCCTTTCGCGCGCAGCGCCGTCAGCAGTGCGCCGATCTGTGCTTCGGTTGCATCTTCGAAAACGGCCGTCGAAGCTGCTCGAGCGTCCGCTTGCGTGAGATCCGTTCCGTCCGTAACTCGTTCGACGTACTCCTTCATTGTGGTCACCAATGTACGTAGTTGTCTTACAATGTCCAAATTCGTACATCCACTTAAGCGTATCGACCGGGCCCGTGGGGTCGACTCGCGTACGGCGGTCGATTCGAAACCTTCAATTGTAGTGGCCGGCAACCAGTGAGTGGAGACAGCGTGGCGCGGGATGTCAGGCTGTGTCACCGCAAGAACGGACGGGTTGGTGGTCTAGTCTGGTTATGACACCTCCTTGACATGGAGGAGGCCGGCAGTTCAAATCTGCCCCAACCCACTAATTTTGCTGACACAACAACGAGAAGCGTAGCGACGAGTCCACGGTCGCAAAATGGTCGGCAGTTCGAACCAGGGGTGAAGCGACGTGGAACGGCCGTGGTTCAAATTTCCCTCACCGTCTCTCTTCCTCACCCATCTTCCGAACGTACTCCTCACTCCGGTCGTCGCGGCATTCAGAAGAAATGACGCGGAGAGTTACTGTCGATCGGAATCGTCACCACCAGATTCGAATCGGACGGATCTTCGTTTGGAAAGCGATCAAAGCGAGCGAGAAAGCCCATCGCAGCGACTTCCAGCGGATCTCCGAGACAAGTACTCAAGGCTGATGACGGAGTTGCTGTCTCCGGTGGGGAAGCAAACGAAGGGGTCTACTCGAGGGGAGACGGCCGCGGTTCGGACCCGACGGCGACCAGGACCCATTCGAGAAGGGCGGAACGCGGATCGTTCGAGTCCTGCGCTCTCGTTCTCACACCCGATCAGACGAAACCGGACGTTCGGGACCCCACGAAACGAATCACTTGGGCCGTGCCACGTTCGACGGTGACGTTCGACCCAACTGGGTCGACCGGCCCCAACGCTGCGGACGGAAGATTCCGATCGATCCCGCGACCGACGTTTCCCAGACGCGTACTGACTTTGTTGGATCGGAGCCAGCGTGATCGAAACTACTCCGTGAGCGTTTCGACGAGGGTTTCGATCTCGAAGTCGTTGAGCGGATTCGGTTCGTCTTTGACCGTCGTGATGACGAACTTCGAAGAGGTCCGCTCGATCTCGTCGATCGATTCGTAGTCCTCGACGAGCGATTCGACGCTCTCACGGTTGGCAACGTGCGCGATGACGACGAAGTCTGTGGCGCCCATCGTGAAGTACACCTGATTGACGCCCTCGACGTCGGCGAGTTTCTCACCGACGGTATCGTGGTACCCTTCCCCGAACTCGGCCCAGACTTCCGAGATGAGCGTGATCGAGAGCCCGACCTTCTCGAGGTCGATGTCGTAGAGGTCGTTTTCGATGACGCCCGACTCCCGAAGCTGGTTGAGCCGGTAATGAACCGTCGACTTCGGGATCCCAATCGCCTCTTCGATTTTATCCGGGCTGGCTGTTCCCTCTCTAGCGATCGTAGCCAAAATCTGAATGTCTTTTTCGTCCATGAACGAAGTCTGAATATCATCCACTGATAGCGGGCACCTACAAATGTATATTGGTCGAAGTCAGTCGGACACTGATTGAGGTCAACCGGTGAGACGATCGAAGATCGGAATCAGACCTGCAACCCGGACCTCGTGGTGCTCGGACGCGTCGCGATTGACGCACTTTCCGGCAGCGGCCTGTTCCCGTGTGTAGACGAGTGGTGGGATCGGGCTGCGGACGTCGCTTCGACGGCCGGCCGACCATATCGGAACGTCACACTCCAACGGTCTTTCTGGGGATGCGACTGTACTGCAGTTGGGGTTTCGGTGTCACTCGAGCAACCGTTACAACGTGGACCGAAGCCTTCAGAAGAGGAGAGTCCCCATACGGGCTGTTGTAATTCACCAGCCGTCGTGTTCACGAATGCGTTTACGTCGTCCACCCGCCATCTACGACGAGCGTTTCACCAGTGATGAATCCGGCAGCATCACTCGCTAAGAACAAAACGGCATTCGCAACGTCCACCTCGGTTCCGAGCCGGTCGAGTATCGTTTTCTGACGCTTGACTTCCGCTTTATCTGGATCCGAAAGTTCGTCCTTCCCCATCCCCGCTTCGATTATTCCCGGTGCGACCGCGTTAGCGCGGATGCCTTCCGAACCGTAGTCAACTGCGACCTGTTTCGTATGATTGAGGACGGTCGCTTTCGAGGGTGCGTAGGTCGCGTATTCTGCCGACCCTTTCATACCAGCAATACTAGCGACGTTGACGATACATCCTCCTGTTGTGCGAAGGCTATCGAGACTGAATTTGGTCATAAGCACTGCGCCTCGAGCGTTGACTGCCTGGACCGCATCCCAGTCTTCGACGGAGATCTCTTCGATGGAGCCCAGTCGATTGATGCCGGCGTTGTTTACGAGAACGTCTATCTCGCCAGATTCGTCCCGAATGTTGGATATCGTCCGTTCGATCTCGCCGGCATCCCGGAGGTCACACTGGAAAAACTCGGCCTGGCCCCCCGCTTCCGTTATCCGTTCGTGAGTTGCTGATTCCTCGTCCCGTGGATTCTTCGATAGGTCCACTATCGATACGGCCGCGTTCAGAGCACCGAATTCGATCGCTATTTTTCGCCCAATACCCGCTGCTGCACCCGTTACAACGACGTGCGTATCCTCGAAATCAACGCCATTCCGTAGTACTGACATGATGTATTACTGCTGTGGATTTATTGATATCGTTCTCGTCACGTTACTGTAGACGGTCTCATAACGTCCGTTCGCCGAGATACATCTCGACCAGTTCGTCTTCGTCTTCAAGTTCGCTCGGACGACCGCTGAACTCCAGTTGTCCCTGCTCGAGGAGGAAGACGTGTTCTGCAATATTGAGAACTTCTCTTACGTTTTGTTCGACAATCACCATGTCTATCCCTTCCTCTTTGAGACGTTCGAGATGAGTGAATATTTCGGTAACCAAATTCGGCGCGAGACCGGCGCTTGGCTCGTCGAGGAGAAGAAAGTCCGGGTCAGCCATCAGAGCGCGGCCCATAGCTACCATCGCCTGTTCACCGCCGCTCATAGAACCAGCCTGCTGGGAGAGTCGCTCCTCGACCCGAGGAAAGGTGTCGAAAACGTACTCGTATCGTTCGTCGAGAACGTCGTCGTCATCCGTCAAATAAGCCCCCATTCGGAGGTTCTCTTTGACGGTCATCTCGGGAAAGACGCTACTTCCCTGTGGCACAGTTACAATCCCTCGCTTGACGATTTCCTGTGAGTCGCAGTCCTGAATTTCCGTGTCGTTGTGACGGATCGTTCCGCTCCAGCACGAGACCAGACCGTTGATCGTTTTCAGCGTCGTCGACTTTCCGCTGCCGTTCGGTCCGATTATACAATTCACTCGACCGTCCTCGAACGTGAGGGAGAGGTCGTTCAATACCTGGTTTTCGTCGTAGCCACTGTTGACGTCTTCGAGTTCGATCATTGTCCACCTAAGTACGCGCTCCGCACCTGTTCGTTATCACGGACCTCTTCGAACGGCCCATCGGCGATTTTTTGCCCGTTGTGCATGACGACAACGCGATCGCAGAGGTCGGCTATGATCGACATGTCGTGTTCGATGAGCAAAAACGTATGACCGTCGTCGTGGAGGTCGCGAATATAATCCATGATGTCGTCCATCAATGCCGGGTTCACACCAGCAGCAGGCTCATCCAGCAAAATGATTTCGGGATCGAGCATCAGTGCACGACCAATCTCGAGCAATTTCTTTTGCCCGCCACTCAGATCTTTCCCGCGGCTGTCAGCTTCGTGATCGAGTTCGATATCGTCGAGAATCCGTTCCGCACGTGACTCCTTTTCGACCCGTGAGAGATCAGGAGTATTTGCAACCATCATATTTTCTCTCACGGTCATGGTTCCGAACGGTTTTGGTCTCTGGAACGTTCGAACGATGCCGTGAGATGCTCGCTTTGCAGTGCCAAAGGACGTGATATCGGAGCCGGTCAACCGAACGGTCCCTCCGTCAATCGAATAGAACCCCGTTACGAGATTGAACGTGGTAGTCTTTCCACTCCCGTTGGGGCCGATCAATCCGACTATTTCGTTTTCTTCAACCGTCAAATCGAGGTGATCGACGGCGGTCAATCCACCGAACGATTTCGTTAAATCAGTTGTTTCTAGAACAGTCATTGTTCTTTTGAGGAATGTTCGTCTTGAGCCGATTGGCTTCCGAACGCGGACCGTAGCTTACCGGCTTGATCACGGAGAAGGTCCTGTTGTACAGAACTCCCGGCGAGCCCGCCAGGGAAAAACATGATAGTAAACATCAACAGGAGCCCCCAAAGCAGCAGGCGTATTTCACCGAAGGACCGGAAGAATTCGGAGAATCCGAGGACTGCGATGACACCGACGACCGGACCGAGGCTCGTCCCGATACCGCCGATGACGGCCATCGCCATGAACTCGATCATCATTTCTATCGCCATCATCGATGGCGAGAAAATCCGAATGTTGAATGCGTGTATTCCTCCCGCCGTCCCAGCCATCGCGGAACTAAGAACGAACGCGTACACTTTATACCGATCTGTGTTGTTTCCGAGCATCTTCGCTGCATCTTCCTCTTCTCTGATCGCCCGACCGATCAATCCGAACCGCGACCGAAGTAACACATAGAGAACGGCCAGATTAAGCAAAACGATGGCGAGAGCGAAATAATAGAGCGGGATCATGTTCCCATCGAAGAGTGCGGGGTGTTCGATGTACCCCATGGCACCGCCGGTTATGTCGTCGAGGACGTACACTAACAGGTAGAGGATTTCTGCGTACGCTAACGTGGCCATCGCCACGTACGAGCCGCCGAGGCGCAGTATCATCGGTGCGATGATGAGACTTGCGATGGCCGCGCCACCGCCTCCGATAACGATCGTGGCGACCGGATGAATACCGTAGGTCCCTGCCAAGATGGCCGCTATATAGCCGCCGACGCCGAATAATGCAGCGTGAGCGAAGCTAAAGACGCCGAAGTAGCCGGCGATTAGATTCCAACTTGCAACTACGAGAACGAATACGACCATCTGGAGGACGATTTCGAACAGGTATCCGCCGAAAATCGCCGGGGCGAGCAGGGCAATCGCTAATACGCTGAGGGCGACGTATCCTTTTGGTGTCTTGGCATCCTCGACGATTTTCTGTCGGATCGAATTGATCGAGTGTGAAAGAGTCATCATTCGATCACCTCTGCGAACCCATTTGGTAAGAATATCAATACGAAAATCATCGCACCGAACATAAAGATCAGCGTCGCCTGGCTAGAGAACCACGTAAGCGACAAACTTCGGAAGACACCGGTCGCGAGTGCGGCAAGTAGCGTCCCGCGAACGCTTCCGAGTCCACCGATGATTACGACAATAAATGCGAGGAGGAATGGCTGCCAGCCGACAGCCGGATACACGTTATAGACTGGTGCAATGAGCATTCCGGAGAGACCGGCCAGGGCGGCACCCAATCCAAAGGTAATCGAGTAGATTCTATCCGTATTGACTCCCATCAGTTTCGCCGTGTTCGCGTCTTGAGATACGGCTCGAATGGCGAATCCGATTTTCGTGAACCGAATGAGGGTGAACAACAACAGGATAGTGATTAGAGCCACTACGAACAGGTAAACACGGGTCTTTCCGAGCGTAATCGACCCGATTTCCCAGACCCCTTCGAATAGGGATGGGAAGGCCAGCTGTGAACTCCCGAGAAGAACACTCACACCATGTTCCAGGGTTATTGCAAGGCCAAACGTGCCGAGGATGAGCGTTATTTCTGCATCCTCGCGTTCTTTCAGTCGCTGAATGAGGACTTGATCTGTAATAACTCCCAGAACGAAAACGCCAACTGTCGCCAAAATTGCTGCCAGAATGAGACTCTCAGTGGCTTGGATCGTGTAGAGACCGATATACCCCCCAATCATCAACATCGACCCGTGAGCAAAGTTCAACACGTCCATTACACCCCAGATCAACGTCAAACCGACTGCAATCAATGCTATCTGACCCCCAAATAGGATTCCGTTTGCAAGTTGCTGTAATATTAAATCCAAACTTACCATCGTATCCTCTACCCTGTCCCAACTGCTCTTAACATTTTTGATCGTCTATCAACAATCCACACCCTTATTGGGTAGAAATCCAAAATATAAAAATGCTTTACACTGGTCGTGAGCTGGGCGTTGCACGAAGTGACCGCGTATCGGCCGTACGCTTAGCCACTGGGAGAACCCATCCTGATGGTTGGTTCTTCTCGACGGTAAAACCAACTCCGATCCCGAAACCAGTATACGAGTCGCCTGGCGCGTATTCTATTCCGGGTTGGGAACGTTTCATTCAGCGGTGGACGATTCGAACGTCTGTCTCACCCGTGACGTTCATACCAGTGCGTTGCGAGGTCTTCTCCCGTCGTCACCCAGGTATCACCGGTCTGTAACACTCGCTGAAGCAGTTCCTCGAGCGCATCCATTCGGCCAGCACGGCCGATGAGCTGGGGATGCATCGTTAACATGAAACACCGACCTCGTTTGTGAAGGGCATCGAATTCCCGTTCCCAGGAATCGAACACGGGGCCCGTCGAACTGATACCACTTTGGTAGGACAACTGTGGATACATGTGGAATCCGAAGAACGGCCAGTCGTCGAGCGACCATTCGAATGGGATCTCGAGGAGTCGGTCGTCGCCGAGATCGTGAAAGTACGGAACGTCATTGTCGAGAAAGCTCGATTCGTATTGGACTCCCTGCTCGGCGAGGATTTCGAGCGTGTTGTTGCTGAGATCGGCCGCTGGACTGCGGTAACCGACCGGTGTCGTCCCTACGAGGTCGTCGAAGATGTCGAGTGACCGCTTTACGTCCGCCTCTTCTTCTTCGCGAGTCGAATTTGCAGGATTGACGTGGCGATATCCGTGGAGGCCGATCTCGTGGCCCGCATCGTGGATCTTTTGGACCGTTTCCGGCCAGTCTTCGGCGACCTTACCCGGGATAAAGAACGTACAGTTGAGATCGTACCTATCAAATAATTCGATTATTCGAGGTACCGCGACGTTTGGCCCAAAATTACCGCGCGTCTTCACAGGGGGTTTATCCCATTCCTCGTCCCCTTCGATCCGGAGATTCCAGATCTCATCTGCGTCGAGGTCGAACGTAAACACGGCAGCCGATTGGTAGTCCGCTGGCCACATGGAACTATCTGGCATATCTCGCCGTGGAGTTGCCACGATATTATTAGTTGTCATCTGTTCCAAAGACGCGCCTTTCAGTTGTATCAGGTTCATACAAAGTATCGAACTTCAGATGATGTATTATATGAGGGGTGTGAGAGACGCGGCGATCCTTCCAGGGAGCAATGTGAACGGCGTCCATCGCACGGACTGACCCAGTAGCCGGCATTGGTGTGGGATGAGAGCGCTGACCAGTCACTGACTCGCGCGGAACCAGGATCGATTTCCTATTTCTCGCAGGCTGGGTCCAGTACAGCAGGTGTGGAAACCGATTTACTTCACCACGCGGGGCGCTCGCGTCCGGATCGATGGAACGTCTGGAATATTGAACTAAGTTCGATTAGAGTCCGATCCTAACGAATGCCAGGTATCTTTATCGCCGGCAAATTTGAACACGAAACAACTATTTTGTGGGGACTCAATAACGTTCTGATGTATGAGTACCACCTCTCGACAAGATATCTGTACCCACATCGAACAGAACCAGGATCGAATGCTCGACTTTCTCTCTGAACTAATTTCAGCTCAGTCGCTACCAGGAGAAGAGCAACCAGCACAGGAGGTACTGAAGGACAAGTTGAGCGAGTTCGGCGGGTCTATCGACGTCTGGGAACCCGACGCTGACGACCTTCGAGACCATCCGGGCTTCTTCGAAACGACGCCGTATCAGGAGCACGGCTACGAGGGACGAGAAAACGTGGCAACTACGATAGACGGTAACGGAGATGGTCCGTCTCTCGCGATGAGTGGTCACGTCGACGTCGTAAATCCCGATCCGATCGATGCCTGGGAACACGATCCGTGGAATCCGGACATAGACGACGGGCGCATGTACGGGCGCGGAACCATGGACATGAAGGGGGGAATTGCTGCGTTCATCCATGCGTACGAAACGTTACGCGAGTTAGATATCGAATTGGCTGGCGATCTGACCCTCCAAACGACGATCGAAGAGGAAGCGGGGGGAGTTGGCGGAGTTCTATCAGCCCTCGAGCGGGGGTATCAGCCCGATGCAGCGATTATTCCCGAACCGTCCGGCGTTCCGAAAGTCGGGGTCGCGAGTGCCGGCGTCTTGTACTTCCGCGTGACCGTTCCGGGGAAACCGGCCCACGCCGCCTACAAATTCCTCGGCGTCGATGCAGTCGATAAAGCGTTTCAAATCCACCAGGCACTCGAGAACTACAACGACGAACTCAACGAACGGATCGGAGACTATCAGCCAGCGGTCAACCAGTATGCCGAAGCAGAAGGGAGTAGTGCGAATCTGACGATTACCGATATCGAGGTGCCTGGTTCGTGGACGTCCACTGTCCCAGGGAAAGCCATCATGGAGTTCCGGATGGGGTGGCCGCCGAGTGCGGGAATGAATCGAAACGACGTCCGGGAAGAAATCACTGGAGTGATCGACTCAGTGGTGAGAGAAGACGACTGGCTCGTCGACAATCAACCGGAGATCGAATGGTTTGGGTGGAGCACGGACCCACACGAAATCGACTTCCGGAGCGACTTCTACGAGTTAGTCTGTGAAAACACGACGGCTGTTACTGGCGGCGACATCCAGAGACGCGGCGGGTTAGGTGGGAACGACGAGCGATTTTACAATCGCTATTACGATATCCCCTGCCCGAGCGTCGGACCAAACGGCGGCAATGGTCACGGGGCCGACGAGTACGTCGAAATCGACTCCTTGATCGAAACAGCTCAAATTCATGCCCTTACCATGGTCAACTGGTGTGGAACCGTCGGGGAACTAGAATAACTGCCAGTAACCGACGGTCGTTGGGAAACGATTTTTTCAGAGGGGAGATCCAACGCTGCTGATGGGTCGATAACGATCACCGACAGCGCCGAAGGCAACCTGTTGCTATGATACTGGTTCGTTCAGAACCGAGTTGGGAATCGGAAATAAAATAACCCATATCGTGACTCAGACGAAGTGAGATAAAATGCACCATTATCGACCTAATTCGAATTGAATCCGAATAGTTTTTCCTATAGGGAAATGAATGCAGATATTATGGATGCAATTGATATCGAAGAACTGACTACGGAACCCGAATGGCGCAACGTGTTTCCTCTCATTAACCAGCTTCGTGACCATTTGACTGAAGAAACATATCTCGCGTATTTAGACGACATGCGCGAGGAAGGGTATCGACTGTTTGGGTTGTTCGAAGACGGGGAAGCCCTCGCAGTAGCCGGGGTAGCGATTCGAACGAATTTCTACAACGGGACCCACTTGTTCGTATACGACCTCGTGACGCGAGCCGATCGGCGGTCGGAAGGTCACGGCACTACCTTGATGGAGTTTCTGGAGGACTGGGCGCGTGATAACGATTGTGAGAGTATCACGCTGGAGTCGGGCCTCTGGCGCGAGAATGCTCACCGCTTTTACGAAGACGGCCTCGACATGGACCGCTACTGTTATACGTTCAAGAAGGAGCTGGATTCGAAAGCTGACTGACTGTATTCGGTTTTGTACGGCCACCAATCGAAGGATCGTGAAAAAGTGTCGTCAGCCGTCGGGAACCCCTTCTTCGGGCTTTGCACTCCCGACAAGAGAGGGCATCGCTATCTCAGTTCGGGGATGATCTCGTCGCCAAACAATTCGACTGCGTTCTCGATCTTCGCTGCGGAAAGACCAGGTAGCGTCATCCGTGCCACGAATCGATAGTCTTCGCCGAGTCGGTCCCGGCGTCGGTGTAGTCGGTCCGTGACCTCGGAGACGGAACCGACGAGACATTCGTCTCGCAGGTCGTCTTCCTGTTCTTCGGGAAGTTCGTACGGTTGGGGTTCACCGGTCGCCCATTCGATATACTGGCGCTTGATGTACCAGATGTTCTGTTTTACGTCGTCCCACGGATCTTCGTCTTCCGCGACGAACGTATATCTCCACTCGGCTAACTCGGTCGGATCAGTCTCGGTCTCTGCGAGCAATTCCTGGCGACGCTCGAGTTCGTCGAGCGGCGTCGGAGTCGCGAAGTATCCGTCGGCCATCGTCGCTGCACGTTTTACCGCTGCATCGACAGTGCCTCCGATCCAGATTGGAATCCGTGAATCGGGTTTTGGATACACGCTGACGTCGCTGTAGTCGTATAACCGCCCGTCGTGCGAGAACGTGTCCTGATTCCACGCCTTTCGAGCGATTTCGATTCTGTCTTTGGTATGAGCAACGCGCTTTCGTTTGTCTATATCGAACGCTTCGAATTCTTCGTCGGTCCAACCGATCGCCAGGCCGAGTTCGTACCGTCCCGCGGTGAGTCGATCGATTACTGCACTGCTCTCGGCGAGTCGAATCGGATCGTAGAACGGTGCAAGTGCAATACCGGTTCCGATCGTCATCGACGACGTCCGCGCACCGAGGGCCGACGCGAACGATTGTACTGCAGGGATATAACTATCGTCCAGGAAGTGATGTTCGCTCACCCAGGCTTTCTCGAACCCTGCCTGGTCTGCTACTTCGCCCAACTCTACCATCGCCTGGTATCGTTCGGTTGGGGATGTATCCGACTCCGGGGGAACTTGACCCGTAAAGAGGCCGATATCAATGTTCATTGGTTTCTCCTTGATTGTCTGTTACCACGACGACCAACCGCCATCTACCGAAATTACCTGCCCTGTTATAAACGAACTCGCATCGCTGGCGAGGAATACGATTAGCCGAGCCACGTCTTCGGGTTCACCTAGACGCGGTATCAGGGTTTTTGTGGTAGCCGTATCGTGGTTGTTCCAACGGCCTGTATCCTCGTCGTCACGCCAGACGCTTGCGTTCATCTCGGTTTTGATAAACCCTGGAGCAACAGCGTTGATCTGGACGTTATCGGGAGAGTAGTCCACGGCCATTTCTCGAGTGAGTGATGCTATCGCTCCTTTTGCCGCACTGTAGTCTGCCGCCGAACCGAACCCACGTATGCCCGCAATCGAACTGACGTTGACGATACTGCCACCGTTGGCTTCGGCCATAGACGGAAGGAGCGACCGACACACGTTGTAGGTTCCTTCGACGTGCACCTCGAACGACCGGCGCCACGTATCGGCGTCGATTTCGTCGATTCGGCCGTTACCAGCGATGCCGGCGTTGTTGACGACGATCGACGGGCGACCATACGACTCCGCAGTGTCGATTGCAGCAGCTACGTCTTCCGGATCGCTCACGTCGCCGATTACCAGTTCGCCATCGGTTACGAGGTCGTCGAACTGGTCGTCGTCGGTCGATTCGTCAGTGATGTCGAGTCCAATTACGGTCACCCCGTTGTCGGAGAGCGTCGATGCAACCGTGCGGCCGATTCCGGCGTTCGCTCCCGTGACAAATGCAATTCTTCCGTCGAGATCTGGATATGTCGGAGATGTCGTCATTGTTTCACGTGTTATCTGGGATAGCCAACCGGGAGTGAACCGGCGGCAATTACCCTACCCGCTCAGTATAGTCCTTCGTCGATCTCTGCTTCAGCATGCTCGTCCGGCCATACGAGGTGATTGGACATGTCACGGACCTGGTTTCCGAGAGGAGGAATGCCGCTATCAGGACCCCATTCACTCTGGTGGTTTTCTTCCTGGAATCGGAACGTCCCTGCGGTCCCCTCGTATTCGAGATTCAAGACGGTTTCTTCCCAGGTGCTGACGTCGAGGTCTTCGACTCCACCGATCTCTTTGAGCGCTTTCGCGACGATCAGGAGATTATCGTACGCGAGGGATGCGTTGGTACCGGGGAACGAACTGTCGTACGCATCGTTCCAGGCCGACCGCAACGTTTCAGACTGTGATGGGAGGACACCGATATTCGTAAGCCAGAGCACGCCGTTGGAAGTCGACCCACCGGTTTCGAGAGTGGTTGGGTTCGACGGCGTCCAGGTCATCAGGAGATGCGTATCTTCGAATCCAACGTCACCGAAGTCGGAGATAAAGTTGCCCGCGGCCGACGGGTTCGATTGGGCACACAAAATAATATCAGGGTCGTTGCTTTCGATTCGTGTAAGCAGGGACTGGAAGTCCGTTTCGTTGTATTCGTGGGAATCTTTCGATAGTACGTCCCAGTTTCCGTCCGACTCTTGAAGATTGGATTCCACGGAGTCTACGATCGGATTGCCGTACGAGGTGTTCTCGCCGACCAGCGCGATTTGTGGGGAATCGAACGGGAAGTATCCGACCTCATTTTCTTGAAGATACTGCAGCCAGGCCGCCCACCCAACACCATATGCCTCGTGAGGTGGAGCCATCTTAAAGGAATGCTTATAATTATTCTCCTTGACCCGCGTATTAATGGTCCCACCTACCGAGTTCGAAATCATCTGCGGGACTTCCTCTTGTGCGGCTAACTCCATGACGGCAACGGAGACGTCCGTATGGAACCCGCCGGTGAGGACATCGATACTTTCGGTCTGTAGCAGCGAACTAACCGCATTTCGACCGGCCGCTGGCTCGGACTCGGTGTCAGCGATGTGAAGGTTTACGTCCTGGCCGTCGATTCCACCGTCGCTGTTAATCTTTTCTTTCGCGAGCTCGGCGCCGCGTTTCATTTCTTCGCCGACGGATGCAGACGGGCCGCTCATCGGACCGGAAAAAGCGAAATCGATCGATCCATCGCTGCTACCGCCTCCACCTATGTTAAGACAGCCAGCCAGGGAAAGAGCCGTGACGCTCCCACCGACTCCCTGCAACACGTTACGCCGTCGAATTCTGGAGTTATCTAATGTCACACCTCATGAGGGGCGACCCCACTACTTTAAGATTTTGGGTTTATATTGATCTGTGTTCAGGTAGCACTGCAATTTAGGAATTTTAATCAGTAGGTCAGGTATATTTCGGATAGGTGCCAATAGTTTCCCTGTCAAAATTTCGACCTCTCACCCGCAATTTCAACAGTATATCACGAGAGTAGCCGATGACGGTCATTTTCGAGTTGCGAAATGGGTTCGAAGTCGATCCCTGTCGTAACTTCGTTTGCTTCAAAAAAGCGGTTTCGAATCCGAACTCCGTGCCAGTTTCTCTCAGTAAAGCCGAATGTTTCGGAAGGTAACCCAGATCCGGATCACTGCTCGAGTTATCACACCCTGACAGCAACCTGACGTCGTTCGCGGAGTAATCGGAACCCGTCCTTATGGTGGAGGCCGAGGCGTCCCGATTCTCGATCGACACGAGTGCCGGGATACCGAGGACAGCTAAAATCTATTTGTAGCCAATAGGCTCCACGGACAAACCGTCCGTCCGACGAGACCGAACGGTCTATTCCGGCTCACCGGAGCAATCTCGGGAGTGTTACCCCCGAAGAAAACGATCGACCGTCGCGTGATGGCGTCCGGAACCGTTCCTATTCCAGGTCTTTCGAAACAGCGTTTATTCCGGTCCCCTTCCGGAAGTGCGAGGAGAAAGCCCCGCCCTTTCGGGCGGAGTGGATGTCAAAGTAATTCGCGCACGTCTGAATACCACATATCGTGATAGTCGACGTGTCCGATTCGGCGAGCGATGGCGACAGCCAGCGAATGCCAGCAGCGATCGGTCGGGTCGTCGGCATCGAGATTGTATTCGCTGTCTTTGCAGGTACAACCGCCGTCCTCAACGATGTATTCGTCGTCGTAGCCGACGACGATCGTGAAATCTCGATAGGCCTTGACGCGATTTTCAGCCACCGCCTCGATAGCCTGAACCCCGCGGTCGCCGTGAATCTTCGATATGTCATCAACGATCGCTGGCGTCAGCTCGCCAGCTTCCTCGAGGGCGGCTTGCCATCGTTCGACGGGGTTGGCCTCCGACACGACCGGAACTGTGTACCGAACTGTAAAATCGGTTTGGTTGTCCATCGGAACCTGGATTCCGGTCACGTCTCACGCGGCTGTGCCCCTCGAACGAACAGACTCCGCTGGTTCGAAGCAACTGCGTCTGGCAGTCGGCTGTTGCGACGATGACTGGGGACCGCGGAAACGGGTCACACCCGTTTCCCTTCGTGAGACCACATCGCTTTTCGCCCGGTACCGACGAGACCAGATATGCGCGTCACCGAGGGCGGGGTCGAACTCGAGGTCCCCGGCGAACAAACGGAGGGGATCGAAGAAGCGGTGTTCTACAATCCGCGACAGGAACTGAACCGAGATCTGACGATCGCGACGCTGCGAGCGTATCGACGGCGCGAGGAGCGTGCAACATCGTATCTCGATGCGATGTCGGCAAGCGGCGTCCGCGGCGTCCGGGCCGCCGCCGACGACTGGGAGGTCACCTGCTGTGACATCGACGAGGAGGCCATTTCACTCGCGCGGGAGAACGTGAGACGAAACGGCTGCGAGGCGACGTTCGAACATCGGAACGTAAACGCCCTGATGCACGAGTCTACGTTCGACGTGATCGACCTCGATCCCTATGGGACGCCGATGCCGTTCGCAGACGCTGCATTCGCCAACTGTCGGGACCTCGTCTGCGTGACCGCGACCGACACAGCACCCCTATGCGGTGCACACTTCAACAGCGGCGTTCGCTCGTATTCTGCAGTTCCTCGAAATACGGATTACCACGCCGAGATGGGGGTTCGTGTCCTCATCTCCGCGCTCGCACGCAGCGCCGCCCGTTTCGACGTCGGCGTCGAACCAATCCTCACGCACGCGACCAGTCACTACGTCCGGACGTATCTCGAACTCGAGCACAAGGCCACGGCAGCAGACGCCGCGATCGACGAATTAGGCCACGTCTACCACTGTGAAGACTGCCTCTACCGGGAGAACGACCGAGGCCTGATCGCCGATCCGCTCGAAACGTGTCCCCACTGTGGCGGCGCGCGACTCCTCACTGCCGGCCCGGTCTGGCTCGGACCGATACAGGACCCGACGTTCGTCGCTGCCGTCCGCGAGGCGATTCCCGACGCGTTCGGGACTGCAGAAAAAGCCCGGAATCTCTGTGACACGCTCGAATCGGAACTCGACGAGCCGACCCACTACGACCAGCACAAACTTTGCCGAAACTGGGGGCTGCCTGCGAACGCGATGGATGACTTTCTGGCCGACCTGCGTACAGCAGGCCACTCGGCTTCGCGAGCGCACTACGGGGGAACGACGTTCAAGACGGACGCGAACCTCGGCGAGATCCGCGAGGCGACCGAAGGAAACCTGAACTAACCGCGTTACTCGATATCGGCGTACAGGCGGACGAGCCCACACTCCGGACAGCAAACGCCCCGTAATTTCGTCGTGTTTCGGAGGCCGATCTTCCCCAGGAGCCCTTCGCGTTTTCCGGTCGCGATCGACGGTTTCATTCCTTCGCCGTCGCGGACGGAGACTGATTCCATCGAGACGCTGCAGTCGGGACATCGTCGTTGGGCCATGTTGTCTGGTTCGAACGGTGACAAATAAAGAGACGCGGATTCGGTCCACGGGGCCTCTGTCTCGAGGGACAGACACCCCGGCCGCTGGTCGGTGCCGAGGACGGAGTCGACGCTCGAGCCTGCTCCGGCCTGGATGAGTACCACCGAAGTCGGACGAACGACGAGCGTTTCCGCGGCCGTCTGAGGGTGCAACGATCGAACCGGACACCGCCGCCACAGCTCTCGAGAAACCGAATGCGTGCGTACCGTTTTGGCCCCTCCCACGGCTGAAGCCGTGTGATTACCCGAAGGAGAGTTCAAGATTGCGCGATTCTCGGCCCCCACTGACGCTTTCGCATGGGGCGTTCGACGGTCGCCGACCGGTTACGGCCCCGGACGCGCTTTCCAGCGGGTAGAGCCCGGTCAAACGGGTCTTCCCACCCACACGCGGTGGGCGCCTCCACGGGACGGAACTCCCGACAAGCCACCGCACGGTGGTATGTACCCCAGCGTGTCGGTCCATCCGACGGCTAAAGCCGTGGGCTTTCGCCTCGAGCAACTGTAACGGGTCGTTGCGGTGCCGTTCCATGCAATTACATATTGCAGTTCGTCTCGAAGACGAATGCGTGACAGATTATAGTCGGGGACTCGAGCTATCGGGACGAGCCATCCGGCTCGCGAAGGACGAGCAGTTGACGTTACTTGCAGCAGGCGTCGCCTTCTACGGATTTATATCCCTCGTACCACTGATGTTGCTGGCGCTGGGTATCGCTGCGTCGATCGGCGGTGAGGCGCTCGCCGCGCGGCTCACGGCAGCGGCTGCTGACGTTCTCACGCCGACGGCTCGGGAACTGCTCGCCGAGACGATCCTCGACGAGACCAGCCGTCAAGGAGCGACCGTCGTCGGTATCCTCGGCCTGTTGTGGGGATCGAGTCGCGTTCTACGGGGGCTCGACCGGGCGTTTTCCGAGGTTTACGGGACCGCCGGGACGAAGTCGCTGCTCGATAGCATCTGGGACGCGACGGTCGCCTCCATCGTCATCTCGTTCGGGCTCGCGTTCGTCGGCGTCCTGGAATTTTTGTTACGATTCGTGCCTGGCTTCGAGATGATAGTCGTCGGGCAGTTGTTCATCGTTGTCGGTCTGATCGCGACGTTCCTGCCGCTGTACGTGGTCTTTCCCGACGCGGACGTCGGAATCCGGGAAGCGATGCCAGGTGCAGTCGTCGCCGCAGTCGGCTGGTTCGTGCTCAGTCACACGTTTTCGGTGTATACCGATCTAGTCACCGGCTACACGCTCTACGGTGCGCTCGGGGCAGTCTTCCTCGTCCTCATCTGGCTGTACGTCGGCGCGATCATCCTCATCTTCGCAGCGGTCCTCAATGCAGTCATCGCCGATCGTGAAGTGGATCGGCAGCTACAAAGTCCCGGCCGACGACAGGTTTCGACAGAAGCGATGACCGACGACGCCACGGGTGCCGACGAGGGGGCCACGGATGACCGCGAAAGCGACCGCGCACCGACGAGTCGTGCGAGCGCCCGGACGCACGACCGGGCGGACGATCCCGAAGTGCTGCGCGAAGAGATAGAACGGTTGCGTGACCGCGTCGACGGCTTCGAGACCGACGTCGAGGAGCGCACGGTCAGGAAGGAATCCCTCGAGAGCGAACTCAAACGCTACGTTCGAAAACGCGTTCGGCGGGGCCATGCGCGCGATTGGGGACCGTATCTGGTTTTGCTGTACGGAACCGCCATGTCGATCGGCGCATTTTACTTCCTCGAGGGCGCCTGGGCGATCCTCGCGATGTTCGTCGTCTGGACGTCGACGCTCGGACTGTACGTCCTGATGGTCCTGTTCGGGTTCGGCATCTCGCTACTCGACGTTCCCGGCCGCCTGCGCGATTTGATCGGCAATCGGCGCTCCTGACTCGTTTCGTGCGCTTCTCCGTGGGCGTTTTGCGGTCCCACGCTGGGCAGACCAGTTCGCCCTCGAGTGGTATTCTGTGGCGACTGATGGCATCCGACGGCGACCGACGACTACCCGGACTCATCGTCCGGGGCGGACGGTCCGACGGACGAACCGTCGAACGCGGTCCGTGTACGTCTCTGGTCGGTGGAGATTACAGATATGGCCGGCGCCCGCGAGAACCTCGACGCGGCCGTTCCGTGCTGCAGCGGCGTGAGCCTGCTCACTGCGGCGCATGATCCTGTCGGTTTCGCCGTTGATAAAGAGCGTCGGGCCGGGATACGTCGAGAGTTTCGCCCTGAAATCCGCTCCCGAGATCTCCCGTCCGGCCTCGCCGAACTGTTTCGGATAAAACCCAGCCTCGATAATTTCTCGCTCGATATCCGGCGAGAGTTCCCGATTTCGGACCCAACGCCCGGCGAGCACCTCGACGCCGCGGGCCCCGGTGTCGGGCCGGGTCAGCAGCCGCGCCAACCCGCCCACGAGTCGCGTCCCGATCTCGAGTTTGCCGACCGGGTTCGCGCTACTCCCCGACAGTACCAGCGCGTCGACCGCGTCAGGGTGTCGATAAGCGTACTCCGTCGCGACGAAACCGCCCAGCGAGAGCCCGACGAGAACCGCGTTTCCGTCGGTCTGCGACTCGAAGACGTCCTCGAGGATGTCGATCGCCGGTTCCATTCGGAACGGCTCGTCGGCGCGCGCGCCGTGTCCGGGGAGATCCGGCGCGGCGGTGTGGAAATCATCCGCGAGCGCGCGCTGCTGGGGTAACCACATCTTTCGCGTGAGTATCGCACCGTGGACGAACACGATCGATTGCGCGTCCGACGGGCCGGTGACGTCGATTCCTTCGGCACTCCCCCGATCATCTCTTCGAGCCATCGGTGTTCGTGCTACCACGAGGTACGCCTTAGTGTGCCGCCTGGAAACAGACGGCGAAAGTCGGTGGTCGATCCACGGCGAGAAGATCCCACGGCGGTCTATCGCGAACGCAACCCACTATTACCCGTCGCCGTCGGCGTTGTCCTCGGTTTCGGCGTCCGTAAGTCGCTTTTCTTCGGGGCTGCCCTCGACGCCGCGAGCACCGTCTTCGGTCGTCGGCCCCCGATCGGTCGCCTCTGACTCGCGAATCGAACTCGGTTCGACGGCGGCGTCGGTTCGATTGGCGGTTTCGTCCGGTTCGACGGCGGCGTCGGTTCGATTGGCGGTTTCGTCCGGTTCGACGGCAGCGTCGGTTCGATTGGCGGTTTCGTCCGGTTCGACGGCAGCGTCGGTTCGATTGGCGGTTTCGTCCGGTTCGACGGCGGCGTCGGTTCGCTGATCGTCCTCGTTGGACCGGGTGGAAAGCCCCGGATCTCGATCCGACAACTCGGTCGGGTCGACTTCCACACCGCGGCCCCGCTCTTCGATGGCGTCCAGGTCGTCGGCCGGAGCCCGCTGTTCGTCGCTCGCCATCGCATCGGAAACTCCGGTCTCGTCGATTCCGCTCGTTCGGCTGGCCCGGTCCGTTTCCGGGTCGCGGTCGGCCTCGTACCCGGCGTCGGGTTCCTCGTTGACCAGCAGTTCTCCGTCGAGCCGAACGACGTCGGCGGTGATCTCTCGAACCGACGCTCGATCGAGCGTGACGGGATGTTCAGCGACCTTCTCCCAGCCCAGCGACGATTTGATCGAATCGACGGCCGATGGATTGGGTCTGACGCGGGCGACGTCTTCCGCTACCGCCGCGATGACCCCGACCTCCTCGCCGGCTTCGTTCTCGACGGGCTTGTCGACGTCGTCGTCTGAAAAGGTGGCACACATGCCGTCGGGTACCGCAACTCGAGACAAGCCGATGGTGCCTGCAGTAGCCGGTCGTGGACGAGGACGTCACGATCCGCCGATGCGGTAGAAAGCCGATCGAGTCGCTCGTGGAGTTCGTAGGTGGCACGAGACATGGATGTCACGTTGCGGTCGCCGCACCGTCAACGGGTGACTGGGTCGGCGGGCGTTCGGCCGGTCCCGATCGATTCGGAACCGAGTCGCCGACGCTGTGACCCAGCGAGGCGGCTAGAGTCGTCTACGCGAGACCCGAGGGTGAAACCACTGCCGGCGTGCTCATCCCTCGCGCTCGAGTTGGTCGCCGCCGAACTCGTCGTCGCTCTGAATGCGCGAAGCTTGCGGTCCGTCCTGATCCTGGTATTTCGAACCCCGATCGCTCCCGTAGGGCCGGTCAGCCTCCGTTTTGAGTTCCGTAAACGTGAGCTGTGAAATCCGCATGCCGGGCGTAAGCGCAACCGGTGCCGTTCCGAGGTTCGATAGCTCCAGCGTGATCTGACCTCGGTAACCGGGGTCGCACAGGCCCGCCGTGGCGTGTACGACCACAGCGAGGCGTCCCAGCGAGGACCGACCTTCGACGTGGGCGATAAGGTCTGCCGGAATCTCGACGCGTTCGTACGTCGTTCCGAGTACGAAATCGCCGGGATGAAGGATGAAGTCGTCGCCGTTTTCGACTAGCGTTTCGGTGACGTACTCGTCGACTTCCTGTTCGGAATTCGGGTGAATACAGGGGATGTTCGTCCGCTGAAACTCGAGGAACTCCCGTCCCAGGCGGAGGTCGATACTCGCAGGCTGTATCTGTAGCTCCGGGTCGTCCAGCGGATCGACGACCAGGTCGCCGGCCTCGAGGCGCTCGAGGATGTCCGCATCCGAGAGGATCATATCGAGTAGGAGCGAGTACGGGGTCCTAAAGCCCTCGGTCCGACGTCGGCTTTCGCCACCCCGCTACGCCGACTCGTACTTAAACCCAGGGGGCGGCCTCGACGGCCGACTCGTGCGTCTCGAACTGCCGTCGCGGTTGTGGTCGCGTTTCTCGTCCGAAGCGGGGGTCGAGCGGACGGTATCCGATCGAATCGAGACGAGCGCCCCTTCGACGAATCGTCTCTTACGGCCGAAAGATGTCAATTTTACACTATTTGGCCTAATCGATTATCAGATAGTACCACTAACGGGTGCCCAATGAAGGGGAAGCAGGACCGATTCAACGGGGACTCGAAGGTTCTGCACCGACGAGCAGTTAGAACACCACTTTTGGGCGAAGAGGCCGAACGAGGCTTTCACGAGGCGATGATGGCCATGGCGGACGCTCGAGAACGAAAGGCGGATTTGCTCGCCGATCCGGACGTCACGTTGCTAGACGCTTACGAAGCGGAGTTCGATCAGTTCGTCGAGAGCGTCGAGCGACGCTTTCGACATATATCGGGTGAGGACTTCAAGGAAGCCGCGATGGCGTACAACCGCGGCGAGCGCAACGACCAAACTGGAGCGCTCGCTACGTACTACTCCGAAGGGTTATGGCGGATACAACAGCGGACGACCATTACGGATATGCTGTTTGCCCCGCTTATCCTCCGCTATCCCGATAGCTTCACGGTGAATATTCGGTTTGCAAACGGGTACACGACGCAGAAATCGATCCACTACGAGTCGCCGGAACATTCGTCCGAAAATCTGACCGAGGAACACGCTGAGACGTACTACGAAGAAAGCCTCTACTCACAGCGGCGAGCGGCGAGGTACCTCAGGGAGACGGCACAGATCATACGAGACGAATTTCCGGACCCCGACGAAACCTCTTTCGAGGAGCGGAAATACGGCGGTATCGTCGCAGCAGGTGGACGTCGAGGATCGGTTTTCTCGACGATGCTAGAGCGTGTCGATCCGGCCCCTGACCGGTTTTCGGAACCGGTCACTGAGTCGACCCTCGTCCAGGAGGGCCCGGAGGCCAGACGGACGGAACGGGAACTCCTTTTCGACGGTGAATTCGTCTACTGAACCGGACACACGCCCCCGACGATTCTGTGTTCGATCGTCACACCGTATATCTCGGACCCGCTCGCTATCCTCGTATACGTCTTCGAAGAACTGTTCCGCAACGAAGGCCGCAGTCGCAGACGCCGTCCGTTTCGCTCAGGCCACTCGGACGGATTCCCGTCCGCTTTCCCGTTCTCTGACGGTTCTCTCGAACTCGTCCGTCCGGTGTCGATTCATCTCCGCTCGAACGGCCTGTGCGTGGCACCGACGATGGCACGGAGACGGAACTCTCGCCGACCAGCCGATCGGTTCGGAGGGGCTACTCGGCTTCCATCGACGTGATATCCGTTTTCGAAGTCACCGCCGAATGCAGTTGATCATTTGCGTCTGAAAGAATGCTCGGCCGGGTGACTGTTTTAGAGAAACACCTGTCTGCGTACCGAAACAGTGTTCGGAACCGGCGCAAACAGCTATGGTGTGGTATAACATAGCATGATATATGAGGGTCAAATGTACGCTGTGTCGGCACCCGATTCCCGATCGAGACCTGCAGCGGTGGTGTTCGTGCGGATGGTGCATGGACCCCAGCTGCGAGCGGAACCATCGATCGTACTGCCCAGCACACGGTACCGACAGTTGGATCGGTGCGGTCGAGCTCTGAGTTTTGTTTATTCAGCGGCGACGAAGCGTTCGGATACCAGCGGAGACGCGTCCCCGAACGAACGCTGTGACGGCACGGCTGGCAATCGACCGCTCGGTCCCGAACTGGGGCCGATCCGCTGTACGTTCACCCCTGACGGATCGTCGGTCACGACGGGACCCTGCGCGCACTACCATCCGAGTACCGACTAACGACCCGGTTGGCGGTGTCGCCACCGGGATAGGTACGTCTAAACGTGTCCACGTATTCGATTTGGCCATGAAACAGGCCATCGTCGCTCGCACGGACATCGGAATGGGACGTGGAAAGCTCGCCGCACAGGTCGCTCACGCGTCGCTGTCGGCTTTCGAAAAGTCCGACTCCCAGTTGCAAACCCAGTGGAAGCAAAACGGACAGAAGAAAGTCGTCCTGAAAGGCGAAAGCGAGCGCCAGCTCCACGAACTCGCCGAGATAGCCGAGCACGGTGGAATTCCCCACGCCATCGTCCGTGACGCCGGACACACCCAACTCGAGCCCGGTACAGTCACGGCGCTGGCCGTCGGTCCGGCCGCAGATGACCGCGTGGACAGCGTGACGGGCGAGCTTTCACTGTTTTAATCATCTTCGAGTGCGTCGACCACGGCGATACTGGTCTCCTACGGAGTGACGTTCAGTCCGACCGGTAGCCTCGCGGCTCGTCTCTGACCGGGGAGTCCTCGTCGACTATGGGCGCCCGCCTGCGGACTCGTGCAACGAACGAGCCGATATCGATCGACTTGCTACCGAGGACGACGAAGCCGGCGAAGATCAGCAGAAAACCCGCGATCGCCAGCGCCTCGATCGTCTCACCGAGCAGCGCCCAGCCGCCGAGCGTCGAAACGACGGGGACGACGTAGAAAATCAGGTTCGCACGGATCGCGCCCGCGGTATCGATAAGTCCGAAGTAGGCGATGTAGGCGAATACCCCCGCAAAGATGCTCACGTAGCCCAGGGCCAGAACCGCTTCCGGGGTCCATTCGATCGCCGCCGGCGACTCACCGCCGAGCCGTGCCAGAAGGTGAGAGAGGGCGGCCGCGAAAGGCAGCCCCCAGGCGACGCGAACCGTACTCGAGAGATCGCTTTCGGCCCGTCGGATGAGAACGCTGCCAAGCGCAGCACTGACCGCGCCAACGAACAGGATTCCTTTGCCGACGGCTCCGCCGAGCAGGTTCGCCGGATCGGGACTGACGACGAGACCAACCCCGAGCAGGCCCAGAGTCATGCCGACCGCTCCACGCGGCGAGAGACGTTCGTCCGACAGGAGCGCCGCCGCGAATACCGGCGTCATGATCGGGTTGAGACTGTAGACGATCGACGCGACGGCGCTAGTGACGTACTGCTGGCCGACGAACAGGAGGGCGTTCGTCAGGCCGATCGCGAGCACGCCGGTTGCGAGAATGCCGACGACGTCACCGCAGGTTCGCGGGAGCAGTTCCGCACGCGTTGAAGTCCAGCCGACGTACGCCAGCATAACGACCGCAGCGACGTCGAATCGCAGGGCCACGAACAACAACGGCGGGAAGTACGCCAGGCCAGCCTTCGCTGCGACGAATGTGCCGCCGAAAAACAGACTCGAGAAGACGAAGAAAGCGAGGCTGCGTCGGGAGATCACGGTTACTCCCTCACCTCCGGACAGACCGTCTGCGTCGACCCGGTGACGGCCGATGCGGTGAAAGCGGAAATCATCGTAGTATACCGTACGAGAGCAGGGTTTATAGATTGATTCAGAAAAAATTTCAGAGCAAGAAATGAGTGACAGGCCGGGAACGGACGCCAGTACTTCGACAGCTTCTCACAGCGTGAAACGTTTTCATAGTGCGAAAGCGGTTTCCTGTTGCGGGAACGAGGATGGGTATGGAATCCGCGCTCGAGGAAATCGAGTTCCTCGCGCTTTCGTCGAATCGCGTGGAAGTGCTCGGATTGCTATCTGAGGGACGATACGCGCGCAACGAATTAGCGGCCGAGACCGGTGCCTCACAGGCGACGCTGGGTCGAATTCTCGGGGACTTTCAGGATCGATCGTGGATCAGACGTGACGACGACGGGTATATCGCAACGGCAACCGGTCGACTGGTCGCGTCGGGATTCATCGACTTGCAGGACATCATAGAGACCGAACGGAAACTACGAGAGATCGTGGACTATCTGCCAACCCATGCGATGGACGTCGACCTCCGTCGGCTCGCGGACGCGACGATCACCGTTCCCACTGCGACGCGGCCGAACGCACCGCTGAGACGGTTGCTCGACCTCCTTCGTGAGGCCGACGAAGTCAGGGCCTTTTCCCATACGTTCAACGAACAGACGCTGACGGTGGTCCGAGACCGGGTGACAGGTGGAAACCAGCGATTCCGCGGCGTCTTCGGCCGCAGCGCGATCGACGCACTTTCGGACGATCCCGACCTCAACAACCGACTCGAGTCGTTACTCGAGGCCGACACGGCCGAATTCAGGGTTCGTGAGGAAGGCGTTCCACTCGCGGTAATGATCGCCGACGAAATCGTCTTCCTGCTTCTGCGCGACGAGGATGGCGTCCTGCGTGCATCAGTCGACACCGACGACGACGCCGTCCGATCGTGGGCGGAGGACTCTCTAGATCACTACTGGCGAACAGCCACGCCGCTCGAATCTGACGCACTGTCCGACTGATCGTCACTCGGGGGGCCAATCGCGTCTACGGGAGGGTCGAATTGAGTCCCGGCGAGCCGGGTATCTCGAACGTCGGTGCGGTGCGAGCAAGCGTGGCCGGGTACGGGCTCGCCGCGACCGACGACGCGGGTTCTGCTTTCTGCTCGCCCTCGGTCTGCTCGATGACGTACTTCTGGCCGACCGTCGACGCCTGAAGGCTGTCGACGGGCGCGTGATCCTCCGTCAACACCGGGACGTCATCGGTCGCGGGCTCGTCCATGTAGGCATCGACCTCGTCGTTCAGATCGATTCCGAGGTCGCGGCGCTCGTTTCGCTCCGCGAGTTCGGCCTCGGTGAAATTCGTCTCGTCTTTCGTCGCGACCACCTCGATATTCTGGACCGAATCCCAGTTCGACGTTCGGAAACTGTAGGTCGACCCGAACGCCTCGTCGATAGTCTTGTACTGCGCCCGGTAGAATTCGGAGCCGGTGCCGCTCGGGGCGGCGATGACGTTGGCGAGGAAGACACCGTCTTGAGTCAGGTGATTCTCGGCCAGCTCCATGAACCCGAGCTGGGTCAAGTGGATCGGCACCTGATCCTTCTGATATGCGTCGAGGACGATCAGGTCGTATTTCTCGTCCGTATTTTGGAGAAACACCCGTCCGTCTTCAGTCTGCGTGGTCAGGTTTTTGCTCTCTTCGAGCCGGAAGTACTCCTTTGCGGCCCGGGTCACCGCGGGATCGAGTTCGACGACGTCGACGGAGGCGTTGTACTTCCGTTCGAAATCCTTCGGCCCCGTGTAGCCGCCCCCGCCGATGAACAGCACGTTCTCGACCTCCTCGGGATCGTCGACCATCAGCATCGGAATGTGGAAGTATCGCGTATACTCGAAGACGTGCCGGTCGGGATCATCGAGGTCCATCGCGCTGTGACGTGCGCCGTCTAGGTACAGCGTCCGAACGTCGCCGTTGTCGATCACCTCGAGTTCCTGGTAGGCTGTCTGCGTCTGGTAGACGACGTCTCCACGATGGTCGAACGTCACAGGGCCGACGCCGGCCGCGACGACGAGCAAGAGGGCGATGACGACGCTCGCCACCGCCGGACGCGGTGACAGCGTGGGGAGCGTGAGCGCGAACGCGGTAGCGACGAGAACGAGACCGAACAGGAGACCGATCATGTCGATGCCGAGCGTGGGGATGAGGAGGTACGTCGTCACGCCCGCGCCGACGATACTGCCGATGGTGCCCAGCGCGTACACGTGGCCCGAGGCTTCGCCGATACCGGTTTTCTGCGAGAGTTCGGCCGAGTAGGGGCTGATAAAGCCGAGCAGATAGGTCGGCGGTCCGAAGAGGATGAGGACCGCCGGCAGCGAGGCGTACCGGGTCGGCAGCGGCATCATTGATGCTGAGAGCAGTAGTTGATCGCTCCCGTAGACGACGATGCCGACGTACGCCGCCGTTCCCAGCAGGATCCAGGTCATCCGACGGTTCGAGGCCGTTTCCGCCTGTCTGCCGCCCTGCCAGTAACCCAGACTCAACGCAGCGAGAAAGACGGTGATGATGCTCCCCCAGGTGTAAATGCTGCTTCCGAACTGAGGCGCGATGATCCGACCTGCGAGAATCTCCAATCCCATGCTGGTAACGCCGGAGACGAACACCGCAACTTCGGGTTTCGTCGGTCGGTACTTGGAGGGTTGCCCCAGACTCATTATCGGCACAAAGCGGGCCTGCGATGAGAAGTTGTCGCCTCACCGACGCTGTCGCGGTGATCGGGTGCCGACGGGTGGACGGCAATCAGTTCGTCGTCACGACTTCGATCACGTCCCGCGATTGGACCTCGTACCCTTTGCCCAGTTGTCGATTCGTCCGGCAGTCGATAGCGTGCAGGAAGCCGTCCCCGATGTCGGAGTGAAGACTGTACGCGAAGTCTTCCGCGGTCGAGTTGGGCGAGATCAAGTAACAATCCGGAAGTACCTCGCCGCGTTCGTTCCCAAGCCCGTTCGCGCCGCCGGGAAACACCGGCGTCACGCCGAGGACGTCGAACAGCGCCGCCTCGAGAGCCGCCTGAACGCCCGTCGCGCCGTAGTCAGCGAGGAAGTCACGGATCTGTTCGAGTCCCGCTTCCTGTTCGCTCGAGATGTCGCCGGTAATTTCGAAGTCTGCGTCTCCCGGTCGGTAGTCGACGACACCCGCCTTGTCGGCCGACTTCAGCGCCTTCTCGGCGTGAGCGCTACAGGGGACGATCGTCAGGTGGTCATAGTCGGAATCGTTCGTGATCTCCTCGTAGTTCTCCTGGGCTTCGGGTGTGTCCATCTTGTTCGCCGCGATGACCATCGGCTTGGTCTCTTTGCGGATTTCGCGGGCCAACTCGAGTTCGGCATCCGCGTCCCACTCGTCGGGGTCGAAACCGATATCGACGCGCCGAATCAGACGTTTGATTTCGTCCTCGCTCGTCTTGAACGCGCTCATCTGCTCGGCGAGTTCTTCCTCGATGGCGTCGTCTTCGGTCGTGTACCCCGACTCGTAACGCTCGATCCCCTTCTGTAAGATCCCCAGGTACCACTGGTCGAGTTCCGCCTCGAGAAAGGCGATGTCTTCTCGAGGATCGTGGTCCTCGGTCGGTTCGCCTTCGGCGTCGGTCATCCCGGAGAAGTCGACGACGTGGACGAGTACGTCCGTTTCGTTGAGATCGGAGAGAAATTGATTACCCAGCCCGTTTCCCTCATGCGCTCCCGGGATCAGCCCGGCTACGTCGACGAGTTTCGTCGGAACGAACCTGGTTCCGTGGTCGCAGTAGCCCACGTTAGGGGTGCAGGCTTCATCGAACTCCGGTGCCGCGCAATCGACGCGGACGTACGCCTCGCCAACGCTGGGATCGATAGTCGTGAACGGATAGGCTCCCTCGGGAACGTCGTTCATCGTCGCAGCGTTGAAGAAAGAGGACTTGCCGACGGACGGTTTGCCGACCAGTCCGATCCGGTAACTCGTACTCATTACCCGTTCTGGTCGAGGAGTGACTAAACGGGTTTCTGTCTACCGGCAGTGTGATATGAGTGTACTTAGCATGAATAAACGTGCTTCGACCGGTTACGCTCGAGGCCTGCGTGGGCTGGTCAGGTGCGGGACCCACGACCGGATTCGATCGAGTCCCGGAGCACGCAGCCAGTCCCGAAACCGATTCTCACGATCCTCGAGGGATCGCTATCGGACCGGGTGACCACGATGGGCCTAGACGTGAGTCGGCGGTTCGACGGCCGTTTCGATGTCGAGTTCGTCGGCCACGTCGTCGAGCAGGTCGCCTTTGATTTCCGAACTTCGCCAGCCGATTTCGGCTACCAGCGGCGGCTCGAAATCGGTTCGAATCGTCTCGAGGCGTTCTCGTTCCGTCTCGACGCGCTGGCGGAGGTACCGCGCGCCGCGGCCGTTTTCGTTGTCATCGGGCGACGGCGTGAGTTTGTTCGCGACGAGTCCGCGGACGTCGAGGCCCTTTTCTGTGAGGTCGTCGATTGCACGTTCGGTCTCGTTCAGCGACAGCTCGTCCGGATTGAGCACGAGGAAAAAGGCGGCATCGTCGTCGAGCGCCGACCCGGCGAACTCGAAAAACTCCTTGCGCTGCTGGAGTCGTTCGAGAACGGGGTCGCCGTGCATCACGCGCCGCGGTTCGTTGGTGCCCACGGCGGCCTTTTCGAAAAGATCGATACTCGTCCGACGCTTGTGCATCAGCCGGTCGATCCACCCCTCGAGCAGTTCCGGCAGCCCGAGGAGTCGGAGCGTCCCGCCCGTGGGTGACGTGTCAAAAACGACGCGCTCGTACGGTTCGGCGTTGCGCATCACGTCGACGAACCGGTCGAACAGCGCCGATTCGTAGGCACCGGGAGTTCCGTGTGCCATCTCCAGTTGGCGGTTGATTTCGTTGACCATCGCCGCCGACACCTGTTCCGAGAGGTTTTGCCGAATCTCGTCCAGATGTCGCGTTACCTCGTCTTCGGGGTCGATCTGCACCGCATCGAGGCCCTCGATACCTGCGACCGGTTGCGGGGAGTCGTCGAACGGCTGGTCGAATACGTCGGTGACCGAGTGGGCTGGGTCGGTCGAGACCACCAGGGTTCGGTGTCCATCGCGCGCACAGCGCTGCGCGTACGCACAGGAGACGGTCGTCTTCCCGACACCTCCCTTGCCACCGAAGAAGACGAACGGTTCCATCAGAAGTGGTACTGCTGTCCCTTGCGTTCGATGTACGAATCGCGATCCCACAACCGTCGTTCCCACGATTCGAACTCGTCTTCTATGTACGGCAACAGTTCCGATGTGTAGTACGAGACCGGCGAGGGAATGCCGAACGCGTCCGGGAAACACGCCAACATGAACGCGTCCTCGGCGTCTTCCGCTTCCTTCTCGATCTTTTCGTAGGCCGGATGCGATATCATTCCGTGATAGAGGCCTCGCAACCACTCCTCGATCGTCTTGCGAAACCGTTCGATCCGGTCTGCCAGTTCCATGTTTCTCTATCCGGTCTGAACGGTGAAAACCCTCGTGGACGGATTCATAGCGCTGGGACTCCTCTGGTCCGATACGGCAATGGAACCGAACCAGAAAACCCCAGTTTCGATCCTTTCGGGGAGTCTGGGAGCGGGAAAGACGACGCTGCTCAATCATCTGCTGGCGACTGCTGGCGACCGAACGCTTGCAACCCTCGTCAACGACGTGGGCGAAGTCAACGTCGACGCCGAACTCGTCGCCGAGGGTTCGGAACTCGAACTCGAGGGCGGCGTCGCGGAGCTCTCGAACGGCTGCATCTGCTGTGAACTGCAGGACGACCTCGAGACCGCCGTCGTCAGGCTGGCCCGCGATCGGTCGTTCGATCACCTCGTCGTCGAATCCTCCGGAATCTCGGAACCGGCTCCCGTCGCGCGGCTGTTCACGACCGAATCCCGGGTCGCCGCACGGTACACCGTCGATACGCTCGTCACCGTCGTCGATACGCCGGCTTTCCTCGAGTCCTTCGGCGGCGAAGAAACGCCGCGACGCCTGGGCAGCGAGGACGACCGTCCGCTTTCGGATCTCCTCGTCGAACAGGTCGAGGTGTCGAACGTCGTGCTTCTCAACAAGGCCGACCTGTGCACCGAGTCCGAACTCGCGGCGGCTGCGGAACTCGTCGGTGCGCTCCAGCCGGACGCCGAGACGATACCCACCGAATTCTCGGCTGTCGATCCTGACCGGCTGCTCGGCGCGGGGCTGTTCGATCCGAAGCGGGTGAACGACCTGCCGGGCTGGAAACGGGCGCTCGCCGCCGCTGCCGGCGATCACGGACACGGCGACGGCGCGATAGGTGAGGAACGCGACGATCACGGCGGCCACCACCATCCAGACGAGGTCTACGGGGTCTCGTCGTTCGTCTACCGGAGCCGGCAGCCGTTCCATCCCGGACGGTTCGCCGCGTTCCTCGAGGGGCTCCCGCCGTCAGTCGTCCGCGCGAAGGGGACCGCCTGGATCGCCGACAACGAGATGCGAGTGTCGATCGCTCAAGCCGGGCCATCGGTCAGAGCCACCGCACGAGGTCCCTGGATCGCGAGCCTCCCCCCGGTCGAGCGCGACATGTATCGGTCGAACCGGCCGAACCTCGAGTGGCACGACGAACACGGGGACCGACAGACGGAACTCGTCTTCATCGGTACGGACTACGACGAATCGGCGCTTCGAGCAGGCCTCGAGGACGCGCTCGTCAACGACCACGAGTGGAGCGATGACGTCGATCTCGAGGGGCGTTTCCCCGACGAAAAGGGTGTGGAAGTCGTCGTGCGCGAACCCTGAGTCAGCACGCGCAGTGACGGCCCGTGGCGCGCTCGAACCGCATCTCCGTTCCGCACTCCGGACAGACCGGGTTTCCCTCGAGATCGACGTCCCTGATCCTGACTTCGCAATCGTCACACCAGAACGCGCCCTGCGAGCCGTCGTCGGGGCGCTCCGTCGGCGCCGGCGAGGCGAGTGCCGCTTTCATCGAGTCGATTAATCCCATGGTCGATCGTTCGCCGAGAACGCGAATAAGTGTGTGGGAACGAATAACACTGACGTAGGCCCACGGTGCATTCGAATCCGGTTTCCCGGGCAGGTTCCGACTAGCCGATAACTAACGGGATCGCGAGGGCGACGATGAGCGCGGCAAGGAGCGGTATGAGGTGAAATAGCCGTTCGGCGCGCACCGCGGCCGGGACGATACCGATCGTCTCCGGATGGAACGTCCATACCTGTCGATAGAACGCAGCGACGGCGACGAAGGCGAAAAGAGCCGCGGAAATGGCGATCGCTGACTCGAGTGAGAGGCCGAGTGCCTGCCCGTACAGCGGACCGAACGACAGCAGGATCATGAACGAGAGCCCGACGACCACGACGAACGGGACCGGATCGATGGTCGAGCCGTGGCGATTTCGGAGGGGCATACGAATCGTACTCCCTCGAGAGGCAAAGAAGTATGCCGAGCATCGGTAGCCGACAACCGAATTCGCCCCACTGGGAGCGTGGAGACGCCGAACAGTTAAGTGACGGTACAAAGGCCACCCACTATGAGCGATGAGGATTCGGACCGGGAAGGATTCGAGGCCGGCGTTTCGACCTCGAAGGGCGATCCGCGCGTTTTGCTCGCGATGAACGCCGTCTTGTCGACGCTGTTCGCGTGGACGATCGTCTGGGGGCTGTCGTTTCTGGACGTCGTCGAATTCGGGATCGTCAACGTCGCCACGGCCGCAATACTACTGTTTGCGATGACGTATCTCGTGACGAATCTGTAGCGGAGCGCTCGCCCGACTACCGGCCGTAAATCAGCCGGCGGCCGATATCGTCGACTCGGTCGGTCACACGACCGGCCCACGCCGCCGGCGAAACGCGTCGGAGGGTCTCGTCGTCGACTTCGATGGCAGCCTCGCCGAACGGGTCTCGGCCCCCTTGCTCGTCGCCACCGTCGGCATCGTCACCGCCCTCGCCGGACGACGCGACGTCGACGACCGCCGACATCGAACACCGGCCGCACGCTTCGGTTTCCTTGCCACCCATGCGAACCACTTGGACACTAGTCCGTCTCCGTCAGCTAAAATCCACCGGTCGAATCGGTATCGGCGACGAACGCGAAAGCGGTATTCAAACCGGTCCACCGACGATTACTTGCGCTTCCGACGGCAATCTGTGGTATGGGTGTACAGGTCACGGATCCGATCGAATCCGAACCGACGGCGGGTCGGAGCCAGGTTTCGGCTGGCCCCGTCCGCGAACGATGAGCGAGCGAGCGACGCCGGAGGAACTACCGGCGGAGATCCGCGAGGCGGTCCCTGATTGGGACGACGACTACCTCGACCGGGTCTCCGACCGATTGATGTACAACTACGACCTCGAGAAGGATCACAGCGTGGGCGGCGAGCGATGGGATCTCTACGGGGAGATGCGCGTTCGCAGTCAGAAGCAATTCTTCCATCCGGCGCTTTCGTACGCCGATCACGAGGCCGCGGAGTATCTCTTCGCCCGTCGGGACGCTCGGCCGACGGTAGCGGAACTCGAGCGCCTCGTCGACCTCGGTCACGATCTCGCAGACGAGCGCGTCGTCCCCGACGAGGAACACTTCGGGACCGATTTCACCTTCGTCCTTATCGCGGACGAACTGTCGGCTGCCGTCCGCGATCACGTCTCCGTGTTCCGCGATCGAACGCTGCTGAAGTTCGGCTATCACGGTCACTACGAGATCAATCTGGTGGTGGTGGCTCCAGATGCCGACGACCTCGTCGCCAGCGAGGCCGCAGACGCGGCGGAAGCTTTCACGCTATGGGACGACGTCAGTACGCCCGCAGAGGGGGTTCTCTCGCGGTTTGCGAGACGATTCTGGGGGTAACTGTGGGGAGACACAGGACGCGACGAAACGTGTGTGACGTACGGACGCGACGAAAATGGTGCGACGCACGAACCCGACGATACGGAGTCGACCGCAATCGAATCCGTCAGTCGTCGCCCGGCTCGGCCGCTGCCGTACCGGGTTCGCGACGGACGTGACTGATGTTCCTGTAGCCGAGCCTGACGAGCGCAAGCGCGAGGGTGATGAGCACCAGGCCGAGAACCATTTGCACGCCCGCTGAAAGCATCCCCTCGAGGGATTCCGCCCCGCCCTGAAGCAGGTTCAGGTAGAGGTTTTCGTAGAAGACGAGGATCAACAGTCCGAGGACGGTGATCGTGACCATGATCGCCATCGGAACGCCGGTCGAGACGAGCTGTTTGTTGTCGTCCCAGTTGGCGAGCCAGACGGTCGCGGTCAGCAACGCGAGCGCCGCAAGTAGCTGGTTGGCACCGCCGAACAACTGCCAGAGAACGACCCATTGTCCGGAGACGACGAGCAGATACGCAGGGATGACCTGGACGATCGGATTCGTGTAGCGGCCGCGTGCGAACGAGCGTGGATTCGCGTTCAGCCCGGTATCGGTCCGCCCCGCTGGCGTTCCGATGATCTCTTCCATCATGTAGCGACCGAGACGGACGGCCGTGTCGGTCGACGTAAGCAGGAAACTACACAGGACTAGGGCCATGAACACGGCACCGACCGTCTGGGGGACGCCCAGACTCGTGAAGATCAGCCCGCCGCCGGATGCGAAGTTCGGCAGCGCGGCACCGATCCCACCGGCCGGGTCAGCAAAGCCCCAGACCGCGAGCGTGGAAAGAGCGACGGCTGCGAGCAGCCCCTCGCCAAGCATGCCGCCGTAGCCGATCAGGCGGGCGTCGGTCTCGTTGTCGAGTTGTTTGGCCGTCGTGCCCGAAGATACCAGTGAGTGGAATCCGCTGATCGTCCCGCAGGCGATCGTGATGAAAAGTAACGGAAACAGCGGCGCGTAGCCGGCCGCATCGACGCCCCAGAACCCTTCGAACGCGCCGATGGAGCTGTCGATGACGAGCGGTTCGGACGACGTTCCGAGGAACGTTCCGACGACGATCGCCACGATCGCTCCGCCGACGCCAGTGTACAGCAGGAACGACGAGAGGTAATCTCGCGGCTGGAGCAACACCCACACCGGCAATGCGCTCGCGACCGCGGCGTAGACCATGACGAGCGGAATCCATCCTGCGGTGTTTCCGCCGAGTGAACCCGCACCCGGCACCCAACTCCCGTCACCGCCGAGCAACACGATAGTCCCGGCCGGGTAGTCGCCGGCGAACAGCGCCAGCGGGTACTGGAGCCCGACCCAGACGGCGGCGAACACGCCCGCGACGAAAAGAATCGTTCCGGGAACGAACGGGCCGTTGAACTGGTATAAATACACACCGAACACCAGCGCGAGGAGGATGTATACGAACGACGCCGTGACGACCTGCGGATACGCGTTGAAAACGATCCCGACAACCAGTGCGAACACCGCAACGACCAGTACGATCGTCAGGAACGCAAACCACAGCAGCATGTTTTTCCCGCTCTCGCCCACGTACTCGCCGATCATGTAGCCGATCGACTTCCCCTCGTGGCGGAGACTACCCGACAGCGAGACGAAATCGTGAACGGCGCCCATCAACGGATTTCCGATAGCGATCCACAGTAGCGCTGGCACCCATCCCCAGATAGCACCCGCCGTGATCGGCCCCACGATTGGCGCCCCACCCGCGATACTCGAGTAGTGGTGGCCTAATAGGACCGGTTTTTTCGACGGGACGTACTCCTGGCCGTCCTCGTATTTGTGTGCGGGCGTTTCAGCCTCCTCGTCGAGTTCGACGAATCGAGTCAGGTACCTCGAGTACCCCACGTATCCAGCCGTAAACGTCACGAGCACCGCCGCGATGATCCAGATTACCTGTGTCATGAGGTCCCACACACATCAAGGGGAGGGAAGAAACTTAATAATTTTTTATTATAGTGTTGTATGTACCACTTTCGTTGTGGAACAATAATAATATTTTATAATCCGTGCCGAAAGCAGAAACGGCGACCATCGCGATACCGGGCGTTGAGCAGTGGACCGCCTCGAGGGTCGCTTCGAGTGACTTGGCAGTGATACGTTGTGTCGTGTTCGTCAGGAGGTCGGCTTCGAGTGACTTGGCAGTGATACGTTGTGTCGCGTTCGTCAGGAGGTCGGCTTCGAGTGACTTGGCAGTGATACGTTGTGTCGCGTTCGTCAGGAGGTCGGCTTCGAGGGGGAGAAATGCCATCCAGATCCACACAGTCTTTGGCAGACGATGGGTTCGTTGGACACCCATCGGGCTGCAAGGATGGCGCTTGTAGCAGACTATCGTTGTCACTCTGGGTGTCGAGTTGGTAGTCCGGCGTTTTCACGGGAGTCGGCTCATCGACTGACATTCACTGTCTTGGTCAGTGGGTTCTGCGGTCCGGGCAACTTTCACGTCGATATAGATCGTCGTCGTCCAAGGGGAGACCGCTGTTCCGGGTGGTGACTTCCGAAAGCGACGGTTTCACCGGTCGAGTTGCCCGAGAACCGCCCCGAGCGCGTCCATCGTCCGCTCGACGCGGTCGAGACGCGCGTTGTGGCCCATGTGACCGACCCGGAGAACGTCTTCGGCGAGGTCGCCGAGTCCGGTCGCGAGGACGATGTCGTGGTCGTCCGCCAGCCGCCGCTGGATCGCCTCCGCCCGGCCGGGAACCTCGAGTGCGGTTACGGTCGGTGACGGCTGTGCGGCGTCGGGGTACAACGACAGCCCGAGGTCGTCGGCCCGCTCGCGACACCGGATCGCGGCCGTCTCGTGGCGCTCGAAGACGCTGTCGAGGCCCTCTTCGAGGATGAGGTCGATCGCCGTATCGAGTCCGTAGAGGTTCGACGACAGGTGGGTGTACGGAAACCACTCCTCGGTGGCAGCGTCGCGCCACGGCTCGAGATCGGTGTACAGACTCTTCGTGTCGAAGGACTCGATTTTCGCCCAGGCGCGGTCGCTGACCGAGCAGACGGTCAGTCCCGGCGGCGCGCTGAAGCACTTCTGGGAGGCCCCGAGGCAAACGTCTATTCGGTCGGTGGGAACGGCCGTTCCCCCGAGCGAGGAGACCGCGTCCACGACGGTGATGACCTCGTGGTCGGCACATAGCTCGAGGACCGGCTCGAGGTGGTTCAGTACGCCGGTCGGGGTTTCGCAGTGGACCATCGTCGCCACGTCGAACGCACCGTCTTCGAGTCGAGACTCGATCGCATCGAGATCGAACGGCTCGCGCCACGGCGCGTCGCAGACGTCCGCCTCGCCGCCGGACATCTCGACGAAATCGGCGAACCCCTCGCCGTAGAGACCGTTCGAAATACAGAGCACCCGGTCACCCGACTCGACCAGCGATGCGATAGCGGCCTCGAGGCCGAGGATGCCCTCGCCCCCGAGGATAACGACGTCGTCCCCGTAGACCGTCTCGAGTTTTCCAGTCAGATCGCGGTAGAATTCGAAGAATTCGGCCTCGACGTCGGGATTCGGCGTCCGCTCGGCCATCCGCTCGCGGACGGTGGCCGGAACCTCTGTCGGCCCGGGGGTCATGCGAAGTCGATCGTCGGTCATACTGGAGACACCGGGTCGTTCGGCCATAAAACCACGTTTGGTGGGTGTTCGGTACCCGGTGTTCGTCGCGTGATCAACGAACCGAAATATCGAGTCGGCCGGGAAAACGAGTATCAGCCCGGCAACCGTCAGTGAAAGCAAGTAGTACAATGGCAGATCACGATGCAGGATGCGCTGTGTGTGCCACCACACCCGAACACCCCGTGTTCGCCGCGCTGTACGACCGGATGCCTGATCGCTTTCTGTTCGGTCCCCACCGCGAGTATCTCGCGGCCGACCTCTCGGGGCGCGTCCTCGATCTGGGCGCGGGAAACGGCGCGATGTTTCCCTACGTGGCCGACGCCGCGGACGACGACCTCGAGTACCACGCGATCGAACCGGATCCGCACATGCGACGCCGTGCCGTTCGAAACGCGAACCGATCAGGTCTCGAGGTCGAGATCCGCGACGGGCGGGGCGAATCGATCCCCTACGGGGACGACAGCTTCGACGTCGTCATCTCGGGGCTGGTGTTCTGTACGATCGCCGACCCGGACGCGGCCATGGACGAAGTCGCCCGCGTCCTTCGTCCGGGCGGCGAACTACGATTCCTCGAGCACGTCCGAAACGACGGGTGGCGCGCGCGGGCTCAGGACCGTCTCAACCCGCTCTGGGAGCGTGCGGCCGCCGGCTGCCAGTTGAACCGCGAGACGATCGAACGGTTCGTCGGCCACGACGCGTTCGACGCTCTCGAGATCGAACGCCTCGAGATCGGCCTGTTTCCAGCGACGCCGATCGTCCGCGGTCGACTCCGACGGCGGTCCGAGTGACTTCGAATCGGGCTGTCATCTCTCTGTCGTGATTCGATCCCGATAATTCGGAGGCGTCGCGGTATATTCGTTAAGAGCCCCGGTGTGGTAGCGTACGACATGGTAAGGAAAACTGTCGTTGCCGTTGACGGGTCTCCGCAGGCGTCGGCCGCGCTCGCATACGCGCTCGAGGAGTTTCCGGAATCGTCGATCACGGCGCTGCACGTCGTTCGGCTTCCGGAGGGGTACTGGACGTCGTTCACCGATTCGGAGACGGAGTTGCCGGGGTACGAGAACGCACAGGAATCCGCCAGGGAACTCCTGGAATCGGCCGAACAGACGGCCGCGGAGAGCGACCGGGAACTCGAGACGGTCGTCGAAACGGGGAAGCCTGCTCGAGAGATCGTTGATTACGCCGTCGAAAACGGGTTCGACCAGATCGTTATCGGAAGTCACGGTCGGACGGGGGTCGACCGAGTTCTGCTCGGGAGCGTATCCGAACAGGTCGTTCGTCGCGCACCGATGACTGTGGCAGTTGTTCACGAACAAGCCGACCGATAGCGGGGACGGAGGGCGTCATAGACCAGCTCGCATCGCCTCATCGGCTATTCGACGAGCGGTGGGTACGGGGGAAACCGGCCGCTCAGTACTGAGAGATAAGTAAACATAGTAGTATGTATGAATCAAACTAGACTATAATAATCCTATTTACTACCAGATATATTAACCGAAATCGGACAATTGTGTGATAATCACCTATAATAGTGTGCTCTGTCTCGGGTTCACATGAATGCCATTAACTGGCAGGCAAGGAGCGATATGAGCGAGTCACCACAGCCATCGCAAGCCGAGGGAGAGAATCGATCATCGAGGTTTCCACGGGCGATCGTTCACAAAAAGATCCTCGATATCGCAGAAGACGAGCCTGACGCGTCTATCGAAGAGCTGGCAGGGTTGGTAAACGGCGTATCGGTAGATATGGTAGAACAAGTCCTCGAGGAGTACGGCGATCCAGTAGCTGATTCTCCAACGGAAGTGGAAGAGGGGGCAAATTCCCACACAATGAACGAAGTGATAGAAACTAATTCGTCAGTTCCGGAGGGGGAATCGCACCTAGAAAATGAAATTGACCTCGAGAAGATAACTGAAAAGCAACACGAAACGCTTCGCGCTATTTACAAGAATCCCGAAGCAACGCAAAAGGAACTCGCAGAGAACTTCGACGTGAGCAGCGCAACAATATGTCATCGTGTGAATAATATTGACGCATTTGAGTGGGACACACGTCAGGAGTTCGTTGAGCGAGTATTTGAGGACAAAGAACCATCAAAGGGGACGAAGATGTCAAGTGAAAAGGCAAGTTTGGATCTCACCGACGAAATCGATGAACTCGATCAGCGTATCCAGAGCATAGAACGAAACCTGAAAGAACGGTCTCGGCCGCGTACCGCCTTCGATGATCCGGATCTCGTTCACAAGGTTGTTCACGCTTGTATGGACTCCGATCAGATATCCGAAGAAGAAGAACTTCGAATCCTGAAAGAGTTGGTTGGAGGTGAAACGAATACTGGGTGAGTGACCGTCGGAAAAATCCGTGCTCGGTACGCGGGCCGACTTAGCGATTGCTCCTCCAGACCTCTGCTGAAATCATATCGTGACGATCGTTCCGTGACACCCTCGCTCGAGAACGGTCGCTCACTCGATCGGTAGCTATTCGGGGGGAAGGTACCGTTCGAATCAAATCCGACGGAACGCCAGTTCGATTTCATCTGAGCGAGACGACGAGTTCGATTACATCCGAACGTGACGATGAAGTTGATTCGACGCTGTCACTGGATCGTACTCGGAATCCGTTCGATGACGTCCGTGGCGACGATGCCCGGTCCGTACTCGGCAGTCGCGAGTTCGCCGGCTTTGCCGAGTATCCACGCACCGAGTTCGGCTGCCTCGCGACGGTCCATCCCCTGACCGAGTAGCGACGTGACGATTCCGGCCATCGTATCCCCGGTTCCGGCGACGGTCATAGCTGAGGTGCCAGTTTCGTTCCGGATCAGGTCGTCGCCGGTGACGATCTCGTCGACGGTACCGGTCCGCGCAACGACTGCGCCCGTCTCCGCCGAAAAGTCCTCGAGCGAGCCGTAGGCCTCGTAGATAGGATCGTCCTCGGAGCCGCTCGGCGTCAAAATCGCGTTCGAGAGATCGGACTCGAGTGCGGGTTCGATAGCCAGTGCATCGACGACGACGGGGATGTCGAGGCTATCGACCGTGTCGCACACCGCTGCGGGATCGGCGTCGACGAGTCCGGGGCCGATTACGAACGCGTCGGCCCACTCGCTCACCTCGATACTTCGTTCGACCGCCACGTCGTCGAACCGTTTCCCTTCATATCGATCCACGAGCAGATTCGGTGAGTGACCCGCGACAATTTCGTACGTCGGTTCTGGAACCAGCGCACGCACGTGGTCGGAGCCGGTACGAAGCGCCGCTCGTCCGACGATCGCGGGCTGGTTCGGATGCTCGACGCTTCCACCGACGATGCCGATGCAACCGTTGTCGCGTCCCGACTCCTCACCGACGTTCGAGAGCGTTCGTTGGAGTCGCCCCATAGTTCTCCTCTCAAGCGGGCGAAGGTAGCCGTTCGGCAGGCGTATCCCGGTTCGACGGTCGCGGCTGATCGAACGGACTAATTCGATCCGGCAACCGGGAGTCGGCTTGGCGTGTGCGACGCAAATGCATAGTACGCTGCCATCGTAGTCACACTTCGAACCATGTTCGACGACAGAACCGACGCCGGCGAACGACTCGCAGCGGAACTCGAGCGCCGCGGCCTCGATGCGGACGTCGTCCTCGGCATTCCGCGCGGCGCGCTGCCGGTCGCCCGGCCGGTTGCGGACGCGCTCGGGGCGGCGCTCGACGTCGTCGTCGCGCGCAAGATGGGCGCGCCACAGAACCCGGAACTCGCGATTGGCGCGGTTGCGAGCGACGGCAGCGTCTGGTACAACGACGACATGATCGATCGAATGCGCATCTCCGAGGATTACCTCGAAGACGTTCGCGCCGAGGAAGCCGAAAACGCACGCCAGAAAGCCGACCGCTACCGAGAAACGGAGGGATTGCCGGATCTGCAGGGAAAGCGAGTCGTCGTCGTCGACGACGGAGTGGCTACGGGCGCGACCGCGACGGCCTGTCTTCGGCAAGTGCAAGACACTGGAGCGGAGCGAGTCACGCTGGCCGTTCCCGTCGGCTCCCCCCGGTCCGTCGACGACCTCGAACGGGAGGCAGACGAGGTGATCGCCGTCGAAACGCCTGCAGACTTCCGCGCGGTGGGGCAGTACTACCGGAACTTTGGTCAAGTCACCGACGACGAGGCGGTTCAGTACCTCGACAGCGGGCCGTGAATCGCCTCGGGGTCAAGCCCCGAGGTTTCCCGTTTCTACGACGCGCTTTGCAGACACCGAATGGGTGTCCGTAGGGAGCGCAGTCTCCACGGGCGTTGATTCGGGCCATCCCAGCCCTAACTCAGAAAAGCCGCGTTGCAGGACGTTCATCGCCGCGTTCGCGTCCCTGTCCGTTTCAAAGCCACACGCTGGACAGGAGTGTTCCCGTACCCAGATGGGTTTTGCCGTCTCTACACCGCACGATGCACACTCCTTGGTAGTACCTCGTGCTTCAACCTGCACAACGTGCGTGCCGTGCATATCGCCCTTGTATTCGAGGAGCGTGATGAACTGTCGCCACGCCGCATCCTGCTTGTTCCGAGCGTTCCCGTCATCTTGGAGCATACTCTGAACGTTCAGGTCTTCCACGAACACAGCATCGTACTCCTTGACGAGCCACGTCGTGAGTTTGTGCTGGTAGTCCAGCACCTTCCGCTTGATTTGACGCTTGACCTTGGCAACCTGCTTGCGTTGTTTCTCGTAGTTGTTCGACCCCTTCTCTTTCCGTGAGAGTTTCTGTTGTTCTCGCCGGAGTCGGTCGTATTCGTCTTCGAGACTGAGCCAGTCAACGGTCTTGCCATTCGATGTGTGGATGTAGTTGAGGATGCCGAGGTCGATCCCAACGCTGTTGCTCGTGTCGAGCGAATCCACGACGGGTTTTTCGGGTAGATCGGCGTCGGCGGTTTCGAGTCCGAAGGAGACGAACCACTCGCCGGTTCGTTCATTCTTGAACGTGACTTCTTTGATGGTGGCGTGGTCTGGAATTGGGCGGTGGTAGCGGATTTTCACCCAGCCAATCTTGCTGATGCGGACGTAAGCGAACCTGTCGTGGCCCCTCTTTTCATCGAGGTCGAAACCAGACTGGTTGTACGTCACGCTCCGGTACTCGCTGGGTGCTTGCCGCTTGAGACGACCAACGTTGTATCCCTTCTCTTTGAGTTCGCTCAGAACGGTGAGATTGTGGTGGAAGCGAGCGACGGTGGCTTGTGCAGCCTTCGAGTGCAGTTCGCTGAACACCGACCACCGCTGTTTCCATTCGGGGAGTTTGTTGTTTTGGTCGTACTCACTCGGTTTGTCGTCTTCTGGGCTGTCTTCGTAGTCCCAGCGGACGTGGTTGTAGAGTTGGCGATGAACGTCGAGATGGTGTTCCAGTCGCTCCGCTACCTCTTGTGTCGGGTATGCGTGGTAGCGGTGACTGTAATCCAACGCTGTCTCTTGATTAGCGATATGTTCACTTAATGGTTTGTATCCCTGCGTGTCGGCTTCATCCCCGAGGTCAAGCCTCGGGGTATTCGCCTTGACCGCTGATAAAAGAGGGACAAATCACCCGAAGGCGCCAGCGGGGACGGCACCGGCCGGGACGATCGGATGCGTGATCGAGATCAGCCGCTCCAGACACGTCCGCTCGCGTTTTCAGGGCCAGAGGCCGGGCATCTCGTGTGCTTCGGCGATTCGTTCGAGAGCGATCACGTAGGCGGCGTCGCGCCAGGAGACGTCTCGCTGCTCGACCTCGTCTTTCAACGCGGTCCAGGCCGTCACCATCTCGGACTCGAGTTCCTCGATGACGCTTCAGGCTCTCGAGGACGGCGGAATCGAGTTCGAGTCGAGTGGCAACGCGGTCGAGCCGTCGGCGTGCTGTCTCGAGGGGGGTTTCCAGGCCGGACGATTCAGCAGTCGCTTCGACGCTGGTGGACGAAGAACGCAGATGAGACGGCATCCTCACTCGATCGGCGTGTGACGGTTGCGCATCTCCGCGCCGCAGTCAGGGCACGCGTTTGGCGCGGATGCGCGGACGACAGTTCCGCAATTAAAGCACTCGTAGGTCGATTCCGTCTCAGGATCGAGTTCGATATCTTTCATGTTGGATGCGACGATCGGAATTGCATCACGACGGTCGTCGCATCTAGGAATAATAGGGATATTAGGATGAACGTGTTTGTCAGATAGCTAGCGGCAAGCGGGAGAGGAGGTTCACTATTCAACCCGGTGTGACGTATTTGCCGGAAGGCCGATCTCGTCGAAGACGACCGCGAAGAGTTTCCGCTGGACTGTCCTGACGTGTCGGTAGAATGCAGCCGGAGAAATATCGAGCGTTTCGGCGACATCCTCTCCGGACTGTTCTCGCGGCGATTCGAAGTAACCGCCGTAGTACGCGAGGCGAACGACCTCGAGTTGGCGCTCGGTGAGGCGTTCGCGCAGTTCCGAGCGAACGTCCCGCGGCCACGTCCGTTCGACGGTCTGTTTCGATCGCAGTTCGACGCTCGAAAACACGTTTGAGACGACGTCGGCGCTCCCGCTCGCGTCGACAGACCTGGGAACGTCGACGACCACTCGCGTGCTCAGGGGTGTCGCTTCGACGCGATGGACCACTACGCCGTGGTCGGCGAGTTGCAGAGCGAACACGGGCCGTGAGAGATGGACGACGACCACTCCCCCGACACCGCCTTCCGACTCGCTGTTACCGTCACGCGTGGCACCATCGTCGCCACTGCGCCTGTCGGTGCTAATGACGGTCGCGTCTTCGACGGAGACGAGTTCCGTAGCGGCGGCGACGACCGCGTGGGGGGACGTTCCGTCGACCGTGACGATCACCGACGCACCGTCAGCGCGCTGGCGGATGCCGCCGGTGAACGAGAGAGTACAGTCGGCCTGCCGTGCAAGTCGGGTGAAGACGAACGCGTCGTCTGCCACCTCGAACTCGAGTCGCGTGCTCGCATCAGACAGGAGCGCGTGTTTGCGCTCGACCGCGGCGATCGCGGAGGCGATCGTCTCGCCGAGTTCCGCGAGCACGGCCCGGATCATGTCGTCGAATGCCTCTGGCTGGTCTGCGTATACCGTCAGAACGCCGTACGTTAACTCATCGTAGGACAGCGGGACGCTCACGACGGACTGGTACTCGCGGGTGAGAGCCGACGACCGCCACGGTTCGTCGCGCAGTCCGTCGGCGACGTTCGACACGACGGTTTCTTCGCGATCGACCGCCGTCCTGACAGCGGGTTCGCTCGCGTCCGCGAGCGAGAGCGACACGCTATCGAGGTACTCCCGGCCCTCGCTGGCTCCGCCGTACGTGCGCGAAACGAGGCGATCGCCATCGCCGCTTGCGTCAACGGTACCGATCCAGGCGAATGAAAACCGGTCAGCGGTGGTCAGCCGATCGCAAACGGCCCGTTCGATCTCGTCGCGGGTCTCCGCCCTGACCAGCGCCTGATCGAGCTCCCTGATTATCTCGTTGACCCCGTTGAGGCGGGTGAGCTGACGGTTCCGCCGCTCGAGTTCGCGGTCCCGTTCGCGAAGCGTTTGCTCCCGTTCGACCCGATCGAGAGCCGCTTCCGCGGTCGCGGCCAGTAGATCGGTCAGTTCACGCGAAACCTCGTCGAACGCGTCCGACTCCGACGATCCCGCGACGAAAACGCCGTGGTCACCGAGCGGGACGTACGCCGCACTGCGCAAGTCGGACCCGGGATTCGAAAGCGACGGTGAATCGTGGACGTCCGAAAAGAACCGACTCTGGCCGTCGACGAAGACGCGACCTGGAATGCTGTCGTCTGTCGCCCGATGGTCGCGGACGGGCCCATGTAACTGCTCCATTCCCGGCGACGATGCGACCGGTTGCAACACGTTTTCATCCGTATTGAAGAGGTAAGCGGCGCTGGCTGTCAGATTCAGCACGTCCGTCGCATCCTCGACGACGACGTCCGCAATTTCACGACCGGTCTCTGCGTACAGAAGTTCGCGTGCGGTTCGGTGGAGCGCTGTCAACGCCTCCTCGCGGCGTTTTCGCTTCGTGATGTCGCGACAGCTGTACAGAGTCGTCCCGCCCTGAATTGAGACTTCGCGGGCGTTGACCAGCAGCGTGTGTTCGCGGCCCGCCTTGTCGGTCGCGCTGCACTCGATGTTCGTCAGCACGCCAGCCGACTCGAGCTCCGCTCGGTCGAACAGGTCCGGCCCGAGCAATTCGTCGATCGACCCCATGTCGTGGATTTCGTCGTCCGAGTAGCCGAAGATGAAGTGGACGTTCGGACAGACGTAGGTGAACTCGCCGTCATCGTCGGTGATGAGGACGGTGTCCGTCATGTTGTTGAGCGTCACCCGATGGAGTTCCTCCGATTCCCGGAGGTCTCGCTCGAGGCGAACGCGCTCGGTGACGTCGGTCGCCTGCGCCAGGAGCGATTCAACAGTTCCGGTCCCGTCTCGAACTGAGCGGACCGTCAGTTCGAGCGTGCGAACCGCGTCCGATCGCTCGGTCTCGCTCCAGCTCGAATCGGTCGCGTCGGTCCCGTCACTACCGTCGACGCGAACCTGCGTCAGTTCCCGGTGGGCGACATCGCCGGTCGTCGCCTGTTCGATCGTCTCCGCTATCCCGTCGGGGCCGTCGACGGTACGCTGCCACAAGGGAAGGTCTCGAAAGGGACGCCCTCGAACGTCGTTCGCGGTCGCGTCGATCGCTGCGAGTGCAGGCTCGTTCGCCCGCCGAACGGTTCCATCCGGGTCGAGGATCCACGAATGCGTTTCCGGATCCTCGAAGACGGCATCGAACTGTCGAGCGCGGGCTCGTCGGTCCCGTCGCGCTCGGCCCGTCGACAGCGCCCGTTCGATTGCCCTTCGACAGTCCTCGACCGATTCGCTGGCGGTGCCGTCACGGGGGACGTACGCGGAGACGCCTGCGGCGATCGATTCACTGGCCAGCGATTCGTCGCCATCGGCCGGCGCGAGGACGACCGGAAGGTCGGGATCGATCCCGTGGACCGCCTCGAGCAGATCGAGGCCAGTCATCTCTTCATCCGGGAACGACTGTGCGGTCAGCAGACAGTCGACGGAGTGGGATCCGAGGGTCTCGAGCGCCGCGTCAGCAGTCGCGACCGCGATCACGTCGAGCGCGTCGTCCTCGAGTGCACTCGAGACCCTCTCAGACCTCTTCTCGTGTGGTTCTACGACGAGGAGCCGAGCGTCGTCGAACGTCCGTTCGAATGGCATTCGTCCCCCCTACGATCCGCTCCCGATAGAAAGCATCGTTCCGTTCCCCGACCAGAATCTATTCGCCGTCGAGCGTCCGCCAACTCCCCTGTCCGGTATCCGTCTGGAAGCGGGACGGATCGGTCGATCCCGACGGCTCGATCGAATCGACGTGAACGAACCGACTCGAGCGGAGAGGATCGAGGGGGCACTTCGAGACGGCATCACCGGATAGAGTGCGATCGGTGGAGTATCGTCGCTCGATACGCGGTCACCCGGTGTGGATCAGCGGTATTCGTTCAGCGCCACAGTTCCTGGCGTCGACATCGCGATCCAGGCGTCGTCGCGAGCGATATCGGCGATCACGAGGTGTGACCGTCCGTCGATCTCGTCGATCGCGGCCACCACGTCGCTCGACGCCTCCAGCGGTCGTCCTGCCGACTTCGCTTCGGGTGCCATATCCGACCATTTCACGACAGTTACTATGAATGTATCGGAATATGCGCGATTATCACTCGAATATCAGACAAAACCCCTTCCGACAGACCCGTTTCGAATTGATTCTGGATATAATTTGAAAATTCGAACAGACCTGATCAGACGTTATCGGTCGGAAACGACTGACTGGACGTGTCCGACGACGCCGCTTTTCAGTTCGACCTGTGCTCCTTCCGGTTCGTCGCCGTAGATCGTCGCGACCTCACCGATGATGGGCTCTGCCTCTTCCGACTCGACGTCCTGATCGCCCTGAACGATCTCGACGGTGATTCCCTGGCGTAGTTCGTCGGCTGTCGGTCGATCGATGGACATGGCTTGTGGTCGGATGAGTATCTCGAAAAGTCCATGGCCTGCACGTGCTAGTTCGATCCGTGTCGTCCCTCGAATGGTGATGGATACCTCACTCCGTGTACGTGCCGGTCCAATGCTGGTGGTGTCCCGCCGACGGTTCGTCGTCGGGTTCCGGATCAGGATCGCCGACGTCGACTATTCGTCGTCGAACCCGAGGGCGACGGAGTTGATGCAGTATCGCTTGCCCGTCGGATCGGGGCCGTCATCGAAGACGTGGCCGAGGTGGCCGCCACAGTTCGCACACAGGACCTCGGTGCGGCGCATACCGTGGCTGGTGTCGGGTTGGGTCTCAACCCGGTCATCATCGACGTCGTAGAAACTCGGCCAGCCGCACCCGGATTCGAACTTCGTCTCGGAATCGAACAGTTCGGCCCCACAGCCCGCACAGACGTACGTTCCGTCGTCCTTGTGTTCGACGAATTCGCCGCTAAACGGCGGTTCGGTACCGGCTTCGCGGAGAATCCGATACTCCTCGTCGCTTAATTCCTCGTGCCACTCGTCGTCACTCGTTGGAACGCGATCAGCCTCGTTGCTCATCGTCCTTACTTGGAGCGTAAGCCCCAAGAATCTGTCTGCCACCCCGTCGTCGGATCGGTTCCAGCGGAGGATCGATCCGTCCGGAGACTCGAGTGTCTGTGCGTTTCGATTCGGTAGTTATCGGCTCGTAATTACGTCCGTGCTTTCACACGACGGACATTGAGTCATCCGGCCCAGTTTCGGTACTGTAATCCGTCGCCATTCGTCGTCCCCGCCGGGTGCTTCGAACCCACAATTTCGACACCGTGAGTGTTCGTGCATGGAATGGGAACTTGCCATACCCGTCGTTATGCCATCGACTCACATAGTCATTTGTACAGCGCACGCTGAGTGTCACCGTTTCCGACGGATCGTGCAGCCGATCGCCGAGTGCGATCGGCCGTACTCAACCGCGTATGACAGGGGTGAGCGTGGACAACGCGTTCGTCCGGTGCGATCCGCGAGGCGAGCAGTCGTCGGGACGCACCGTCCGTTCGCGTGGATCTCGAACGGAGATCTCCTCGTCAGCGAAGCCACCATCTTCATGTGCCTGTCCCGGGGCAGAATATGGAAACGATATTCCGCCTATCCGGCACTGTGATCGTCGTCGAACGGGAGTTCCATCCCAGCACGTCTGATCTCCGTGGAAGCCGTCCACGAATGGCTATAAAAGGGTTACTGAAAATGTAAATTTTAATATGTTATGATGGAGTTCTCGGGCTTCAAAGCCTATCGCTGATGGAAAGCGAGTTTACCAACGAGTAATGCAACTATGACGAGCGCAGCCGGCGCGCCGAATCCGGGGACGCTGTCATCGGAGGTCAGCGTTTCGGAACTGTTGTCGGTGTTCTCTCTTGCAGTATCGTCGTCCTCGTCCTCATCCTCGTCCGCGTTTGGATCTATACCTTCCACGACAACCGCGTTCGAAACCGTTCCGTCGATAGCGGCCGTAACCTCGAGCGAACCCGCCGTCTCGATCGGAACCGTCGCCGAACCGTCTGCGTCGGTCGTGGCGACTTTCGAACCGCCGATACGAACGGCGACCTCGTCGACGGGTTCGCCGTATTCGTCGGTGACGGTGACGCCAACGGTTTCGCCGAGAATGATGCGTTCGTTCGCGGCCTCGAGGGTCAGCGATGGGGATCGCTCTATCTGGTATCTGCGATTCGTGTCGGTTTCGCCGACCGTCAGTTTTCGTTCATGTTCGCCGTAGCCTTCGCCGTCGATACGAACGGTATATTCCGTATTGACGGCCAGGTCGATGCTGCGCTGGCCGTTCTCGTTCGTCGAGACGGTCGAGTCACGCTCGCCGTCGTTCAAAACGGTGACGTCGACCTCGAGTGGCTGCTCGAGATGGCCATCGGAGACCGTAAACGTAACCTCCGCCATCCCCGATTCAACTTCGACTGTCGTTCCGTTAACGGCGTTGAGATCGACCGTGGTCGTTTCCTCGTAGTACCCGGGCTTTCGAACGGTAACGTCGTAGTCGCCCGTCTCGAGGTCGGTAGTCGCGAAGATGCCGTTGGCGTCGGTTGTTCCTTCTGCCGCAGCGCGGTCGTCCCCGCGTTTGGTGAGCGTAACCGTCGCGGTCTCGATCGGGTTACCGTTTTCCGTGACCGCGATTTCTCCATCCGTCGGCGGACAAACCGTGACCGTTTCGGTCGTGTGATCGGTTACCGTCCCGATCTGGACGGGATTATTCTGGACGTAATCGTCGTGGTCGACGGCGATCGAAACGCTCGCGTCTGTCGGAACGTCGATGAGCGTCTGACCGTTCGAAGCCGTCTGACCGGTACGTTCCCCACCCTCCCACGAGGCAGTGACCGACGCGCCACCGACGTCGTTTCCGACGTCGTCGACAACGTGGACCGTAACCGTTTTCTCCTCGTTCGACTGGGCGGCTCCGACACCGACGAGTGCTGCCAGACAAAGCCCCACTGCGACGAGAAGTACGAGGCGATTCATAGCACCCGGTCGATACCCCATTCACTTAAATTTCTCCCCATGAATGACGCTGTTTCTGTCATGTTCGACGCGGTCGACCAGAGAGCAATCGAGTAGCGGGATTCGCTACGCGAACCATCGACCCTCGCGCCCGAGATCTGCAATATCGACACGTGTCGACCCTTCCGGGTCGAGACCGAACTCGACCAGCCGACCAGAGCCGCGTGTACCGCCCGTCGCCTCGGGATAGTCGAGTCCATTATGGGGCTGAAATGCAAACCGCCAACACGATGGAGTCTCGCCACGACCTCGCCACATCGGCTCTCGAGACGCTTCCAATCACCGTGGCAATCATCGACGACGACGGCGAAATTCTGCTGACGAATCGGTCATGGCGCGAGTTCGGACCCGGCGAGCAGTCCGACGACCACGTCGGCGTCGACTACCTCGCGACGACCGCGACCGGTGACGATGAATACGCCCGAGAGGCCCTGACAGGTATCGAAGCCGTTCTCGCAGGCGAACGGAAGGCGTTTTCGATGGAGTATCCGTGTCACTCGCCCGACGAAAAGCGGTGGTTCCTGATGCGCGTCAATCGATTTCACCGCGGCGACGAACGGCTGGCATCGCTCGTTCACCTCGAGATCACCGAACGAAAACTGGCGGAAATCGCAGCCGCGGAAAACGCTCGCGAGTTGCGCGACGAGCGTCGCGCGCTCGAACACGTCCTGGAACGCGTCGACGGCCTCGTCCGGAACGTCACCGACGCTGCTGTCAGTGCGGGGACGAGAGCGGAGATCGAGCGTGACGTCTGTCGTCGGCTCGTCGAGACGGACCCCTACGTACTCGCCTGGATCGGGCGCGTTGACGTTACGAATCGACGGCTATCGCCTCGCGAGTGGGCCAGTAATGAGAACGTTCCCCTCGAAGACGACGAGATCGTCCTCGACGCAGACGACACACACCCCGCCGTTAGAGCGCTTTCTGAGGGCGGAACGCAGATAATTCAGAACGTTGCATCGTTCGACGGCGCCGGTCGATTGTGGCCAACGGGAGCCGGAGAGCAGTTCCAATCGGTCGCTGCACTGCCCCTAACGTACGGCGACGTCACCTACGGCGTTCTCGTCGTGTTTGCCGGCGAACCCGACGTGTTCGACGAGCGAGAACTGCTCGTCCTCGAGTCGCTTTCCGGGACGGTCGCGACCGCGATGAACGCACTCGAAACCAGACGGATGCTCACGTCCGAGACCATCGTTGCAGTAGAGGTAACCATCGAGGATCCGTCACTGTTCGTCACGAACCTGTCGAACGAATTCAACGCTGCGATCGACTACCGCGGGCAAACGCACGCCCGCGACGGTTCCCCGCTCGTCTTTCTTATCGTCGATCGCGAACTCACGGACGACGAGACGGACGCGATCGAACACGACCGCGAAATAGCGGTCCTCTCTGATACCGAAGACAGCACTGTTCTCGAGGTTTCCGATCCCGACGGACTGATCACTACCCTGAGTGAACACGGCGGGATAATCCGAGAGTGTACGGTTTCCGACGGAATCGCCGATCTCGCTATCGAACTGCCGGACGGACGATCTGCGCGTTCGGTTTACGACCTATTGGACCAGCGCTACGATCGTGTGGAACTGGTGAGCTACCACGAACGAGAGGAACCGGCACAGACGCCTCGAGGTATGACCACGCGACTCGAGTCGTCCCTGACTGACCGTCAGCTCACGGCGCTCCGAACGGCCTACTACGCCAACTACTTCGAATGGCCTCGCGACGTTACGGGTGAGGAAGTAGCCGCATCGATGGACATCACCCGGTCGACGTTCCATCAGCACTTACGAACCGCTCAGCGAAAACTGCTCGACGAACTATTCGAGTAAACTACCCCACCCTACTTCGCTCACCGCATACGAGGCTCGCTCGTTGAGGGTGGGGCTTTGATGTGGACTCCTGACAATCAGTCCCCAGCGATACGCTGGTAACTCTCGCCGTTCAACGTCCCACCATTCACTCGCACGTCTACTGGTGCGTCTCCGCTCCCCGACGTGGGCGAGGAACGGAGTCCGTGTTGCCGTTTTCGAGCGTCTCGTAGCCCGATGTTTTTCGCTGCATTGTAGTCCGCGTTAACTTCGTAGCCGCATTTTTGGCAGCAGAACTGTTCGCCGTCACGGTTGCGTGAGTGCGTGAACCCACAATCTGTTCGAGAACACCGTTGAGACGTGTGATTCGGCACAACCAGTTTGACCGCGGTGCCGCGTTCCGGAGCCTTGTATTCGACGTATTCGAGCAGGCGACGGAACGCCCAGATATGGTGCCACTTCGCGTTCGGAATTTCGTCTCGAATGTCCGTCAACTCTTCAAACACGATTACGTCACAACCGTGTTCAACGGCTTCCGTGACGATCTCAGTAGCGATAGTGTGGATATACTGTTTGCGCCATGCTTCTTCGCGCTTACCGAGCCGAAGGAGCGCGTTGTGCGCGGCTTGCGTCCCGCGCTGGTGCATCTCTCCCCGTCGCTTCTCGAACTCGCGGCACCAATGATCGTACTCGTCGCCCTGCCAGAACGTACCGGTCGAAGCTACTGCGAGGCTGTTGACGCCGAGGTCGATACCGAGGACTGTTTGGTGCTCGGCATCTTCCGAAACCTCGGATTCCTCATCGGAATCGCTGTCGTGCTTTCGGGTTGTGATGTGGAAGTAGAACTCGTCGTCCACTGCGTCGTACTGGAGCGTACTCGCCCGGAACTCGTACTCCTCAGAAAGGACATACTGTTCGTAGGGCGTCGGACTATCCACCGGGAGTTCGAAGTCACTGTTGACTCGTCCGTGACGGTCGAGAGCGACACACGGTCGCGGTGGAAGGTTGCGCTCCGCTTGTCGTAGACCATGCTCCATGACGTGAACTCCCGTTGACTCACCCGCTTGCCCTGCTTCCACCGTTCGACGCATCCTTTCGTCGCTTGAACAGCGCGTCGAATGGCCTCTTGGACGAGGTTGGCGGTGAGGACGGTTTCCTCTCGCAGTTCCGTGTAGAGTGCGTCTCGCGCGGTCGAGTTCGCCGTAATGCAGTTCGTGTAGGAGTTGTCGTCCCAACAGAACTCGGCGGCACGGTTCGTACAGTGGAGGAACTGCTGGGCGGATTCGTGGAGGTCGTCGCGACGCCCATCGGGAACGGTAAGTTTAACCGGTGCGGTTCGACGCACCTCCATGTTTCAGATCACGACTCTACGGTAGTTATACATACGGGAGTCGAGTGGCTGCTATCGTGCGGTTGCGTCGTCCTTCGTCGATTTCCTCTCCGACCTCAAGGAACGAGTGAAGCGAGTGAGTAGGTCGGAGACTCCACCTTGAACTATGCTGAAACGGTCCAGAACAGCGACAGCGATCGTCGTGAAAATAGTCAGCGCTGGAGACGGTATACATAGTGAGGGAGTGATACTTTATATGCATCTGTCGTAGCATCTCCATCCGATAGCCGTCGGGCAGAGTCAACGAGGCAGCGGATGTCACAGGAACAGAGGATGCAACAGGAACACATCAACGCAGGCAAGGCGATACAGAAGCGGACCGGGAAGACGTTCTATCTCGCAACGCGGTTTCTCCCCGAACGAGTGCGACACGCCACACACGTCCTCTATGCATTCTTCCGGATCGCCGACGAGGTCGTCGACGACGCAGACGGCGTCGGCTCGGAAACCCAGCGGACCCAACTCGAGAACCTTCGAGCCCAGGCCCTCGGCGAAAGACCCCCAGATGACCCGGTTCTCGAGGCGTTCCAGGAACTTCGGGAGCGGTACGGCATCACCGACGAGGAGATCGACACCTTCATCGACGCGATGGCGACCGATATCGAGACGAGCCGATACGAGACGTACGCAGATCTCGAGTCGTACATGCGGGGGTCGGCAGCATCAGTCGGCGTGATGATGACGGCGATCATGAATCCCGCAGACGAAGAAACCGCACTCCCCCACGCCGTCAAACTCGGTGAGGCGTTCCAGATGACGAATTTCCTGCGCGACGTTCGCGAAGATATTCTCGAGCGCGATCGGATCTACGTCCCACAGGAGACGCTACGGGAACACGGGGTCGATCCCGCACAGATCGAGCGACTCGAGTTCTCCGATTCGTTCGCATCGGCGATGGCCAGCGAACTCCAGCGGACGGAAGACCTTTATCGCGAAGGCGTGGCCGGGATTCGATATCTCCCCACGGATTGTCAACTCCCGGTATTGCTGGCGGCGGTTCTCTACGCGGAACACCACAACGTGATCCGGTCGCAAGATTACGACGTGCTTTCAACCGAGCCGTCGTTGTCGACGACCAGAAAGCTGTGGTGTCTCGCGAAGACGCGCTGGCACTGGCATTGGAACAGTGATCCCGAAGCCGTGTTCCAGCGGGTATCAGCGGTTCCGGCGGCCGAACCCGAGCGTCGCAGTCCCGAACACGGAGACAGCATTCCGACCCGGTAGCGAACTGGGACGATCAACTCCTGTGAGAGGGGCCGCTCCGTCCGTAGCCTCGGCAGACGAATCGACAGCCCGTTCGGAAAAGCGACCTCCGCGACCGCGCTACCGACGGAAAATGCCGACCGGCCAGAGCGGCGACGATCAATCTCGGTACGTCTCGCCGTGACGATTGCCGCCACAATCCTGTAGCCACTGCTCGGGAGCGCACTCTCGAGTCCGTTCGTCCAATCTGACGGGGGTGGCCGGTTCGAACCGCGTATCAGCCAATTGACTGTGTATCGGTCAACTGGCTGTGTATCGGTCAACTGGCTGTGTATCGGTCAACTGGCTGTGTATCGGTCAACTGGCTGTGTATCGGTCAACTGGCTGTGTATCGGTCAACTGGCTGTGTATCGGTCAACTGGCTGTGTATCGGTCAACTGGTTTCGATCGGGCACTCGAGTACGGAGTCTGGTGTCACTCCGAAACGTAGTCGCTGGTGACCGCGGTCGTTTCGGCGACGATGAACTTTGCCAGCTTTCGTTTGGAGTGTTTGGCGAGCAGATGGTCCTCGAGTTGTCGGTCGCCAGTGGGTACCTCCCGACAGACCGGGCACTCGACCGGTTCTTTAATCGCCATACAAATGGGTACCGTTCACAGAACCAAAATCGGACTGCCGGCATAGTCCTCCGGTTCGACATCGAAACGAGCGACGGGCGCAAATCGTTGTCGAAATCGATCCCTCGGGCACGCAGCCCGTGCCACCATCGACCCCTCGGAACGCAGCCCGTATCACCCCTGAGATCGACCTGTCGAAAATGCTGTCGTGATCATCTCGATATCGTACCGATCTGTCTGTCCGAGTCCGAGACAGAATAGACCGGCGACGCCGGCGGCCAACCAGTTCCCGTAAACGACGTTGATCGTCCCCCAGAGCAGGACGAAACTCACCAGGTCATCCAGTGCATACTCACAGGATTGCACGCGATCGAGCAGTGCTCCACGATCGAACGCGATATCGACGAGGACGACGGCGACGACGCTCGAGAGGAGCCACCCCCAGTAGTTCGAGACGGGAACGCCGTAGTACCCTCCCGGCGGCGTGTACGTCCAGAATCCGATCGCGACGGCTCCCGGATCGAGGACTAGATCGATCGCGAGGACAGCCGTAATAGCTCCGAGAAGCCGCGGGAGGTGGCGATCAGCGCGATTGCCGAGTACGAGAAGCGAAAGCAGGTAGGCGTTTACTACCAGCGGCACGAAAAACAGCGGAAGGGCAAGCGGCACCTCGTCGCCGAGCATCGGCCCCAGACGGACGCCGTATTCGAACGCCCCGTATGGCCAGTTCGTTCTAACGCCGATCAATTCGATCGCGTAGGTGTATCCCGTCAGGACGGAAAGGGGGACGATCGCTCGCCTGTCAACCTGTGGCAAGAGCGCGACGACCAGGGGGGAGCGCATTACCAGGGTGCCGAACAGGAGCAACAGCGGGTTGTACGAAAGCGACGGGGGAAGCAGTCCCTCGGCACTGGCCAGCAGCGACACTGCGCCGACAACCGGAAAGACCACCGCGATCGTAAACCGGTTCTCGCAGACGAGTTCCTCGAGACGGTGCTGAAACACATCTCGAGTCGTCTCCTCGGCGTCGCTGGAAGGGGCGTGCGATCGAATGGTTGGGTCGGTCGTCTTCGGATTCGAACCGACGTTCGCCTTCGGGTCTGGATTTGCGCCCGGTTTCGGGTTCGAGCTCGACGTCGACGATCCGTTCCGCTCGCCGTTATCCATACAGGAGCCTCCAGAGTCCCCCAATCGTCAGAAGCGAACCAAGGACGGTGTTGATCGCCGGGAACCACCAGTAGGCGCGGTCGACGGAGACGCTTGCGGTGGCGATTGCCGCGATCAGTGCCGGATAGCCGAGCATGAGCGCCCCGAGTCGAACGTCGAGCGCGCCGAAGGCGGCCGCACTGGCGAGCCAACACGCTCCGCAGTAGGCATAGGTCCGCCGCTCGCCAAGAACCGTCGCGGTCGTCCGAATACCCGTCTTCCGATCGGGTTCGATGTCCGGGATCGCTGAGAACGTGTGCATCCCCATGGCCCACAGCCACCCGCCAGCGATAGCGAGGGCCGGTGGTTGGACACCGGAGACCGCTACGTAGGCGATGGCCCCCGGAGTAATATAGAGGCCGTTGGAGACAGAATCCAGCAGGGGCGTCGTTTTGAACCTGACTGGAGGGGCGCTGTATGCCGCCCCGAGAACCAGGAACGCAACGAGCCAGGGCAATGCCCGGGTTGACAGCACCGGTGCGAATAGTATCGGAAGAGCCCCGCAGAGTCCGACTGCGGCGGGAACGAACCGCTGTCCTCGATAGCGCGCTTCGCGCTCCTCTTTCTTTGGATTCGCCGCGTCGATCTCGCGGTCGTAGAAGTCGTTGATCCCGTAGAGGAAGACGTTCGCCGGTACGAGGAAGTAACCGAACAGCACGACCGTCAACGGAGTGACCAGTTCGCCGACCGAATCGGCGGCGTATACGACACCGACGAGGACGGGGCCGGCCAGGTACAACCAGAACCGCGGCCGCGACAGTTCCAACAGGTACGATAGTTGCTCACCGAACGGGGATTCACTCGCGGTAGTCGAACTCCGTCGTTCCGTCATCGATATCTCCTCGAAGGCGTGGCGATTTCGTTTCGGTCGGTCGTCTCGTTTCGGTTGGTCATCCGTGGTCTTCGAGCACTGCCTCGGCCGTTAGCTTGCCGCTGATGAGACACATGGGCATGCCGATTCCGGGTGTGGTATCCCCGCCCACGAAATAGAGGCCGTCGACTTCTTTCGAGCGGTGCGGTGGCCGAAAGAGCGATGTTTGCCGGAGGGTGTGTGCAAGTCCCAGTGCTGTCCCGTCGTAGCTATTGTATCGGTTCGCGAAATCCTCGATACAAAAACGCTCCTCGAAGACGATCCGGCCGCGGAGATCGGTTTCAGTGTGTGCAGCGACGTCGGCGAGGATCAGGTCGCGGTATCGGTCGCGTATTTCGGGCGTGTCCTCGAGGTCGGGAGCGATAGGCACGAGGATGAAGAGGGCGCTGTGGCCCTCGGGCGCGACGGTATCGTCGGTTTCAGAGGGGACACAGATGTAGTAAGCGGGGTCGTCGGGCCACCGCGGATCCTCGAAGATCCGGTCGAAGTGCTGGTCCCACTCTGTCGGAAGGACGAGCGTATGATGAGCCAGTTCGTCGACGTCGCCTTCGACGCCGAGGTAGAGCAAGAACGCGGACGGCGCGTACGTACGCGACTCCCAATAGTCGGCATCGTAGCCGCGCCGTTCGGGCGACAGCAGTTCCTGTTCGGTGTGTGCGTAATCGGCGTTGCTCACGACCAGATCCGGATAGAGGTCCCCCGTCTGCGTTTCGACCTTGAATCCGCCCGCGTGACCCTTGATTTTCGTCGCCGGGCGACCAGTGTCGTATTCGACGCCCAGTTCTCCGCCCAGTTCCGCGATGGAGTCGATGACCGTGCCGATACCGCCGTCGGGATACCAGACGCCGAGGTTGAAATCGACGTGACTCATCAGGTTGTACAACGCCGGCGTGTTCGTGGGTGAGCCACCCAGAAACACCAGCGTGTACTGCATGATCTGCTGGAGTTTCGGATGGTCGAAGTAGTCCTCGACGTGGCCCTGCATCGACCCCAGCAGCGAAAGACCGCGGGCCTGCCGAGCGACGTCGATGTCCAGATAGTCACGGAGCCGTGGCCGGTCCTCGTAGACGAAGTGTTCCATCCCCACCTCGTAGTTCTCCCTCGAGGTCGCGAGATAGCGCTCGAGCGTCTCGCCGGCGCCCTCCTCGTACTCCTCGAAGACTGCCTTCGTCCGCTCGATGTCCGGCGTGACGTCGACCTGATCCCCGTCTTTGAAGAAGATCCGATAGTGGGGATCGAGGTGTGTGAGTTCGTAGTACTCGCTCGGCGTCCGCCCGAAGTCGGCAAAGAATCGCTCGAAGACATCGGGCATCAGGTACCACGAGGGCCCCATGTCGAACCGAAAGCCATCTCGCTCGAGGCGGCTGGCCCGCCCGCCTACCTGCTCGTTTTTTTCGATAACGCGGACGTCGGCACCCGCATCCGCGAGGTAACAGGCCGTCGAAAGACCACCGATCCCGCCTCCGATTACGACGACCGACTCACCGCCCAGCGATTCCATAGTCGAAGATGAATAGGTGACCGGTGTTAAACGTATGTCAAACATAGGTAGGGAATCCGACCGATTGCCGAGGTGGAACGCAGCAGGGGCACTGTCCGTCGGCGGACTCTCGTAGTCGTTCGAAGGAGGGGATCGTCACGGCTCACGTTCGAGAGTCGGGGTCCGTTCGCTATCGTCGCTCGATCCGTCGAGTCACTCGAGGCGACGCCACAGCGCGGACCTCTTCGCAAAAGGCCTTGGCGAGGCGCATGAGATCCGTGACGTCCGTTATCGCCGGCTCCCTATCAGACGATGTCGATAATTGGTGACCGACGAGGAGGACAAATTCGGCGCTTCAGTGGTGTCTCTCGAACCGATCGGTGTTTCGGGCTCTAGACAGTCGGCCGACGCGAAAGCGCGTCTTTAGAACCCACCGAACGCCATCAGGAATAACGCGACGGCGATAACCGCGAACAGGCCACCGACGCTTTTTTGATCGTTCCCGTATCCAGCGCGACCGAAACGTAGGGAGCGGTTTGCCCGCCGAGCGCCGTCGCGACGACGTGATTTATTACGGTGATCACGCTATGTACTAGCACAATGAGTTTTCCAGAGGGGCCCGCAAACCGGGCGAACTGTCCGCCGTAGACGACGGCGGCGCAGTCGACCGCGCCCCCGCGGACGGACTCATCGCGACACCACTCGAATTACTCAAGACTCACGTCCGGACGTGGGCGAGTCGCTACGTCGAGATGCGCGTAGAGGCGCACTCGGGCAGTGAAAAGTGACGAATCGACCGCCCGTCTCTTTCTGATCGAAGTGGCAATCACGACGAGCGCGGATCGGTCACGTCACTAGTCGACATCGACGCGCGATCCATATCCGGTTTCGCCGACGACGGTACCGTCCTCGGCTACCACCTCGCCGCGGACGACCGTGGTGACCGCCTTCCCGGTGAACGACTCTCCTTCGAACGGCGTGACGCAGTTCTTCGAATGGAGGTCGGCTCGATCTGCCAGCGTCCACTCGAGCGTCGGGTCGACGATCGTGAAGTCGGCGTCGGTGCCGACCTGTAGCGATCCCTTTTGCGGATACATCCCCCAGACCTGAGCAGGCCGAGTCGAATGGCGGCGAACCCACTCCTCGAGCGTGAGCCGGCCCTGATCCACGAAGGTAAGCATGGCCGGTACCTCAGTCTCGAGTCCGACGAATCCCGATATCGCATCCCAGGTATTTCCGAATGGATCGTCCACTTTCTTTTCCTCGGGGGTGTGGGGCGCGTGGTCGGTAGCGATGCAGTCGATCACGCCGTCATCCACGCCGACGGACCAGAGCCGCTCGCGCTCGTCGGCGTCGCGAATCGGTGGCTGAACCCGCGCGACGTTGCCCTTCTCGCGCATCACGTCCTCGGTGAACCAGAGGTAGTGAGGGGTCGTCTCCGCCGTTACGTCGACGCCGCGATCTTTCCCGCGGGCAACTGCTTCGGCCGCCGAACCCGACGAGACGTGAAACATGTGTATTTTTGTCCCTGTTTCCTCGGCGAAGGTGATCATCCGTTCGACGGCCTCCCGCTCGGCGATTACCGGCCGTGAGTGGGAGTGATCGATGGGATCGTTCCGCCCCTCGGCTTTGAACGCCGCCGTATAGTAGTCGATGATGTCGCCGTTTTCTTCGTGGAAACCCAGCCGCTTTCCTGTCTCGGCGATCCGTTCCATGGCCTCGAGGATCTCGCCGTCGCCTGGCGGCGGAACGTCGCCGACAGTCGATCCCAGAAAGATCTTGTAACCGAGTGCCCCGGCCTCGTCGATCGCCGAGATCTGATCGAGGTTCTCCGAGGTGACGACGGCGTAACTCTGAAAGTCGACGTGGGCCGACGCCTCGCCGCGTTCGAATTTCAGTTCGAGGTGGTCCGGACGGTCGATTACCGGGTCCGTATTCGGCATCCCGACGACGGTCGTCACGCCGCCAGCGGCGGCCGCTCGCGTCGCGGACTCCCAGTCCTCCTTGTACTCGAGTCCCGGTTCGCGGTTGTGGATGTGGCAATCGACGATTCCCGGCACGAGGACGTTTCCCTCTGCGTCGAGGACGCGATCCGCATCCGGAAGGCAATCGGTTCTGCCGACGGCGACGATCGTTCCGTCTTCGACAGCGACACCGGCATCGGGTGTGCGACCCGCAGGCGTAACGATGGTGCAGTTGCACACGACGAAATCGACGGTCATTGCCGTGGAGTTGCCGAGGGCTGCGCATATAGCTTCCCCAACCGACTCGTCGCGCATCGATCGGGCAGTCACTTCCCGTCCATCGTTGTCTTCACTACCGCCTCCAGCTCGAAGTCGTGTAGCGGACCCGGTTCGTATTTGTTCGTTTCGCCGACGAACTGGAATCCCCACGGATGATCTCGTCGACCCCCGTGTGAAAGACGCTCGATTTGCCCCTTTGACGTCGGCAGGTTTCTCTCCGACCTCATTGTGATACCGCTTTTCGTACTGTGCGAGTACTCCGTTATACCCGCAATCTCTGGCCCGAGTATCTCCAGACCGACGTCCGGTAGATCGATCGTGACGATGTCGTCGCCTTCGAGCTTCGCGATTCGATCATAGACGGTCGACTTCAGTACCTCGGTATACTCGGCGATTTCGTCCGAACTCCCCGCTTGCAGTTCCGCGATAGGCCGACGAATGCGGATATTTGGCTCGTCCATACCTCGCATGCGGTCCCAAATTCAGAATTTGACGTCGTTCGAACCCGAACCGAGAAAATAAAATCGTGTTGAACGTAGTTCGATCGCACGGTCGGTGGCGACGTCCGGTGTCAATTGACCGAGTCGATTCGTCTCAGACGTTCCACGTAATAGTACTGTGTCCCATACAGAATGCTTTATTAGGATAAAGTACGACTAATCACATAATGCCTGAACAACAATCGGACGCCAACCGAAGATCTAACTCGGCCATCGTCTCGTCGTACGACGAACGTGTCATGCCAGTCTGGAAGTCACTCGATGTGCCGGTCAAGCGTGCGTCGGGATGTACGCTCGAGGACTTCGACGGAAACGAGTACCTCGACATCTTCTCCGGTATCTCGGTGACGAACGTCGGCCATAGGAACGAAGCTGTCGTCGATGCTGCGAAGGAACAGCTCGACGAATTCGTTCACGGGTGTTCGTACCTCCACCCGAACGAGCCCGTCGCGGATCTCGCCGAACGGGTCGCAGAAGTCACACCGGGTGACTTACAGAAGAGTTTCTTCTGTAACTCCGGGACGGAGGCAGTCGAGGGTGCGATTAAACTCGCCCGAAAATATACGGGATCGAAGGAGGTCGTCGCGCTCGAAATGGGGTTTCACGGCCGGACCCTCGGAAGCCTCGCGCTGACGGGAAACAAATCGTACAAGCAGGGCGTGGCACCGACTCTCAACGACGTTGCACACACTGCTCCGCCGTACGGCTACCGATGTCCGCGATGCGACGGCACCCACTGTGACCCCAGTTGTGCCGACGAGTTAGAGCGAATCATCGGGTCTCACACCAGTGGCGATGTCGCGGCGGTCGTCGTCGAACCCGTCATGGGAGAGGCAGGCATCATCGTCCCACCGGACGGCTGGCTGAATCGCGTTCAAGAGATCGCTCACGACCACGGGGCGTTGCTCATCCTCGACGAAGTCCAGACCGGGTACGGACGAACGGGCGAGTTCTTCGCGAGCAGTCATTTTGACGTCGAACCGGATATCCTAACGCAGGCAAAGGGGATCGCGAACGGGCTCCCACTCGGGGCGTTCACTGCCTCCGCGGAAATCGCGGACGCGTTCGAATCCGGCGACCACCTCTCGACATTCGGCGGGAACCCGGTCGCCTGCGCGGCTGCACTGGCGACTATCGACGAACTTCGCGGAGGGATAGTCGACAATGCTCGCGAACAAGGCGAGTGGCTCGGGTCCGAACTCGAGGCGCTGGAAGACGAATACGACGTCGTCGGGCAAGCACGCGGACTCGGATTGATGTGGGGAGTCGAACTCGTAGAACCTGGAACGACCGGTCCACACAGCGACGCTCCGCGACCGGATAGCGATCTCGCGGCGGCCGTAAGCGATCACCTTCGCGAGGAGTCGAACGTCGTAATGGGCGTTGGCGGGTACTACAAAAACGTCATGCGAATCCAGCCCCCGCTTACGATTTCCCGTAGTCAACTCGAACGCGCCACCTCGGAACTACGAACTGCACTCGATCAACTGACGTAGTACGGCCGCAGGAATCGGTTGCTACCCCACTCAGTTATTTTAAACAATTATGGAATTTGACTCGTGTCAACGGTACCCCCTGTTCATAAATAACGAGTTCGTACAGCCGTCGAGCGGCGATTATTTCACGACCAGAGATCCGGCAACCGGCGATTCGATCGCAGAGGTTGCGGCTGCTACCGACAGCGACGTCGACCGCGCCGTCGAGAGCGCAAACGAGTCGCTTTCCGCGTGGCAATCAATGTCTCCCGACGAACGAGGGCGGATCATCCAGCGCATTGCAGACGGTCTCCGAGACGACGCTGCAAACCTCGCTCGACTCGAGAGCCGGGATCAAGGAAAACCCCTGACTCAGGCCCAAAACGACGTAGAAGGAGCGGCTCGATACTTCGAGTACTACGCCGGCGCAGCAGACAAACTCGAGGGAAAAAGCGTCCCACGTGGACGGGAAACATTCGATTTCACCGTCCGAGAACCATACGGTGTTAGTGGACAGATCATTCCCTGGAATTTCCCGCTCAATATCACTGCTCGGGGGGTTGCTCCGGCACTCGCGGCCGGAAACACGGTCGTAATCAAGCCCGCACCAACGACACCGCTTTCCGTATTGCACTTCGCAGAACTCTGTCGAGATGCCGGCGTTCCCGACGGCGTCGTAAACGTCGTTACTGGGGCATCGGAGCCGGGTGCTGCGCTTGCGACACACGAAGACGTCGACCAAATTACGTTCACGGGAAGCGGCCCCACAGGGCAGTCGGTCATGAAATCCGCGGCCGAGAGCGTGACGCCCGTCACCCTCGAGCTCGGCGGGAAAAATCCCGCAATCGTGATGCCCGATGCCGACCTCGAGGAGGCGGTCGTTTCGATCGCGGAGGGTATCTTTACGAACGCCGGACAAATCTGTTCCGCTGCCGACCGCGCGCTCGTACACGAAAACGTTTACGACGAGTTCATCGATCGAATCGTCCAGCAGGCAGAATCGTACACGCTCGGGCCGGGAATCGATGACCCGGATATGGGACCACTCAACCACGCTGCCCACCTCGAGACGGTCGTCGAGTACATCGATGAGGGTCTGCGCGAAGGTGCAACGATCGAAACTGGAGGAGAGCCACTCGACAGAGACGGACATTTCGTCTCACCGACAGTTTTCTCGGACGTCGACAACGGGATGCAGATCGCACAGGAAGAGATATTCGGTCCGGTACTCTCGGTGATACCCGTCTCCGACCGTGAAGAGGCCGTTGCACTGGCGAACGATACCGAATACGGACTTACGGGTGGCGTTTTCTCGCACGACGTCAAACGGGCGCTCCGAATAGCTCGTGACATCGAGGCTGGAAGCGTATACGTAAACGAGTGGTTCGGTGGTTCGGTCGAGACGCCGTTCGGCGGTGTCAAAGGGAGTGGCATCGGTCGCGAGAAAGGACTCGAGGCGCTCGAGTCGTATCTTCAAACGAAGAACATCTCGGTGAACCTCGCAGCCAGAGACAGCTGAATGTAGCCGCCTTTGATGCCGGCTCACGGTCCGTCCCACCAACTCTCGAACGCCGATGACGATTCGACGACAATCCGGACCGGAAACCCACACCTCAGTCGCAGCTAGTCAGCGAGGATCGAATCTGTCGAAAGCGGAGTCGCGAGGGCATCTCTCACGTGTTGGGTCCACAGAGGTGATCGCTGTCACCGATCCGATGAACCCGTCGCACCACCTGAGTTTCGTCCGAAACGGGCACTGTCGCCACCGGAGGTCACTCCGATTAGTTTCGGCACCTCGGTGGTGTGCCTTTCCGTGATAGTGTCCGTGGCATCACACATCGATCGGAGGGGATCGTCCGGTTCGAACACGTGTCTTCCGAGAACGGCGACGTCCTCCGTCGAGGGATTCGACGGTCGCGTTCCGCATCCGTCTCGGAAATCAAACCCGGGACGATCGGGAGCGGGATAGCCTTCTGCCGTCCACCCCGGACGGCGAAACTGTCTCGCCGAAACGACCGATCAGTTTGCGGTTCAATCGTCCGATTCTGTCCGTCACCTCCGAACGGGCCGTCCGGCTGCCGGTTGCTTGGACGTGACTCTCGAACGGGGGCAGCGGAGTCGCGACGATCAACCCGTACACCGATCCACCGACGCCCTCAGTTACCAGTACCGAACGACGCGCGGTAGGAAACGCATTACACTGCCGCAGGAACCGGATACGCGAGGGTACGAATCGGATACTAAACAGCGAGGTGCTGGTAGCAGCGGGAAATGGACTCGCCATTGCTCCGTGACAGAACGATACTCGTGACCGGCGGTGCAGGCTTCATCGGTAGCCACCTCGTCGGCGCCTTGACCCCGCACAACGAAGTCAGGATCCTCGACAGCTTCGAAACCGGTGATCGAGCCCATCTTCCCGACGGCGTAACGGTAATCGAAGGCGACATCGGCGATCCAATCGCCCTCCAGAGAGCCGCTCGCGGCGTCGATCTGATCTTTCACCACGCCGCTCTCGTCAGCGTCTCCCAGAGCGTCGACGCGCCGCGACGGAGCAACCAGACGAACCTCGAGGCGAGTCTCCTCGTTCTAGAGCAGGCCCGCCAGGAGGACGCCCGCGTCGTCGTCGCCTCGAGCGCGGCCGTCTACGGGCATCCCGAAGAGCTACCCATCACGGAGTCGGCACCGACGAATCCGACGTCGCCATACGGCGTCCAGAAACTCGCACTCGACCAATACACCCGCCTCTACGAGGAACTCTACGATCTTCCCACCGTCGCCCTACGGTATTTCAATGTTTACGGCCCGCGCCAACAGGGTCCCTACAGCGGTGTCATCTCGACATTTCTCGAGCAAGCGCGAGCGGGCGAACCGATCACGATCGAAGGTGACGGCCGGCAGAGCCGCGATTTCATCCACGTCGCTGACGTCGTCCGGGCGAACCTTCAAGCGGCGACGACAGACGCGACAGGCGAGGCGTACAACATCGGAACAGGACATCGAACGACGATCGAGGAACTCGCCGAGACGATCCGGGATGCGGCAGAATCGTCCTCACCGATCGTCCACCGCGAACCCAGAGCCGGTGACATCAGACACAGCGGAGCAGACACTTCGAAGGCGAACCAGGGTCTCGGGTTCGATGCACGAATCGGGCTCGAGGCGGGCATTCAATCGTTGATCGAGGACGACTCGACTGCACAGTCCACCGAAGACACAGGCGCACCGCTGCGTTCGAATCACGAAAGCGGATCCTACAGTTAGTTGTGGCTGGAATCACCCCGTTTCGGTCCGTCGTGACCGCTCGTATCCGATTCCTCGAGTATCCTCGAAGCGGATAGTTACTTCTGAATCCGGAGTGAATTCACGCTAACCGTTTCAAACGTCCGGTTGAGTTTATTCGGCTAGTCGAGCAAAGACCGCCTATACCATGACTGGGACGTATTTCACGAACCAGGACTGGAAGTCGCCCCACCGCGACCCAGACACGCAGAGTGATCGAACACTGACTGATAGCCGCTTCCACGGTATTTGTGGCATGTAAACCGATGGAAGCGTTCGATTCACGGCCTGTTAGCAGGTATGAATGTACGTTCACGAGCAGATACAGTCGATATAATAACAGCATATGGTTTATAAAAAGCGATTTGTGGGCCGGTCACGACGGTACTGGACATGAATCATAAAAACGCTCTCCATAGGCAGCCATGAGTATCCGAGGAGAGGTCCCCATAGAAATGGGCACGTTCGGGTCGACGGCCGATGAAGCAGTGGTATCAGTCGTTGTGACGAGCTTGCGAGGGAGGATCGTTTCGGGACCCGATCACCCGCTTCAGATCGACGGAAACGCACATATCGCTGCGCTCATCGGCATCATCGCACTCGCCCTGCTCGGCGGGATACTCGTTATTCGAAACCGATACGATCAACCGACCGCCCTCGCGACCGAAACTGAACAGAACCCCGACGAGTTCGTGACCGATCGAGAACGCGTCCGGCAGCTCCTTCGAGAGAACGACGGTCGGATGAAACAATCAGCTATTGTGGAGTCGGTCGACTGGTCGAAGGCGAAGGTGAGTCGACTTCTCGCCGACCTCGAGGAAGACGACCAGGTCACGAAACTCCGTCTGGGACGGGAGAATCTTGTTTGTCTCCCGGGAGAGGAACCCACGGCGTCGAAGTCGCCGACACAGCCGATCGACGATCAACCGAAACAGCCGACCGACGATTAGTCACACCGTCTCTCGAAAGCAATCGCCACCGTTCCTATCAACAACCGTTGTTTTCTTCTGACGAACGCGCCATTGAATCCGTTACTCCCGGGCCGTAGTTTGCAATTTCGTATCGTAATGGTTCTGCTGGTTTATCCGCAGAAGTCACGACGAATCGGATGCCTTCACGGCAACCATGAATGCACGCAATCAGCTACTCGTCGTAGTTACTGCGCTGATGCTTGTGTTCTCGAGCGGGGCGATGGTCACAGCAGCGTCGAATGCTGGGGCTATGAGCGAGAACACATCAGCCAACGGAGACGAGTACGAACAGACGAACAACGAAACGACGAACGTGACAGTAGGTAACGGCGCGGACGTCGAAGAGAACGACACCGTCACCGACGATGACGATGACACGCTCGATAACGAGACCGAAGCCAACGAAACGGACGAGGCCCAACAGGCCGCGTACGTGACGTTCAACGATCAGACGACCGATGGCGAGACGGTCGTCGTCGAGAACGTTTCGCTGGCAAGTCCCGGGTTCGTGACGATCCACGACAGCAGTCTCCTCGTGGGTGACGCCATCGGAAGTGTCATTGGCACCTCCGAGTACCTCGAGGCAGGCACGCACGAGAACGTGACGGTAACGCTCGACGAGCCCCTCGAGGAGGACGAAACCCTGATCGCGATGCCACATCGCGATACGAACCAGAATCAAACGTACGACTTCGTCGAAACGGAAGGACAAGAGGACATCCCGTTCCTCACGGCCGACGGCGAGCCAGTGACCGACGATGCAGTGGTTACTGTCGAAACAGCCGCGGATGAGGAACCGACCGACGACGAAGAACCGGTCGACGACGAAGATAACATCACTGACGAAGAGCCGCTCGATGACGAAGAGCCGCTCGACGACGAAGAGGACAACATCACTGACGAAGAGCCGCTCGACGACGAAGAGCCGCTCGACGACGAAGAGGACAACATCACTGACGAAGAGCCGGTCGATGACGAAGAGCCGCTCGATGAGATGCCGATGGACGACCTTCCGGTCGATGGTGACCGCGGACCAATCTTCATCACGGTCGAGAATCCCACCATCGAGAACCTGAACGTCGAAAACGTAACCGTATACGTTCTCGTCGTCAGTGAGGACGTCGACGCCGACGAGATCGCGGATCAAATCGACAACGTCACTGACGAAGAGCCGGTTGACGAAGAGGACAACGTCACTGACGAAGAGCCGGTTGACGAAGAGGACAACGTCACTGACGAAGAGCCGGTTGACGAAGAGGACAACATCACTGATGAAGAGCCGCTCGACGACGAAGAGGACAACATCACTGACGAAGAGCCGGTCGATGACGAAGAAGACAACATCACTGATGAAGAGCCGCTCGACGACGAAGAGGACAACATCACTGACGAAGAGCCGGTTGACGACGAAGAGGACAACGTCACTGACGAAGAGCCGCTCGAGGAGAACGTCACTGAAGAACCTCCCGCAGCTGAGGAAAACATCACTGAAGAAGATAACGAAACCGAGGAAGAACCAGCTGCCGATTCGTTTAACGTCACGGATCTCGAGGCACCCGACACCGCGACGATCGGTGATACTATCACCGTGAACGCGACGGTCGAGAATCCCGCTGACGAAGAACGAACCGAGGCTATCCAGTTCCGGCTGGACGGTGACCTCGTTACCGAGCAGAACCTGACGCTCGAGAGCGATGAGAGCGACGACGTCGAATTCGAAGTCGACACCAGTGATCTCGCGCCCCGCGAGTACATCCACATGGTGTTAGCCGACGAGTCCGGCGAGGTCGCAACCATCGAGCTCACCGAAGAGACCGACGTCGACGAGACGAACGAAACCGAGACCGAAGACGACGGTTTCGATACCGACACGAACGAAACCGAGACCGGTCTCGACGACACTGCAAACGAAACAGCTAACGAATCCGAGTCCCTCCTCGGGCCTCTGGCCTAAACGAGGGTCGACCTACCGGACAGAGCGTCTTTTTACGCCGTCGTCGAGGGCTGTCAGAGAGTAACGACGGCGTGCATTCTCACGGAGGCGAACTCGGCAACGAACTGTGGAGTGGCGACACTGAACTCCATCAAGGTAACCAAGTGACCGACTGCCATCGAAACCGCCTTCGGCTGTCGAACTCGCTCCGAAGACGTGGCTATCGGGTGTTTGATTACTCGAACGGATATGAGCTGCTGTGCCAGGTATGGGGCCCCATCTCGAGAGTGTCCCACGGGTCGAACGACGTTTTTCGTGTGTCGAAGATGAACGGGGAGAAACAACCGAGGTAACAGCGATTCTCGAGTCGAAATACGACTTCCAACGCTCGGTGCTGCCACCTCCACGAGCGTGCTCGCTCAGCCGAGGAGGCGATAGAGGCTGCTCGCCGCAACAGCGAGGAACACGAGGACGCTCCAGAGCACCAAGTTGATATTCGAGACCAGGGGGACGCCGAGACCGACCAGAGCGATCACAACGAGTCCGAGCACACAGAGTCCGAGATGAAACTGAAGGATGCTAGAGTGGTTATCGTTGTGACCGTCGACGTACTGAAGGACGTCGTCGAAGTGCCGGCCAGGCTGGATCGTCTTCGCATCCGAATCGTACTCGATCACCGCATCCTCTTGGAGTTGTGGAAGATGTGTCTGCTGGAGGGAAACGTAGACGCTCTTGTAGAGGTTGTTCGGGACGGGCGTCGTGTCCGATTCGGTCGCAGCGATTTCGGTCGCGACGTCAGAGACATCGATCTGACCGCCATCGTCTGCAAGCTGCTGGACGATAGCTCGCCGGCGATCGTTACCGAGGATGTGAAACACCTCGCTCTCTTCGAGGGGTTCAGTTCTGTTCGTTTGAACTGACATCGATGAGAGAGAAGGGGCACTGATTCTCGACGGACAGTCCACCACCAATGACCATGTATCGCCTCTTCACCCACTACTAACTTTAACTTTTGCAGGTTACGGCGAGGTCCGGTGCTGACGGTGAACTGAGAGCAGCTCAGGTCGTGTGTAGGAAGCCACTACAGTGGTCAGTACAATGACCCCTCCGAAGGGATTCTGGAGAGACGAGAGTCGGGAGTCAGGGGGACGCTCGAACGGCCGGCCCAGGGACGAACTACGGTGTGGACGGTTCAGGACATCATCGCATTCGATTCGAGCGGAAAACGGGTCGTATCCGCAGTACGTTCAGCGATCGAAAACCGAAGTTAGTCGCCGGGCAGGTGACCTCCCGACTGCATTTCCCGGTACGTCGTACAGGACGGACACCCGTGGACGACGTCGCCATTGTCTCCGAAGACGCGAGCGAACTGTTGTGTTACGTGAGTTCCGCAGTTTCGACACCGAGCACCGGCTGTGGACGATTCCATGGGCTTCCAGTCTTGCTGTGGGGAGTTCATGGTTGGTTGGGGGTGTACTCGGAGGAGTCTCGATCGATTCCGTTCGGGGGGCGGTCCCTCCCATCAGTGACGGACTCGGTGCGGACGCGTACCGTAACCGTACTGGAACGAGACTCGTCCGGGCATCATCGTATCGAGGGGAGCAAACGCGAATAAAGGACGTTGACTGTTCACCCGGAGAGCGAGACTGAGAAGCGAGAAATACGCACTTTCTGGCGACTACGGGCCCAGAGCGGGGCAGTCGATATGGAAGAGGGTAAACGGGTGACCACGGCTGTCAAGCCGAGTTTAGCCGTGTTGGTCCGTATTCGGCGGTCAAACTGGCAATTGTCTATCCGACGAATGCCAGAAAGGTGTGATTTCCGGATCGAAATACGATCTTACGTCTCGGAACGAAGTTCTGGCGACGGGTAAGGTACATCGTTATAAAATACCACTACGGCTTACCGATCGGTGTGCCAGAATATATGGTGGACACCTCGACAGTGGTGGACCCGCTCTCGACTGTTTCGAATCGTCACCTCTCCCGGAGAGCGAACGGATCCCGCACATCATCGACGACAGACTACTAAAGATGTCAACGCAAGTGAGCAACACGAGATCGGAACCGACCTCCAATCCGTCCGCCCAGCTCGACGTCCTCGGCGACGACTGCGCGCGGACGATTCTCACAGCGACGAGCGAGGGACCGAAGACTGCAAAGGAGCTGACGAACCGAACGGATAGCTCGTCTGCAACGGTGTACCGACGAATCAACAATCTGCTCGAAAGCGATTTGCTGGCGGAGTGCGTCCGGTTCGACGACGACGGGTCGCACACGACTGCCTACGAAGCAACCGTCGATGTCCTCCGCGTTCAGATCGACGCTGATGGTATCGACGTCGTGATTTCGGATACCGACGGGTGACGGCACCCGATCGAGCCGAAAAACAGTTACCGGAACCGACGGGACGAACGTCGATAGTTAGTATCCTTCGCATTCCGCCTCGAACAGTCGGATTGAGATATCTTCAGCGACTGCGGTATCTTCGCGAAAACAATCACTTTCGCTCGAGTAAAACGTCTCAAAATGATGACCCAGTGCTGTATGATACGGATAACAAATATCTATTCAGTGGAACGGTCAGTGTGATTGAGCAATGCACGATCTGACCGGCTTCCAGCGTGACCTATTATACGTAATCGCAGGTGCTGACCGACCGTCGGGACAGACCGTTAAAGACGAGGTCGAGAAGTACTACAGTTCCGAAATCAATCACGGACGACTGTATCCGAACCTGGATACGCTCGTCAACAAGGAACTGGTGGAAAAAGGGCAACTCGACAGACGGACGAATTACTACGCGATCACTGATGACGGCCAACAGCAGATCGAAGAGCGCCGCAAGTGGGAAGAGCAATACGTTAGCTTTTAGCAAATTCGCGTCGCGTCGACCCGGTCATGTGTTCACTTCTTCGTCACTCGGTGGAACGTCGAGAAGGAGATAGCTCGAGTGACGGCCGCGTTTTCTCGGTAATTCAGCCATAACAAAGCACGAGAAAGTAAACCGACGCAACGAGAATGGTATCAGTACTGTTCGCCCGGAGATGTACTGCAAAGCATCGGTTGCCGGTGTATGCTCGATGAGCCATCGGACGAATACTTCGACGCGGTTCGCGTTCGTTCGCCGCTATCCGTTCGATCTCGCGGCCGTCTCCGTCGCCGCACTGAGCGCGTATCTAATCGTAACGACCTACGGGAGCGACAGTAGCCTGCGACTGTTCGTTACGTTCCCACTTGCCCTGTTTCTCCCCGGGTATGCGCTCGTCTCGGTCCTGTTCCCGGCCGGTAAGCGACGCGCTCGCGACACGGTTTCGGCAGCAGCCAGCACTCACCCCCGTGGAATCGATGGCATAGAGCGCGTAGGATTGGCGTTCGTCCTATCGCTCGCGATCACTCCAGTGGTCGTCCTAGTGTTACCGTTTACGGATTGGGGGCTGACGACCAGGTCTATTACAGCGGGACTCGGTATCGTCACGATCGTTACCGCTCAATTCGGCGTCGTCCGACGACTTCGTACGCCGGACGGTGAGCAATTTACCGGCTCACTTAGCGCTGTCCTCCAGTTTCTTCGTCCCGAAAAAAACGGGAGCAGTACGCTGTCGTCGGTACTGCTCGTATTAGCGATCGGAGCAGCGGTGAGCGCGTTGTTCGTCGGGTTTTTGATGCCGGTCTCGGCTGGCGGATATACCGAGCTCGCACTGTACAGCGAGGATGAAGACGGCGAAATGGTTGCTGGAGAACTTCCGAGCGAAATCGAACCGGGTGACACCATTCCGTTGCTGCTCTCCATCGAGAATCAGGAAGGGGAGGACCAGACGTATACGGTCGTCGTCCAACAGCAAGTCGTCGAGGATGGCGACGTCGTCGAACGAACCGAGTTGCAACGAATCGACGCGAGCGTCTCCGACGGATCGACGGGGACCGGCGAACGGTCGATCACGCCGACGGCAGCACCCGGTGACACGGTTCGGATCAGTATGCTACTCTATCACGGTGATCCGCCGGACGAACCGACGAACGAAAACGCTGCACAGGTGACGTACTTCTGGGTAACCGTTTCATCCCCCGCCGAATGAAGCCGGAGAACTCCCGAGCGGTGAAAGAACCTGCTCATGTCCCGCTGCGTTCACAAAGCGTCCGAGCGTTCATCATCACGTCGCAATAGCACGTCTCGACGTTGAAATCACCGTTTGTACTGAAAGACAACCGACTACTCTCAGCCGCCCGTTATAAGCATAGGCCGACTCGGAATAGTGAAATCGATCGGTCGTCCTGGAGCCGGGGGTATTTTCGGCGGCTGTAGTCGTTCTGTTCCCGAATCGGGTTCCTCCGTAAGTGGTGTGGTAGGGGCGAATCCCTCACGGGAACGTAAACCGACACGAACCACGGGGTCGTACTCGCACAGACAGGTGATCTCGCCGTCGAAGCGGGATCGTACGACGACGGGTTCGAAGAGTTACAGGTGGTGATTGTGGACGCTGAACTGGAACGTGCGTTACGATTCGAGTATCGTGCCTACCACGATAAATCCATGTGAAACGTTCGAGAAAATCCGCAATACGGCGTGGAGACGGGGAGACGTTCAGCCTCTCGAGTGAACAGAGCGCTCTTCATCTCCGTCGATGTCCATGGCGAAGTCACGCTCGAGAACGTTGGAACGGATATCCCGCATATTCGGAACTTCGCCGACGTATCCATTGATTGAATGACGGACGATCACCCCGACGGCATGCCACAGTTCCGGTCGACGGGGCCGTCACGAACCCGACTGCCGTCAACGAAAGTGGCGACGTCGGTGCGGAAGTGGCGACCTCGATGTGGCAGTGGCGACGTCGGTGCGGAAGTGGCGACCTCGATGTGGCAGTGGCGACGTCGGTGCAGTTGGTACTCGTTACTAGAGTGACGGTGCGTTCCGCTGCCCGGTTGTCGTGGAGTGACGCCCGCAAAGCGTCTACCCGAGGGACGTATCGACTTCAGCCGGAGCCAAAAGGAATCGTCTCGGATCGTCTGCAAACGGCCGTCTGACCCGAGAAGAGTGCCGCGGGGAGACACGGGTGCCTGACACGATTGGGGCGGAAGGTGAGTGTCGATTCGGGTTACCGACTTGGAAAGCCAAGCGGCAGGGACACGCCGGGACGACGCGACAGATATTGTGCTGCAGCGAGACCGAGAACGACGAAACAGAGTGCCACCGCGACGGCCGGTGCGAGGGCCGTCGTCAGCGGGCCGACTGCCAGCGATGACAGCCCGAACGCGACGATACCGAGTCCTGTCACCGACGCATAGAGCTGGTGCCACGGCTGCTGGTCTTCGAGACGGCGGTCGAGATACGGCTCGAAGCGGTCCTCGTTCGGGAGCAATTCGATTTTGTGGCCGTCCGGGTCCCAGTCGACGATGCCGTGGTCCTCTAACATCGGCAGGTGAGTCTGGTACAACGAGATGTAGACTCGGCGGCGCTGCGTCCGGGTCACGTTGTCGGTGTCGGTATCGTTCTCCCAGGCGGCGACCTGTTCGACGAGCGGCGCGAGGTCGCACGTACAGCCCTGTCGTTTGAGATACTGGACTGCCCGTCGTCTGCGTGCGTTACTGAACACGTCGAACAGTTCGGCCTGGGTGAGATCGCTGTCAGCCATGTCTACCCTCGTCGTATCGTGTCGAATCCGGGTCCCGTCTGACGGATGTGGTCGGATATCTCACAGCATCGAATGCCAGTCTGTGGCACTTTACTATCTCTTGACTACCCGCTCGAAAGGGTATTATACCAGTTAGCATCCGTGAGAGACCGGGTATTCGATGATTGGGGACTCAATCGCACAGCCATCGAGGGATCGCATTTCGGAACGGGCAGCTCACGGTGGTTGCGACCCGGTTGGCTGGGTGGAACTGTAGTTCGTGGCTACGGGTGTCTCAGGCCAGGGATAACAAAGGCTCGTTACCGGCTGTATCAGCACGATTGCCCACGTGGGTATCGATTCACTATGAAACGACTACGCAACCGACTACGACGTCGAGTAGCGGTTCGAACTGACGGCACGAGCCATCGTCGTCGCGTTGGCTCGAGCGAAAACTGCGGCGACCGGAACGGTGGTGGGCCGCGATGAGCGAGGCGCTGCGGGAGGTAGTCAGCGGCGAGGGTTGTACCGTCGATGCCGGGGCGACCGTCGGCTACGGGGAGTTCGATAACCCCACCAGGCTCGGCGACGGTGCGACTATCAGGGCCGGATCGATTGTCTACGGCGACGTGACGATCGGAGATGGATTCGCGACCGGTCACGACGTACTGGTTCGCGAAGGGACTACTATCGGCGACGACGTCCTCGTCGGCACCAAGACCGTTATTGATGGCCAGACGACGATCGGCTCTCACGTCAGTCTGCAGACGAACGTCTACGTCCCGACCGAGACGACGATCGGAAGCAACGTTTTCGTCGGTCCTGGTGCCGTGTTAACCAATGATGAATACCCCATTCGGACCGACACGGAACTCGAGGGGCCGACGATCGAAGACGGGGCATCGATCGGGGCAAACGCGACGCTGTTACCGGGCGTCACGATCGGCGAAAATGCGTTCGTTGCGGCCGGTGCCGTCGTCACGACCGACGTTCCCGCCAGGAGCCTCGCAGTCGGAGCGCCTGCGACAGTGCAGTCGCTTCCGGATCCACTGGAGGGGGAAAATCAGATCGCATGACGGATACCGAAACGAACCACGAGGCCGAGATGGACGTCGAACCGAATACGGATGGCGGTACGGACACCGAAACTGAGAGTACGGAAAGCGATACGGGACCGGAGACCGCCGAGACCGTCGACTCCGTAGCGGATACGGCGATGCCGGTCTCTATCGCGGACCCCGATCTCAGCGCCGATGCCGTCGATCGGGTCGTCTCAACACTCGAAGACGGCCGGCTCGCCGACGGGCCGGAAGTCAGAGCGTTCGAGGACGAATTCGCGGCTTACTGCGGGACGAACGAAGCGGTTGCGACCGCAAACGGGACGACCGCGTTGCACGCCGCCCTCGAGGCGATGGGACTCGAGGACGGCGATGCAGTTATCACCTCGCCGTTCTCGTTCGTCGCGAGTGCGAACGCCATCCGAGTGGCCGGCGGCGCGCCCGTCTTCGCCGACATCGATCCCGATACGTACACGCTTGACCCGACCGCCGTCGAACAGGTCCTCGCGGAGCGAGACGATATCGTGGGTATCCTTCCCGTCCACCTCTACGGGCTCCCCGCCGATATGCCGGCTCTGTGTGAAATCGCCGACGAACACGACTTGTTCGTCGTCGAGGACGCGTGTCAGGCCCATGGTGCAACCGTGGGCGGTCAACGGGTCGGCGGGTTCGGCGACGCCGCGTGTTTCTCGTTCTACCCGACGAAGAACATGACCACTGGCGAAGGTGGGATCGTCACCACCGACCGTGACGACGTCGCGGAACGGGCCGCGAGTTACGTCAACCACGGCCGAACCGTGAGCGGAACTGGTGGCTACGACCACGTCGATCTCGGGCACAACTTTCGAATGACGAGCATCGAGGCAGCGATCGGTCGCGCCCAGCTCGAGCGCCTGCCCGAACTCAACCGCACGCGCCGGGAGAACGCGGCCGTTTACGACGATCGACTCGCCGATCTCCCGATCGATACGCCGTCGGAACCGACCGGTTACCGCCACGTATACCACCAGTACACCGTACGGACGGAAGACCGAGACGCGCTCGAGGCGACCCTCTCCGAACGCGACGTCGGAACCGGCGTGTATTATCGGACGGCAATCCACCGCCAGCCGGCGTACGAAACGGTGAGTTCGGCCGCGGCGAAGTTCCCGCGAGCAGAGCGGGCGGCCGACGAGGTCCTCTCGCTGCCGGTCCATCCGGGCCTCTCCGAGCGTGACCGCCGGATCGTCGTCGAAGCAGTACGGGACCACTTCACCAGCCAATGAGTACTGACCACCTAGCGGACGCGACGACCGAAGAACCGATTCGAGCCGGCGTTATCGGCGTCGGCTCTATGGGCGAGAACCATGCGCGCGTCTACGACGAATTACCGGGCGTCGAACTCGTCGGAATTGCCGACCGCGACGAAGAGATCGCCCTGCGCGTCGCAGCCGAATATGGGGTAGAGCCGATCGATCCCGAGACGCTGTGCGAGCGGTGTGACGTCGTGACGGTGGCGGTCCCGACTCACGCTCATTACGAAGCCGTCTCGACCTGTCTCGAGGCCGGCGTTCACGTCCTCGTCGAAAAGCCGATCGCCGAAACGGTCGAGCAAGGTCGGCAGTTGGCCGAGCAGGCTCGCGAGGCAGGACTGACCCTGCAGGTCGGCCACATCGAGCGGTTCAACCCCGCAGTTCAGGCCGTCAAGGAGGTGATCGAAGACCTCGACGTGATCAGCGTCGAAGCCGAGCGGCTCGGACCGCCGATCGATCGGACGGCACCGGGCAACGTCATCTTCGATCTGATGGTTCACGACGTCGACGTCGTTGGATCGATATTGAACGAACAACCGAGTTCGGTCGCCGCGATGGGCACAGAAAACGGACGGTACGCCACTGCGACGATCGAGTACGGAGAGACCGTCGCGACGGTAACGGCGAGCCGCGTGACCCAAAAGAAAGTTCGAAAGCTCACCGTCACCGCCAGCGAGTGCCTCGTCGAAGTCGATTATCTCGAGCAGTCGGTGCTGATCCATCGCGACTCGTACCCCGAATACCTCACGAACGACGGGACGCCTCGGTATCGCCACGAAAGCGTCGTCGAGCGGCCCCGTGTCGATAGCGGCGAGCCGCTTCGAAACGAGCTCCGGTCGTTCGTCGAAACCGTCAAAACCGGCGCCGAACCGGAAGTTACCGCCGAAGACGGGATCGCGGCTCTCGAGACGGTCCAGTTGATCGACCGACTCGCGACGGGTCGGAGAGACGAAACGGACGGTGACCCGACTCGGGAATCGGAGGTGGAAGTCTGATGACGGGAACGTCGCCCGCCGACGTCGAGTCCAGCGCGACCGACGACTCCGAAACTACTCCCACGCACGGACTCTACGGTACGGACCTGTCTCCGGACGAACAACGCGACCGGCTGACGAACGGCGAGATTCCGGTGGCCGTCTACGGCCTCGGTAAGATGGGACTCCCACTGGCGGCGGTCTACGCCGAAACGACGGGAAACGTAACCGGTATCGACGTCGACCCCGACGTCGTCGCAGCGATCTCCGACGGTGAGAGCCACGTCGTCGGCGAACCGGGCCTCGCGGACCTCGTGGCCGAGCAAGTCGATGATGGGCGACTCACGGCGACGACCGACGGCCCGGCTGCAGCCGACGCGTCTCGGGTTCACGTCGTCATCGTTCCGACCCTCTTAGACGACGAAAACGATCCGGATCTGGCGACCGTCGAGTCGGTCGCCGACGACATCGCGACCGGACTCGCTCCCGGTGATCTGGTGATCGTCGAGTCGACGCTTCCGCCGATGACCTGCCGAGACGTTCTCGAGCCACACCTCGCGAGTCAGAGCAGTCTCGCGCCCGACGAGTTCGGGCTCGCGTTCTGTCCGGAACGGACCGCTTCGGGGACGGCCCTGCGAGACATTCGCGGCCAGTACCCGAAAGTCGTCGGCGGCGTCGACGATGAGAGTACCAGGGCCGCGGCGATCGTCTATGACGAACTCTCGACCAACGAGGTCCATCGCGTCTCGGATGCGACGACGGCGGAGGCTGTCAAGGTGTTCGAGGGGGTCTATCGGGACGTGAACATCGGCCTCGCAAACGAGCTGTGTCAGCTCGCCGACGAACTCGGAATATCGGTCCGCGAGGCGATCGACACGGCCAACGACTTGCCGATGTGCCAGCTTCACGATCCGGGCCCGGGCGTCGGCGGCCACTGCATTCCCTACTACCCGCATTTCCTGCTCAGGCAGACGGGCGAGTCGATGGCCGTGACCCGAGCCGCTCGCTGCACCAACGCCGAGATGCCGTCCGTGGTCGTCGACCGACTCGAGCGTGAACTCGATAGTGCGGGAACCGACATCGAGGGGGCGTCGGTCGTCGTTCTCGGAATCACATACCGCCCGGGCGTCGAAGAGACTCGCGCTTCGCCGGCACTCGGTGTCATCGACGAACTCTCCGAGCGCGACGCTCGCGTTTCGGGGATCGACCCGCTCGTCGATCCGGCCGACTATGGCGCAAGCCCCGTCGAAATCGACGAGCTAGCCGAAGAGTCGTTCGACGCCGCCGTCGTCGTCACCCCGCACGAAGAATTCGATCGAATCGACTGGAACGCCATCGATCCGATGGTCGTCGTCGACGGCCGGGATACGGTCGACCTCGAAGAGACTGCGCATCGAGAGTACGCGCTCGGGGGCTCGAGCGACGGTCGACCTCCTCGGGGTGATCGCGGCCGCAGAAGGGGTGTCGAACGACGGGATTCCGAGACGATGAGCGCGACGACGGATGGGGGAACGGATGTATAAGGACAAGCGTATCGGCGTCGTCGTGACGGCGTACGATGAGGCTGCGTTCGTCGGCCGCGTCATCGAGACGGTGCCGGAATACGTCGACCGGATCTACGCCGTCGACGATCGGTCGCCGGACGCAAGCTGGGACGTGATCCAGCGAGTTGCCGAGCGGATAAATGGAGAGCGAGAAAACGAACCCGCCGAGGCGACACTCACGGTGGCCGACGGTGGTGACGGCCGGCGCGTCGTTCCCATCCGTCACGATGAGAACCGCGGCTACGGAGCGGCGGTCAAAACCGGCTATCGCCACGCCGCTGCGGACGGTATCGACGTCGTCGCAGTGATGAACGGTGACGGTCAAATGGATCCCGCTATTCTCGACCGGATCATCGATCCGGTCGTCACCGGCGAGGTAGACTATGCCAAGGGTAACCGGCTACGGAGCCCGGAAGATAGAGAAGGCATGTCGAAGTTTCGGTTCGCCGGGAACGCGATACTCACCGGCCTTTCGAAGTTCGCCACCGGCTACTGGTCGATCAGCGACTCGCAAAACGGCTACACGGCCATCTCACGGGAGGCGATCGAAACCCTCGACCTCGAGTCGATCACCGACAGGTACGGGTTCCTCAATCACCTTCTGACCCACCTCAACGTAGCCGGCTGTCGGGTCGCAGACGTCCCGATGTCGGCCGTTTACGGCGACGAAGAAAGCAGCATTCGGTACACGTCGTTCATCAGATTCGTCTCACTTCTGTTACTTCGGAATTTCTGCTGGCGGTTGAAAACGAGATACCTCGTTCAGTCGTTCAATCCTGCGATCGTCAACTACGGCGTCGCTGCCGTGGGACTGGCGGGCGGACTGATTGGACTAATCAGGTCAGCCACGCGGGCGGCAGCCGGAGAGGACGGCTTTGTCGGGGGGATCACATCATTCGTCGCCGCGCTGCTCGGGCTGGTCTCGCTTTGCACCGCTATCCGACTCGACGCCGCGGCAAACGAAGAACTGGAAGCTCCCTCTGGCGAACGCGACGCCGAGACCGAACGAATTCGGGGACACGAACCCGATGAGCCGGTGCAGACTCAGTCGATCGAGTAAGTCACGAGATCGTCACCCTCGCAGGTAGGACACTGCGCTGTACCGGCCGAGACGTTCGTTCCACAATCACGACACTCGTGAACGACCGTAACCGATTTGCTGGTTTCATCGTTCTCCGTAGCTGGTACGGGTGCGTTTGTCTTGGACTCCGTTCCGCCGAACAGTTCGGTGATGAGGGTAGAGAGGGGCATAGAACGGGGGTGTGCGGTCATATTCAGGAAGCGACGATAAACGTTTCGTGACCGTGCGAATATTATTATCTTCCATTATGGTTTGTCAGTGATCGCGGACAATGAGGGTGCAGCGGGCGATGCGAAGTCAGGACAGTTCGGCGGGCGATGCGAAGTCAGGACAGTTCGGCGGGCGATGCGAAGTCAGGACAGTTCGGCGGGCGATGCGAAGTCAGGACAGTTCGGCGGGCGATGCGAAGTCAGGACAGTTCGGCGGGCGATGCGAAGTCAGGACAGTTCGGCGGGCGATGCGAAGTCAGGACAGTTCGGCAGGCGATGCCAAATCAGGACAGTTCGGCGGGCGACGGCTACATCGATTGCGATCGCGGTTGGAGGATCCGTTTCGTCGAGCGGTCCAACCGCTCGATAGTCCCGCGAGACTGAGCAACGTCGACGAGTAAGTCGGTTAGATTCACGAGGTCGCCGACGTACTCCCGGCGACGCCGTTGCCACCGATCGGCCGCCTCGTCGTCGGCGAGAATCTCGAGAGAGCGATCACGAACCGCGTCGTACGCGTCGAACTGTTCAGCCAGGCCGGCGCGCTCGAGTTCTTGAAACTCGCCGTATTCGTGGTCGTCGGTGCCCCGATACCGGAAGGCAGGTGTTCCTAACAGCGCGGCTTCGGTGGCCATCGTGCCGGTGTCGGCGACGAGCAGCGACGCGTCAGCCATCGCGTCGTGGATCAGTGCGGGGTGGAGATCGTACGCTCGCGCCGGGAGATCCTGCAGGTCCATCTCGCCACCCTCGTCGGAGACGAAGACGGTCGCCTCCTCGCTCAGGCGTTCGATCAGGTCCCGTCGCTGTTCCGGGCGGAATCCCTCGAGATCGGTGTCGTGGAGAGCGTCCAGCGCGTTGAACCGGACGAGGACGTACGGTTCGTCGGAATCGACGCCGAGGTGTTTCCGAACGGCTTCGTTCGGCTCGAATACGTCGGGGTGGAGGTAGGCGCACTCTTTGAACCCGTCGAACGTGTAGTGATCGTCCCCGAGATCGCGACGGGTGACCGCCGGCGAGAGAATGCAATCCGCAAAGGGACGCGAGACGGTGTGATTGAAATCACCGGGTTCATCGTCGAGGACGAGGACGACCGGCGTTCGCGTAAGCGTCCCGGCGAAGGCCGCGTACGGACCACGGCCGAAGACGACGTCCGGATCGAAGCGGACAGCCTGTGTCCCGATCGAACGGATCTGCCCTCCCAATTCGCTGGCGAACTGCAGTTTCGAGTACCCCTCCGTACGGTGGTCGCCGTACACTCGGTACGGCATGTCGAAATAGCCGAGTAAGTCGGTCGTACAGGCGTACTCCCGGGTCAGGACGAGAACGTCGTGTCCCGCCGTCTCGAGGCAGTCGACGGCGTGTCGATACTGGTGGACGTGTGCGGGCGTATTGGCCAAGACGAGGATCCGCATCGCTCTGAGCTATCCGCCGTTGGCCCTTTGTAATAGCATCGCTACGGGGGTGAGCCGACGGAACCCTCCGTTTACCGATCGAACGTACACGAGTACGTGAAGAAAAACGTCGTCGACGCCGCGGCCGCCCAACGGGGCGCATCCGTAGCCAGGGCCTGTCCGGCGCGTCGAAGGGGCTGTTCGGCGGATAACAAAGCCGTTCCGGTCTGTCCCCTCTCGTACTCGAGATGCACGTCCTCACGCTTACGACGAACGCCGATGCGCCGTTCATGACCCAGCAGATGGCCGCGCTCGAGGACCGAGGCGTAACCTTTTCGACGGTGTCGGTGGCCGGCGATGTCGGCGCCGATACGTCACGGACGCCGGCCGATTATCTCCGGACCGTCCCGAAGGTCATCCGAGAGGCGGGAAATGGCTACGATCTGATCCACGCTCACTACGGGCTGACGGCACCGATGGCGCTCGCACAGATCCGAAAGCCCGTGGTTCTCTCACTGTGGGGATCTGACGTCCACGGGCCAGTCGCACCCGTTAGTCGAGCGTCTGCGCCGTTCTGCGACGAGGTCGTCGTCATGTCGCGGGAAATGCGCGAGGTCCTCGACCGCGACTGTACGGTGATTCCCGACGGCGTCGATCTGGAGAAGTTCCGTCCCGAACCGCAGGATCGGGCCGCGAAGAAAGTGGGCTGGAACGACGATGGGTACGCACACGACGTCCTGTTCCCGTATTCACCCGCACGGGAAGTGAAGAATTATCCGCGGGCCGAGCGCATCGTGACCGTCGTCGACAACCTCCTCGAGCACCCGGTGCGACTCCGAACGGTCTCCGGCGTCGATCACGACTCCGTCTCGGACTACATGAACGCAGCGGACGCCCTCATTTTGACCTCCCACAGCGAAGGATCACCGAACTCGATAAAGGAGGCGCTGGCCTGTAACCTCCCCGTCGTCGCCGTCGACGTCGGCGACGTCCGAGAGCGCCTGTCGGGCGTGAATCCTTCCTGCGTTTGCTCGAGCGACGAGGAACTGATCCAGGGCCTGCTGGAAATCCTCGAACGCGGCGAGCGATCGAACGGTCGCGAAGCCGCTCGTGAAGTGAGCATCGATCGAACGGCCGACCGAATGCTCGAGGTGTACGAGCGCGTTGCCGGACAGATGATCGAAACCGAAGACTGCACCGACGAACTCACCGTTCAAGGCATCTCGAGACTCGAGTGAGCACCGGCGCACATCTCGGGAGAACGACGCGTAGAGAGAACAGTCGGTTCGGCCATCGTCGGCGTCCGAGGACGACCGGGACGATTTTGCATCCGTTTACGGACGGGTGATCCGCGACGTCGCTTTCGAGACTACGTGACCGACGCCCGATACCATTCCATCGCGTCCGGCACGTGCGCCTCGAGGGGCTGGTACTCGTATCCCAGCTCCTCGTTCGCTTTCCGCGACGTATAGAATAGCCGCTGGGTCGCGAGTGTGGCCATCTGTCGATCGAACGGGAACATTCGGCGATCGGCGACTGCGTCGACGACCTCCGCGACCGGTCCAGCGGCCCGGATCGCAGTCGCCGGGACGCGGATCCGCGCGGGCGAGCCGTCGACTGCATCGGCGATCCGTGAAACTGCTCGGTCGTACGTGAGGTTCTCGCCGCCGAGGATGTAGTGGTCGCCGGCCTCGCCGTGCTCGTAGGCGGCAAGCAGTCCGTCGACCACGTCCGAGACGCCGACGATACTCAGGCCGCCGGGAAGATAGGCTGGCATGGTGGGTTCGGCGCCCATCGCGAGCAACTGGGCGGTGAACTCCTCGTCGCCGGGACCGAAGATCGACGTCGGATGAACAGTGAGGGCGTCACCGTTCGTCTCAGCGTATCGGTCGACCAGTCCTTCGGCCGCCGCTTTCGAGGCCTGATAGGCGCCGATCGGCTCGGCGACGTCCGACTCGTCGGCGAAGTCGGTGTCGCCTACGGGGCGCCGCGTTCCCGACGTGCTGGTGAAGACGACTCGACCCGCGTCGGCGTCGCGACAGGCTTCGAGCACCCGCTCGGTGCCGTCGCGGTTGACCGTCCAGACGGTATCGGGACCGGCGCTCCAGAGGCCGATTCCCGCGAGGTGGAAGACGGCGTCGGCTCCGTCGACGAGCGACCGCAACGTCCCGTCGTCGAAGAGGTCGCCGACGTACCAGTCGATCCCCTCGAGGTCGCCTCGTTCCGATGTCGGTCGACTGAGTCCGCGAACCTCCCAGCCATCGTCGAGCAGGCGGTCACACAGGTGGGTCCCGAGAAAGCCGGTCGCACCCGTCACCGCCGCCGTTCGCGGTTCGCTCGTCGCCGTCATCGACCGCCCTCGAGTTGCGGCGGCACGGCGTCGCCGGCCACCGTCGCGTACATTCGGTAGGCGGTCGAGACGGCAGGGTGGGTCTCGTCGGCCGGTGGCAAGTCACCGTCGGGAATCCGTGCCCGAAGCCGATCGAAGTCGATGCCAGTCCCCTCGACGGTGATCGGTTCGGCCTCGTCACCGCGGACCGTCTCGAGCGCACCGTCGTCCGCGGGTGATCGCCCCAACAACGAACTGGCGACGGCATCGACGGCCGAAACAGCTCCCGAAAACAGCGTGTTCGCTGCTGCGGGTTCGCCGCCGTAAACGGTCGTCGCGTCGACGACGGCGGTTTCGGGCTCGACGAGCCGCGTCACCGCGACGGGCACTCGATCGGCGTCGGCGGCGTCTAAAACGAGCGATGCAAGCGTTCGCATCGCGCCCGCGACCGTGCCGTTCTCGGTCGGCCGCAACGATGGCACGACGATAACGGTGTCCTCGTCGAGTCGGTTCGGGACCGTGAGCGATACCGACCGTCCGTCCACCGGTTGGACGTGTTCGGTATGGGGTTCGTCCGCCAGATCGACGAGGTCGGCCTCGAACCCCTCGAGTACGTCGGTGTAACCGAGGTACGCCGCCGTTCTGTCGAACGACATCCGATCAGTGCTCGCGCCAGCAACGGCGACATCTGCGTCGGTGCACCGCTCCAAATGACCGACGATCGTGCCGATGACGGCCGGATCGGTGATCATTCCGGACGACGGGTGAAACGGGTAGTGCACGTCGGGGACGAGCGTGATCCGGTCGGCGCTCGAAAACGATTCCAGTGTGGGCTCTAGCAGGCCACGAACCGGAGCCTCGAGACCGGCTATACGGGCGTCAACATCGGGCACCCAGCTGCCGTGATGGTCGGGTTCGTCGACAGTGACCGCACGGACCCGCGCCCCACTCATAGGGTCACCTCCGGCGCTTCGAGTTCGTCCGCACCGTCGGCATCGACGGCCGCACGTTCGTAGGCCGTCTCGGCGAGGGCCAGCGTCCGGCGGCCGTCTGTTCCGTCGACGGGTGGTCGGTTGCCGGCGCGGATCGCCTCACAGAAGTCAGCCAGTGCGTCGTAGTGAGCCTGCAGGTAGAACGTCGGGCCGAACACGTCGGGCTCGTCGTTCGTGAACCGGCTGGCGACGTTCGAAAGGGCGGACTTCGCTGCGCCGGCGTAGAAATTATCTGGCAGGTGGTCCCGGTTGCTGAGCGTCCCGGTCACGCCTTCGAGGCGCAGTCGAGTGTTGACCTCGGGGAGTTGCTCCCACTGGTAGGAGCCGCAGTGAAGCGTGATCGTCGTTCCCGTCTCCCGTGCCTCCAGGAGCACCGTCGCGGCGTCCTCGACGTCGATTTCGAGCGTCCGCCCCATCGATGCATCCAGAACCTCGAGGTCGCCGAACAGCCACTCGAGGACGTCGAAGCAATGAACTCCCAGTTCCAGCAGCGACCCGCCGCCGGCCGCGTCGGGATCTAGCGGCCACGACGGCGGCGCGTTTTCCACGGGCGGCCGCCCCAACGGGCCGTCGTTGAGCCTGGTGATCGAAGCGTACGGGACGTGGCCGACGCTTCCCTCGTCGTAGGCCTCCTTGAGGCCCGTCATGTCCGGTTGGTAGCGCAGCGTGTGATCGACGCCGACGGCGATTCCGGCCTCGCGGGCGGTCTCGAGCAAGTCGTCAGCCTCTTCAGTCGAGCGTGCAAGCGGTTTCTCGACGAAGACATCGATACACTCCTCGGCGGCACGCTCGACGGCTTCGGCGTGGAGAAACGGCGGTAACGCGACGACCGCGGCGTCGAGATCTTCGGATTCGAGCAGCGCCGCGTAATCGTCGTACGTGCGCGAGACCCCGGCACGATCGGCTCGATTACGGTTCTCGGGAACGGCGTCGGCGGCTGCGACGACCTCGACGTTCGGCATCGCGAGCGCTGATTTCAGGTGTACCATGCCGATGTTCCCGACGCCGAGGACGCCGAGCGAGAGTCCACTCGAGTCGGTCCATCGATCCAGAATCGGTAGTTGCATCTGTCGAAAAAGGGCCGGCTGCGGGCTTTGTTATCGTCGCCGTACCCGGACGGGCAAACGAGTAGTTCGTCCATTCGGACGACAGCGTCCGTCTACCGACCGTCCCGACTCGCTAGCTCCAACTCGGTGTCGCCCGCTCGCTCGTGCTCGTTGGATTCCTGAACCGATCAGCGACGTCGGCCATCGTCTCGACGGTGAGGTCAGTGGCGGACCGCCGGCGCTCGAGGTGCGACAGGATCGCCCGCATACGCCGATCATCCCGCTGGTGAGTCAGGTTGTTCGGATGGAGCCACATGTGAAAGAGACCGTCGGTCCGCGCCGCCTCGTCGATGCCGCGGCGAGCGAGGACGACCATCGGATCCTCCCAGATCGATTCGGCGACCACCCGTGCCGTCCCCTCGAAGCCAAAGAGGAACATCGAGGCAGGGACGTTGACGAGCCCGTACTCATCAACAATCGGGGTAACCAGCATCGATCGATCCCGGATCGCAGAATCGAAAACGCCACGAACACCGTCCCGGGTCGGCGAGGTTCCCCGGTAGGCACCGATTCCGTGTTCGGCCAGCACGTCGCGGTGGCCGACGTCATTTCGCGGATAAATGAACGAGTCGATCGATTGACCCCAGTCGTCTGCGAGTTCGCGACAGCGCTCGAGTTCCGCGATGGCGAGTTCGCGGTTGGTCTCCGGCCGGCCGAACAAAACGTGTGAGAACGAGTGACTGGCGAACTCGTGTTCGACATCGGACTCGAGGACGTCGCGTACCAGATCCCGGCCGAATCGGAGGTCGGGGCGTTCTGCCCACGCTGTTCGTTCGCGGTCGAACCAGCCGTTGGGAGCCGGGTGGTCGGCGTGGGTAGCATCACAATTATCGAGCATGAGGTGTCCGACGATGGCCCACGTCGCCGGTACGTCGAACTCCTCGAGCAATTCGACCATGGACCTCCAGCCTCGGCGTCCAGATTCGACCCGTTCTACCGGCGGCTCGGGAAGATCGTGAAATCCCCACCCGAGTTCGGCGTCGAGAGAGATTACGACGCTTCCCACGGAAACCACCACGATTGAACGCGTTTCATATTGGGACGGTTGCGTTTTGGTGGCTTTGTTATGGAGGACCTGTCTGAACGACGCCTGGATTCTGTGACGCGATACACCGTCACTCGGGAGTGTACGGGCGAGAGGATCTGGACGTGGAGTTAATGGGTCCGAACAGCTCTCTCTTGGGACCGTCGTGGGGTGAAATCTCTCTATAACAAAGCGCTCATCGGGCGACCGGAAAGACAGCAGACGTCGTTGACGTCTCAAAATATAATCATGAGCGGATATACAGCCCCTTCCGAGCGAGCGTTCGTGCTCGGACTCGACGGCGTGCCGTGGAGACTCATCGAGCGATGGAGCAATGCGGGCGAACTCCCCGCATTCGCCCGACTGCGAGAGGAGGGCGCCTCGGGCCCACTCGATAGTACCCGCCCGCCGACGACGCCACTCGCATGGCCGTCGATCGCGACCGGGGTATGGCCGGACAAACACGGCATCTACGGCTTCCAGAACCTCTCTTCAGAATACAGTCACGAAATGTACACCAGCCAAGATCTCGCCCAGCCGGCCCTCTGGGATCAGCTCGCGCCGGCACACGTCGGGAACGTCCCGATGACCTATCCGGCCAGCGAGATCGACGGCACCATGGTCACGGGGATGATAACGCCCTCGACGGATCGGGAGTTCACGCAACCGGCTGATCTACAAGACGAGATCGACTCCCGCATCCCCAACTACGAAATTAGTCTCGACTATCCCGAGTATGCCGATCGGCTGGACGACTTTCGGGTTGCCGTCGACGACATGCTCGCGAAGCGCCGTAAGCTGATGCGTATCCAGATGGACCGGGCCGGCACCGACTGGCAACTGTTTTTCTTCGTCTACACCGCTCCCGACCGATTCCAGCACCTCGTCTGGGACATGGACAAGCTTCTCGCCCACTACAAGAAACTCGACGACATCCTCGGCGAAGTCATCGAGTACACCGACGACCACGACGCCGATCTCTACGTCGTCTCCGATCACGGCTTTGGCTCGATCGAGGAACTCGTCTACGTCAATCGCATCCTCGAGAAAGAAGGATACCTGGTTCGACGGGACGACGATGGAACGCGCGGCGCGCTCGCGAGTCTCGGAATCTCGCGGGACGCCATAACGGGTGCACTCAATCGAGTCGGAATCACCGAAGAGACGCTCGTTCAGTCGCTCCCCCGCCGGCTCGTCGACTCAGTCGCTGAGCAGATACCCGGCGATCATGCGTTATACGACGTCGACTTCGATCGGACCGTGGCGTTCGTCCACGACACCGGAAACTGTTACATCAACGACACCGGTCGCTTCGACCGCGGGGTCGTCTCGCCGAGCGAGATCCCACAGGTCAAAGCGGATATCAGGGACGCCCTCGAGTCGGTGACCGACGAGAGCGGCGAGACAGTACTGGAGGTATTCGACGGCGACGACCTGTTCCCGACGGACGAGAAGTCGCCTGACCTGGTCGTCGGTGGCCGGGGTACCTACGAGTCACGCAGCGCGGTTTCGGACCGGACGCTCGGCGATACAGGGACGTACGATGCGAGCCACCGGAGCGAAGGGATCGTCCTCTGTCGCGGCCCGTCGATCGAAGCCGACGCGACCTTGCGCGGCGCCCGAGTGGTCGATATCGCACCGACACTGCTCCACGGAATCGGCGAACCGGTACCGGAAAACGCCGATGGACGAGTATTATTCGACGCCTTCGCAGACGACGTGCGGCCGGCGGAGACGAAAGTGGAATGGACGACTGTCACCCAAAACGATAGCGATACGACGGTCGATGAGGATTTCGACGACGTCGAGGACCGGCTGAAAGGACTCGGCTATATGGAGTGAGGGAAGCGGCCAGGCAGACTCGGCTACATGGAGTGAGGGAAGCGGCCAGACGGACTCGGCTACGTGGAATACCGATGATCAGACGAATCAGCCACCGGGAGCGACGATAAATTGAACGACGGCTGGTCAGGACGGTGCTCGCGGCAGTGAGACGGTAATCGTGTTGCCCGTCTCGGACCGCTCGAACTCGATGTGACCGTTCGAGCGATCGACCGTCCAGTAGACGAGCCACAGTCCCAGGCCCGACGTGTGATACACGTCGTTCATCTCCCATTCGCCTGTCAAGACGCGAAACTCGACCTCGGGGATCGGCGGACAGGTATCTCGGATTTCCACGTCGACGGTCTCTCGATCGAGCTGAAGCGTAATCCCTAGCTCGGGCAGACCCTCTGGGTCGTGTTGAACGGCGTTTTCGAGGAGTTCCGTGACGGCCCCCTGAATCTCGCGGACTGTACAGGCGACCGCTGACTCGGGACGGTTCGGGTTCGTGTGGATCGTCACGTTCGGGTGCCGATCACGGATCGTCTCGACTGCGTCCGAAACGACCGTCACGATGTCGATCGACTCCCTCACGGTTCGGTCGCCGAGCAGTTCGATTATTTTTCGTTGTTTGTCGGCGCTCTGGAGGAGCTCCTGACCCTGCTGACGGATGATCTCCGCGCGCCGTCGAGACGGGTTGGAAGCGTCCTCGGCGATGCTCTCGGCGTTGCCGAGGATGACGGCGAGGTCGTTTCGCAGATTGTGTCGAAGGAGGTTGTCCATGACGGTTAACTGTCGTTCTCGTCGCCGCCGATCGGTGATGTCTTTGCTGAAACCGACGATCCGAACGACGTCGCCGTCCTCGAGAAGCGGTTCGGCTCGAACCCAGACCCAGCGGTTGTAGTCGGTCCCGGGATTGACGCGGTATTCGAGGTCGACGGATTCGCCCGCAGACGCGCGGGCCATAGCCTCTCGAACGCTGCGGACGTCGTCAGGATGGACCATATCGAGAAAGGTGCGGGGATTCGCCTCGAGCGTTTCGGCGGACTGACCGTAAACGTCCTCGTACGCGGGGTTGACGAACAGCAATTCGGACCAGTCGCCGTTGAACATCCACAGGACGTCACCGATAGTTCCTGCGATCGTCTGGAGTCGGCATTGAGCGGCCCGACGTTCTCGCTCCGCCATCACTCGTTGAGAAATGTCGCGCGAGCTGACGACGTACCCGTCGATGGCGTCGTCAGGCGGATTCGTAAACCGGCTTTCGAGCCAAACCCACCCGTCGTTTCGGGTAACGTGCCGATAGTGAACCGTCGACGACGCCCGTGCGACCCCGCTTACCCGGCCGAATCGATCCGCGACCGTCTGCCTATCGTCCGGATGAACGAAATCGATCACGTACTCGTCGATCAGCCGGTCCGGCTCGAACCCAAGCATGGACGCACTCGCTTCGTTGACGTAGACGTACGTCCCTGCTTCATCGACGATGGCGAGTGTATCGTGTGCATGTTCGAGGAGGACTGAAGCCAGATCGTCGATCTTTGGGTCCATTGCGGTTCTCTAGACCAATTTCGATACTCCCTCAGAAAAGTGTGGTGCTACGGAACACAGTCACAACCAGTGACCGGTTACGGCCGGGAGGGAAGCCAGCGTCGGGACCGAGCCGAAATTCCCCCACCGAACCTCGATCGGAGGGACGCCGATCAAGCGGTCGGGAACCGCTCGTCGAACGGGGCGACTCGAGTTCATCCCGTCAGTTCCGGCGAAACGGATCTGTACCCGACCCATCGGTGGGCAGGCCACTACTCCAGTATCCACAGGATTCCAAACACCGAGATAGCCAGGTACTGAAACGACCTTCGAACCGTCACTTAAATTATACCACATCGAGTTACGCGGAAAATCGGTCGTCGCCGGACTCGATCGCAAGAGATCGGACCGAGAAACTCGAGGAACAACCGCGAATGCCCGTCGACGGCCTGATGCTCTATCGATTGGACCGGACGAATCGAAGGCCAGCCTTTGCAGTCGTCCAGGCCGGATACATGGCGTTGTAGACGATGTTAGGCGCGTTTCTCGCTCCGGCCCGAAGGATGCGGTGGGTGAGCGGCGGACCCGACGTAGAGACCAGCACGTCCAGGTCTGCGTCGTCGAGCCAGTCGAAGAAGGTTTCTTCGGCCGGTGTGGCCGGTTCGGCCTCGCGTGCGCGGTCACGAATATCGCCCCACATGTGACGTTCGTCCTGTCCGAGGACCCAGTCACCCCGCTCGAGAGACTGCCGAAGGTCGTGGTAGTCTGCGTCCGAGAACGGATAGCCGTGGTCCGACGGCTCGAGACCCGCCAGACGGAGGCCGACGGCAGTCCGGTAACACTTCTCGCAGTGACCGCAGTTGCCGTCTATCCGGTCGTTGCACGTCTGGAGTTCGAGCGATGGATCCTCGCGACGAACGTAGTCGGCGATGACGTCGAGTCGCTCCTGTCTAGTGAGTTCGTAGGCATCGTGATGGCACTTCGTGCCGGCCCAGCGGACGTACTCGTCGACGTCGGGCCGAGAACCCCATTCGAGATCGATCCCCTTCCAGTGGGTCGCGGCGACGTAGAGATCGTTCATCCCGCGCGCGTAGGCCATCGGCGCACAAAGTCCGAGTAGTCCCAGTCCGTGGCCCACGGAACTGTACCAACCGCCGTCGACGTATCGTTTGTAGTGGGCCAGCAGCATCGGATGATCGAGAAACGAGAGCATGTTCGACTCGATATAGGCGGTCTCGAGGCCGTGGTCTTCGGCAAATCCGGAGACGCGTGTTTTGAGGGCATCCCACTTCTCGTCGTCGGCCGAACTCGGCGTAATCGTCCATCCACGAATGCTGACCAGCGTCGGCGATTCCTCGCGGTGACGAACGTACGAACACGTCGAATCGACACCGCCGGTAAACAGCAGACCGCTCTCATCGCGCGTCTCCGGTTCCGGTTCGATCGTCCGGCGGGCATACAGCGTCCCGCCCTCGAGAAAGTCGTGCATGTCACACAGCGACTTCTCGACGTTCTCGAGCGCTCGTGCGAACGTCGCGTCGATTTCGTCGACGTACACGTCGGCTCCGTTGGCCCACGCGACCGGACAGACTTGCGCGAGGATGGGAATCGCCAGAACGCCGTCAGGGACGTCTTCGATCGATACGTCGTAGCGGGTTCGAAACGGATCGTCGGAGATGAACCGCTCGAGGTCGGTCGAAGTGCGAACCGAACACTGGAGGGTCCCGCCGTCGGTGGTGAGTTGATCGATGAGGATCGATGACATAGGTAGGGGGAGTCGATGTGTCGGTCGACTGGATCACGACCTGCTACAAAAACCATCAGAACCGTTGATCGATCCCGTGTCGAGAAATCGGACCGTAGCTAATCGGGCGTCCCCGACAGGGTCCACATATTTTGTCGCATATATTAGGTTGCAGATTTGCCGAAATCACCCGGCGTAGCAAATCCTCTGACGGACAGCCGTCCGTATACCGGACGTGCAGTACCGACAACAACTCCTTTCGAGGGTAGGATCTGTATAACAAACCCTGACAGCGGCGACGGCTGGTCTAATACATGCGTATCGAGACTGACCGGGACGAGTCCGGTGAGAGAATATGAGACGATCGACGCTCAACGCGACGGTCGCAGTCGGTTTTCTCGCGGTTTCGATGGGGATTCTCGTCGCGAGAGCGAATCCGGCGACTGCATACGAGTCATCGGTGTACGCGGGGGCTCCGACGATCACCTGGGGAGGGTTCGCGCTCGCGCTCGCGATTGCAGTCGGCACGTGTCTCACGTGTCGGGGGCGAACGCAGGGATACGGGATCGGTCTCGGCGCGATGGCCGTCACGGCGATCGTGAGTCTCCCCGTGATTCGGAACTACCACTACGCCGGGATGGGTGATGCACTGACGCACCTCGGCTGGACGAGAGACATCGTCACCGGCGGAACCGCGCCGCACGAACTATTCTATCCGGGATTGCACGCCCTCGCGACGACCCTCCACTTCGCCGGTGGCATCTCGATCGAGCGCGCCCTCCTGGTCGGAATCGTCGTCCTGTTCGTTCCGTTCGTGATCTTCGTCCCGCTTGTCGTTCGCGATATGGCCGGCGGTGGACCGGCGGTCGGCCTCGCTGCGATCGTTTCCTGGATGGTCCTTCCAATCAATAACATCGCGACGCACATGGGCATCCACACGAACTCGAACGCGCTGTTCCTCGTCCCCGCCGTCGTCTTTGCGCTCGTCGCCTATCTCCGCCGGCGGTCGACTGTCGAGCGCCTCCCCTTCGGCGTGTCGCCGTTTAGCGCCCTCATCTTTCTCACCGCGCTTGCGCTCCTGTTAATCCACCCACAGCAGATGTTCAACGTGGTCGTCTTGATCGGCGCGATCAGCGGGGTCCAGTATCTCGCTCGACGTCGCTTCGACGACCATCCGATGATCGAGCACCCGACGACATACGTCCATACGATCAGCCTCGGCGGCTTGTTCGGGCTCTGGGCACTTGGAAACGAGCGGTTCAGACGGGCTGCTATCGGACTCGTCTCCGGGCTCCTCGCACAGGATATCGGTGGCGGGTCGACTGTCAACCAGCGCGGATCGTCGTTGACCGATATCGGCGGGAGCCTCGGCGAACTATTCGTGACGATGTTTCTCGATGCGGCGGTCATCGGCCTCATCGTGGGTCTGTTCATCCTGCTCGTCTGGCTCGGCTGGTCGAACCTCGACGGTGAAACCAGCTCCTTCGTCAACTACTTCGCGCTCGCGTTGTTCCCGTTGTGTGGCATGTTTTTCGTCTACTTTCTCGGGACGCCGACGATGGCGTTCCGGCAGATGGGGTTCATCTACGTGGTGTTGACGATCCTCGCCGGCATCGCCCTGGCACAATTCGTCGGCGGTCTCTCGAGTGTGATCACGTCCCCGGGCGCGAATGCGGTTGCGGCGCTGGTACTCGGAGCCTGTCTCGTCCTCGGCCTGATGACGGTATTTACGTCGCCGCTGATATACAATCCGGGCCAGCACGTGACTCCCGAGATGATGAGCGGGTACGATGACGGGCTAGCCCACGGCGCGGAGGGCGTTCCCTACGCCGGAATGGGATACGACCCCTACCGATACGATCACGGCATAAACGGTCTCGCCGGAAGCGACAGCCTCAGCGGTGCTTCGGCAGCCACAGGATCCGTCAACGCCACCGTCTTCAGCAGCGGGAACTACAGCGGTGCCTATCCGTCCGACGAGTACTACTTCGTCTACACGGAGTGGGACAGAACGAAAGAGATCCAGGTGTACGAGGAACTCAACTACGACCGCGCTGCGCTCGAGGGACTCGAAACCGAACCCGGAGTGAACAAGGTAATTTCGAACGACGAGTTCACGATGTATGCGGTCGACGCCGAACCGTAGATGTCGCTGTTCGAACGGGCCGCAGTGGAAACCGACGCGATTGAACTGCCACAACCAAGACCAAGTCGTGGAATTCGGAGCCGACTCGAGACGACCGGCAGCGAATGACACGTCGCTTGCCGAGATGACGAACGGGCGACCGTTCGTCGAGATTGTCAACCCGTCCGTGCTCGCCAACTCCCGAGATGTCCCTCATCCGGCAGTCCCTATCTCGACGTGATTTCGACGGGTAACAGAGTATTACTGGCCGGAAACGGCGATATGATCGAACGAAACAGTCGGTCGCTACGGTCGATCACCTATCCGCTAGTTCGTGGAAAAACGACTCATAACTGGTTCGACCCTGGGATATGCTCATATTTCCCCACAAAATCTGATGTTGCGATCGGAACATCATGCTATCGTAAAATTCGTATTATACAATCTAAATACGGATAGATTGTGTATATTTATGTACTGATGGGAAGAATGTCTGTAAATTGTAGCTACGGTGGCAAGAAAAAGTTTATGTTCGTAAGGCGGAGTTGCATAGGTGTATGGCGCAGAACCCCCGTACGTCCGAGACGGATTCCACTCCGACTACAGGCCGTAATACCAAATTTACACGCCGTAACTACGTTCGCTCGCTCGCCGCGATGGCGACGGCGACGACCGCACTCGGCGGAGCCGGTTCGGTAGCGGCCCAGGACGACTACGAGGTTATCGAAGCCCAGGGACAGACGATCACCCTCGACGCTGGTGAAACCTGGGAGAACAAGCTCATCGATATGACGACCGGTCAGGACATCGTTATCACCGCCCACAGTAGCGACTGGACGGTTCGCAATATCGGCTTCAAGGGCGAGAACACGTCCGGGACCGGCTCTGCCACGTTCGGAATCTCCGATACGGCAGGTGGCACGTGCACCGTCGAGAACGTCTATCTCGGTGACGGTTCGAGCACGGGTAACAACAATCCGAACGGCCACGGCCAGACCGCGTTCTGGGTTGCCCCCGATCACTCCGGGCACATCGACTTCTCGAACGTAAACATCCAAAAATTTGCTGACAACGCAATCTACGGCTCCGCACCCGGGACCAACGGGGGCGGCACGATCCACATCGATAGCAGTTTCGCCGCGAACTGTTACGTCTCTCACTTCCGACTGGCCACGGAAGGCAGCAAAGTCACGAACTCGAGCGTGTACGTCGACGGAAGCGAAGGGTACGCCGGCCGCGGCATCTGGGGCTGGGCCCCAGGAGCGATCGAGGTCAAAGACTGTCAGATCGAGATGAACGGCCACAACACCGCCATCGACGCCGGTGCCAACGGGAAGCCGACCCAAGTCGTCGTCGAGAACTCCGACTACGACGATCAAGCGGGCATCGCCGAACACGCCGGTTCGAACGTCAAACTCGGAGACGATGTCGGAACGAACCCCGATGCCGTCATCCCCGAAGGCGTCCCGACGTCACCCGAAGAAGCCGCCTCGGGAACTGAAACGAAGTGAGAACCCCGACACGTTTTTCTGGTTGAAATCGATTCCGCTGACGTTTCTCTCCACAACCGACGTCCCCGCTGACGTTTCTCTCCACAACCGACGTCCCCGCTGACGTTTCTCTCCACTAACCGACGTCCCCGCTGACCAACGGCATCCTCAACCCGGTTTTCACCGACGGTTCGTTCGTCCCCTCTGAGCGACTCCCCGTTCTCCCCGTCTTTTCTCTCGTTCGAGCGGCGGCTCGTCGACTCGAGTATCGACTATCCACTCCGGGGGACACGACGTTTCCTGAACCGCTTCGGAATTCCGAAACCGTTCTTGCCGTCTCGGCGTGGAGTAATAACCTATTACCGGCCGTCGGCGACCCGCAGATTATGTAGCCAGGACAGCCCTCGACCGTGATTTGTAGGCTAATACCTGATTACCAGCGACCGAAATTGAACTGTCGACATATAATACTTCATGACCTATAATCACTCATTCTTCTATAATTAGTACAGATAGTATCTACAGTCTGTAAATTTTAAGTGTAGAGATGGGGAAAGTTTATACCGTTAGTACCGGATTACCCGATTGCATGGCACGCGACTCTTCGGTACGGAATGACGAGTTGAACGCTTCCGGGAACGAGGAAGCTGGAGATAACGGCGGTAATAACGGGTTACTGCACCGGCGATCGTACATGAAGCTAGCTGGTGCGACGACGGCTGCCGCGACGCTCGCGGGAACTGCAAGCGCCGGGACCGATTACGACGTCATCGAGGCACGCGGACAGACTGTCCGCATCGGAAGCGGTGAGACATTCGAAAACAAACTTATCGACCTGACGACCGGCGAGAGCTTTCTGCTCTACGTCGAGGGTTCGAACTCCGTCATTCGGAATGTCGGGTTCAAAGGCCTCTACCGGGGAGATTCGTTCATGATCGCGATCAATGCAGGCCCGGGCGACGTACTCGTCGAAAACGTCTACCTCGGTGACGGAGCAACGAAAGAAGGCTCGAGCTTCGTACACGGCCCCGGTGGAGTTTTCATGCACAAGGGCAGCGAGGCGGATCTTACCTTCCGCAACTGCAACGTCCAGGGGTACCCGAACAACGGATTTTACTGCTCCAACACGCCATACGGCGGCAGCGTTCGTTTCGAGAGCTGTTTCGGCAAGAACAACGGCGTGACCACGTTCCGATGTGGCAGTGAGGACGACGAAATCGTCAACTGCGTCGCGTACAACGACAACACAGACTACGGCCGCGGCTACGGCGGCTACGGCGAGACGAACGGCCGCCCCGTCTGGGTCTGGAACGGCGGCACCGTGACGATCCGCGATTCGCACTTCGCTGACGGACCCTATCCGTATTCGATGGTCGCCGGCGCGAACGGTTCCCCCGGTAGCGTCGAATTCCAGAGCGGCGGTATCAGCGGGCAGATCCGACGCGCGAACGGGTCGACGGTCTCCGTTGCTAGCGACGTCTCGAGCGAACCCGACCTTTCGATCCCCGAGGGCGTCCCGACGTCTCCCGAAGCCGCTGCGGCGGGTAGCGAAACGACGGACTTGAGCGGCGGGTCCGACAGCGACCAGTCAGACGACGAGAATCCCCAGCTTCCGAACGTCCTCCTCGTCGACGGCAGTCCGTCCGATGCGACCCGGTACGAATTCAGCGTCGACGGCGAAATCGAACACTCGAATTACGAGGGAGCATCGATCGACGACGAGGACACAATCGACGGCACCGACGTTTCCGGTAGCGTCGCCGACTGGAAGGATGCCTTCCGATTCGACGGCGAGCTAACCGATCTCACCGTGGATGGGCCCGGATCGGTACTGGTCAACGGCGAAGCGGTCGATCCCGCCGACTACGGCCAGCAGCTTCCCCACGTCCTCGAGATCGCGGGTCGTGGCACGCCGACGAGCTACGAGATCACGGTCGACGGGACGATCGAACTCGTCTCGAACGACCAGCCGAAATCGGAGGCGACAGTCATCTCGGGGACGACCGTGCAGAGTTCGCTTACGGACGGCAGTCAGACCTTCCGGTTCTCGGGGGCACTGACGGACGTGACGTTCACCGACGGCGCGGCTGACGTTACCCTCGACGGCGAGTCGATCGATCCGAGCGAATACGGCGACAACCAACTGCTGCCCCACGCCATCGTCATCGACGGCGTCCAGGCCGACGGGCCGAGTACGTACTCGTTCGAAGTCGACGGAACGGTTGTCCAATCGGCCTTCCAGAACGCCTCTATCGACGACGAAGACGTGATCGAAGGTCAGGCGGTTCGCGGTGCCGTCGGTAACTGGCTCGACGCCTACTGGTTCGACGGCGACATCGCCGACTTCCACCTGCGCGGCGACGCCGCGGTCGACGTCCAGTACAACGCACGCGACCAGTAACGGGATTCGATTTTCTCTCCTCAACCTCGGCAGTCCTGCCAGCGGCGGCTCTTCACGCGTTCGATCTACGGGTAGGGTTTCTCAGCGACGAGTTCCAGCGAGAGACGATATCGTTTCATACCATTACGGTAGGGACATTGTACTATCGGTACGAGAGTAATAACAAACTAATTGATACGCTTGTGTTGGTGTATGGACATTGGGTTCTATCACGACGCTGCGGGCACTCGCCACGCTGGAGGCATTGCAGTGTACACCCAGCGAATGGCGGCCGAACTCAGCAAGAGACACGACGTCACGCTGTACACCGGCAGTGGCGAGATCGCTCCCGTACTGTCCGACTCCGACGTTACAATCGTCGAGACCCCATCGTTCCGCGATCATCCGACGCGCTGGCTCGACCCGTTGAATCCGCTGGGTGCGCAAAACCGGGAGAAGTTCCTGATGACGCTGTGGGCAGCGCGAAACGACGTGATCGACCACATGAACGATCACCTCGACGTCCTCTGTACGTACCAGTTCCTCGACGATCTCCTCCTCTCGAACCTCGTCGATATTCCAACGCTCCATACGTTTCACAGGGCGTCGTCCGTCAGTCCCGCAGCCTGGGTCCGAGATCGACTTTCGCAGACGGACCTTCTCGTCGCCAACTCCGACGACACCGCCCGTCAACTCACCGAGGCGTTCGACTACGACTTCGAGGGGATCGTTTACCCGGGCGTCGATCTCGATCAGTTCCGACCCGGCGTCGAACCCGCTTTCGAGACGGACCGGCCTGCAATCCTGTTCGTTGGGCGGCTCGTGGAATCCAAGGGAATCGACGACCTGCTCGAGGGAGTGGCAGCCCTCGACGTGGATCAGGAAGTCCACTTCGTCGGCAGGGGAGACCACGATCGAATCCGTCAACGAGCGACACGTCTCGGAATCCACGATGACGTCGTCTGTCACGGGGAAGTCCCTCATCCGGACCTGCCGGCGTACTATGCAGCTGCGGACGTATTCTGTCTCCCGAGCCACACTGAGAGTTTCGGGCTGGTAAACGTCGAAGCCATGGCCTGCGGGCTCCCGGTCGTCACGACCGATCTCGAGGGCATCAAAACCTACCTTTCCAACGGCGAGAACGGCCTGCTAACACAGGTCGGCGACCCCCAGGACCTCACGGATAAGCTGACTATGCTCCTCGAATCGCCCGCGCTACGGTCGCGTCTCGGCGAGCAGGCACGAGCGGACGTACAGGATTTTTCCTGGACCGCGCAGGCACGGCATCTGGAACGAATCTGTCGTAACGGACTCGAAACAGTCACAGAGATCGATCGGCCGTCGACGGTCCCGGCCCGAGCGGACACAATATAACGGTCGGAGCTAGATACCACGACCTCGATTACCCCCTCTGAACCGGCAGCCGAGTGCGGCGGTATCTCGTCTCGATGCTCCCGCCGGCGGCCAGACGGATCGGTGTCGCCAGAGAGGACGGACGAAAACCCGCGTAAAACGGTCTAGTCGCTCCGAACGTTGTACTGGACGTCGACCGCGGCGTCGCCGCGCAGGTGGAAGTCGGCGATGTCGCCGTCGAACCAGTACGCGTCAATTTCGTCGTCGATGCGTCCGGTGATAGAGTTCCCGTCGATTTCGTCGCTGGGATCGATCGATGCGTCTCGGTAACTCGAGGTGATCACCTCACCGTCGACGGTGAACGAATACGACGTCTCGCCGTCAGTGTCCGTGCCGTCGACTACGATTGCGTGGGGCAACAACACCTGTTCACCGTACTGATCGGGGTCGATACGTTGATCGTCGAGGTAGACGTGGGCGGAGCCGTCGAGGAAGGTCACGTCGGTGAGCGCCCCGGAGAATCGGAATCGCTGCGCACCCCGTTCGATCGAACCTTCGACGGTGTTGCCCGACATAACCGTCGCGTACTCTTCTGAGTCGTCACCAGCGACCGTGTCGATCGTTCCGTCGACCGTGATTTCGTAGTTCGCAGACGAGCCGTTGCCGACGAGCGTCAGCACGTGGGGCTGTTCGTCACCGTAGTCGGCCGGATCGACCTGCTCGCCGTTGACGTAGATTCGGGCGTCACCATCGATCGTGAGCTCCTCGAGTTCGCCGTCGAACCGGAAGCCGTCTCGCCAGCCGGCAACGGAACCCGTCACGTGCCCGCTCTCGATCGAATCCTCGTCGTCGATCGTCGCACCCTTGACCGTCGCTTTCTCGGCCGTTCCGGAGACCGTAAATTCGTAGCGTGACCCACCGGACGTACCGACGCCGTCGACCAGCAGCGTGTTCGCGAGGCTCGACTGATCGCCGTTGTACTCGGCGGGGTCGATCACCTCTCCGTTGACCTCGACGCGGGCCGAGCCCTGGCGGAACGCGACCTCGTGGAGATCGCCGGCGAATCGGAACTGGTCGACGTGTGAAGACGTCGTCACCCAGCCCGTTGCGCTCGTCCCGTCGATCGCGTCGTACGTCTCGAGCGGGCCGGCGTTCGGATCGTCGACGAGTTCGTCAGTGGTCTCGACGTAGTATTCCGTCGGCTCACCGGTGCCGGTAACCGTGAGGGTGTTCGACGGCAACTCGTCGCTCTGGCCGTCCTCATCGTCCGCCGGTGGACTGGACGATCCATCGTCGCTGCCGCCGCGTGCGGCTTCCTCGCCGCTTTCCGGACACCCTTCGGGGACGAAGTGTCGGGGGTTCGATCCGTCACCGCGACCGTCATCGGTGTGAACGTTGTCGATCGTCAGGTTGGGATTGCCGTACGTGACGACCGATCCGCCGGTGCCGTTCGTTATGAAGTGGGAATTCCGAATCGTTGCGCCGCCACCGTAGTCGCCCTCCCAGACCCAGGCGTTGCGGTTCGCGGCTCGCGTTCCGCTCTTGTAACTCATGCAATTTTCGATCGACATCCCGCAGTCCCCGATCCGGAAGGCGGTGTGATGACAGTCGTTGCCGTAACAGCTATCCAGTGCGATGGAGCCGCCGTTTCCGTTGTATGCGGGCGCGGAACCGTAGATGCCATTGTTTCCAGGGACGTTGAAAGTAACGCGTTTCACGTCGAGATGGCCGGAGTGATCCGGGTCAACCCAGATACAGATCGAGCGCTCGCTCGCGGGTTGTTCGCCGGTCGACTCTCCGAAGTATATGTTCTCCATGACCGACGTGCCGGAACCCGAGTCGCAGACGCCGAAAATAGTCTCGTTGTACGGAATGGTTCCCGTAAACCCGACGTTCCGGATCGTCCAATTCGTTCCCTTGGCGACGATCAAAATGTCGTTTCGGTCGCCGAAGTCGATGAGTTTGTTCTCCCAGGTTTCACCCGAGTCGATGCGGATCGTCTGTCCGCGCGCCTCGATGACGTCGTACTCGCCGCCGGCCGCACTCGCCGCGGACGCTCCAACGCCCGCGGTGATTGCGGTTGCGCCGGCTAATTTCAGGTACGAACGGCGGTCAATTACACCGTGAACGTCACGTTCGTCGTCGCTAACTGTCGTTTCGGCGGGACTGTCTCTGTCCCGTACCGGTTCGTCGCGTGCCATGCGACCTGACTGAGAACACTACCGAACCATAAACTTTCCTCCCTCGTTATTAGTAAGATTTCGTGATTATAATAATATCGTTACTAACTATTTCTTCTATTAGGGCATATTGTACTGGTTTCTTATATCCAAAACCGGCAGGCGTGATCGTGGGCAGTGCTTCGTACACAATCGTCTCAAATGAGGAAAAGATAGTGACGAGAGGACAACTGTCAGGCTCGAACACCCGAGGCGATACACACGAATCGTGACCTGACGAGTCGCGTGTCGAACATCGATTCTTGACAGTCAGCCGAAGACGGCATCACGACGCGTTTCGAGAACGCTCTGCGAGGAGTGAATATCGTCGATAAACGACGTTAGCGCGAAGAGTCGGTACACGGACGTCCGGTCGTGATCGGCGTTTGCATCGAGAAACGCGTGAAGTTCGTCAGTCGAAAAGACGTCGTCGACGGCCTCACACTGGTCGATCTGGGTTCGGATGCAGTCGACTGTATCCGGTCGGAGCTGTGAATCCGTCTCGAGTCCGTTTATCGACTTGACGATGGGACGGACCGTCTCGAACAAACGGGGATACCGCGATAGTAGATCGTCAACGAACGCGGCTGCACTGTGACGGAGAGACGCGACGGGCACCCCGTAGTCCGGATGAGTCAGCGCTGCAGCGGCGGGCTCGAGTTCCGTGAGAAACGACCGATAGAGATCGTACCGCGCCTTCTGGCTGTCCGGACAGTTCATCGCGTACCGGAAGAAATCGATCGAATAAAACGGCGTCGTACTCCAGAAGAAGAACCGATTGCGATCCTCGCCTTCGAACAGGAAATTGACGGCTCGCTCGTAGACTAGAAAGTGGACGTACGTCGCAGCCGGGTCCGTCTCGGGATACATCTCGAGTCGATCGCGAACGCTCCGGCGGATGGCCGCCGCCGGCAGTCCGGTGATCCGGGAGACCTGTTCGAGCGTGAGAAAGCAGTTCTCTTCGATGATGTAGTCGATCAACTCGGATTCGTCGTCGATCGATCTCGCAGGGGTCAGGTCCGGGAGGACTTTGTCCCCGCCGTCGCCGGTGACGTACGTGAGACCGGCATCGTACTCCGCGCGAAGCTGGCGGAAGAATTCGAGAATGAACGAGGTCAATAGCCCGATCTGACCGTTTTTGGTCTTGACCAAACGGTCGAGGTCAGAACCGTTCGGCGGCCCGACTTCGTAGCGCTGCCACTCGACGTCTAGTTCAGCAGCCAGTTCGCGGGCGATGGCCACGTCCGACGGCGGGACGAATTCGTCGGAGGACACCGTCGCCGCGATCGTCGGAATCCCTTCGGCGTGGTACCCAGCCAGTACCGATCGGGAGTCGAGCCCCCCGCTCAGCGAGATCACGTCGCGGCTACCATACCCCGACCGCTGTCGACACGCCCGCTCGAACCGGTCGACGAGTTCCGTGGCATTTCGTGATCGATTCCGGTCGGCGTACCGTGGCTCCTCGAAGTCGAACCGGTGCAGCGACGTTTCCGTGACCGCACCTCGGTCCGGATCGACGGTAAGTTTCGTCCCTGGACGGAGTCGGTTGGCCCCGTCAACGAGCGTTCGGTCACCCAGCGAGTAGCCAAAGAGCAGACACTGGGCGACGCCCATCGGGTCGAATCCGTCGATCGGCGCTTCGTTGATGAGATATCGGAGTTCGCGTGAGAATAGAAAGGTCTCCCCGTCGTGAAAGTAGTACGCCGGAAGCCGTCCGAGCGGATCGTTGAGTAATCCGAGTCGACCACTGTCCTTGTCCACGGCGACGAGCAGGAACTCCCCGTCAGTCTCCAGTAACCAGTCCGCCAGAAATTCGTCGTCGTCTGCCACGAGGACGTGGTTCGCTACGTCGAGCAATTCACGTTCGACCGACTCCTCGTCTCGATCGTAAATTCGTCCCTCCAGACAGACCCAGCAGTGGTCGTCCTCGACAATTCGAAGGGGGTACTCCGGGTAAGCCGTCGTTCCGACGGAGCAAGATGGCGAATCGAAGACGACCTCGGCCTGATATCGATCGGTGTGTGTCAGCGGCTCGAGCGAGCCAGCGAACGACCGGTCGTCGTGATTCGTGGTTCGGCCAGAGATACCTACCATATCAGTCCTCGAGTGAGTAACCCGTATTGTAATGTTGGCGTTTATCGGCGCAAGTTGCGGGCTACCCGTAGATGTAGTTGTCCGTGGAATTCCGTCCGGAGATGGCTATCTTCAAGCAGCGAGAGAATCCCGCCGTCGTCGGGCTATGCCCGACTGCCTGCGGGATCAAAGATCCCTCTCCGTTCACGCCGGGTGAGGATGTCACTTCTACGCCCCTGTGTTCGGGAATATGCTGGCGCCCTTCGACCTCTGTCGGAGTGGATTCTCAAGAAGACCAGTTGGACCGACGCCTGTACGAGAAGGCTCCCGCGCCTGGAACAGCTGCTGGCACGCGACTGTTCCGGTACTGGATGACGGTCGTCGGGAGCCATTCGAACGTACGGAACCTGGTAATAAAAACCCTTCTCAGCAGTCGAACGACCCTGTTGATCAGCATACGCATCACGATTGGGCGCCCATCTAGAACGGAGAGACGCGTGAGTCGAAGGTGATGGTCCAAGAACGATCGGACCGATGCTGTTGATCGCTCACACGCGGTGATCGTTGGCGCATGGGAACATTGGTGCGTGGGAACATTGGTGCGTGGGAACATTGGTGCGTGGGAACATTGGTGCGTGGGAACAGAGGCGGGACGTTGACATTCACCTCGCGCTTCAGCGCGAGGATTCCTTCGTTGGCCAGCAGGCCGCTCCTGCGTCCCCGAAGGCTCTTGACCAAAACCGAGGGGGCTTCGGCTGTGGTCTGTGGGCGTGCGCGTCGGACCTCGTGAGAGGCGAGATGTGCGTAGGTATCCGTTTGCACCCGACGGGCCGTGCCATCGACCCGACTCGGCCCGAAGGCCGAGTAGCCGTCCGACGCAGGTTGCTTTTTGATGATGGAGACCCCAATCCACCTCCACTTTTCGCCAAACGCATTCAATCAATCATATGCTGTCAAAGATTTACTATCCGTGATTGGTGTCTTTGGTGTCGGATTCATTCCTGCACTGAGGCACGGAGCTTTCACCTTGACTTTTCGTAATGACCGCCAGCAAATCGTAAGCGGACAACGGCAGAACACTATCGACGTAGACTACGCAGAATCGTCGTCAGTGCAGGGTTATTCGATTCGAGATAGTTTGCCGTCCACGTTGCGTTCGCGTCGGTGATTCGTAACGACGTGCATAACCGAAAGGAGGAGAAACGCAGCGATAACTGCGCTCGCGAGGCCGAGCAACGGAGCGGCCGCCAGGACTGGCATCTCGAGGAATGCTGCGCTGAGGAGGAGAGCGCCGATCACGCTGACTCCGGCGTACCATCGGTCCCACCGATCCTGTCGATGCGTATCCGTATCCAGATACATCATCAACAGGTCTGCGTTGTCCGAAAGTGTGATCAGACCACGGTCCTGATCGTATTCGACGATTCCGGCATCGTCCATCTTCGGCAGGTGGGTCTGGTAGAGGGCAACGTAAACGCGTTTTCGTTGATCGGAACTAAGTGCGTTGACTTCAGTATCGTTCTCCCAGGCAGCGATCTGTTCGGCGAGTTCTCCGAGGGTGACCGTTTCGTCTGCATCCAGCAAGTATGCGAGGACTTCCCGGCGACGACGATTCTTTAATAGCTCAAAAATAACGTCCTTCGAAAGACGTTCGTCCTCGTCGGTGTCGGCGACCGATGCGATCTCATCCGGTAACGACGTATCGATCGAGGACATTAGTCTGAACCTCCGGCTGTAAAGGCGCCATTCGAGCTCACTGACCCCTGTGCCTTCCCGTATACGTCGCTGGAGTCTCGGCTCGACGGCGACCGTCGTACGTTCGAACGGCGGGTCGAAATCACGATTGACACACCAGGTTGTACACCAACAGAGATACTCTTAAACACGCCTACGTTTCGCACCGTCTGCAAAGGGGGTACGGAGCATCTTCTCAACGGGGACGTTACGCTAGCCACCTGCCGTCGGCATCGACGGTTGCCGTCGCTCGCGACTCCGATCGGTATTAGTCGATTGTGTGGCTGTATCATCTTCGTACGCCCAGACTGTCGGAGGAAACCGAACGCTGACCGGCCACGGTGGACTGGATGGCACACGGCACTGTTTCTGAACGTTCGATCCGAGCGATATAAAGTCGAACGACAGTTCATCGACGAAAGACGGATTTACGTGATGAACCGGCCATTGATATCATAAATCCTAAAAAACTATCTGCATGTTTCTTGTGCCGTGTGGACATTGACCAAAGTGGGTCGAAACGACCGTTTGACGTTGAACAGTCGTTTCACCCGAACGCGACCGATGGGACACGGTCTCGACGCGGTCTTCACGCATAGTCGCTCGAATTGTGTGAACGATCGCGTCTTTTCTCTCCGTTCTTCTCCGGATGAGACGAACGGAGCAGTAAGTCGGTGTTTCCCCCGAAACCATGTTAACCCCTTACAGTGCCGGCACGGCTTTGTCCAGTACTGATGACGCGGTCTATCATCGATCAAAGCAGCAGCGAATCACAGTCAGAGGAGGTTGAGACTGGTCTGTGCCCCGACTGCGAGACCGACACGGTCGTCCACGATCCGGATCGCGGCGAACAGGTCTGTGAGGAATGCGGTCTCGTCCTCACCGAGGACCCGATCGACTACGGTCCGGAATGGCGGGCGTTTAACGCGCAGGAACACGACGAACTGTCCCGGGTGGGTGCCCCGTTGACGCAGTCGATGCACGATCGAGGGCTGACGACGACGATCGACTGGCGCAACAAGGACGCCAACGGCCATTCGATGTCGGCCGATAAACACGGCCAACTCCATCGGCTCCGCGTCTGGCAGGAACGAATCAGAACGAAAAACGCGGGCGAACGAAACCTCAAGTACGCCCTGTCAGAAATCGATCGAATGGTGAGCGCACTCGGAGTTCCCAAGCCGGTCAAAGAGACCGCAAGCGTCATCTATCGACGCGCACTCGAGCAGGACCTCATCCGCGGCCGATCGATCGAAGGCGTTGCGACCAGCGCGCTCTACACCGCGTGTCGTAAGGAAGATATTCCCCGGAGTCTCGAGGAAGTAACGTCGGTTTCACGAGTCGATCAGCGAGAGATCGGTCGAACCTACCGGTACATCGCGGATGAACTGGACATTAACCTCGAGCCGACGAACCCGCGTCAGTTCGTGCCACGGTTCTGTTCCGAGCTCGATGTCGACAAAGACGTCGAGACGAAGGCCATCGATATCATCGATCGGACGACCGAGCAGGGGTTGCACTCGGGGAAGTCACCGACCGGTTTCGCCGCCGCCGCCATTTACGCCGCCGGTCTCCTCTGTGACGAAACTATCCCGCAACGAGCCGTCGCCGATACCGCACAGACGACCGTCGTCACCGTTAGAAATCGCTATCGCGAGCAACTCGAGGCCATCGACCAGCAGCCGGCTACATGACCGACCGGTCGTCCTCTTCGTAAACCTCCTCGTCTAGCAGCGCATGCAGGTTACTGTACGGAACGAACGCGAGGAACTGGTCGCTACCGTCGTACAGTTCGAGTCCGTTTTCGGTGTGATCGTAGCGTTCGCAAGTGATCTGACCTTCGGGCAGGATTGCACGGTACATGGTAGTTGCAAGGCCGGCCAGACTGATATAGTCACAGCCTCGATACGTGATCCGAACTCCCGGTGAAAAGACTCACGTCCGGCGTGACGTCGAGAAACGGCAGCTCGTTCAGCGACGACGATAGTTCTCCGATGCGACATGGTTCGCATCATTCGGGACACAGGCATCGGTCAACGGAAACTGACGCGGTCCGGGTCAGCTGGTCCCCATCTGCTCACCCGTTCGACCGCCGTCGGATCTGGCTGGCTCGACGGGCTTGACGCCGCTGACGATGAACCGAGCACCGTCGCTCGATGGATCGAGTTCGATCGTCCAGCCGTGGACCTCGAGGAGGCGCTGGACGATCGCCAGTCCGAAGCCAGTCCCGCTGTCGCTCGTCGTATAGCCGTACTCGAAGACGTCATCACGGTCCTCCGACGGAATGCCGGGGCCGTCATCCGCAACTGCGAACCCATCGTCGAGGCCCGTGACCGTCACTGTTACCCCCGCTCCGGCTTCGGCCGGTTCGGCAGCATCTATTTCCGCGTCGGACCCGTGTTCTATGGCGTTCCGGAAGAGGTTCTCGAAGACCCGCAGTAGCTTGGTCCGATCGGCCCGAAGGTGCCTATCGACGTCGACGTGGAGCGTGGCCCCGGCAGTGTCGACGTTGTCCCACGCGTCGCGAACGACGTCGGCCAAATTGAGTTCGGATCGATCGACCGTGGAGTCCTGGCGTGCGAGCAACAGGACATCGTCGATGATTGCGCTCATCCGTTCGTGTGAGTGATCGATCTCCTCGACCGTCTCCAGCGCCTCGCCGTCGACCTGTTCTTCCAGGGCCAAAAGATACCCCTGAGCGACGTTCAGCGGATTTCGCAGGTCGTGACTGATCGTCGATGCGACCTGATCGAGCCGCTGGTTCTGTTCTCTGAGCTGTTGTCGGGACGTCTCCAGTTCGGTCACGTCACGGAGGAGCAACGAATAGCCGCTCAGTTCGTGGTCGGTTGATTTCCGAACGGGTGAAATGAGCAAGGAGTAATACCGTCGTTGTCCGTCGATCCGCAGCGTCAGCTGGGTGGTGTGGCGAGTGGAAACGTCGAAGTCGACCTGCGAGGCGAGTGCCGGCCAGACTGCCGCTAACAGCTCCCCTTCCTCGTCCGGGAGCGATGACCGCATCGACGCCGCTTTCTGGTTGTAGTCGACGACACACCGGCGTTCATCGACGACGATCACAGCATCGTTCAACGACTCGACCAGCGTGTTCCGCGCGACGGGAATAATATCGAGCAACTGGAACTGGTAGATTGCAACCATCGTCGCCAGCGCAGTCGGCAACGCGCCGAACGAGGCGTAATTGAATCCAGGAAGGGGAACCCTCCCGCTAATCGATAAGAAGTTCAGGATACTCACGAAAACGGCCGATGCCATCAGAAAGAGAATACGGGGCCACGCGGTGCGACGCGTTTGCAAAATAAACCGAACGAGTATGATCAGCCCGACTGTGGTAATCGCATAATTGAGGTTCAATGCGAAGAAATACAGCGGGCCTCGATCGAACGCCGCGAACGTGAACGGAACGCCGCTTTGATGCACGGTGAACTCTTCGATCGTGAGCCGTCGAAGAGATGGCACCGTAGCCATGACGACGAGAAATACGGGGAGACCGACCAGAACAGCCTGGACCCACCGCCGCCTGTGGTAGTCATTGTTCGTATACTGTGATATCAGCGTGAAATACACGGATCCACCGATTATCCCGGTGACTTTCTCACTGTACGTGAGGAATTTCAAAAGGGCTGTGTCGGATGTGAAATATATTGTGAGGATTTCAAGTTGCCAAAAAGCAGCAATGAGGATCAACAGGAGGAACATTCCAAACCCACTGAATTCGGCACCGCTCCGATATGACCAGAGAGCGAGCAGCAGAAGTGTCAAAAATGTCATACTGGTCAGCAGAACATGCCCGAAGAAACCCGCTGAAACCTCCGGTAAGACCATATTTGGGGTTTATTGGATGGATAGTTGAATATTGTGGCTACGAATACGATTCGGCGCTGCTCGGACGGGCGAACGACGGCGAACGTAGTTTGACGGGAATCCGGGAGCATGCGACGGAATCCCGAAAATATCGACTCGTTCCATCGGTAGTCCGTGGCTCGTCGGTTCGGGTCACACACCGGACGTCGCTCGCTGAGCGAAATCGGTTTACCTGCACCGCCAGTACGACCTGTCAGTGACAGACGAACGTTCTTCGATGCCGAGCGACGAGCAGCGAAGCCACTCCGCGGCACCGAACAACGGGAACCCGGACGATGCAAATCCGAACGAAGAACCGACGAATGAGACGGATCGCACTGACTCGGAGACGACCGATACCGAGGGACGGACCGACGCGGACGACGAGTTCACGATCGCGGATTTCCACGACGCCAGCCAGCAAGCGGGCCGACCGGTTCTCACCGCCGCTGCCGTCGCTCGCGCCCTCGAGATCCCCCACGAGGAAGCCAGCGACCGACTCGAGACGCTCGCCGACGCGGGGAGTATCGAGCGCCTCTCCGTGTCGACGGACCCGGTGGTCTGGTACCCCAGCGAACTCGAGGATCTCACGGATCGCGAACGCGTCATCGTCTTTCCGAAACGGCGGGAGATCGTCGTCGATCGACCGGACCAGTTCACGCGCGCCCAGCTTTCCCAGTTCGCCCACCTCGCGGACGCGAACGGGGAACAGGGGTATCGGTACGTCGTTCGGCCGGCGGACGTCTGGGGGACCCCTCACGACTCGTTCGACGACCTCGCGCAGACGATGCGCCAGGCGCTCGGGCAACGCTCCGCGGACCTCGAGGACTGGGTGGAAAGCCAGTGGGATCGCGCCCACCAGTTTCGGCTCGTCACGCACGAGGAAGGGTATACCGTCCTCGAGGCACAGAGTCCGGAGATCATGGGGAACGTTGCGCGACAGAAACTCGACGAGGAACACGTCCACGCGCCGATATCGGACACCCAAGACTGGGTCCGCGAGGGATCGGAGGCCGCGATCAAGCGCATTCTTTACGAGGCAGGCTATCCGGTTCAGGACCATCGCGAGCTCGCGTCCGGCGAAGCGTTGTCGATCGACCTCCAGGTTCGGCTGCGCGACTATCAACAGACCTGGGTGGACCGCTTCGGCGAGGCCGGCGAAGGCGTCTTCGTTGGCCCGCCAGGGAGTGGAAAAACGATAGCCGCGATGGGTGCGATGGCCCGCGTCGAAGGCGAGACGCTGGTGTTGGTGCCGAGTCGGGATCTGGCCCAGCAGTGGGCTGACGCGATCCTTGAATATACGACGCTCGAGCCGGAGCAGGTCGGGCAGTACCACGGGGGCCGCAAGGAGGTACGACCGGTGACGATCGCCACCTACCAGATCGCGGGCATGGATCGCCACCGATCGCTGTTCGACGACCGAGAGTGGGGGCTGGTCGTTTTCGACGAATGCCAGCACGTCCCGTCGGACGTCTACCGACGCAGTACCCACTTACAGTCCAAACATCGACTCGGATTGTCGGCGTCGCCCATTCGAGAAGACGATCGCCAGACCGAGATCTTCACCCTCGTCGGTCCACCGATCGGCACGGACTGGGAGGCGCTGTTCGACGCGGGTTTCGTCGCGGAGCCCGAACTCGAGATCCGATACGTACCCTGGGGCGACGAGGAACAGGGGAACGCCTACGGCTCCGCAGACGGGCGAGAGAAGTATCGGATCGCCGCGAAAAACCGAGGAAAAATCGACGAGGTTCGCTATCTGCTCTCCGCACATCCGGACTCGAAGGCGCTGGTCTTCGTCGATTACCTAGAACAGGGTCGCGACCTCTCAGACGCGCTCGACGTTCCGTTCGTAAGCGGTGAGACACCCCATCACGATCGCCGGCGGCTGCTCGAGGAATTCCGGCGAGACGAACGCGATTTACTGATAATTTCGCGGGTCGGCGACGAGGGGATCGACCTTCCCACGGCCGACCTTGCCATCATCGCCTCCGGACTCGGCGGTTCGCGCCGACAGGGAACCCAGCGCGCCGGGCGGACGATGCGCCCGGCCGGCGGGGCGCTCGTATACGTCCTCGCGACGCGAGGGACCCGCGAAGAAGACTTCGCTCGGAAACAGCTTCAGCACCTGGGCCGAAAGGGGCTGACGGTCCGCGAGCAAACGGTCGAAGGCGAAGAGCACTGAGAGAAATCGGCTCGCGAGGCTGCGGTCGGTTCGAGGCCAATATTCAAGGGTGCGTATTCGAACTGTACAAGTAGTATGAACGAATCACGCGTACTCGAGGTGGTGTGACGGTGAACGACGAACCGACGCAACGCCAGATTATGGTCGGGGAGACGGCTGACGGAGCGAACCTGAAGCTGCCGGTCGTCGAATTGCTTACCGGCCGCGGATTCGTCACCGGAAAATCGGGGTCCGGGAAGTCGAACACCGCGTCCGTCATCGCCGAAGAGTTGCTCGAAGCCGGCTATCCCCTCCTCATCGTCGATACCGACGGTGAGTACTACGGGCTCAAAGAGGAGTACGAGATGCTCCACGCCGGGGCCGACGAGGAGTGTGACATCCAGATCGGACCGGAACACGCAGAGCAGATGGCGACCATCGCACTCGAAGAAAACGTTCCGGTGATTCTCGACGTCTCGGGGTATCTCGACGAGACCGTAGCGGACGAACTGCTTCGCGAGGTGGCCCGTCAGCTGTTCGTCAAGGAGAAAAAGCTCAAGAAGCCGTTCCTGCTGGTCGTCGAGGAGGTCCACGAGTACATCCCGGAGGGCGGCGGCGTCGGAGAGACGGGGAACCTCCTGATCAAGATCAGCAAGCGCGGCCGCAAACACGGCCTCGGAATTCTGGGGATCAGCCAGCGGCCGGCCGACGTCAAGAAGGACTTCATCACGCAGGCCAACTGGCTCGTCTGGCACCGGCTGACCTGGGACAACGACACGAAAGTCGTCGGTCGGATCATCGACTCGGAGTACTCGGAACTGGTTGCGGATCTCGACGACGGGCAGGCGTTCGTTCAGACCGACTGGACGGAGGTCGACGTCCGCAAGATTCAGTTCCGGCGAAAACGGACCTTCGACGCGGGCGCGACCCCCGGGCTCGAGGACTTCGAACGGCCCGAACTCAAATCCGTCTCGGACGCGCTCGTCGGCGACCTTCAGGAGATTTCCGAGCGCAAGGACCGGAAGCAAGATCGCATCCAGGAACTCGAAACCGAACTGGAGAAGAAAGAAAAGCGAATCGAAACGCTCGAAGACGAGTTGTCCTCGGCCCGGGACGTTTCGAGTGCGGCGAAGCAGATGGCAGACGCCCTGCAGAACACGGAAACGGTCCAGTCGCAACTACCGGGCGGTGGCGAAGATGTGCGTCGGCTACACGAGGAGATCGCCGATCTCGAGTCCGAACGCGACGAGTTACGGTCGGAGCTTGCCGCCCGCGACGATCGAATCGAGGATCTCGAAGACGAGCTCACGGCTCGGACGTCGAAGCTGAACCGAATCAAGAAGGAAAACGATCAGTTACGTACCGTCGTCCGCAAACTCGAACGCGAGCGGCCCTACGCCGAGAGTGCCGAGGATGAGACGGACGACGAAGACGACGCATCGTCACCGATCGTCCAGGCCGGCGGCGAGGCCCACGAGTACGGGTACACGCCGGTCGATGGGGACGCGGACGCGGGTTCGGACGCATCGCCGAACGCCGACGGGGAAACGGACGTGGCCAGCGACGGCGCGTTTGTCGTCGCAAACGAGGAGCGCAAACCCGCGGAACTGCTCGAGATACAGTGGGTCAGCGACCGCGTTCACCGCGCGAGTGAGGGGTCTCAGTGTTCGATCGAAACGGCCGAGGAGGTTCTGGCCGTGTTCGCACACGAGGGGCCGCTCGAGGCGGAGACGATCGCAAACCGGGTCGATCGGTCGACGGTCGCGGTTCAGAGTCTCCTGTCCGAACTCCGGACGGAAGGAATGCTCGAGCGGTCCGCTGAACGGACGTATTCGCTGAGCGACGACGTTCGCGCCGCGCTGACCGAAACGCCGCCGGCGGAATGAGTATCGTCGGTTCGAAATTCATCGAGGACAGCGGGCAGGTCTAGCGACGAAGCCCGTCACCCGCTGCCTCGATCGCTGCGGTTTCGATCCCCTGGTGGACCGGGAGGACGACGAGTTCCTCAGAGAGGCGGTTTGCGATGTCGTACTCCTCGTTTCCGTAGACCGACTGGCGGAGTATCGGCCAGGTGTGGGCCCCGATGACCCCGCAGTCTTCGAGTTCCGCCAGAAACGCGTCCGGTTCGTCGGCGCGGACTGGGAATTCGTACGGGCTGATCCCCTCCGGGAGACGGTCGTAGACGATGGTCACGTCGTCGCGTCCGGCCAGAGCGCGTTGCCAGGCGCGGTAATTCTCCCGCCGTGCTGATCGGATCGCTCCCGGATCCGCGGCGTCGGCCACGGCTTTCGAGAACCTCGACATCGGCGCTTTGGTGGCCTCGTACCGGCTCCCGGGATCGACACTCGACGGATCGTCGGTGCCGTCGGAGAGGAGGGCTTCGACAGATCTGTGAAGCGATCGGCTCGTCCCGAGGACCGTTTCGGCGACCGACGTGGCGACGTACCGACAGTCCGCGGCCGCAACTCGGTCCGATACGCCGGCGAGCGACGAGGGCTCGAACGCTTCGCGGACCGCTTCGTCCCGACAGTACAGGACCGCACCGTCAGGAACCGGAAGGAGTTTCCGCAGGGTCGTCACCCCGAGATCGCCGGCGGTCCCGAGCAGCGTCTCCCCGTCGACGCTGAGTGGCGCGTGCGCGTTATCGTCGATGTGATAGCAATCGTATTCGTCGGTCAGCGACGCGAAGGTTTCGAGGCCGGGTTGCGGGAAGCCGAAGTAGTTGACAGACATGACCGCGACGGTATCGTCGTCCATTCGTCGTTCGAGGTCAGTAAAATCGGGTTCGAGGGTCTCTTTGATCGCGTAGAACCGCGACTCGAGGCCGAGGTCGTGAAGCGGCTCGACGACCGCTGGTGAGAGATAGGCGGGAACGAGGACGTTTTCACCGGGCTCGACGAGCCCGGCGAGGCCGTCACGGAGCGCGACCTTCCCGGCGCCATAGTACGTGTAGTCGACGGACGGGGCGTGCAGGTCGACGAACGACTCGATTCCCACGTCCCCCGACCGTGAGAGTGATGCGTCGAACACGGAGGGGGTTGCACTGATCATACGTGTGATTGGTATGCGATGGAAGTGGCGACGATCATCGACGTAATACAGTAACGGCCGGTACCTTAGTGATACGGTCAGTACCGTTCGCTATCGATTCGCAATCGATACTTACAGGCTCGGGTCGGTCCCTCGGTAGGGCAGCTATTCTGACCTTACAGGCGGCAGTACGATCCTAGAGACGGCCAGCACTTGCATAACAAAGCACGGGTGGACAAATACCGCTTCACATGGCAGGTTCGACCGACGAAGAAGACCTTCGTCTGCTCGTCGTTGGGCTCGACGCGGGCTGTCGACCGATACTCGAGCCCTTATTCGAGTCGGGCGATCTTCCGACTCTTCGGCAACTGTTCGACACCGGGTCGTCGGGGCCGCTCGAGTCCCAGATTCCGCCGTGGACCGCGAGTGCATGGCCGTCGCTGTACACCGGAAAGAATCCGGGCAAGCACGGCGTTTACGACTTTCTCTCGTTCGACGGGTACGACTGGGACGTCGTCAACGCGACCCACGTCAGAGCGAGACCGATCTGGGAGCTACTGAGCGAGCACGGATTCTCGAGCGTCGTCGTTAACGTCCCGGTGACACACCCCGCTCGAGAATTCGACGGCGCGTTGATTCCGGGGCTGACAGCCCCCGAGGACCCCGACTGTCATCCGGCGGGGATTCTCGAGGACGTCAAAATGGCCTGCGGTGGCGAGTACTGGGTCTACCCCCAGAGTGGCCCGGTACCCGACAGGTCGATCGACGGGTACGAACGGACGATCGAACTGCGAGGGACGGCGTTTCGATATCTCTGTCAGCGGATCAGTCCGGACTTCGGATTCCTCCAGTTCCAGCAGACCGACTCGGTGTTTCACGAACGGCCGGGCGACGAGGAGGCGGTCAGTGCGGTCTATCGCGAAGTCGATCGTCAGCTGGCGGAAACGCTCGAGCGAACCGATCCCGAAAACGTTCTCGTCGTTAGCGATCACGGCATGGGACCGGTAACCGGTACCGAATTCCGCGTCAACGAATTCCTCCGGGACAACGGATACGTGACCGCCAAGAGCGGCGGTGAAGGGATGCCGAACTGGTCAAAGGCCTGGGAGAACGACCTGCTCTACGGTTCTGAGGCCGGTGAGTACGAAGCGAATCCGCTCGAACGAGCGATGAACGTCGCGGCGAGAGTCGGGATCACGACCCAGCGCGTCGCGGGCGCGCTCGACCGCATCGGCCTGAAGGAACCGATCGGGAGTCGGGTACCGAACGATCTGCTCCGGGCGGCGAGCGAACAGGTTGATTTCCCGGCATCGCGGGCGTTCATCCGCTCGAAGAGCGAACTCGGCGTCCGCATCAACCTCGAGGGGCGCGAACCGAACGGGCGGGTCCCCGAGTCGGCGTACGAAACCGTTCGTGAAGAACTCATCGACGCGCTGTCGGCGGTCCGAACTCCCGACGGGGAACCGATGTTCGACGCCGTCGAGCCGCGTGAGACGTACTTCGAGGGACCGCACGTCGACATGGCCCCCGACGTCGTGACTGTCCCTGCAGAGTTCAACAACGCGATCGTCGCCGACCTGGGACGAGACCGCTTTGGCGAGCCGATGGAACCGTGGAACCACAAGCGAACCGGCGTCATCGCGGCGACCGGTCCGGCGTTCGACGAATCAGCGATGCTCGACAGCGCGACGATTTTCGACGTTGCGCCGACGATCTGTTCGCTGTTCGACGTCCCCGTCGACGCGGCTATGGACGGCGACCCGCTCCCGGTGATCGACGGGGGTGTCGAGCGACCGTATCCGGCCTACGATCCGGCACCGATTACGGCGACCGACGACGGAGCGGTCGAAGACAGACTCTCCGACCTTGGCTACCTATGAGTGTCGAGATCCGCGTCCTCGATCCGGACACTGATGCCGACGAGTGGAACCGATACGTCGACCGTTCTGACGGTTCGAATCCGTTTTTCCGGGCCACAGCACTCCGATTACAGGCCGACGACACCGGGACAGACCTGAACCTGTTGGCCGGGTTCAAGGGCCAGGAACCGGTCGGCATTTTTCCCGTCTTCGAGTACAGGAAAGGGCCGATCACCGGTGCGTTTTCCCCCGCTCCCTATTCGTGGGCGAGCTATCTCGGCCCCTCCCTGCTAAACGTCGACAAGCTCAAGCAGCGCAAGGCCGACCGGCGTACAAAACGGTTCATCGAGGGCTGTCTCGAGTGGATCGACGAGGAAATCTCGCCGCTGTACAGCAAGTTCGTCACCGCGGAGTTCGACGACATCCGACCGTTCGTCTGGAACGAACACGACGTCAAACCCGGCTACACGTACATCGTCGACCTCGACGGTACCGAGGACGAACTCCTAAAACGGTTCAGTAGCGACGCGCGGAGCAACGTTCGAAACGCAGACGATACCAGCTACGTCATCGAGGAAGGGGACACCGACGACGTCGAACGCATCGTCGACCAGGTCCGCCAACGGTACGAGAACCAGGGGCAGTCGTTCCAGTTGAGTTCGAACTTCGCGTGCTCTCTTCACGAGCAGCTTCCCGACGGCTCACTTCGGCCGTACGTCTGTCGCGTCGGCGAGGAGTTTCAGGGCGGCATTCTCGTTCTCGAGTCCGATGGGACGCGATACCGGTGGCAAGGCGGCGTCAAACCGGATGCAGACGTCGACCTTCCGATCAACGACCTGCTCGACTGGCACGTTATGCGCGACGGTCTCCACGATGGAATCGAGGAATACGACCTCGTCGGGGCCGGCGTCCCGAGCATCAATCGGTACAAGGCGAAGTTCAATCCGCGCCTCGAGACCCACTACGAGATTACCACGGGAACCTTCGGGATCGATCTGTTAGTCGATCGGTACCAGAAACACCGGTGAAATCGGGCGGACGGCTCCAGTCGTCGATCACTTCACCTCGCCGATCCGATACTGCGACTGCCGGGCATCCTCGAGGCTGACTCGGCTGCTAACCAGCTCCTGTTCCTCGAGTTTTCCCAGCGCGTAGCGGACGGTCCGAGGGCAGAGCCGAGATTCGTCGGCGATCCCTTCCTGCGTCAGTGGTTCCTCGTATTCGAGAACCTTGTAGACGAGTTTCGCGCTGGGTGGGAGGTCGGCCGGGACCGTCTCGTTCTGTGAGGGATGGCCCGAACCGTCGCTTTCGTCGGTCTCTGCAGCCTCGTCGACGTCGGTATCGGGTTCGGTTGCACTCATACGTTCCGACCGGGACAGTCACCGTTCGAACGTTCGAACCGTGGTACTCGCGTTCTCGGCCGGTCGAGAGTCACCGAACAGATCCGTGGGGATACGCTGCCGTCGACGTCCGGGAATCGATTACGTGAAGCGGTCTGTGGCGGTCTCATTCTCACTCGGGAGTTCCAGCGTGAATCACATATACAACACCGACAGTTCAAACATACAGGGAGGAACTAATGAACGAACTATCGGATCAATCGCTCGATTGACACTGCGGGAGCCGTACACCGGGCAGCGCGCGTCTGCGAGTTATCGATGTCGCGTAGCGGGGTCGAAATCCGTCTGTCGTCTGCTGTGTTAACCCGTGCATAGTAAGGCGATGGCCCGCCTCAGAGGAGCATATGTTCGGAACCAGTGGGATTCGCGGACGGGTCGGCGACGAGGTGACGGCGGAACTAGCACTCGCTGTTGGACGCGCGGTCGCTTCGGAGGGGTACGACCGAGTCGTCGTCGGTCGGGACGTTCGGGAAAGCGGATCGATGCTCGTCGATGCAATCGGAGCGGGACTGTGCGAGTGTGGCACCGACGTCGTTACCGTCGGGGTCGAAGCGACGCCGACGGTCGCCCGTTCGATTCCTCGCCTCGAGGCCGACGCGGGAGTCGTGATAACGGCGTCGCATAATCCGGCGACCGACAACGGAATCAAACTCTGGAACCCTTCGGGGAAGGCGTTCGGTCCGGACCAGCGTGCAGCGATCGAACGGCGTGTTCGTCAGGACGACTACGAGCTGGCCGCATGGGACGAGGTGGGGAGACGCGAGCGTCGCAGCGGTATTCGAGCCGCTCACGCGGAGACGCTACGGAAATCGGTCACCCTCGAACGGACGCCAAGCGTCATCGTCGACGTCGGAAATGGAGCCGGAGGCGTAACGGCGTCAGCCCTCGACGATCTGGGCTGTCGGGTCCGCACCCTCAACGGCCAGGAGGATGGCTCGTTCCCCGGGCGACCGAGCGAGCCGACCGAGGAGTCCCTTGCGACGCTGTCGTCGCTCGTCGAGCAGACGGACGCCGAGGTCGGAATCGCTCACGACGGCGACGCCGACCGCATGCTCGCCGTCGACGAGACCGGGACGTTCGTGCCCAAAGATGCGTTGCTCGCCCTGTTCGCACGAGAGGCGGCTGAAGATGGAGAACGGGTCGCTGCGCCCGTCGATACCAGCCTCGCCGTCGACGACGCGTTGGCAGACGTCGGTGCGTCTCTCACCCGAACACAGGTGGGGGACGTCTACGTCGCAGAGCGGACGACGGAAGCAGACGTCGTCTTCGGCGGTGAGCCAAGCGGGGCCTGGATCTGGCCGGCGGAAACGCGGTGCCCGGACGGTCCGCTCGCGGCCTGCAAACTGGTGGCATTCGTCTCTCGAGGCGGGCCGCTCTCCGATCTCGTCGCCGAGATAGAAGGCTATCCGATCCGACGAACGTCGGTCGAGGTCGAAGACAAAGCAACGGTGATGGCCGAGGTGAGCGACCGAGTTACCGATCGATACGACGAAGTCGATTCCCTCGACGGTGTCCGGGTCGAAACGGCCGACGGCTGGTTCCTGCTTCGGGCAAGTGGGACACAACCACTGATTCGAGTGACGGCGGAGGCGCGGTCACCGACGGATGCCGATTCGCTATTCGAAGAGGCCCAGACGTTGATAACCGAGAGCGTCGCGACGAGCATGTAACGGAACGGGATGGGGCGGACCTGGGCGGCATCCAATTCATAGGGAAAACGAGACAATACTCCGTGCTCGAATCGACCGTTGGCGCCACCGAACGAATTATCTCCGCTCTTTGGGGATGAAATCGGAGGTCTTCATCTCTCGGTACGTCGCGCAATCGGGACAGGCGTGGACGACGTCACGATTGTCGCCAAAGACGCGGGCGAACTGTCGGGTCACTTGATTGCCACAGTTGACACATCGGGGGGCAGTCGTTTGCTGGCCGGACGTCATTGGCGTCCAGTTCGCGGATGGGTCCGTCGACATCAACAATTCATACCCACAGATCGGTATTTACTATGGGCCTCATAATCGACGCCGCCCGTAGTATTCTCACGTTTCGACCGAAAGTGACCCGTGAGAAAGACTGTTCGGATATCGAGAGTATCAGCGCCTCGTTCGTGAGAAATGCAATATTTCGTCGGAGTAATACGGTGTTTAGCCCCGACAAATGTGTCAGAATGAGACAAATTAAGGGCTCAAAACCGATCATCGCGATCGGGGAACAAGGATCAGCCTGCCGCTAACTGATCGGGGGAACAAGGATCAGCCTGCCGCTAACTGATCGGGGCTGAAAACAGCTCATCGGTCGGCAGATACCGACGCAGATACTGCTCCTCTCAGTTGCCGATTCGACGCCATTACAGCCGTATAATTATCCGCCACGTCAAGGATTACGGTCAGACGAACGCGATCGTTCTTGCGGCAAGGAGGGTACTCGTATCAGACCACTCTGCGTCCCTCCCAAAACCGACGGTTCCTCGGTTCTGTGCCCGTTCCGACCGGTTCGCTCAAGCGGGACAGTTCCCGTTCGCTCGGATCGCCCGTCGCTATCAGGTCCGCCCTTTATATGACGGCGAATCACTAGTCGAACTGGAGGGTATCGGTCGATACCCACATTTCCGGAAACGCCGTTGCCGGGATCTCGATCGCCACAGTAACCCTCCACGTTCGATCACGACATCGTTCGAGTACGGGTCGCTCAGCACCGATGCCGTGCGGATTTAGGACTACGGGGGTGGTCTCGCATCCTGCGGCCTCGAGACCCTTACTCGAGTTCGATCGGTATCGGCGGGCCGCTTTCGGAATCGGAGCACGACACTCCTCACGCATCGTTTAGCAGTAACGCGTACTGATAGGACCGTCCGATACTCGAGAACGGGACGAAACGCGTTCGCCACCGATTATTCGACGGTGACGCTCTTGGCGAGGTTTCGCGGTTTGTCGATCGGTCGGTCGAGCAGATCGGCGGCGTAGTACGAGACGAGTTGGAGCTGGACGTTCGCGAGCAATCCGGCCAGGTCCTGATCGGTGTCGGCAATCTCGAGGTGGTCGTCCGCGGCCTCGACCGCAGGGTGGTCGTCCGGACAGACCGCGATAACGGGCGCACCACGGGTCTGGGCCTCTTCCGCGTTTTTCAGCGTTTTCTCGTCTTCTTCGCCAGTGAAGATAGCGAAGACTGGCGTCTCGGGCGTAACCAGTGCCAACGGTCCGTGTTTGAGTTCGCCGGAGGCGAATCCTTCAGCGTGCTCGTAGGTGATCTCCTTGAACTTCAACGCACCTTCCAGGGCCACGGGGAAACCGAGGCCGCGGCCGATGAAGAAGTACGCCTGGCTATCCGCGTAGCGCCTGGCGATCGCAGCGGCGTCCGAATCGTCGAGGACGTCGGCGATCGCTCCGGGCATCGACGCGAGTTCCGCCAGAAGCGACTCGGTATCCGCCCGCGGCTCGCCGCGTTGATCGCTGGCGATGCGCTGTCCAAGCAGCGTGAGCATGACGGCCTGCGAGGAGAACGTCTTCGTCGCAGCAACCCCGATCTCCGGCCCGGCGCGAATAAAGAGGGCATCGTCGGCCTCACGAGCAGCCGTCGAGCCGACCACGTTCGTCACGGTGAGCGTTTGAGCACCCTCGGCGTTTGCCTGCCGGAGGGCATTCAAGGTGTCGGCCGTCTCGCCGCTCTGTGTGACCGCGATCACCAGCGTTTCGTCGTCGACGGGCGGAGCCGAAACGCTGTACTCGTTTGCCAGCAGCGCAGACGATCGCACGCCAGCCTGGTTCAGCGTCAGCGAGCCGTACAGCGCAGCGTGATAGGACGTCCCGCAGGCGACGAACTGAACGCTGTCGATCCCTTCGAACGTTCCCGGCTCGAAATCGGAGAGGGCGATCCGCCCGTTCGCGGGGTCGATTCGGCCCTCGATCGCCTGGGCGAGCGACGTGGGCTGTTCGTTGATTTCCTTGAGCATGAAGTGGTCGTACTCTCCTTTGCCAGCTTGCTCGGGATCCCACTCGACCGTCTCGGGCTGGCGCGTGATCGGGTTCCCCTCGAGATCGGTAAACTCGACCCCGTTCTCGTCGACGACGACCACGTCGCCATCCTCGAGGTAGACCACACTGTCGGTGTACTCGAGGAAGGCCGGAACGTCGCTCGCAAGGAAGTATTCGCCGTCTTCCATCCCGACCACGAGCGGCGAGCCCTGTCGAGCCGCATAGAGGACGTGTTCGCCCGACACCATCGCGGTGACAGCGTAGCTCCCCTCGAGTTCGTCGATCGCCTGTCGGAACGCCGTCTCACTGTCGAACCCCGCGTCGAGGTAGTACTGAACGAGGTGGGGGATAACCTCGGTATCGGTATCGCTGGTGAATTCGTAGCCGTTTGCCCCAAGCCGTTCTCTGAGCGCGGCGTAGTTCTCTATGATGCCGTTGTGAACGACCGCAACGTCCTCGCTCTCGTCGGTGTGCGGATGTGCGTTCGCGTCGGTCGGCGGCCCGTGCGTGCTCCAACGGGTGTGACCGATTCCGACTTCCCCCTTGAGCGGTTGACCGATCGATTCTTTCAATTCTTCGACCTTTCCCGAGCGTTTCCGTACGTTGATGCCGGAGCCGTTCTGAACCGCAACGCCGGCGGAATCGTAGCCCCTGTACTCGAGGTTCTCGAGCCCCGTTAGCAGGGACTCGAGCGCGCTACCGTCGCCCACACGCCCGATAATACCACACATTGTCAGATCACCGACTGTGAAACCGTTCTGGGCGCGCGTCTAGCCCGGCCGAGGCGTCGACTCGACTATCCCCCGAAAGCGGCGGGAAAGATGACGTGATGTCCTGCTCGTCTATGGCGATTGTTCGAACCGCCGAACGGTACGCTACCATGAGAACAATTCAAACCACCCGATCCCATTACTATAGACGGGCTACTAACCCCCGTAGCCTGTGTGTACTCGGCCGGTAGCGTGTGACTGTGACGGCTACCGAAAGCGAAAACTCTCGAGTCAGCGGGCAGTCCCCGGATACGAATCTGCAATTGCAGGCGCGCTCACGGCGTCTTTGGCTGAAACCATCGCATCCGATGGAAAAGTACGGTGAACGAACAGCGAAGCGGCGCTCGAGCGGCCACCGCCCGCTGTTCAGTAACGACTACCCAAAGGGCAGTAGGGAGGCAAAACAGCGACCCGAAATCCGCGATGGAACGCGCCGCCGTGAGAGACCGGTCGGCCGCTCGTCGTCGCCCTGATCCGGTCACGAAAGCAAGCGGTGAAGTCGACGGGTCACCTGGAAGGGGACGAATCGCCACACCTTTTGCGGTGGATCTGGCACCCACGAATATGGGTTTTGGTAGCTACGACGAATCCGAACAACAAGAGCAGACCACCGACGACGAAGACGTAGATGCCGTCAACGTCCACGAAAACGATCATGAAGGGGAGATGTCGTTTGAATCCGACGTTTCGACGGACGAACTGGTCTCACAGCTCGGGTCGATGAAAGACGACGAAACCGACGACGAATAATCCGCTGCCACAACGACGTCGCCTCGAATCCGGCCATCTTCGGTTGACGGCGACTCGAGAACGTCCTCGGTCTGCGCCCGAGTTAGGGCGGAACGTGGGCCAAACTGAAGCGGATCGGGGCTGAATCTCGGTCGGGCCGACTCGAACGTGCTCCGCTCGTTTTTCGAATGCGCTCTGTTGACGATCGAACCCATCGATATCAGCGAGAAACGCCGCGCAGTACCGTCAGGAGAGGGTCGCACCGCAGAGTTCGCCGATCGCCCGCCGCAGTCGCTGGGAGACGGCAGACTTCGAGACGTCGAGTCGATCCGCGAGCTCGTCTTGAGAAATGCCCCGCGGAACGTCGAAATACCCCTCCTCGTGTGCCACAGTGAGTAGCTCCTGTTGTTTGTCCGTCAAGGCGACGACGCCGTCGCCCTCGTCGTCAGACACGCGGAGGTGATCGACGGTGACCGAGATTTCTCGGTCACGGCAGTAGTCGTTGAACTCGACGAGCCGATCCCGATCCGGAAACCGAAGCTGGACCAGCCATCCGTCGCGTGAACTGGAGAGGTCGAGGAGGCGCCCCCCGATCTCGGCGGTTGCTGCAGAGAACGTGACAGCGCGTGGGGCCAGTGTGACTCGATAGACGCGCCTGTCGGGATAGCGATCGACGAGAACCGGATCAGTGACGGTCGAATCCGTCTCGAGGGCCGTTTCGAATTCTTCGAACGCAGTTCCGTAGACGGTGACGAAGACGTGGGTTCGGTCGGGTTCGACGGTGATCCAGTAGTCGGGTTCGACGGTGACGTCTCGCGTTTGCCCGAGAGTCGGCCGCAAAAACAGGTTCGGATGATCGAGCCGAAGTTGGGCGACGATCCCGCCCTCGGCTTCCGATCGGATTCCTCGCGAGTCGACGTCGGCGTCGGTGTCGGCGACGGCATCTGCCACCTCCTCGGTATCGGCGATGTCGATGCTCATGTGATCACCCGCGATGCAAGCGGTCGACCGTCGTAATATCGTATTACCTCCACGGCGCTCATTGAATGGCTCATTAGGAGCCGGAGAAATGACCGTGGGCGCTAGATACGGAACCGTATCCGAATCTGACATCAATGTGTATTCATTAGTTAGATATAGGAGTGGTTTCTCGGAGGGCGGAAATAAGAAATTACCTCGTCTAAATACCCGTATAGGATCGATATACGGGCGGTGTCGCGGTTCAGCCGATATACGGGCGGTGTCGCGGTTCAGCCAGTCGCGGCGTCGTCGAACAACAACGCGAACAGTTTTCGCTGGGCCAGCCGGAGGTGACGACTGAACGTCGGCTGAGAGACGCCGAGCGACTCCGCGACTTCTTCGCCCGTGCGTTCGCGCGGCCACTCGAAGAACCCGCTGTGGTACGCCGCTTCGAGGGTCCGCCGCTGGCGCTCGGACAGGAGAGCATCCAGTTCGTCGAACGGGCGCGTCGCTCGCGCAGGGCGATCACGCTCCCGGCGCGCGACTAACTGCGCGCCGGAATACGTTCGGTCGAGCGTCTGGATGAACGATCGAACGGCAACCGGCTCTCCGAGTTCGATCACGAGCCTACTCCGGTCGTCGACCGGCGTGAGCGACCGGAGAATCCCGCCGCAGTCCGCGATCGTCCGCGCGACGGTGGGCTCCGTCACGGCGACCTCGAGAACGAAGTCGTCGTTGCCGCTGCCGACGATCGAAGCCGCACCGACCGCGGGCAGCGATTCGACGGACTCGCGAGCAGCGTCCGAGTCGGATCCGGAGACCGCACAGAATACCGTCGAACCGCCGGACGACCGCGGAACGACGGCCCGCACATCGATCCGTCTGTCCAGTTGGGTGGCGATCGACGAAAGTGGTTCCGCAGCGTTCCGAAGCACGACTTCCAGTTCGGTGATGCGGTCGGCGAGGAGCGCGTCTTTCGTTTCGATCGCGGCGATCGCATCACCGGCGATCGCCGCGAGGTGGTCGCAGGCTCGACGGGTACTCCCGTCGAACGCCGAGGTCTGATCCGCGTACGCGGTGAGCGTTCCGTACTGGAACTCGCTCGAGGAAAGCGGGACGCTCAGCACGGATCGGAACCCCCGCTCTAGGGGACGTTGTCGCCACGGTCGCGCCTCGTCGGTAGCGCTCGCTCCGCCGGCTTCGAGCGTCTCGAGTTCGGCCGATTCTCGGGTCGCCGCGGCGGTTCCCGTCGGTGAGTCAGTCTCCTCTTCCAGCGGAACCGTCGTCCGCTCGAGGAACTCTCCGTCGCGACCTGACCAGGTCGACGGCACGACCGTCTTCCGTCCGTCGTCGATGCGGCCGACCCAGGCAAGTTCGATCTCGCTCGATGATTCGAGCGGGGAGAGCGAGACGACCGCTTCGCTAAGTCGCTGCTCGACCTCTTTGCGCGTATCGGCTTCCAGTATCGACCGTTCGGCGGCCCAGATCCGTTCCGTGCGCTCCGCGAGCGTCTCGAACCGAGACCGAGCGCGTCGACACATGCGAAGATCCGCGGCGTGCTGGACGTTCTCGAGCGCCACGACGGCGGCGTTCGAAATTCCCACCAGGTGATCGAACTCGACCCCTTCGAAGGCCATCGGATCAGTACTGGTCGCGAGCACGACGCCGCGCGACCCGATCGGAACGGCGAGGACCCGCTCGGCGCGCAATCCGGTGTGAGCGAGGAGGCCGTCGAGCGCCGCTGCCTCGATGATGGTCGGCGCTTCGTCCTCGAGAGGATCGGCCAGCGGCGTTCCGTCCGGATCGATAGACGGTGGCTCGATCTCGCCGCGGCCGCCCGACGCGATCCGATCCGCAGCGGCGACCGCTGCCGGGCGAAGACCGTCGTCAGCCACGAGGTACCAGGCGGCGATATCGGCATCGACGGACTGCCGAATGCCGTCCACTACTGCTGATCGAATATCCGATGGCGTCGCAGCCTCGCGGATGGCAGCAGTGGTTCGGCGAAGCGTCGAGAGCGCCGCGACCGGTGATCCACGTCTGTCTCGGATCACACAGAGCGTTCGATTCGGGTCGGAAAGCGGTGCCACGAACACGTCGACCGGACGATGCGTCTCGGTCGCGAGCTCGCCCGTGACGGGCTCCATCCATCTCACGATCGGCGATCGGGCGCGCTCTCGAACGATTGCTGCGAGATCGTCGGTGAACAGCGACTCGAGAGAACGGCCGACGAGTTGGTCAGTCCCGGCCAGGTCGGCGAGCGCCGGATTGGCCATGCGAACCGTCGAGTCCTCGATGACCGCGATGCCGTCGTCCAATGCGTCGACGACCGACTGGAGGAGGGCACGGCGGTCTCGCTCCGGTGACGCGTCAGCGGCGAGGGGCCGCTCGCTTGCGGACACCGTGACGCCGTCATCGCCGGGGTGAACGGAGACGACGAGATCCCGTTCGAGCGCTGAAACGGTCGTTTCGAACCTGACGACCGCACCCGTCGCTTTGGCCTCGCGGACCCGGTCTGCGATTTTCCCACCAAAATCGTCGGGTAGTAACTCCCAGACGACTGTTCCGACCGGGATCTCGTCTCTCGACCGGTCAGCCGCATCGATAGCGGTTGTGGCGTCTCGCGCGTCGGCGAACAACTGGATAGCCGCTTCGTTGGCGTATCGAAGCTCTCCTCGCGGACCCAACGTAAACATCGCATCCGCGAGCCGATCGAGCCCTTCCCGACCGTCGCCCCGAGCGAGTGATTCGGTGCTCCGGGCGCCCATCAGCGTGACGACGATCCCTTCGACGGCCGGGTCCGCCAGCCGATTCGTACAGGAAAGCTCCGCGACGTGCCAGGTCCCGTCGGCGTGGCCGATCCGAAGCCCGACACGCTCTGTCGTTCCGACGGACGCCTCCGTGACGGACGCAAGCGTGTTGCGAACCCCCTCCCGATCGTCGGGATGAACGATTCGTGTTATCGACGTCCGCTCGAGTTCCGTCGGCGTATATCCCATCCGCGATTCGACTGCGGGACTCGCGTACTCGACGTCGCCATCTGCGTCGAGCACCCAGACGACTGCCGCAGCGCTTTCGAGGATCGCCTGATAGCGCCGGGTCTCGCTGGCCGTCGTACGCCTGTATCGCTCGCATTCAGCAACGTTCTCGACGCGAGCGGTGAGAACCGACGCTGACGCGTCGCGATCGACGACGTCGCTCGCCCCGGCCTCGAGCGCTGCATCCGCGTCCCCCTCGCCTGTCACTGCGACGATCGGGCGTTCGTCCGTTCGATCGACGAGCCGCTCGAGCGTCGATTCGGATGACCGCGATCGGTCCGCGGACGGGACGTACGGGCAGACGAGACAGTGAACGTCGCGGTTCGCGAGTCGCTCGATCGCACCCTCGACGGTTCGTTCGCGGATTAGTGCGACGTCCGGTCCCGCCGCGGATAGCGAATCCATCGCAGCATCGGCGGGGTCCGAATCGCCGACGATCAGGACGCACGGAACGTCAGCGGCGACGGCCGGTATACCGTTACTCACCGGACAGACACCTCCGGCGAGCGATTACTGCGTGTTGAAAGCCACTATCACCCTGGGTTAGACCATCGGACCGGCGAATACCATGGGCGAGAGGAGCGCTACCGGACCGGCGAATACCATGGGCGAGAGGAGCGCTACCGGACCGGCGAATACCACTGCCCTGGTGGACAGCCCTGCCACGACCGACAGCCTGATCGGTGGGACCCGACGCAAACCTCAGTCCACCAGTTCGGGGACCGAATCCCTCACGGAACGGGACCGAACTGAGGGTTTCTGTCACGATAGCGACCGAATTGCAGCCGCTCATCTTAAGTAGGATCGTCGTACCCGCGGGTAGCACAGTATTACGGGCCACCTGGATAGCGTCCGTTACGATTGTTCGCGAACAGTCATCACCGGAACCGGCGCGTTCCGCACGATCTCCTCGGCAACGCTGCCCGAGATCAGGTGGTCGAGCCCCGATCGGCCGGCCGTCCCGACGACGATCATATCGGCCGGGTTGGTGGTGGCGAAGTCGACGACCTGTTCCTGTGGAACGCCGTGGCGAATCGATGACGTCACTTCGATGCCTTCTCGAGTTGCCGTCTCTTCGGCCGCTTCGGCAGCCGCCACGGCCTCGTCTTCCGGATCGTTTCGAAGCCTATCTTCTTTCGATTCCGCCTGCGGCCCCTCCTCCGATACCGACACCACGTGCAGGGTCGCATCGAGCTGGGTGGCGAGTTCGACTGCGCGATCGGTCGCTCGACGTGCGGGATCGCTACCGTCCGTTGCGAGCACTAGATCCGTATACATCGTTCGCCTGTGATTTCGTGAGACTGCGACATACATCCCGGACCTGCCGTTGCCTGCCGAACTCTGTCAGATCGACGTGATACTTCTCCTTAGAATACGACCTCCCATACGTTACAGCAGTTTCGACACTCGAACTGTCGTTTCAACCCGGCCTCGATCACCGAACGATCGATTTCCACGCCCGCCTTTTCGAGACAGTTCGGACAGCGGTGGCGGTTCATTATTTCGTCTCTAGATGTGAGTATGAATAAAGATAATACCATCATAATTTGGATTAAGCGTTGCTGTGTCAATTAGAATGGAGAAATCCGAACGAACACCCCTGACGATTCGACCGAAATGGTGCCTCGACGAGCGGGTGGCTCAGATCGCGTCGAGAACGACGATGGCGAGGTAAAGTTGCCCGACGCCAGCGACGATCATTACTGCACCTGCGAGACGCTTGAGCGGACCGGCGTACGCCGTCAACCTGCCCGCACCGGCAACGACTCCCATCCCGGTCGCAACCGTCAGCGAAACCATGAGAGTGACCAGGCTGCCAACGTACGTTCCCAGGAGCGCGCCCGCTGCGGTCGACGAGACCGACAACGAACGCGTCACAACGCTAAAGAAAATCGGCGCGACACAGCCCGCCGCCGCCAGCGCGTAGCCGACGCCGAAGACTGCAAAGCCGAGAACGCTCGAGCGTCGCTTCGGGAGCGGGATGGACAGCGACGGTGCGCGGTCGAAAACGACCAGAAGGCCGAACGCGATCAGGATGACGCCAGCGATCACTTCGAAGAGCGTGATAGACGAAAGCGTCGAATATCCGACCGCGAACGCCGCCCCCAGAAGGGCAGTGAACGTGACGAGGACGCCGCCTCCAGCGACCAGTCCGCGACTCAGCGCACCGCCGAGCGATGCCCGTTCGCCGTCGGTCTGGCTCACGTAAAAGCCGACGTAGCCCGGCAGGAGCGGGTAGGCACACGGAGAGAAGAACGTCGCAATACCGGACGTCAGTCCGAAAACGATCGACGTGGTGACCGCCGCGTCGACCATCCTATCCGCCTCCGCTGGCCTCGACCGCTTGCTCGATCCCGGCGACGAGTTCGTCTGCGGTTTTGATGCCAGTATCCTCCCACTGCACGCGTCCCGAGGTATCGATTGCAACGGCAGATGGGTATCCGCCCGCGAGATATCTGGCGGTCAGTTCTGCAGTCGGATCGAGGCCGAGTAACCAGTTCCCCTCGTGTTTCTTCCACCAGTCGACCAGTTCCTCTTCCGTCATGGATCTCCCAACTGCTTCGTTCGTGACCGAAATGAACAGCACCTCGTCACCGATTCGTTCGTTTGCCGCCGCGAGAGACGGCATCTGCTTGATACACGGTGGACACCACGTCCCGAAAAAGTCGATGAACGTCGGTTGGTCGGACGCTGGAACGCGGACCTCACCGGCCTCGCTTCCGGGTGCGTCGACCGTTTCAATCGTCATCGGGTCCGTATTCGTCGATGCCGATCCGTTCCGATTCTCGTTCTGGCTCCCGCCAGGCCCGTCCTCCACCGACGGCAGCCCCCGTATCGCGACGACTCCTGCGCTCCCGATGACGCCCAGACTACCGATTCCGGCAAGGACGTCACGTCTTCGCATTTTATGCCGTCACCACCGTTTCGACGTCGTCTACGACCATTTGAATCTCGTTCGTTGCTCCTTTCGGATACGCTCGCTCGACGATCCCCCGTTCGTTGGCGAGCAAAATTAGGTTGAAGTGAGGAAACGCGTACTCGAGGTTTTCGTACTGTTTTGCGTCCCGTTTTTGGAGTGGCAACCCGATCTCTTCGTTCATTATCGTCTTTGCCTTCTCGTAAGTCTCCGGCCTGAGGAAGTGCCAGTTCTCGGCGTCCGCATCGACACCCTGTTGATCGGCGAACGACCGGAGTGCTTTTTCCGTATCACGCTCCGGGTCGAACGTCATCGCAAGCAGTGCAACGTCGTCGCTATAGCCCTCGGACGCTGCGACTTCCTGAACGCGGCGCAATCGCAGCGTCAATGCGGGACACATTCCATCGGGACAGTTCGTGTAAATGAACGTCATCAAAACGGCCCGTTCGCCCTCGTACTGGTCAGTCGAAATTGTTTCTCCTGACAGGGGATCGGGCAGGCTGAGTGCAGGCAGGTCCTTGCCGTAACTCGGATGTGACGCTTCGCTCAGGTCAGTTTCTGGCGGCTCGAGTACGGTATTGGTGTCTCCTGTATTCCCACCATCGTTTCCGAGGCCTCCGCCAAGGCAGCCAGCAACGCTGGTGAGTCCCGCCATCCCGACTGAACCGAGGTATGTCCGGCGGTTCATGTTTGATCCGTAGGAGCGGCCAATCAAAGGTTCGTTGGTTCGATTCGCGAAGGTGCGATGGACATTCAGGCCGCCGACGAACAACGGGATCCACGTGAACGGGTAAGTTTGACCGAACTGTCACGTAAAATCGCGATCATCAGTCTCGTTGCGGCCGTTCGATCGGCGAACCAACAGGCGTTTTGTCGCCCCATCCCAACACGCTTTCAATGAACCGACGTGGGTTTCTCCGTGCCACGGCCGCGGTCGGCACCGTCGGGACCGCCGGGCTCGCTGGGTGTCTCGAGCGGCTCGGCTTCGAAGAAGAGTCCGCCTGGGCAAACCCGCCGCTCGTCGAGAACCGTCCCGACGCCGTCTACCTTCCGGCCTCACGCGAGGAGATGGGGATGTACGGGATGGCCACCGACGGCGACTACGCCGTCTCGCTCTCGTATACCTTCCCCCACCGGTTCTGGACGGTCGAGGCCACCGAGAAGGGAACGGAATTGGTCGAGGTCGACACCGACGATAGCCACCACCTGATGGCCACCGTCTGGGACCGGAAGACGCGCACCGTTCTTCCGGTAGACGTCCGCCTCGAGATCCTTCAGGACGGCAGCCCTGTCGACATCGGCGTCTCCTCGCTGTGGCCGATGCTCTCCCAGCGAATGGGCTTTCACTACGGTGACAACGTTCGGCTCCCAGGGGAGGGGGAGTACACGGCTCGCATTCGAGCCGGTCCCGTCACGCGGCCCAATCGAACCGGAGCGTTCGAGGGGCGACTCGAATCGCTGGCAACCCTCGAAGTCGGCTTCGAGTATTCGCGAGCGGACATCAACGATCTCTCCTTCGAAACGGTCGACGAAGACCGGCGGGGCAGCCGTGATGCGCAGTCGTTGATGCATCACGAGGGCAGCGGCGAGCAAAACCGCGGCGGAAAAACCGAATCCGAAGGCAGCGGCCAATCCGGCCAACCGCCGACGGGGCAGGGCCCGCCCGTCGAGGAGATGCCCGGTGAATTACTCGGGACCGAGCGAAGCGGTGATGCGAAATTCTCAGCGATCGTCACCGACGCCGATCGGTTCACCGACGGCGGCTCGTACCTCGCAATCTGTCCACGAACGCCGTACAACGACATCGTTCTCCCCTTTCTCACCATGTCCGTCTCCATCGAGCGAGACGGTTCGGTCGTCCAGAAGGGACCGCTCGCGGAGATGCTCGACGGGGAGTTCGGCCACCACTATGGTCTCGAAGTCGACGAACTCGGGGCCGGCGATCGCGTTCGAGTGACGGTCGACTCCCCGCCGCAGGTGGCTCGTCACGACGGCTACGAGACCGCGTTTTTCGAGTTCGAGCCCGTGACCATCTCGGTCTAACGTGAGAGCGGTACGAACAGATCGTGGCGAGTTTCGGCTGGAAATCTCGGCTTGTCCTCGAGTCGAACGCCGTCCCTGGACATCGCGGTATTCGCGGTTCGTGTCCGACGCTGGCGTGTAATCGTGTACTGGAACGGGACCCGTAAATTCGATCATACATCGGTCGAACGATCGAACGACGACCCGTCGCCTTCCCTTACGGTTTCGATAACTATCCGGGATCAACGAATATGCTCGGGACATGTCCAGTACAGGCCAGTCAGATATGCACGTCGGATGCCCGGAGTGTGGAACGACGATTGACGCTTCCATTCCCCCCGGCCCGGGTATCCATGCAGAGAGCGATTCGAATCGTCTGCTCGGAAAGCAAACTCGATGCCGAAATTGCGGTCACGAACTCGAATTCTATTATTACTGAAGACGCCCGTATTCGGGCGGAGCAGACACGGATTGGGGCCACCACACCGCCGTTCGGAACGGAGACGGCGCGGCACGGTCCGGAACCCCACCACGAATCGAAAAGCTACGGCGGAAGTCATCGGCCGAGACACGAGGACGGGGAGGTACGGTCGGAGCCCTCGAGACGAACAGATAGCGGTTCCGGCGGAAACGGGATGCGAACATGGATTCTCGAAACCCCGTGTAACCCGCGTCCTCGAGGATGAGGAACCATCTCCGGTCAAGTATACTCAGTCTCTAGCAATCTGTGAGGAAAGACTCCCGCCGGTAACGGCAGGGAGGACGTCACCTACTCAGCGTGTCCCGCCACCGTCGTCGACTCACCGGCCCGTCTCCCATCCCCGTACCGTGTCGTTCAGGCGCTCGGCACCGGTCTCGGTTACCGCGACGAGATCTTCGATTCTGACGCCGAACGCCCCGTCGAGGTAGATTCCCGGTTCGACGCTGAACACCATCCCGGGCTCGAGTTCGCGAGCGTTGCCCGCTGCGATGTAGGGCGGTTCGTGGACCTCGAGGCCGACGCCGTGGCCGGTCCGGTGGACGAACGAGTCGCCGTAGCCGGCGTCGTCAATGACCGACCGGGCAGCGCGGTCGATCGCGCCCGCGGTGACGCCCGGTTCGATGGCATCGACTGCAGCCTGCTGAGCCTCCTCGACGGTTTTGTGAACGCGTTCGTATTCGTCGGGAGGATCGCCGACGACGATCGTCCGGGTCTGGTCGCCGGGATATCGGGCCGTCCCTCCATCGAGATCCGACGGGACGAACGCGCCGAAATCGAGGACGATGGGATCGCCCGTTCGAATCTCCCGCGAGCCGCTTTGATGGTGCGGGCGTGCTCCGTTCGAACCGGCGGCGACGATCGTCTCGAAAGCGGGTTCGACACCGCCCGCAGCGGTGAGCAATCGGTCGATCTCGCTCGCGAGTTCCGCCTCCGTCGTCCCCACGAACTCGTCACCGCGCTCGCGAATCTCGAGCGAAACCTGATCTGCAATTGCACCGGCCCGTCGGAGCGTCTCGAGTTCGACGTCGTCCTTGCGAATCCGGAGCGGCTCGAGGACGGCACTCGCGAGGCCGAACTCGGCGGCGGGAAGTAGCGTTCGGAGATCCTGCGAGAACGTCGCCCACATTCGGTCGTCGACGAGGACGGTCACCGGGCCCGTCGGATCGAAGGAATATCCCTCGATGACGTCGGCGGCGGTCTCGAGCGGGTCGTCCGCATCGCCCCAGAGGTGTAGTTGCATCCCTGAAATCGGCAGCTCGGCCAGTTGGGCCTCGTACATCGTCGGCGCGAGGAGTGCCGGAGCACCGCTCTCGGGAACGAACAGCCACAGGTGGCGTTCGGACGGGGTCTCTTCGAAGCCGGACAGATAGGTCAGGTTCGGGCTCGGGAAGCAAACGATCAGATCGGCACCCGCCTCTTCGAGGCGACGCCGACAGGCCTCGATCCGTCGCTCGAACGGAGCACTCATGGTACCCAGTTCGCTCGAGCACGGAATCAACGTTCCGGCGCGTGGGGTTTCGCATCGCCTTCAGACCCATGCTCCTCGTACAACCGAAGAATGAATCGCTGCGTCCGCTTGCGCTGCCGATACAAACCGTTTCGGCTCGAGAGACCTCACAGCGACGAGATAGCGGCTGGCGTCAGGAGAGCGATCGGTCCATCCAGCCGGATTCGAGCGACGACCGGCATTACGTGCGAACAGTCAGTCGATCGCGATCGTTTGCGGGAAGCTATTAATCCCCCAGCGATTGCAGGCCGCGAAGCAACCTGTGGCGATGCTGTGATCATCCAGCGAATGCGAATAACCGAGCGGTTGTCGTTGGCGACTGCGCGTAATCGACAGCAAGGGTCCGACGGCCGCGGCCGAAGCGAAGAGACGGCCAGTGCCGACGGGCCGACCTGTCCCGGTTCGTTGATCGTCGTCTCGAACCGGCAACCGTATCGCCACGAATACGAAGACGAATCCACATCGGACGCCGCATCTCGTCGTTCTGGTGGCGGTGGAGGTCCGCCGACGGAAGCAGACGGCGGAATCCATGCGAAACCCAACGAACGGTCCATTACGGTCGACGAACCGACCGGGGGCTTGACCGCCGGCCTCGATCCGGTCGTGAAGAAAACGGACGGTACCTGGATCGCCTGGGGAGACGGCGACGCGGATTTCGAAGTCACCGACGAAGAGAACTGCGTCGCCGTCCCGCCCGACGAAGAAGCCTATACGCTCCGCCGACTCGACCTCTCGGAGGAGGCGGTCGACTCGTACTACTACGGATTCAGTAACCGCGTACTCTGGCCGCTCTGTCACGGCTTCCCCGATCTGATAGCGGATCGACCGACCGACTTCGACTGGTATCGAACGGTCAACGAGCAGTTCGCCGACGCAGTCGGCGACCACGCAGACGACGACTCGGTGATCTGGCTGCAAGACTACCACCTCGCGCTCGCCCCGCGGATGATCCGCGATTCGGTGCCGGCCACCGCGACCGTTGCCCACTTCTGGCACATTCCCTGGCCGTCGCCCGCGACCTTTCGGCACTGTCCCGCCGGTAATCGCATCCTCGAGGGGCTGGTCGGCAACGATCTGCTGGGGTTTCACGTCGGAACGTACGCCGATCGTTTCCTGAACTGCGTCGATCGGTACCTCTCCGGTGCTACCGTCGACCGTGCACGCAGGACAATTCGGTACGACGGAGGGATGACTCGCATCGTCGCGACCCCGATGGGCGTGGATGCGGCGGCGTACGACCGGGACGCGCGATCGGCCAGCGTCGACCGGCTGTCGTCGTTGTTCGACACGTACGGTATCCCGGAAACCACCGCGATCGGGCTCGGACTCGATCGCCTCGATTACACGAAGGGGATTCCGGAACGGTTGCTGGCGATCGAGCGGTTCTTCGAGCAACACCCTGACTGGCTCGGTGCGTTTACCTTCGTGCAGAAGGCCACTCCCTCGCGAACGGATATCGAAGCCTACGAGCAGTACGGTGAGCACGTTCGCAGCGAGGTAACGCGGATCAATCGACGATTCGAGACCGCCGACTGGCAGCCGATCGTCTATACCGAAGACGTCCTGCCGCGGGAGGATCTCTGTGCGCTCTATCGGCACGCGGACGTGATGGTGGTGAGCCCGTTGGTCGACGGGATGAATCTGGTCGCACAGGAATACGTCGCCGCGAGCGTCGACAGCGATAGCGCGTTACTGCTTTCCGATCGGACCGGCGCACACGAGCGACTCGGTTCGCACGCCCTGACGATCGATCCGACCGATACCGACGGGTTCGCACACCAACTCGAGCGCGCGCTTTCCATGTCGCAGTACGAACGCAGTCGGCGGATGAACACGCTTCGCCAGCGCGTCTTCAACGGCGATATCGAGTCCTGGATGGATACGCAGTTCGATTGGATTCGCCGTATCCACGAGAACGCTCACGAAACCACGTCGAGAACCGACCCCGAATCCGATTCGAGAGAGCCAACCCAGCCAGTGTAGACGATGACGGAGACGAAATCTCCGCCGCAGCCGGTCGACGAGCGGTTGCCGGATATTCGTGCAACCCTCGAGCGCGCCGCCGGCGCGCTCGTCTGCCTCGATTTCGACGGGACGCTCGCCCCGATCGTCGATAATCCGGACGCTGCAGCACCGTTGGAGCCGAATCGAACGGCGGTAGTCAGTCTCGAACGAGCCCCCGGGATAACGACTGCGGTCGTCAGCGGCCGTGCCCTTGCCGACGTTCGAGAACGCGTCGACGGCCCGTCGGTTTACGCCGGCAATCACGGGCTCGAACTTGCACGCAACGGAGCGGTCGCCGTCCATCCTGTCGCTCGGAAACGGGCCGACCGGATCCAGCGCGTCTGCTCGGTCCTCGAAACCGCCCTCGCGACCGTTCCGAACTGCCGGATCGAGAACAAGCGCCTGACTGGGACAGTTCACGTCAGATCCGTTCCACCGGCTGTCGAACCCGTCGTTCGACGGGTTACGCGCGAGGTCGTCGACCGATTCGGCGGCGACGCCCTCGAGATCTCGACCGGCAAACGAATACTCGAAATCGGTCCGGATGTGCCGTGGGGAAAAGGCAACGCCGTCGAACTGATCGCTGCAGACGAACCGCCGCAGACGGCCGTCGTATACGTAGGAGACGACGTCACCGACGAATCAGCATTTCGAGCCGTCGAACCGAACGGAATCGGAATCCGCGTCGGCGATGACGAACCCTCGAGGGCGTCCTGTCGTGTCGAATCGCCTGCGGAGGTCGCATCGGTGTTGTCGTGGCTCTGCTCGACCGGGGCCGACCTACTCGGCCGATCCGGCCCCACCGTCGAACCAGCCGCCGACCCGTCGTCAACGACGCGCGGATAACGACCTTTGGTTCCTCTCGAAGCCGTCGCCGTCGGTCCTCTCCAATCGAGAGGCGACCGAAGCCGTCCGTCGCGGCGTGAACCGCCATACTGTCTCCGCTCGATCCGAACCGAATCGGTCGTTCGTCCACGATGGGACGAAACCGATGAAAATTTCCGTTAGAAATAACCTGGCTCGAGCCGAAAGTATTAGTTACCACTGGAAATATAGTCCGGTACGAGAGTGAACCATTGTGAAACTCCGCCAACCAACTGACTTCCTGATCCTCGAGGCACTCGAGGACAAAGGACGAAACGTCGCAACGAATCTAGCCGCACACACTGGAAAAAGCCGCAAGAATATCAACACGAGATTACCGGTCCTCGAGGACTACGGACTCGTCAACAAAATCGGGCCCGCTGAGCGGTCCGGTCTCTACGAGATTTCCTCGATGGGGAAAGCAGCGCTGGTCTACCGCGATCAGTACGACGAGGTCGACGACTTCGATTCGCTCATCGAGGGGCCCACAGCCAGTGCCGACCAAGAGGGAGAACCGCAGGCGAGTTTCGCCCGCGGCGAACCCGACGAAGACGACGACGAGTAGCGACTTATCTCGTTCGAGATTGCCTCGTCTTCGTCTCGACACGGTCAGGACCCAACCACCTGAACCGCGAATAGCCCCTGGTATTCGATCGGAGTGGCTCGGTTCTCGGCCGTTTTCTCAGGAGAACCCACTTCCGTGGTTTGCCAGCGCACGGCGAGCGCACGACGAAAATGAGAGGCTCAGTTTTCGCTCTCGGTCGGCCGCGGCCGGAATCGCCGTGCCACACCGTGATCGATCACCGTCGTAGTCGGGGTCCCACGCGTAAGAGCTCAGCATCGGCGTCGCGATCAGAGCACCGTCGTAGACGAACGCAACGCCGTGATCGTGCTTCAATCCGAGCGCGTGACCCGCCTCGTGGACGAGTACCTGAATCGTTCGCGCCGGCGTCGTGTTCGGAACGATGTCCCGATCACGGTCAGCGACGAGTTCTTCGAACGACTCGAGCGCGGCGATGTGCCGTGCTCCGCCAACGGACGCGATGCGTGGGATTCCAAATCCGGTCGGTGCAACTTTCATTTCACCGTCGGTCACCAGCAGATTGACGTCGGAGACCGGTTCGATATCGCGTCGACCGAGGGTGCCTTCCGCGACGGCCTTCGGCCACTCCCCGCGTTTCATGAGACGCGCGGCGTCCTCGGTCGAAACCGAAACGGTGCCGCCGACGGTGAACTCGAGCGACCAGAATTCGAAGTCGAGCATCCGCTCTAGGTAGTCGTGAATTCGGTCGGAGACTCCGTCGTAGGTCGACGCCTGTTCCGACAGCCAGATCCGTACCGAGAGGGTTTCTGGTGAGCGACGGGTCGTGTATGCAAGCGTCCCCAGCGAAATCGCCGATCCAACCGTTCCGAAGAACGCGCGACGGTTCACGAGCGTCGGTCTCGTGAGCGACCACCAGTTCCTGCGGGTGAACAGTGACACGCATTAGGTGACCCATACCCCGCACTGCCAGCTCGGGCCCAGTCTCGAACTTCCAATTCGCTGGTTCCGACTCATTGAACGGCCGAACCGACTACCCAGGAGGAGCACAGCGGGCGTCGACCACGCGAGCGCGTCCGTCTGAGACGCGAATTTCGATTCCAGATGGCAACTCCTCGAGTTCAGTCGGCGTGAGCAAAAGCAACGCACCGCCGTCGGTTTCGACCAGTCGCCGATCAGGTGCTCGCTGCCGAATGCAAAGCGTCCATTCGCCGGTTCGTTGACGTTCCGTGACCTGCCAGTCGGTGTAATACCGCCCGTCTGAACCCTCGAAGAGGGACTCGAACGGCAGCGCTACCACGGCTGCACCCTCCGCGACGGGTGGGCGAGAGCTCCTGTATTCCGAACGACCGTCGTCATTCCTCGTCGAAGGATCGACCGCCGCGTGCATCCGCTCGCGGGTTCACATAGCGCATCTTAAAGAAAACGTGACTCTCAAAATCGTGTGAACGTCGCGTCCGATTAGACGTGTCATCCCGAGTCTATCGACAGTCCCGTCAGTCGAACGGACGTTGACAACCGCTGACAGCGGTGCTCGACCCTTTTCGACCGCAGAGGCCAATCGGTACAGGTACTGCCGACTGGCTCGTGGCTAGTGACGGTTGACCTCGAAGAATTCGCCGAGAATCGACTTGAGACCCTTTCGCAAGTGCTGGTGCATCGTCGGTGGCGAGATATCCATCGCTTCGGCGATTTCTTCGCCCGTACTCTCTCGTGGCCAGTCGAAAAAGCCGCCATAATAAGCAAGTCGCAACGTCGTCAACTGACGGTCGGTAAGTCGATCCAGGATCCGATTCCTGCGTTCAGCCGCCGTCCGAACCGGTCGATCGACTTCCCGTCTGGCGACGAGTTCGGTGTTCTCGTAGATGAGCGTCAACGCTTCGGCAATCTCTCTGACGTCGGCATCCTGTGATACCTCGACCAGACAGGTACCGACACCGGTTTCGACTGATACGTCCCGAATCGTCGCCCCGTGATTCGCGAGCGTTCGAACTCCCGACTCCGAGAGACGCATCTCGATCGTACAGCTTTCTTCCCCATCGTGGATGAGTCGACACTCCTCGATAGAATCGTGCGCCATCGCCTCCTCGAGGACCGTGTCGCCGTCAAGTCCGTCGATCGTCACGTACTGAAACGTGCGTCCGTTCGCGGTTGTACCGGCCCATTCGAGGGAGCATGTACAGCCGTGCTTCTCGGACAGGTCGAACGAGAACGTATCACCCCCGTCGATCCGAAACTCGAGTTCGACTACCGTATCGGCAAAGAGTAATTGCCGGTTTTTGACGGCCATGATGGTGAACCCGATCGTTTCGCCGAGCAACCGGAATCCCGCCCGTTCGCGCTCGCTGAAGGCGTCGTCTCGACTCGCCAGAACAGTGAGAACCCCGTAGGTTGCATCTTCGTGGGTAATCGGGGCGGCGATCGCCGATCGGACGTCGTCCTCGTAGGCTGCTTCTTCGAGTGCGTCCGGTACCGTTTCGTCCTCGAGAATTCGATTCGCCGTTCGGATCTCGCCCGTCTGGGCCGCCCGTGCGACCGGCCGGTCGTGACAAATACCGAGTTCGCGGACGCGTTCGAGGTAGGTGTCGGCCTCGCCCGCACCGGTCCGATAGGAGAGGTTTCCGTCGCCGGTTCGTTCGGCGATCCACGAGGCACAGTACAGATCCGAGTCGACCAACTGCTCACAAACCTCACGCTCGATGGCGTCGCGGGCCGGTGCCTCGACGAGCGTCTCGATCACTTGTCTGACGACTGCATTGATCCGATTGAGCGTTTCGAGTTGATCCTGCCGCGAGCGAAGTTGCTGCTCGCGTCGGACTCGCTCGGTGATGTCTCGAGCGAGCCAGACGACCGCACGTCGACCCTGTATCCGTTCCTCGATCGGGACGACGCGGGCCTCGAATTGTCTGCAACCGTCCGCCGTGTTCGCCTCGTACTCGACGGACTGAACGCCGTCGGTCCGAATCGCGCGATCGACGCAGTTCTGTAAGTTCGCGGCGACCGGATCAGGGTAGACATCCTCGAGACTCGTTCCCAGGATGTCGTCGGCGGAGACCGAGGAGAGTTCCGCTGAATCGGGATGGACTTTTGCCTCGAGATATGTGCCGTCCTCGCTGATAACGAACGCTTCGTCGGGCAATCTGTTGGCGAGAATGCGGTGGTGGTCGCTTTCACCGACGGGCGACGGCTGAGAGTCTATCGTCGTGACGATACGATCGATCGGGTCCTCGTCGCGTTCCGTTGGAACGTATTCGGTCGCGTTAGCTCGGAGTGCAACGGTGGCGAGTCGCTCGCTTCCGTTATGTGGGGCGACGATCGTCGGAACAGCAGGAAGCGTGGCGTGGAGACGCCGAAGAATCGACTGTATTTCGCCGGGACAGTCGAGTTCGAGGACGACCGCTATCGGACGAACCGATCCCGGGCTACACTCGATTGCCGAGGACTCAGCGTCGATCAGGGTCGACTCGTCACCGTTCGGGCCCGCGTCGGATGGAAACTCGACGGGTCCGTCGATTTCGGTCTCGGTTTCGGTTCCGGTTTCGACTTCAGTCTCAGCCCCGGTTTCGACATCCTCTACGGCAGAGTCGAGGACGGCCCTGAATCCACCGGTTGCGGGAACTGTTCGAACGTCGCGGTCAGTAGCCTTGCGGAGTCGGGTTCGGAGACGACTCTGTTGCTCCCGATCGTCTGTCACGAGAATTATCGGTCTCGATCGATGTGCAGTTGTCATCCGTTGTACCATCTGTGTCACCGTCTCGAACCGGTCTGACACAGTGTGTCTTTCTAGCGGGATGGTACTACGGAATAAAAGTCTGCTGGTCGGCCAGTAATCGTCCGACATCACGGGGATAGCCCCCGTTTCGATTCTGCACTGCTACGTGCCGGCGTCGGTCAGAGTTCGTTCCGTTCTTCCAGTTCCTCGAGAAGATCGTCGACGAGGGACTCGACGTCCTCATAGGGGAAATCGCCGCCGGAGGTCTTGGTACTCAGTTCCATCGCAGTCATCGAAAAGTCGGCGGATTCGAATTTCGTCCCGGGACCGTCCGGAAGCGCTGGGACGAGTTCCATCTGTCCCGAAACTGGGTAATCCGCGTCTTCGAACGCCTCGATCAATTGCTCGCGGAGTTCGGCTGTATCTGCCATTGTGCTCCTCGATTCCACGTGTTAAACAAACAATAAATCCGTTATGGAGTGGTGAACCGCCTCGGGGTCAAGTGGTTCGAGAGACCTGCGGTCTCTCGTCATCACGAAACGGCTACGCCGTTTCGGGCGACCCCGAGGCACTCGGCCTGCTCCGCCTGTAGAATCCGGCTGGCCCTCCATTCCGTATCCAGTACAGTTAGAGCCGACGCATGAACTCCGGGAGAATGCCTCGCTCGCTCGACGTTCCGGTCGCAGCCGGCTCGGCACCCGACGGATCGATATCTCCCTGGGTGTGTGTATCCCCGGCCGCGTCCGCCGTTCCCCCGTCAGCACTCGCCGATCCGGGCGAACCAGCAGTGGCGCCAGTTGCAGTCGGGCCGGTCGCGTTCGATGAGACGTCCGCCGTGTCGCTTCCGACAGCTGCATCGGTGCCAGATTCGGCCTCGACGGCCGCTTCGAACGCCGCTTCGGATTCTGGGCCGAAGTAGTAGGGATCGTTCGGAGCGAGGTACTCCTGAAGTTGAACGTTCCCGTAGCCAGCCAGTGCGAGAGCGGGGACGAACAGCGGTTCGATCCCGAACAGCGTCGGCCCGGCCGTCAAAATGACGAGAAAAACCGATACCGGAGAATAACAAAAATAGGCGACGAGACGAAAGACGGGACCGACGTAAGCGTCGACGACGTACGCGTAAAGTCCGTACGCTCCGACCGCGAGCCCGAGATCGGCGTAGAGGCCGACCAGCAGACCGACGTCGCCGGCGACGAATCCGTGGATGTGGACCGCGATCGCGCCGGTCAACACCGTCGTTCGGTTGACGTATGTCTCGTCGAGCGCCATCCCGAAGACGAGGACCGCAATCTGTATCAGCGGTGCTGCGATCCACCACGGGAGGGAACTGAGGAAGACACCCGGATACACGTCGATTACACCAACTCGTCTGAGTGGATTCGGGCCGGTCCCTTTAACGTTCGTTCCGTTTCGAAACTCGATACGAACGACGACGAACATCCGCCGAGGCGGCGAAATCCTCGAGAAACGATGGCGACTCGCGTATCGATTCGACCCTTCGTTCGAGATCCGCCGGACGACCGTATGACATCCGTACTAGATCTCCGAAACAGTAATGAGTCAGCAGCGAACAGTGTCGGGACATGGCGAAAGATACCGTCAGGTACCCGGACGACGTGGTCGAACAGATCGACGCGCTCGTCGAAGACGGTATGTTCGAAAGCAAATCCGAATTTTATCGGTTTTCCGCGGAGTACGTCCTCACGCTGATCGATACGGACCACGAGGTGAAGACGTTCAACTTCGATGAAATCAAGTCCGAACTCGATATCAACCACCGCCAATACGCAGAATCGTTCGGTACCGACGGTGGAACCTTCTTTCTCGACGCCGTGATTACCGTCCGAAAACAGGGCCTGCGCGGAAATTACGAGGCCGCAGAGCGGTTTATCGATACCCACTACGACGCGTCCGACCAGGAGTGTATCATCCTGGAGGAACTGCTCGGAACGTACCGCAACGGCGAACTGTAACGGGTCAGTCACCCGACCCCTCAGAGGCGATCATATCACGTCGAACGGTTCACCGAGCGCCGCCAGAGTGACGTTGTCGCGGACGAGTCGTGCCGCTCGATCGGACGGCGTCGCGGTCGCCGGATCGTCGCTGGGTGGTTCGAAAGCGGATTCGTCACGCATCGGTCGATCAACGCCCGCGTCGGTTGCGACGGACTCGAGAAACGCCGTCCGCACCGTCTCGTTATCGAACAGTCCATGCAGATAGGTCCCCAGTACACGCCCGCAGGCTGCACTCGAGTCGCCAAGCGGTCGGTTCACGTCACCCACTGCCCGCGTCCGACCGGCGTGGATCTCGTAGCCAGTTGCTGCACCGGCCGCACCGGAAAGCAACGACGTGGCCGATCCGTCGACGGGAACCGTCGTTTGCTCGAGGTGTTTCTCGCCTTCGAATCGAGTTTCGACCGGAAGGAGGCCGAGACCCTCGACGATATCGTCGTCGCTCGTCCCTTCGAGTGCGGCGTTGGTGATCCGTTCGCCGAGCATCTGATACCCGCCGCAGATGCCAACGATCGGTCCGGCGAAGGCCGCGAGCGCATCGGCAAATCCGGCCTCGTGCATCGCCAGGAGATCGTCGACCGTATTTTTCGTGCCCGGCAGGACGACTGCATCGGCGTCGACGTCCTCGAGTGGGCTGCCGTGGCCGTTATCTCCAAGCGGGCTGCCGTGGCCGTTATCTCCAAGCGGGCTGCCGTGGCCGTCGTTGGCGTCCGCAGGGGAATCGTTGGTCGCGCAATCGGCGTTCCCGGTCCCGGCGTCGACCGGCACGTACACGATCGAGACGCCGGGTTCGGACGCCAGCGCCTCGAGGTCCGTCGCGTTCGATATTCTGGGGAGTCTGGGGACGGCGATCCGTATCCGTCGGCCCGGGGGAACCCCGTCGTCGTCACCGACGACGGCCCGCTCTTCGCTGCCGGGTAGGCTAACGCTGTCCTCTTCCGGGAGCCCGGGGTCGTCGTAGGGAAGCACGCCCAAGATTGGAACCCCTGTCCGTGATTCGATTTCGTCGATCCCGGGCTCAAGCAGGGAGGGATCGCCCCGGAATTTCGTGATGAGCGCGCCGACGATTCGATCGCGAATGGCATCGGGAACGAGTTCGATGGTGCCGTAGAGGCTGGCGAACGCCCCGCCGCGTTCGATGTCGGCCAACAGGAGAACGTCGGCGTCTGCAAATTCGGCTGTCTCGACGTTAGCGAGGTCGCGGTCGTGCAGATTGATCTCGCCGATGCCGCCCGCGCCCTCGGCGACGATCACCTCGTTGTCGGCCGCCAGCCGCCGGTGGGATTCCTCGGCGACCGCACGGGCTCGATCCCAGTGCTCCTCGTAGTACGCGCCGGCAGGCACGTGGTCGTGGGCCGCCCCCTGGAGTACCAGTTGACTTTCCCCGTTGCCGCGGGGCTTGAGCAGGACCGGGTTGCAATCGGTCGTCGGCGTCGTGCGGGCCGCTCGAGCCTGGACGAACTGGGAGACGCCGATCTCGCCCCATCGATCGTCGGATTTGTCGCTTGCAGCGTCGCCGGAACTGTCATCGGCATCGTCGGGCTGCCGGCCGTCGGTATCCGGCCGAACGACGACTCGAGCGTTGTTACTCATGTTCTGGCCCTTGAACGGGGCGACGTCGATCCCGCGGTCGGCGAGCAACCGACAGAGGCCGGCAGCGACCGTCGATTTGCCGACGTGGCTCGCAGTTCCGGCGACGAGGAGCGTTCTGGTCATCCGCGTTGGACTGTAGTGGTCGAGCCGACGGTATCGTCCTGTCGGTTCGGTGGCGCTCCGACGGTGGGCCGATGGACCGCGTCGTTGTGTTCTGCCATCACGGCAGCGACCCAACACAGGTACGCAGGTCGGGTTCGGTCTGCCAGACGCAGTCGGTTCGCATCCGCGAGCGTGTCGAAATTCCCGACCGGAATCTCAGTCGACGGCACTGGGAATCGCTAGTCCATCCGATAGCGGTTTTCCCAGCGCGCTCCGGCGCGATTCGAGAGGATAGTACCGACACCGCCGAACGCAATTCCGGCGAGGCCGAGCGCGACGGCGAGTTCCACCGACGGCGGGGCGACGACGAAGCCAGCGACCAGCGTCGGCACGAGCGCGACGGCGACGCCGACCGTAAACGTCGCGAACCGAACGGCATCGAAGAGGAACTCGTTGGGGTCGAAGCCGGCGATGTAGACGGTAAGGCCGTAGTAGTACAGGGCATAGCCGGCTAACAGCAGCGCCCCTGCGAGGGCATCGACGACCGTCGCGTCGAACCAGACGACAGCCGCAAGGTACGGCGCCGCAGCCGTCGGTGCGCCGACGAGAACGAACGCGATCCGCTTCGCCCGAAAGACAGCCTCGATAGAAACGGGGTACGCGAGGTAGTCCTCGAGCGAGTCGAACTGCGTGAGCCAGTTGTAGGTCGTAAAGGCCGAGAGACCGAGGACACCGCCGAAGAAGATCCCCGGCGCGGGCGCAATGCCGGTGATCGAATCGACGACGCCGACGAGCGCGGCTACGAGCGCTAGCAGGATCGTCGACGAAACGAACGGCTTCCAGACCCCGCCGGAGGAGCGTGCGAGATCGAGCAGCGTCTTCGTCACCAGGGGTGCGTGATCGGTGGGGACCGTTCCGCAAAGACGGGCGAATCGGTCGGCCGAGGTGCGCGACGGGCGGCCGTAGGTCGGGTCGTAGGCCGCAAGCGACGTGGCCGCGACGACGATGGTTGCCGAACTCAGCACCAGGACGGAACTCGCGGACCCACGAATCGGCACGAGAACGGACCGGATAGCCTCGAATCCGCCGATCGTCCAGCCGCCGACGATACCGAGTCCGACTGTCAGCGCGATCGCCCACGGTGGCACGCCGCGCGTTCGAGCGGCGATCGCCGCGTCCGTGACCGCCATTCCGGCCGCGAAAACGAGGTAAAGCGAGAGCCAGAGCTCCGCAATCGCGAGCGGCATCCGAACCGATACCCCCTCGAGAGGCACACTCGACAGCGCCATCGGTAGGACGAACGCAACGCCGTAGAATAGCGCGTCTTTCAGGAGGAACGCGCCCAACAAGCGTCGCCGCGAGAGCGGCAGCGTCGTCGACGACGAGAGGAGCAGCGACAACCGGCCGAACACGTTCTCGAGCATGTCCGAGCCCGCGAACCCGGCAGTCCCGCTGTAGAGACCGAAGCCGAACGCGAGCGCGTGTAGACCGCCAATTACCGTTCTCGGCGTGGAACCGGTCTCGACGAGCGCGATGGACGCGCTCACCGCGAGAGCGGCGATCACGAACGGGAATAGAGCGAACCGCCAGCCGCCGAATAGCTGCGTGTGGAGTCGCCATTCCTCGCGGAAGAGAATCACGAGTAACCGTCTCGTGGGCAGACCCGATCGCGATCGTTCCGGGCCAGCAGCCCGTGTCGGGTCCGTAGAACCCGTTCCGGTCATTGTGCGCCCGTCCGTTCGAGTGTCGGGACGTCCCTCGTGTCTTCGTCCTCGACGCGCTCGAGGAAAATCTCGAGCAACGATTCGTCGCCCTCGCTGCCGTCCCGAGCGTCGCCGGTCAACGATCGTTCGGTCACGAGGCGACCGTCGGCAACGATCCCCACGCGAGTACAGATCGCTTCTGCGACGTCGATGTTGTGCGTCGAGACGAAAACGGCGTTGTCGCCGGCCGCGTAGGAGACGAGAAACTGCTTGACCTGTTCCTGGACGAGTGGATCGAGATTCGCGAGCGGTTCGTCGATGAAGACCACGGCAGGCTCGTGGATGAACGCCTGGGTGATCATCACCTTCTGTTGCTGGCCTCGCGAGAGGTCGGTGTGTAACGTATCGAGTTTACTCTCGAACCCGAGCCGGGCTGCCCAGGCGTCGGTCTGCGTTTCGACCCGCTTCGGCGAGAGATTCCGAACTTCGCCGACGAATTCGAAATACTCTCGCGGCGTGAGAAAACTCGGCGGCATCCCCTGTTCCGGCAGGATACCGACCCGGCGGCGCGTCTCGATCGGCTCCGCGACGGGATCGGTGTCGAGAACTGACACGTCACCGGAATCAGGATTGATCTGGCCGGTCAGTATCCGTATCGTCGTGGTCTTTCCTGCACCGTTCGGCCCGAGAAAGCCGTACAGTTCCCCGCGCTCGACGGTGAAACTCATATCGGCGACCGCCTCCACGGATCCGTAGGACTTTCGCAGTGCGTCTACCCGAATTGCACCCATTGAACATCGAGCTATTATCAGGAATTCATAATAGCTGTACTGGGAGAAAAACAGCGTCGGTGGCATGGCTGCGTCCGGTGAGCGGTCGTTCGCTGAGCGAGCCGATCAAAACTCGGTCCCGCGTCGCGCCCGCTGGCCGTCGTCGATCGGATGTTTCACCTTCCGGACGTTCGTGATGAGGTCGGCGCGTTCGGCGAGATACGCCGGTTCGGTGTGGCTTCCCGACAGCACCATCTCGAGGTTGGCTGGCTTTGCGTCGATCAGGTCGTGGACGTCGGACTCCGAAAGGAGGCCACGATCCGCGGCGTAGAGGATCTCATCGAGGATCAGCATGTGCATTCCCGAGTCGGGATCCGCGTCGAGGGCGATCGGTTCGCCGAGGTCTGCGTCGTCGGCCGCCCCGAGGAGTTCGTGAGCGCGCTCGAGGCCGGCCTGAGCCTCGGCTTCGTGGTCGCTTTCGTCGCTCCCATCGGCCATCCCGTGCCAGCCGTAGTGGCCGAGATTCTCGTAGCTGATTCCCGGCATCGCGGCGATAGCGTTGTATTCGCCGCGAACCGCCTCGACGCTCGAGGCCCCGCCTTTCATGAACTGGAGCATGTGAACGCGGTAGCCGTGGCCCGCAGCCCGAACGCCCATACCCAACGTGGCGGTCGTCTTTCCTTTTCCGTCGCCCCACCATACCTGGACGAGGCCGAACGCTTCCGGTGCGGCCGGTTCGATGCGCTCCGGTTCCGGCGTCCGCCCCTGTCCCGGCGTGTTCTCGATCGGTGCGTCGTCGGCCCGGTCGTCGCTCATACGCACCCGGTTGGCCCGACGGCACATGTAGTTGTCCACGATCGATCCGTCGCGGAGCGGGAACGTCCCCAACCAAACGTGTCTTTAGGCCTCGCTCCCAACCCGCGTTCAGCGCATGACACTCGAGTTCTCCTCGTCGGACGATGCTCCCACGTTCGAGGGCGTGATCGCCGCACTCGACGACGGTACGTGCCGGGAGATCATCGCCGTGCTCGAGGAGCCGATGACGGTCCACGAAGTCGCCGACGCGACCGACCGGCCGCTTTCGACGACCTACCGCAAACTCGATTCCCTGACGACGGCTGGTCTTGTAGAAGAAACCGTCGGCGTCCGTCAGGGACGTCACCAGAAGTCCCGGTACGTCGCCAACCTGAACCGAATCTCCATCGACCTCGACGACGACAACGAACTACGCGTCGACGTGGATCTGTCTGCGGAACTCGGATTCTGGTCTAACGTCACCCGAGAGTTCTGACCGTATCCCCGCGTCTTCGAAGAGATCACCGACGGACAACACGCAACACCGACCACTACTCGGGCTACCGCTCTGGTAACCCCGAGCGAAATCGTCCTGGCGCGGTGAGTACTCCCGTCACGTTCGAAGAATCGAGCACTGAAACACACTCGGTGAGGTCGCTCGAGGAGGACGACTCGTAACGGAATTGATCGGTGCTGGCCCCGCACCCGTGGACGGTAACGGACTATCGGAGCGGTGGTGGACGACGTTCGAACCGGTTCGGTCGGGCTCCGGTTTTTTCTCTCAGTACGGTGGAGTGACGACCGATGTCCGAACGCATTCTCGTTCCAATCGACGGCTCACCCCTCTCACAGCTGGCCCTCGAAACGGCACTCGAAGAGCACCCCGAGGCGGAAATCGTCGCGTTGCACGTCATCGATCCGTTCGAACCGGGGTATAGCGTGTACGACGTTCCGTACGACGGTGAGACCGAACCGATCCACGGTTCCGACGAGTGGTACGAACGCGCAGACGAACTCGCCACCGACCTTCTGGCGGACGCACGGGACCTCGCCGCGGAGTACGAGACGGAACTCTCGCTCGAGACGGTCACCGGAAACCCGAGCAAGGAAATCGTCGAGTACGCGACGGACAACGACGTCGATCAGATCATCATGGGCAGTCACGGTCGCGAGGAGGACGCTCGCATTCTGCTCGGGAGCGTAACCGAGGCTGTCGCGTTCCGTGCACCGATTCGCGTCAGTCTCATTCGGTGACGGGACTCGGTTATGGGGCCGCTACGAACTGACTCGCCGTGTGATGGCTCGCGTCGAAAAACGATCCGGGTACCCGATACTCCCGCGATTCGCGAGTTTATCCAGCAGCCGCACACGACCTCCCAGAGCACGCGGTCGATCCGACCGTATTCGAGGCCGCTATTCGTTCGACGGAAACGCTTCGATCGTACCTGATCGGAAACCGGGAGGAGGAGTGCCGCCGGCGGCCCTTGCCGATAGCCTACGGTGGGTCGGTCCGATCGACGATATCTGAATCCGTCGGTCCCTGCCCGTCGAACCGCTCGACGAACGCGTCGAGCTGGGTCGGATCCGTCACGGCCGGAAGCTGCCGATCTGCCGTGGAACAGTCGGCGTCGACGCCGAGTCGATCACAGACGAGGTCCGCCGTCGCTTCGGCCATCTTCCGGTACGTGGTCAATTTCCCGCCGACGATGCTACAACAGTTCGCGAGTCCGTCGTCGGCGTGGTCGAGCAGGTGAAAGCCGCGGGAAATTCCGCGCCCGCCACGAGCGGCTTCGTCGGGTTCGTACAACGGTCGGACACCCCACCACGTCCGCACGCGGTCGGCGTCGGCGACCGGCGGGAGCATCGCTGCACACTCCTCGATCGTACGCTCGACCTCCCAGTTCGCCCGTTCGTAGTCGTCCGGGTCCTCGACGGCGACGCTCGTCGTCCCGAGGACGACTTCGCCGTCGTGAGGGACGATGATATCTCCGTCCGCGGGTTCGCGACACCGGTTGAGAACCGGTCCGAGGCCATCGTAGGCAACCGAGACCATGACGCCGCGGGTCGGCCGCATCGCGACCGAGACGCCGGCCATGTCCGCGATGCGGCCGGCATGGGGTCCGGTCGCGTTAACGACGTAGCGCGGGCGAACGGTCCGGTCGACCTCGCCCCCGAGCGCAACGCTCGCGATCCGATCATCCTCGCGAGTCATCGACCTGACCGGTGCGTGCGTCCGAATCCGGCCGCCGTGTTCGCTCACGTCCGCTGCGTTTGCCGCGACCAACCGCGACGGAACGACCACGCCGTCCGGAACCCACATCGCTCGCTCGAGATCGTCGGTGACGTCAGGTATCGTCTCGCGAACTGCGCCAGCGTCGACGACTTCAGTCGAAATCCCAGCGTCGTCACACGCGCGTCGCTTCGCCTCGAAGTACGCCGGGTCGTCGGCAGCCAACTGAACGAAGAGCCCTCGCGTCTCTCTGATACACGCTCCCGCGATTCGTCGCAGGGTGTGACTCTCCTCGAGACACGCACGAGCCTCCGGACCGTCGGCTTCGGCGTAGCGAGCGCCGCTGTGAAGCAGACCGTGTGAGCGGCCCGATGCGCCCGCGGCAAGCCCGTCGCGTTCGACGAGCGTCACGTCGACGCCTCGGAGCGCGAGGTCGCGTGCGATCCCCGCTCCCGTTGCACCGCCGCCGATCACGAGGACGTCAATGGAACTGTCCATAATCTCACGAGGGCAGCCGGCCGGACATAGGTTTACCCCGCTATCGCTCGGTCCTCGTTGCTATCACTCGTCACGACCGCGATTGACTGTCAGAAAGAGAGCATTGTGCGATCTGAACGGTCGATACGCCGCGACTCGAAGCGGACCCGGCGGGTGCTACGGGCTGTAATCTGGGGACTGCGAGTCAATCGTTTCCGAGACGTTTTCGAGTTCCTCACCGATAGTCGCGACCAGATCGTCGAGCGTGGCTATTCCCGTCAGCTCGCCGTCGTCATCCACGATCGGGAAGCGACGGACGTTGTGTTCTTTGATCGTCCGAGACCGGGATCGGATCGTCGTCTTCGTGGACAGTCGACGGATCCTCGGTCAGTTCCTCCTCGACCGACACCGACTCGACCGACACCGACTCGACCGACACCGACTCGACCGACACCGACTCGACCGACACCGACTCGACCGACACCGACTCGACGTCGTCGTGTTCGTGTATCGTGTGCGCGACGTCACGGTCGGTGATTATCCCGACGGGATCGTCGCCCTCCGTGACGACGATCGAACCGACGTTTTCCACGTCCAACCGCGTCGATAGTTCCTCGAGTTCGCGGTCTCATTCGGTGGTGACGACGTTCTCGGAGCCGAGCTTGTCCAGAGACACGTTTACGAGGATCACAACCGGGCCGGTATTCAAGTCGAATCTTTCGAGTGAACGCAAGTTAGCTGCGCTACTGATCAGCGGCGACCTTTTCCCGGAACTTCTCCCGGACCTTCTCGACTTTCGGGGCAGCGTGCATCGTGCAGTACGCGTCGTTCGGATTCTTTTCGAAGTAGTCCTGATGCGTTTCTTCGGCGCGGTAAAACGTTTCGAGGGGCTCGAGTTCCGTCACTACGTCGTCGTCGTACTCGTCGTCAAGCGCGTCGAGGTAGGCTTCGGCACGTTCCCGCTGGGTCTCGTCGTGATACAGCACGATAGAGCGGTACTGGGTGCCCACGTCCGGCCCCTGTCTGTTCAGTTGGGTCGGGTCGTGCGTGGCGAAAAACACGGCCAGTAGTTCGTCGTATCCGATCACGTCCGGATCGTACTCCACCTGCACGACTTCTGCATGTCCCGTAGTCCCGGAGCAGACCTCACGATAGGACGGGTCCTCGGCATGTCCGCCTGCGTAACCGGACGTGACCGACGCGACGCCCTCGAGTTCTTTCATCGCTGCCTCGGTACACCAGAAACAGCCGCCGCCGAACGTGGCTCGTTCCATAGCGAACTGTAGGACATCCTCGAGCAAAGATGTGACGGGAAGAGACGCTCGCTCGTCGGCTCCATCTTCAGCCTTTCAATTCGCAGCAGGTCCGAAAAGATTTGAACGTGGCCGCGAAACGCCGGGACATGTCCTGGGAAACAGTTCGACTCGAATGGGAGGGAGACGTCGCAACGCTAACCGTCGACCGACCCGACGCACTCAACGCGTTGAACGTCGCGACGCTCGAGGCGATGGGCGAAGCGATCGAGGAGGCGGCGACCGACGGCGCTCGCGCGCTCGTTCTGACGGGGGCCGGCGATTCGTTCATCGCCGGTGCAGACATCAAGTATATGCGGGACCTCTCCGCGGAAGCGGCACAGGAATGGGGGGAACTCGGCCACGACGTCACCGACGCGCTCGAGGCGTTCCCCGCCCCGACGATCGCCGCTGTCAACGGATACGCGTTCGGTGGCGGCTGTGAGATGGCGCTGGCCTGTGACCTGCGGGTCGCGAGCGAGTCAGCGTTGATCGGCAACACCGAAATCGATCTGGGGATCATCCCCGGTTGGGGCGCCACCCAGCGGCTGCCGCGTCTCGTCGGCGACGAAACCGCGCGTCGGATGATCTTCTTCGGCGACCGTCTCGACGCCGACTCCGCTGCTGAGGCGGGTCTGTTCGGCGAGGTCGTTCCCGACGATGAGCTCACAGACGTCGCCGCCGAACTGGCCGATCGAATCGCTGCGAAGCCGGCATTCGCGATGCAAACCGCCAAACAGGCGATCAATCAGGGATACGAAGGAGGGCAGGCGAGCGGACTCGAATACGAGAAACGCGCCTTCGCGAGCCTCTTCGGGACGCACGATCAGCGCGAAGGAATGGCGGCATTCGTCGAGGACCGAGAGCCGGAGTTCGAATAACGAACACCCTGCTACGCGGTTCCTCCAGATCGTCTACCGGCCCTCGACGCACCAGGTGAGCAAGACTCCCCCGTCGAGCCGATCGAATTCTTCGAGTTCGAGCATCGGAAACTCGGCGACGAACCCCTCGCCGTCTGCGAGCGTCGGTGCGTCGCGGCCGCCGACTATTTTCGGACCGACGAACGTGCGTAGCTCGTCGACCAGGCCGGCCTCGAAAAGGGAGAAAATGAGTTCTCCGCCCCCTTCGACCATGATTTGCTCGAGGCCCTGTTCCTGCAGCGTCGCGAACGCGCCCAGGAGGTCGACCCGATCGTCTCCCGCCGTAAGTAACTGGGCGCGGTCGGCGAGGTCCGCACGGCGTTCGACCGGCGCGTTCTCGCTCAAGCAGACATAGGTCGTCGCCGCGTCGTCGAGGATCGCGGCATCCATCGGCGTCCGACCGTTCGAATCGACGACCACCCGTGCGGGATTCGCCGATCGTCCGTTCTCGCGGCGTCGGTCACGTAGTTGCTCGTCTTTGACCGTGAGATGCGGATCGTCTGCGAGGACGGTTCCGACACCGACGACGACGGCGTCGCTGTCGGCCCGGAGACGATCAACCCGCGCGAAGTCTTCGTCGCCGCTAATCGCGAGTTGGTCGCGGCGGCGCGAGGAGAGCTTGCCGTCCGCGCTCACGGCTGCGTTGACGACGACGTACATATCCGTGCTGAGTCGTCGGCCCTAAAGAAACCCCGCATCTCGGCTCGGATGGCCCGAGGTCTTCGCCCCGAAATACTCGATGTGTCGGCCAGAATAATCGACTGCTCCGCCCAGAGCAGTCACCGACGCGTCTCTCGTCGCCGGATATATGTCACCATATAGGAACGGATATGGAACATATAAACGACTTATCCGGTCTTGCGGAATTATTTCAGAGCACACCGCGTGACGACCGATATCACCACGTTCGGCGACACGGTACCGTTCCATCACCGGCACATCACTCTCGAAAACCGGGGCAACGTTTGCATCGTCGGTGACATTCACGGCTGTCTTGATTCGCTCGAAGCGCTACTGGAGGTACTCGACCTCGCCGCGAACGACCTCGTCGTGTTCGTCGGCGACCGGAGGAGGCATGGACCGTAACGAACGGACTTCGGAGAGGGCGGAACTCGAGGCATCCGAGACGGAAGTCGACGAGAATCGATCGCGTCCACCCGACGAAACTCACGCTTCTGATACGGTCGTTGACGTGACGACTCTGATGCGGCTACCGACGCTGACGACTCTGATGCGGCTACCGACGCTGACGACTCTGATACCAGGGAGAACACTCACACTGGCCCCGGGGGCAGACCGTCCGACGAGAGCAGTGCCAATGGTGCAGCGGACGAGGGTACGGTCGCTACGGAGGGGTTAACACCGATACTGACGGCTCAATAGCACAATTAGCAGTGACTTAGTAGGTATCGTCGCTGTGTTCAGGTACGGGACCTACTACCCGAAATCATGAACGGATCAACCGGCGGTTACGACGATCAGTCCACCCGACAGCGACTGGCCGCGGCCACGCAGTATTCGAGCGATAAAACCGATCTCGAGTCGGTTGTCGTTCGCTACGAGGACAGGCCCAATCGATGCACGATTGTGCCGCGAGAGTGCCCCGAAGCCGAGCGGGTGACCACCTGGCTGACAGCAGACGCGCGAGCGTTCGTCGACCTGGAGGACGCGCGGTAGTCGAGTGCTGTGGTGCAATCGAGCGTCGTGCTGGGTCGACACCGTTCCCGCCGTGAACAGCGAAATATCGAAGCTCCCTCGAACAGTCGGGCGGACCTCGACGACGCCGAAGATATCCGCGGTGAAAGTGTCAGATTTGCCGCGGTCACCGTCGACGGCTCCGGTCCGAGCAACCCAGCCGTCGATCCGCTCTGTCACCGGTTTTCAGAGAAGCCGGTTCGGTAACCGCACTCCAAAACGAGGTCGCTCGACCGCACAAATCTATATATAGATATATTAGGGTACAGTTGTCGATGGAGAGTTACGAAATCGTGTATATCTAAAACCGTCAAAAACCGCCCTTCAGGAGATTATTCGGGGGATTCGAATATCTCTATAGACTAGTGGATTTATATTGTTGCAGTTGGAATCCGCTCGTATGGAGACGCGAAAGGTGCAGGTGACAGGTGGGTCGACGTTCACGGTCTCGCTTCCAAAAACGTGGGCAACCGAGAACGGCGTCAGTAGCGGAACGACCGTCGAATTCTACCCGGAAGGAGACGAACTTCTCCTGACTCCCGAACGTGAGACGCGTCGGGAGGAAGGTGCCCTCGACGTCTCGGGGCTCGAGGGAGAACAACTGGAGCGAGCCGTGATGACGATGTACGTAAGCGGCTTCGACATCATCAGACTGCAAGCCGGCCGGATCACGACCGAGCAACGCAGCGCGATCCGTACTGCGACCCAGCGTCTCATCGGCGTCGAGGTCCTCGAAGAAACCAGCGACAGCATGATCATTCAGGATCTGCTCGACTCGTCGGAGCTGTCGATTGTCAATGCCGTCACTCGAATGCGACTGATCGCTCAGTCGATGCTCGAGGACGCTGTGACCGCGTTGATCGAGAACGACGACGACATCGGATACGACGTCATCGAGCGCGACGACGACGTCGACCGCCTCTGGCTGGTTGTCTCCAGAATCTTCCGTGCCACGCTGCGCTCACCCCGAGCGATTGAAGAACTCGGCGTCTCCCGAGAGGACTGTTTCGACTTTCACTCGAGTGCCCGCCAACTCGAGCGGATCGCAGACCACGCGGTCAAGATCAGCGATATCGCCCTCAAACTCGATGAACTCCCCGCTAACGTCGCCGACGCCCTCCACGGACTTCACGCCGAAACAGCGACCGTCTTCGAGCAGTCGATGGATGCGCTGTTCGCCGACGACGCTGACGAAGCCGCCCGACTCGGTCACGAAGCTCTCGCAGCCGTCCTCGAGATCGACGAACACACGCGACAGATAGACGACATGCTCCGCGAGCTGGAACCCGCACAGGCCCAGTCGATCGGACTGATCGTCGACTCGCTGTCGCGAAGCGCAGACTACGGTGGCAACGTCGCCGAAACGGCGCTGCAAAAGGCCGCACCTCGACCGGGAACGGAACCCGAATAGTCAGGAAAACTAAATAGTTTCCGTTTTGACGGAAACTATGAACGGCGAGGGAGCAAGCAGACGCGCTGCACTCGGGCTTCTGGGGTGCGTGGCGTCATCGATCGCCGGTTGCCTGGCACGATCCGATTCCGATGATCCGAGCGGGTCCGACACCGGATCGACCGGGAGCGACGGGGCAGATACCTGCGTCAACGGCGGTTCCGACGGTACCGAAGTCGCGGCGTGGCCGACGCCTCAGTACGACGTCGCGAACACGGGCACTCCGGGTACCGGCGTCGGCCCGAAGAAATCCCCTGAACCGATCGGTTCCGCTACCGCGACGGACCGGGTTACTGCGAGTCCGGTAATCGTCGACGACATTCGTACGTCGGCAGCTGGGACAACACATTGTATGCGCTGTCGATCGCGGACGGCAGCCTCGAGTGGACGGTAGACACCGGTGGGAGTATCCTCTCACCGGCAGCCGTCGTCGACGGAACGGTGTTCGTCGGGAATGGCGACTCGTCTCTGTACGCACTCGACGCCGCAACCGGCGATCCGCACTGGACGACCGATCTTCCCGCCTCGGCCCGAACGAGTCCCGCGATAGTCGATGGGACCCATTACATCGGCTGTGGCGACGGTAACCTCTATGCGCTGTCGCCGACCGACGGGTCCGAACGCTGGACGTTCCGGGCGGCTGGGCCGGTCGGCGGAGGACCGACCGTCGTGGACGATACCGTTTACGTTCAAAGTCACGACGTCGCGAACGGGGATCGACGCTGGGAATCGAACGTCGGCCGCTTCGGCGGGTCCCCGACCGTCGCGGACGGGGTCCTCTACGTCGGTACCTGGGAGAAAGAACTCTACGCGCTCGACGGCTCGGACGGGTCGAAGCGCTGGAGCGACGACGCGGAAGACGCCATATCGGGATCAGTCGCGGTGGCCGATGGGGTGTTCGGATTCGGTGACGACTACGGTAATATCGTTGCGCTCGCGGAGCCGTAGCTCACAGGTATCGGGTACAAAACCGCGAACGAAGTCGCGTTATTCGACGAGAACGGCGTTTACCTGTCCGGTCTGACCGGGGCGAGACGTGACGCGAGCCTCACCTTCCGAGGTTTCGATGATGGCGCCTTTCGTGATGATGTTCCGTCGGACGTAGTTCGGATTGGCGTCGTTCTCGACGACGTCTTCGATGTCCGCCGTGATCGTCTCGCCGCCTTCGTTGACGCTCGCAACGTTCGTCGCGAGTGCGCGAGTCTTCGTCCCGTTGCCGCGAACGTCGACGGTTCGGAAGCGCGGTTCGCCGACCTGCGTCTCCGTCGGCAGACGACCGAGTTCGTCCTTTCGGCGCTTTCGAACGTTCTTCAGTCGACCTCCGGTTCGCTTTCGCGTAGAGCGTCCCTGATCTTGCATACCCGGTAAAAAACCGGGCGCATACTTGAATGCACTGCTCCGAAATTTTGTCGAGGGCGCAGCCAAGACGCGCGTACATCCACACTACTGCTCGAAAGCACTGGAACACGCGGCGGGTCTTCCAAGCTGTCGTTTACCCCGTCGACGAGACCACACCTACACCTATTTCCGTTCCAACGGACGTCGTCGGTCTCCACACCGTCGCCGGCACACTCGCTCAGCCGGTGACTTCGTTCTCGGCAACCAACCGGGAGACCGTAGCGGCGAGGTCTCGAGCCGCGTTACGAACCGCTTATTCGGCGGAAACCAGACAGTACGCCCGACCGGGTTCCTCGAGCACCGTCTCTTCGTCTTCGTCGTAGTAGTTCGTAAAGACGCCGCGCTCGGCGTAATAGATCCGGCCGTCGCGGGGGATCGCACCGCTCGTAACGTGACCGCGGTTTTCGACCCGCCAGCGTGGCTCGCCGGTGGTCCTGTCGAGAGCATAGAGGTGGGTGTCGTAAGAGCCGACGAGGATCGTCTCGGCGGTCGCCGTAAGAGAGCCGATGATGTGGCCGCCCACGTTCGTCGACCACAGTTCGTCACCAGTCGCTGTATCGAGCGCGCGGACGTAATGGTCGTCGCCACCCACGTAGACGATTCCCTCATCGGGATCGACAGCCGGGTTCGACATGACCACGTCACCCGTATCGACCGACCACTCCTCGCTGCCGTCGGCGAGATCGAGACGGTAGAACCGGCCATCCCACGAGCCGGCGAACGCCCCGCCGTCGTAGACGGGGATCGTTCCCTTGATCTGGGCACCAAGACGGAACGTTCCATCTGCCATCGATTCGCCGTCGGGACCGCCCCCGCCGCCGGCCTGGAACGACCAGGCGAACTCGAGCGAGGGGAACTCCCAGCAGTAGACGACGCCGTCGTTCGAGCCCGTGACGAGTCGGCCGGCCTCGCAGTCGATCGCGGGCGAGGGATGGGGCATCCCCCAGATGCGGTCGTCGCTCCAGGTCGGATTCCCGGTTTCGGCGTCGACTTCCCACAGTGCACCGCTGGCCGGGTTCTTGTGTTCGGTGAGCAAATAGAGATTTCCGTCCACGTACGCAGGGCTCGAGCCGATCGCGATCGCATCGCCGAACTCCCGGGTTCGGGTATGCCAGATCCGGTCGCCGGTCGCGATGTCGATAGCGTAGAGTTCGCCGTCGTAGCCGCCGATGTAGGCGGTATCCTCGACGATCGTTGGCGTCCCGTGAAAGCCGAGGCTTCGGGCGGCACCCGTCTCGATTTGCCAGCGGTGATCGCCGTCGGGTTCGACGGCGTGAACGTGACCGGTGTCACTCGCGATGAGAATCGTCTCGCCGTCCGGCGTCGGTCGGGGCGTCGACTTGGCCGCAGTGTGACCGATGCGGTTGACCGGGACGGACCAGTCGACTCGGACGGACGACGGGACGACTTCGTCAGGATAGTAGCCGTAACGGCGCAATCCGCGACGAAACATCGAGATGTCGTCGTCCGCCGGGAGCGGAACGTATCCATCACCGGTCGCGGCGTCGGCAGCGACGGGGTCGCAATCCGGTGGCGATCGATACTGTCGTCCGATACAACCGGCCAGACCGACGATACCGGACGCTCCCGCAGCGCGAAGGAGCAATCGCCTGCTCACACCGGTACCGACAGCGGTCCGATCCGGCCGCTCTGAGGACGCATCATGCGACTTTCGTGTGGAACCGCCATCGCGGCGGTCAGCGACTGGCTCGTGCACGGTCCGTTTCGTCTCCTCTCTTACTCCTGTTGGGCGTCGACGACCGCCACGCCAGCCAGGTTAACGATGTCTTTGACCTCGTCGCCGCGCTGGAGGACGTGGACTGGTTTGTCCATCCCGACGAGCATCGGACCGATCGCGTCCGCGCCGCCGAGGCGCTGGAGCAGCTTGTAGCCGATGTTGCCCGACTCGAGGTTGGGAAAGACCAACACGTTCGCGGGCTCATCGAGTTCGGAGAAGCCGTAGGTTCCCTCGAGAATATCCTCGACGACGGCCGTGTCTGCTTGCATCTCACCGTCGACGGGGAAGTCGATCTCGGGATCGTCCTGTAACATGGCGGCTGCCTTGCGTGGTTTCCGGGTAGCTTCGTTGTTGACGCTCCCGAAGTTCGAGTAGGAAAGCAAGGCAGCGCGGGGTTCGACGTTGAATCGACGTGCGAGCTTGCCGGTCTGTTTGGTAACTTCGGCGAGAACGTCCTTGTCGGGAGATTGATTGACCGTCGCGTCGGCGACGAAGATCACGCGATTTTTGAACGCGAGCATGTAAACGCCCGCAGCATAGTCGACGTCCTCGTCGGTTCCGATCACCTGCAGCGGCGGTCGGAGTGCCGACGGATAGTGGTGGGAAAGTCCCGTGAGCAACGCGTCGGCGTCGCCCCGTTCGACCATCACGCTGCCGAAGTAGTTCGTATCATGCTCGATGAGTTCGCCTGCCTCGCTCCGCGTAATGCCCTTGCGAGAGCGAAGTTCGTGGAGTCTGTCGGCGTACTCCTCGTAATCGCCGATGGACGGGTCGGCGACGGTCGGTTCGAAGTCCAGCCCGAGATTCGCGGCTGTGCCCTTGATCTCATCTTCGTCACCGATGAGGATCGGTAGCGCGATCCCCTGCTCCTGAATCTGGTATGCCGCTCGGATCATCTTCTCGTTTTCGCCCTCGGCGAGCGCGACTGTCTGCGGGTCGCTCTTGGCTTTATTGAGGACGACGCGCATCATCTCTCGGGACTTGCCCAGCCGCGCCTCGAGTTGCTCTTCGTACTCCTCGAGGTCGATTTCGGTGCGGGCGGCACCCGACTCCATCGCGGCCTCGGCGATCGACGGCGCGACGCGAAAGAGGACGCGAGGATCGACGGGCTTCGGAATGATGTAGTCGGGACCGTACTGGATGGGGTCGTCTCCGTAGGCCTTGACGACCGCATCCGGAACGTCCTGGCGAGCGAGTTCGGCCAGCGCCTCGGCGCAGGCGACCTTCATGTCCTCGTTAATTTCGGTGGCACGCACGTCGAGCGCGCCGCGGAAAATAAAGGGGAAGCCGAGGACGTTGTTGACCTGGTTGGGATAATCCGAGCGCCCGGTCGCCATGATGACGGTGTCGTCGCGGGCCTCTTTGGCCACCTCGTAGTCGATTTCCGGATCGGGATTGGCCATCGCGAAGACGATGGGATCGGACGCCATGGACTGGACCATTTCTTCGGAGACGATGCCGCCGATCGAGAGGCCGACGAAGACGTCCGCGCCCTCCATCGCGTCAGCGAGGTCACCTTCGGGAACGTCACGGGCGAACTGCTGTTTGTACTCGTTTACTTCGCCCCGTCGCGCGCGCTCTTCGGTGATGATCCCCGAAGAGTCACACATCGTGATATTCTCCTTCTTACAGCCGAGAGAAACGTAGAACCGGGCGGTCGCAATAGCGCTTGCACCGGCGCCCGAGAAGGCAATCTCCAGGTCCTCGAGATCTTTTCCGGCGATATCTGCGGCATTGAGCAGCGCAGCACCGGAAATAATCGCCGTCCCGTGTTGGTCGTCGTGGAAGACTGGAATGTCAATTTCTTCGCGCAGACGCTCCTCGACGGTGAAACACTCCGGCGCTTTGATGTCCTCCAGATTGATGCCGCCGAAGGTTGGTTCCATCATCTTGACGGCTTCGACGAGTTTGTCGGGATCGGCCTCGTCGAGTTCGATGTCGAAAACGTCGATGTCGGCGAAGCGCTTGAACAGGACGCCCTTCCCCTCCATAACGGGTTTGGACGCTTGCGCACCGATATCGCCGAGTCCGAGGACGGCCGATCCGTTGGAGACGACGCCCACGAGATTTCCTTTCGCCGTGTACGAGTAGGCATCCGTCTCGTCGTCGTCGATCTCGAGACACGGCGCAGCGACGCCCGGCGAGTACGCAAGCGACAGGTCGCGTTGCGTATTCGTCGGTTTCGTCGTCGATATCTCGATCTTCCCCGGTGGGTCCGTCCGATGGTACTCCAGTGAGTCCTCGTCTAATCCCATATCGGGGACACTGCGGGCGACTACTAAAACGATGCGAAGGGATCTTTCGACATCTGTCGATATCAACTAACAGTCGGATTGCAATTCGTCTCGGCGAACAAATAGTTCGATTCGACCGTTTTATAGCACCGGGCATGTGAGGAGGGATATGGACGTCGCGCTTGGTGGGACCTTCGACCCCGTTCACGACGGCCACAGACGGCTGTTTGAACGGGCATTCGAACTCGGAGATGTGACTGTGGGGCTGACCAGCGACGAACTCGCGCCCAAGACACGCGCAGTCGAACGACGAGTGAGATCGTACGACGAACGTAAACGGAACCTCGAGACCGAACTCGACGCAATCGCGGCCGAATACGACCGCGAGTTCCAAGTTCGGAAACTCGAGAAGCCGACGGGAATCGCGACCGAACCACAGTTCGACTACCTCGTCGTCTCTCCCGAAACGCAGGAGGGTGGGCGGCGCATTAACGAAATCCGAACCGAGCGCGGCCACGACCCCCTGGACGTCATCGTCGTTCCGCACCTCCGGGCCGACGACGGCGACATCATCTCGAGTACGCGGATCGTCAACGGGGAAATCGACGAACACGGGAACATCGTCGACCACTGAAACGCGCTGAGCGTCGGCGGCGATCTGCCCGCGGACGGTTCGTTTGATTGCGATGTCAACCCGGTGGCAATATCCATCGGTTATTGACTCCGTCCGTCGTTCATTTCATTCTCGTAACGGATACGTACACCGAATCAGTACGTCACTGGCCTCCGAAACGGTCGAGCGTACGTGATCGTTACCATCGCGGCGGTTCGAGCCCCGCGGATTCGAGCAACTCCTTCCAGCGTGATTGAATCGACAATCGTGAGACGTCTGCAGCGTCGGCGACAGCACCCTGTGTGCGGCCGTCACCGGCGACGAGCGAACCAGCGTAAACGCTTGCGGCGAGGACCGCACGCTTGGATCGATCGGACGCAGGGACGTCGGCGAGGAAAAGATCGATGGCACAAGACCGCGCATCCGGCGAGAGATCCAACCGATCGGCGACGGTCTCGAGTTCCTCGAGCCACGGTTCGTATTCGACGCGATCCCGGGCGCTGTGCATACCCGCGAGTATCGGATCGGTGGGGATAAATCTACGGTCGAGACGACGCTGCTGATCGATTGGCCGAGTGAGACGCCGCGGAGTCGCCAATAGCGTACTACCGAAGGCAACGTTCAACTACGAATGACTTGGAAAACCGGCCGTTCTCCATCGATTTCACTAGGAGACGACTACTAAACCCTGCGTCACCCGAAGGAGCGCCTGGCGCCGTCGATCGACGTCGGTTTGCATCCCCATGAAAGAGCCAACCTGCAAACTCGTCTGTACCGGTTGCGGGCTCGAGATGCCGTATCGGGAGCGGTCGTTGGCCGAACAGGCTGCCGAATTACACCAGCTTCGGGACCCCGAACACGTGACGTTTATCGTGCCGCCGGACTGGTCGCCCGAAGAACCGGTGAAACACGGGTAAGGCGAACCGACGGCGCAGACCGACAGGTTCTTACTCGAATCGTGAAAACTCGAGGATGCGCGCGGGTAGCCAAGCTAGGCCAACGGCGCAGCGCTTAGGACGCTGTCCCGTAGGGGTCCGCCGGTTCGAATCCGGTCCCGCGCATTGCTGTCGCGAGCAAATCCGCGAGCGACAGCAATCGTCGGCCGGTTCGAAGTAGGGAAGACGCGCGCAGCGTAGCGAGCACGTCTTCACGTGGTTCGAATCCGGTCCCGCGCATTCTCCGCGAACAAATCCATGAGCAGAGAATGCGGTCAGCGGATTCAAACCCTGGAAGTCGCAGTGCGCGCAGCGAACGACGTGAGCGAGTACATCCGTCTTCACGTGGTTCGAATCCGGTCCCGCGCACTGAAACGAGTTTTCGAGCGGAGCGAGAACACGAGTGAAGGAGCAGGAGCGGGTTCGCGGCCCAGAGGACGTGCGAAGCGAAGTACTCGCGGTTCGAATCCGGTCCCGCGCATGCTTCTTCGAGTGATTTCGCGGAGTTGTCTCGTGCCAAGAAGTCGCATGAGAGAAGACGAGCACACCGACTCGAGTTGCCGTGGTGGTGTTCGAGTTCCGTCTCACGCACTCGAGATGCCATTCCGTGAGGCGGAGCCGAAATCTGTATTCCTCGAGCATCGACGAGCGGCGCTCCGAATGCGCATGCAATCCGTCCGTCTGAGCCCACCAGATCCGCCCCTGGCCGGCAGAAACGGAACGAACATCCAGAAGTGGCCGTTGACGGTCAGGGAGGCATGTTCGCGCTTTAATTGTATCGCAGTTTACTTACGCCGTCTGCCGGTGATTAGCCGTCAGTTTCCGACAACGTACTCGCGTCGAGTTCCCCCTCGAGATACGAGTTCCCTTCCTCGGAGATCACGTAGAAGCCTCGAGACGGACGCTCGAGTAACCCGTAGGAGGCGAGTTTGCGGCAGCGAGTCCCGATATAATCATTATTCCGGTCGAGAGCATCTGCGATCACCTTGGGAGTGCCAGCAGTTTCCGATGAGAGGTACTCGAGTATCTCGTCGTCTGCCCGCGTCATCCATTCGGCACGCTTTCGCATCTGTATAGCTATGCTGAGCATAGTTGCATGAAGGTACGCCTTAACAGGTCTCCTAACCGCTCTAGCAGTTTTCAAATTTTGTAAGGGTGGTCAATAGAACTGCAAAGCATAGTTTTTTGTTATACTACTGTATTGTATGAGATGGCGGGACGGCGGACTGGCTACGCCGAATCAGTATCCGCAAAAGTGCAGGCCGGTGCTACCCCACCGACCTGCGTCAGCTCCCGTCTCTATCCACGGAAGCCATGCTACCCAACGATTCGCGGGGGCTTGAAACCCTCGACCGACGAGATGCATCGCCCGACCTGACTGCTCGAGACCGCACGGAAACTCGAGCGAAGCCAGCACACCGCGTCCGCCTCGAGGCGATCGACGCGGCGGTGCAGGGGTTGCTCGTGGACGTACGACGACTGCGTCGAAATGGGGTGCTCGAGGGGGAAACGGGACGCGATGTCGAGGGGCGATTGCACGAAATACGGTCGGAAGCCGTGTCCATCGGGCGGCTGATCGGGACCGCAAACGGCGAGACCGACCACGACGGCGCTGGCTCGAGCGGGGGCGAAATCGCGACCGAGGCCGACGCTTGCGGCACTGACTCCGATGCTGTCCCGATGGTCACGCGTCGTGGTGGCGGGGTGTTGTCGGTACTCGGACCCGCTCCGTCCGCCTTCGAACGCGAGCGCGCTGATCACGACACCTGACCGGCGGTGGTCGCTGCGCCGAGCCCGCTGAGACGCGTCGAACATCGGTTTTCGGAGGCACCACCGGACTCGGAGTTCGCCAGCGGTGCCAAAACCCAAATCACGGCCGCGTTGCTGTGCTCCCCAGAAGCGGACCGACGGCCTGGATGACGAACAGTCCTCGTCGTCGGTAGTCGATACGCAAACTGGATAGTCGAGATCGTGTCCCTTGCTTGTAACTATCGCTACAATATGTATTTCAACGAATTACCCGGAGGGATAACCCATCGAAGTCAGATAATTTAAGAAAGCTCGGCGAGTCGTAGCGATATCGATGGCTCCTCCCTTCGAAAACGAATCTCTCGGCGTGGAATCTAACAGTCGGTCGACGGTTCTGGCGGCGCGGACGTCTCGTACGAGCAGACGACGGCTACTGGGAGCGGCCGCCACCGGCGCTCTCGGAACGGCATTCGCCGGCTGTCTCAGCAGTCTCACCGGCACCGGCGGCGATTCGGGAGCGGTCAAAATCGGGGTTCTGACCGGCGGAACCGGACCGGCTCAGAGTACCGCAGCGGAGGTGGCGGCCGAAACACTCGAGGAGAACGGCGGGATTCGCGGTCGCGACGTGACCGTTAGTACGGCGGAGACGGACTCGAGTCCGCTCGAGGCACGGCGGAGCTACCATCGGCTGGTGCTTGAGGAGGACGTCGACGTGACGATGGGAATTTCGACGGGAACGGTGCTCGATTACCTCATCGACGATTTCGCCGAGCAGCAACTGCTCCATTTCACGACGGGGTCCGAATCGCTCACGCCAACGAAACGCATCGACGAGGAGTACGAGAAATACAAATATCACTTCCGAACCGGACCGGTCAACACCGAGCAGTTGATCGAAAACCAGTTTGCGTTCCTTCAAAATATGGGGCCACAGCAGGGGTGGCAGTCGGTCGGGCTCCTGGTGGAAGGATATCCGTGGACCGAGGGGATCGTTTCGACGTTCGAGGACCAGCTCCCGAAGTTGGGATTCGAGATCCCGTACAGCCACCGGTATCAGCCCGCAAGAGACGATTTCGGCTCGATTTACGACGACGCCGAGCAAGCGGGCGTCGACGTCATGTGGGTCGTGATGGGCCACACCGGTGACGAGGCCGTCACACAGTGGGCCCGAGAGACGCGCGCGTTCGAGTTCGGCGGAACGCACGTCCGACTCCAGTACCCGGACTACTACGAGAACCTCGACGCAGCGCCCCGGTTTACGTTCACGCAGACGTCGGCGACCGCGACGAGCGAACTGACACCGCGCACCCAGGATTTCGTCGACCGGTATCGGTCGAAATCAGGCGGTGACGAGCCGATCTATACGTCGTACAACATGTACGATTCGATCGTCGCATACGCAGAAGCCGTCGAACGAGCCGGCGCGTTCGACACGGAGGCCGTCATCGCCGAACTCGAGTCGCTCGAGGTTCCGGGGACGACGGGGACCATTAGCTACTACGACGGTTCGAGCCGATATCCACACGACCGAAAGTTCGATCCCGAGAACGACGACCACTCCGGATCGATCTTCTTCCAGTGGCAGACGGACGAAAACGGCAACGGCGTTCAGGAAGTCGTCTGGCCGGAGAAGTTCGAGACAGCGACGTACACGTCGCCTCCGTGGGTTTGACACGGACGCGTCCCTTCGCAGAGAACGTCGAAAGCGAGTGCGTGGCTGAGACGCTCCGTCGATGACGGCGGATGGGGCCGAGGTTCGAGCGAGCGGCCCGTGTGGAATTTCGTGTGCTCTCGAGGGATACCGAATCCGCGACTCTGGCACTGACGGCCGTATCGACCGGAATTATGTCGATTACTGAGTGTTTCGGCACTGCTGAAGATAATCGGATGACACACGTCAGACATCCCAAAACGCTTATTCGGGCACGACCGGGTTGTATGACTAATGGTCGGGTTAGACGACGTGTTCGGGGATCTCTTTGCGAACGTCGATGCCGTCGTACTCTTCTCGCCGAGCGGTTCGTTCTACGAGGAGGTCGCTGCCGTCGACGAGGCCGACGTGATCGTCGTCGGAACGGAAAATACCGTGGGTGCGGAGACGTTCGTCGAACTCCCCCTCGCGTTCGAGGATATCACCGAACGGATCCGCTTCGGTCTCGAAGGCGCCATCGAACAGGGGGTGATCGAAGACGGTGACGAACTCGCCTGTGCGACGAGCATCTTCAGCGACGGAATCGATACGGTCTCCCGCGTTCGGGCGGATGCGGAGACCCATACCGGAATCTACGATCTGTTCGTCAAATCCCGGGCCGACCCGGACGTGATCAAATCGGTTCTCGAGTTAGCGATCGAACTGGGTCAGAAAGGACAGAAGGGAAAGCCCGTCGGGGCGCTGTTCGTGGTCGGCGACGCGGGAAAGGTGATGAACAAGTCTCGACCGCTTTCATATAACCCGTTCGAGAAGTCTCACGTTCACGTCGGCGATCCGATCGTGAACGTCATGTTGAAGGAGTTCTCTCGGCTCGACGGCGCATTCGTCATCTCGGATGCGGGAAAGATCGTCTCCGCATATCGCTACCTCGAACCGTCGGCTGAAGGGGTCGATATCCCGAAAGGACTCGGTGCGCGACACATGGCGGGCGGCGCGATCACGCGCGATACGAACGCGATTACGATCGTTTTGTCGGAAAGCGACGGCCTCGTCCGCGCCTTCAAGGCCGGTGAACTGATTCTGGAGGTCGACCCGGAGGCGTACTGATATGGAGGATTGGCAGCTCTTCGTCGACGAACCGGCCGTTATAGCGGCTGCAGTGCTGGCGCTTGGGCTCGTCGTCGGCTACCTCGTCGGCCGGCTCAACGAAGAGTTGCTGTCAGCGTCGGGGGTGCCGGAAGCCGTCGAGGGAACGCCGTTCGAGCGAACCGCCCAGTCGATCGGAACGTCGACGGTCGAAATCGTCGCGCGGCTGAGCTCGTGGTTCATCTATGGGATCGCCGTTCTCACGGCGATTCATATCGCGCAATTGCTCGATACGGACGCCTTCTGGCTCCGGGTTACGGAGTTCATTCCGCAGCTTTTCATCGCCGTCCTCGTCCTCATCATCGGGTTTATCGTCGCGGACAAGTCCGAACTCATCGTCAGCGAGTATCTTCGGGGGGTCAAGCTTCCCGACGTGTCGGTCATCCCGAAACTGGTCAAGTACTCCGTCCTCTACGTCACCTTCATCATCGCGCTGGGCCAGGTCGGCGTGCACGTACTGGCTCTTCTGATTCTCCTGACGGTGTACGCCGTCGGCGTCGTCATCGTCGGTACGGTCGCGTTCAAAGATTTCCTCGTCTCGAGTGCGGCGGGGATTTACCTGTTGCTCAATCAGCCCTACGGGATCGGCGACGAGATACGGATCGGCGACCAGTCGGGCATCGTCCAGGAGGTAGACCTGTTCGTCACCAAAATCGAGGATGACTCGGAGGAGTACATCGTTCCCAATCGGAAAGTCTTCGAGAACGGTGTCGTCCGAATGCGGGACTGAGAGACGTTCCATAGACGCGGTGAGAAACGGGTTTCGCCGACGGGTGCGCCTACTCGAGCGACAGTCCCGCGTGCCAGCGATCGGCGCCAGCGTCGCGTTTGACCGCGTCCATTCTCGCCAGGAGGTGCGTGGCGAGCGACGCGGTTTCTGCGGCTCGTGATTCTCCTTCGGTCCGAAATTCGCCCGTTTCACGATTAGCGTAGACGGTACAGACCGCCCCTGCACGGAGGTCGTACAGGTTCGCGAGCGTCAAGAGGACGCTCGCCTCCATCTCGATGTTTTTGACGTTCGCCGCTTTGAGATCGGCGATCAGGTCGTCCGAGCCGGCGGCTTCGAACTCGTCGAAACCCGGCCGGCCCTGTCCAGCGTAGAACGAGTCGGCACTCATCGTGACGCCGGTGTGGTAATCGTAGCCGAGTCGCTCCGCGGCTGCGATCAGCGCAGAGACGACCTCGTGATCCGCGGCGGCCGGATAGTCCTCGCGGACGTACTCGTCGCTGGTTCCTTCCTGGCGAACCGCGCCGGTCGTGATCACGAGATCGCCCACGTCCATTTCGGGCTGGATCGCCCCGCAAGAGCCGACACGAATGAAGGTGTCGGCGCCGACGCGTGCCAGTTCCTCGAGCGCGATCGCAGCCGATGGACTGCCGATTCCGGTCGACGTAACAGAGATCGGCGTTCCGTCGTAACTGCCCGTTGCCGTCCGATATTCACGGTGGCGGGCAATGATCTCGTGGTCGTCCCAGTCGGCGACGATCGTCTCGAGACGGTCGGGATTTCCCGGTAACAGAACGGCGTCGGCGACGTCGTCGGGGCCGACCTCGAGGTGGTACTGTACGTCGGCGTTCGGGTTTTCGCTGTCGCCAGGCATCTGCTATCGGCGGTTCGATCCGACGCTGTATATAAATGCGGGGCCCGAGTAGGAAACGTATGGCACGGGGGACGCTCGCGGACACCTACGTCGCCGCCATCCAGCACGATCTGGCCGACCTACCGGCGGATACGACCCGCGTCGGTGTCGTTCGACGTCCGACATCCTGGTTTCACGCGGCCGTCGACGAGAATCAGCCCGCCCTCGGCCCGCCCGCCGACCTGCTCGAATCGATGCGCCACCGCGAGGAAGACATGAAGATGCAAGGGCTGTGCGAAGAGGGCGCGCACAACGCCGCCTGGGACCAGGTCGGATTCGAGGAAGCGTATCGGGAGCATCTGGAGACGGAAGCCAAAGCGCAGGCGGCGCTCGCGACGCTCGAGGATCGGCTGGCGGCCGGCGAATCGGTGGCGCTGGTCTGCTACGAGAACACGGAGAAAAAACGGTGTCACCGGACGATTCTCAGGGAGGTTCTGGAGGAACGTGACCCGTAACGGCTGAATTGAGCCACAGCCGCTACTGATGTGATTGACAGAGCCCCGACAAACCACGGTGGTCGGAACCAAGAGACGTCCAAAAACGGTCAAAACGGCCCACATCGGACGAACCCGGCTTCGTCGAGCAAGATGGATCGTCCGGTGCGGTCACTCGATAGGGGCTCGGTTTACAGCGTCTTTAGGCGCGGGAAGATATCAATCGAGCATGTCCTGCGTGATCGTATTCGGAAGCAGTTCACCGAGCGAGTACTCGGCAACGTCGTCGCCGCCCTCGTCGCACAGTATCACCAGTTCGTCGTCGCAGAACTCCGCGAGGGTCTGGCGACACATTCCGCAGGGAGTGACGCCGTCCCGGCGGTCAGAGCTTACGGCGAGCCGCGAGAACTCCCGGTGGCCGTTCTTGACCGCCTCAGCGATTGCGACCTCCTCGGCGTGGAGGCTGTTGCTGAAGTTCGCGTTCTCGAGGTTACAGCCGACGAAGACATCGCCGTTTGCAGTCTCTATGGCTGCGCCGACCCGGTAGTCAGAGTAGGGGACGTGGGCGCGATTCTGCACCTCGCGAGCGGCGTCGATCAAGTCGTCCATAGGGATCAGTTAGAACAGCGGCTACCAAAGAATATCGGCTGGTCACCGGTTGTCGGCCACCGCCGTCTCGATGACTGCGCGCGCCTCTGCGACGAGTTCGTCGACGGTCTCGCTCTCCGCATAGAGGCGGATGTACGGTTCCGTGCCACTCGGTCGGACGAGCAGCCACGATGCGTCCTCGAACTCCAGGCGGACACCGTACTCCGTCTCGACGGCGGCCCTCGGGAACGCGTCGGGGAGCGCAATCTCGAGGGCGGCCATGGCTTCGGATTTCGCGTCGTCCGGGCAGTCCAGGCTGACTTTTCGGTAGGGCCGTTCCGTGACCGGTTTCCGAATTGCGTCGGTGTCACCTGCTTCGTCGACGAGCGCGGCGACGGCCGAGGCGCTGACGACGCCGTCGATCCAGCCGCCGAAGGCGGTGTGGATGTGCTTCCAGGGTTCGGCCGCAAAGACGACCTCCGTGTCTTCGCCGGCGCGGTCGCGTTCGCGGGCGATTCCTTCGTGGAGAGCTCCAAGGCGGACGCGTTCGACGCGACCGCCGGCTGCACGGACTCGCTCGTCGATGCGGGCGGACGCATTGGGTGTCGTCACGACGACTGGATCGGCAGCGTCGCTGTCGGCAGCGTAGTGAGCCGCGACCACGGCGAGGACCGTATCTTCGTGGATCGGATCTCCATCGGAGCCGAGGACGACGAGTCGGTCGGCGTCGCCGTCGTGGGCGAGGCCGAGATCGAACGTCCCGTCGGCGAGGAATTCGGAGAATTCAGACAGCGTTTCCGGAGTTGGCTTGCTCTCGCGGCCGGGGAAGTGGCCGTCGACAGTAGCATTGACAGCGACGACCGACGCGCCGAGGCGCTCCAGAACCTGCGGTGTCGCGAGCGATCCCATTCCGTTCCCACAGTCAACCGAGATCCGAAGCCCCGTGAGAGGGGCGTCTGGAATCCCGTCTTCGGCCTTTTCGCTTCGAATACCGAACTGATTCCGAACGTAGGCGACGACAGCGTCACGGTACCGATCGAGAACCGGGAGCCGCTCGGAGTCGCCCCACTCGTCCCAGCGAGCCAACCTCGATCCATCGGATGCGACGCGGTCCTCGATAGTCTGTTCGGCGTCGCTATCGTACTCGACGCCGTTTACGAAGAGTTTGATGCCATTGTCCGCGGGTGGGTTGTGACTCGCGGTAAGCATGACACCTCGTCGGCCTCGCGTGGCAAACGCGAGTGCGGGCGTTGGCACCTGTCCGACGCGGCGGACGACGGCCCCGGCGCTCTCGAGACCCGCTTCCATCGCCGCGGCGAGTGCCGGACTCGTCTCTCGCCCGTCACGGCCGACAACGAACGTTTCCCCGGGTTCGCCGGCTGCCTGGCCGACTGAGAGCGCCAACCGTGGCGTCACTTCTTCGACCGGACCGCGGATTCCTGCCGTCCCAAAAAGCGTCATGTGCGTCCGTTCCGCGAGCAGATACTTAGCAACACTGCACCGGTTCTGCTCGACGTCTGTGCCAGCCGGAACTAATCGGACTACTCGTCGGGGAGGTCGTCGATCAGGACGACGGCCTCACCGTCGATGACGGTCGAATCGGCGTCTTCGTTGCGGACGACCGTCTCGAGTCTGTACTGGTCGTTGCCGAGATTTTCGACGATTTCGACGCGAGCGGAGACGCGGTCACCGATACCGACCGGACCGCTGAATTCGAGATCCTGCGAGAGGTAGATGGTAAGTCCGGGTAGCCGGGCGAGAGCGGCGCTAATAAGCCCGGAAGCGAGGGTCCCGTGGACGATACGCTCGCCGAAACGGGTGTCGGCTGCGAATTCTTCGTCCAGGTGGAGCCGATTCGTGTCACCACTGACAGCGGCGAATGCGCGGACGTCGTTGTCCGTGATCGCCTTCTCGAACGTGACCGTGTCGCCGACGCTGATGCCATCGGGATCGTCGACCGTACGATCAAACTGCCAATCGAGATCGGAGTAGTCGATCGACGGAATCGGCGGAGAGACCCGTTCCCCCTCCTGGCCGTTCTCGCCATCTACAGACGGAAGCATCGCAGAAACAGCCGCTCGATTCGCAGCCGTCGCAGTTCGAAGGAACCCTCGCGTCATCGCCGACCACGCGGTCGTCATGGCGCTTAGATTATCTCCTCGAGTATTCTGGTGGGACATCTACGGGCGGCTAAGTGTGGGGTCTATATGACTTCTTTGGCTGTTCTAATATCATTTTTCTTCCACTATGGGGCTGTAATAGCAACCTACGGAGACTCTCGATGGCGATTCCGGTCGGTAAAAATAGATTACCAGATCGCCGTCGTATGCCGTCAGTCCGCCGGAACCGAACCGATTAGCACCACTGAATATCACTGCAAACCACTAGATGCCATCTATTGCCATGAGATGGTGATTCGTGGAAAGGCTTATGTGATCTCCAGTCCAAAGAGCTGTTGATGACGGACGACTCCGACCGATCGCTCTGGTTCCCACCCGCGCTGTTCGCAGAAGGGATGCAGGAAGCAGGAGAGCAGGTCGCCGAATCCCAGCAGGAGATGATGAAGCAGTTGTTGCAGGCGACGTCGGCGAATCCGTTCGAGAACGGGTCGGCGTTCGGCCCAATGAGCATGGGAACGGCGACGTTCAAAGCCCGCGTTCAGAGCGGCGGTCGGATCAGCATTCCCGGTCCCGAACGGGAAGCCCTCGATATCGAAGAGGGCGATATCGTCCAGACGATCGTCGTCCCCGTCAAACGAAACCGAGAGGAGCAATCATGAACCAGAATCCATTCAGCGCAGTTTTCGACGCACAGCGTACCGCAATCGAACAGAGTCAGAATCTCACTCACGACGCCCTCGAAGCCCAGCAAATGTCGCTCGGTGCCTTCGCCGACGCGGTCGAAACGTCGAGTGCGATGTTCGAGTCGAACGCTGAAGTAACTCGCGGCGCCGTCCACGCATACTTCGACGCCGTCGAAACGGGACTTCCCGAGGGAAGCGCCGACTTCGACGAACTCCGAGAACTCGTCGACGAAGGGTTCGACTCCGCAACCGAAGCGCAGTCCCAGTCGCTCGAGGCCGTCCTCGAAGCGATCGAGGAATCCGAAGTCGCTTACGAAGAGTTCGCCCAGAGCTACGCCGACGTCGTCGATACATCGTTCGACGCCTACCTCGACGCACACGAGCAGGTCGAGCAAAACGTCACCGCCGTCGCCGAGAACGTCGAAGAAGCCGCCGACGAGTTCGACGTTTCGGCGTAACGCAGGGACGTCGTTTTTTACAGCACACCGTTACTTTTCACCCATGGCAGACTCACAACCCCCGGCACAGAACTGGAACGCGTTCGTCGAGCAGTGGAACGAACAATTCCTCGATGCACTCGAGGACAACATGGAGGCCCAGGCCCGGTTCGTCGAGAGCTGGTCCGAAACGGTTGGCGACATCAGCGAGGACACCGAAATTTCCGACGGCGTCGAGGGTTACGCTCGCGCCTACGAAACGTGGATGAACGCCTCGAAGCAGATGGTAGACCGGATGAACGATCAACTCGAGGGCGAGGACGTCGACGTCGAGGAGTTCCGTGACATCTGGCTCAATACGGCCAACGAGGCGTTCAAAGACGTCATGTCGACGACTGCGTTCGCCAAAATGACTGGCGAGACCGTCGGCGACGTTCTCGAACTCCAGCAACAAGCAGACGAGGCGTCTCAGGAGACGCTCCGGACGCTCGGCTTTGCGACCGAAACGGATGTCGTCGAAATCGGCGACCGACTCGTCGAACTCGAACGCCGCCAGCACGCCGTCGAGGAAAAACTCGACCGCGTTCTCGAACACCTAGAAGACGAGCAATGAAAAACCCGTATTCGATCGCACTGGACATGCAGCGCCAGGCCTGGGAGGGCGCGGCCGATCTGGCGGACAAAACCACAGTCGCACCGGAACGAACCGAAACCTCGGAGAACGTCGAGGTCGGGCAGACGCCGAGCGAGGTCGTTTACGAGGAGAACAAACTGCGGCTCCTTCACTACGAGCCGATGACGGAAGAGCAACACGACATACCGATCCTCGTCGTGTACGCACTGATCAACAAGCCCTACATCCTCGATTTGCAACCCGACCGCTCGGTCGTCCAGACGCTGCTCGAGGCAGGCTTCGACGTCTACCTGATCGACTGGGGTGAACCGTCCAAACTCGATCGGACGCTGTCGCTTTCCGATTACGTCAACCGGTACATCGACAACTGCGTCGACGTCGTTCGCGAGCGCTCCGGTCAGGATGCGATCAACATCCTCGGCTACTGCATGGGCGGCACGAAATCGGCCATGTACGCGTCGCTGTACCCCGAAAAAGTCAAGAATCTGGCGCTTATGGCTGCTGGCCTCTGTTTTGACGGGGACGGCGGCGTCCTCGAGCTCTGGGGAGCTGAAGCGTACTACGATCCGGAGACAGTCACCGAAACCTTCGACAACGTCCCGTCCGAGTTCCTGGACGTCGGCTTTGCGCTGATGGACCCGGTTGCCAACAACGTCACGAAGTACGTCCGGTTCTACGACAACGTCGAGGACGAAGATTTCGTCGAAAACTTCGCCCGAATGGAGCGCTGGCTCGACGAGGGAATCGACGTCGCAGGCGAGGCCTACGAAGAGTTCATCCGCGACATTTACCAGGAAAACAAGCTCTACCGGAACGAACTGACGCTGGATGGCGAGCGCGTCGATCTCTCCAAAATCGACATGCCCGTCCTTCAGATCGTCGCTGAATACGACCACCTCATCCCACCGTCGGCCTCCAAACCGTTCAACGACGTCATCCAGTCCGAAGACACCGAGATACTCGAGTTCGCGACGGGCCACATCGGGATGTCCGTCTCCTCGCGAAGCCACGCGGACCTCTGGCCCCAGGTCTGTGACTGGTTCGAGGAGCGGTCGAACGGGACGGAGGCCGAGCTCGAAACGGAGACGGATACCGAAACGCCGCCCGAAACGGATGCTGCGCTCGCCGAAGACGCAGGTGACGAATCGGGTATCGAAGACCTCGCTGACGGCGGCTCGAACGTCGAGACGACCTCGAGTTCCGACGTCGCTGCCGAAGGCGAAGACGAAATCGAACACGTCGCCGACGAGATCGGATCGAAAACCGACGACCTCACCGAACTAACCGGCATCGGTCAGACATACTCGGACGCTCTCGCCGCCGCCGGGATCGAGACGTTCGATGATCTCGCAGATGCCGATGTCGAGGAGCTCACGACCGAGACGGGGATTGCTCCAGCCCGGATCGAAGGGTGGATCGAGCAGGCTCGCGAACGGTAGTTCGCGTCCGAGCCGCGCCACCGATCGGGCACATCGGACGCTCGCCTCAGTCGGCTCGCGCTGCGGACTCTGGCCACCATTTCAGCCGGCAGCCGAATTCACACCCACAGTGAATATTTTGCAAATCAATAGGACGTTATTTATCACCGGACGTCGAACGTTCAAACCATGTCTATGGACGGTCGAACCTGTGTCATCACTGGCTCAGCACGGGGTATCGGTCGAGGCATTGCCGAATACCTCGGCGAAGAGGGAGCGAACGTAGTCGTCAACTACCGGACGTCAGAAGGGGCGGCACACGACGCCATCGACGCTATCGAATCCAAAGGTGGCTCCGCAGTCGCAGCCAAAGCCGACGTCAGCGACCGCGCGGAGGTCGAGCACATTCGCGAGGTCTGTCACGACGCATTCGGTCAGTGCGACGTACTGGTGAACAACGCCGGGATAACGGCCGACAAGCAATTCACCGAAATGTCCCGCGAAGAGTGGGACCGTGTGATGGACATCAACCTCGGCGGTATGTTCAACTGCACCCAGTTGTTCTACGACGATATCTGGAACGCCGACGAGGGCCGACTGATCAACATCTCGAGCGTCGTCGGGAAACAGGGTAACTTTGGACAGGCGAATTACGCCACCGCGAAAAGCGGCATGTTCGGATTCACGCGGACGATCGCCCTCGAATTCGCCCAGGGAGGGTCGACGGCGAACTGCGTCGCACCGGGCTTTACCGCCACCGACATGCTCGAGAGCGTCCCCGACAAGGTACTCGATCGGATCATCGCGGGAATCCCACTCGAACGACTCGCAGAAGTCGAGGACATCGCGGCGGTCGTGCGGTTTCTCGCGAGCGAAGATTCCTCGTACGTAACGGGAGAAGTGATCGACGTCAACGGTGGGATGGATCTCTAACGACCTCGCAGTCAGAATAATAACTCGACGGAGAGGGCTGTGTCGAGTGTCACTCGAACGAGAAATGTCGAACCCCGTTTCTCTTACCGTCGCTGTAGAACAGGGCGTGTCAGCTCTTACAAGTGGCCATCAATCAGGAGAGAATCGTACGAAAGGACCGCGATCGCGGCCATATTTCGTCAATCTCTCTTCGACGACACTCCGTCGGATTTCCGAGACGATATATACTTAAACTCACTCGCCTCTTTTAGACTGAGTTCATATTTCACAGATGGATAAGAAAGACATCCGGATTTTAAGTACAATTGCCAAAATTGGAACGGCAAATGCAGATGAGATTGGAGAGGAGACAGAAATACCGAAGTCAACCGTTCACTACCGCCTGAACCAACTCCGTGAGTCCGGCATCGTCGAAAACGACATCTACGACATCGATTTCGAGAACGTCGGGCTTTCGATCACGATCATCTCCGAGATATGGGCAACGTTCGAGGAAGGATACCACGAGATAGTTGGCGAGGAACTCGCCGCAGTCGAGGGGGTCAATCAGGTGTACTTTACCATGGGCGATACCGATTTCGTCGTCATCGCACACCTTACCGACCGGGAGATGGTCGAAAAACTCATCGAAGGGTACGAATCAATCGATCAAATCAACCGCACCTCTTCGAAGTTCGTTATTTCGACCGTGAAAAACGAGAAAAACACGCTCAACGATTACGAAGTAGACGCGTTGATAGACGCTCTCGCAGCGTAAATCCTCCGCGTAACCATCTCGGACGATCCGCCCCGCTGCCTCGATATCTGGCCAGCCGATCCGAGACCGACCACAGTCGCCGAAAGTTGAGTCGGCGGTCCCCGGCTCGGGTTCGATTCGGCTGGCGGCCGGTGATTGCCGGCTCGGATGGCCGATGTCGAGCGGCCCATAGGGTTCGCGACCAGCGACCGATCACGACCGACGTTTCGCTTTCTGGAGGACTCGCACGTTCTCGATTCCGGTGTCGGGATACTGTCCCTCGTCGTCTTTCTCGACCGCTTTGACCATGTCCCAGACGACGTTCAGACCGGTCGTTACGCCTTCGAGGGCTTCCATTTCACAACCCGTCTTGCCGGTGGTCTCGACGGTGACCCGGAGTTCGACGCGGTCCTCGGCGAGCGAAAAGTCAGTATCGACGTTCGTGATCGGGATCTGGTGGCACATCGGGATCGTCTCCCACGTGTGCTTGACGGCTTGAATCGCTCCGATTCGAGCGGTCGCGAGCACGTCCCCTTTCCCGACCTCGTCGTCTCTGATCGCATCAACCGTCGAACGTCTGAGGCGAATCTCCCCGACTGCAACCGCTCGGCGATCGCTATCCGGCTTGTCGCCGACGTCGACCATCTGCACGTCGCCTTCCGCGGTGGTGTGGGTCAGGTCGTCCGCGTCCGTGTTTCCGTCGATCGCCTCGTCTTCACTCATCGGCAACACCCCACAGGACGGCGGGGATCTCCGCGAGCATCTCGGAGGCGAGAAACCCCATCGATCCGTCGTCGGCGAGCCGTTCTCCGGCTCGTCCGTTGACGTACGCGGCCGCCGCCGCAGCGTCGAGGGGACCGGCGTGCTCTAACAGCGCCGCGACGATTCCGGCCAACAGGTCGCCTGTGCCACCGACTTTCATGCCGGGTGCACCGCTACAACAGATCCGAGTTCGCTCGCCGTCGGTCGCCACGTCGTCGACGCCCTTCGCGAGGACGACGTGACCCAGTTCGGCAGCGAAGGCTTCGACTTCGTCTGCCGTCTCGCACAGGGAATCGGTCTCCGGGCCGCCCATCCGGGCAAGTTCCCTGCGATTGGGCGTACAGACCAGCGTCGCGTCAGTCTCGAGGTCGGGAACCACCGCCAGCGCATCGGCGTCGACGACCGCCGGCCCTGTGTAGGACTCGAGAAATAGACGGGCGGCCTCGAGCGTTTCGTCCGCTGTACCGAGGCCGGGGCCGAGTACGATCACGTCGTCGTGGCGCTCTGCTGTGTCGACCAGATCGTCGACCTGGTCCGGAGAAAGACGGTCGCTTTCGTAGGGTTGGACGATGAGGTCCTCGGCGTATCCCTGAATCTCACCGGCGACGGACTCGGGCGCAGCGACAAACGATAGTTCCATCCCGGCCCGCAGCGCTGCCTGCGATGCGAGGGCCGGCGCGCCGGTGTACGGACCGCCGCCGATCACGAACGCCCGCCCGTCACGGCTGGCCGGACGAGCGAGATCGACGTCGCCGGGACCCACGAACCGCTCTGCAGCAGGTGGAATGCCGATGTCTGCGACGGTGACGTCGGCCGCGAGGTCACCGAGGCCCGGTTTCGTATCGTGGAAGGTAACGACGTGGTCGGCTTCGATTCGATTCTCTGCGTGATCGCCCTGGTCGGCGTCGAAGCCCGAAGGCACGTCGACCGCGACGACGGTTGCGTCGGCCTCGTTGATCGCCCATGCGGCGGTCGCCGCCGGTTCCCGGAGATCGCCGCTAATTCCCGTCCCCAGCATCGCGTCGACGATCACGTCCGCTTCGGGAAGCTCGAACCCGCTCGAGTCGGTCACCTGCCGTACGTCGTAGTCGGCCTGCTGCAAGGCCTCCCAGTTCTCGCGGGCGATGTCGGTTCCGATCACCTCGGCGCGACCGAGCAATATCGTCGTGACCTCGTACTCGTCTAAAAAGCGAGTCGCGACGAACGCGTCACCGCCGTTATTTCCACGACCGGCGACGACGGCGACCCGTGTGCCGGAATCGGCGATGGTTCGAATCGCACGGGCGACCGCGTGCCCGCTCGACTCCATCAATTGCTTTCGCGGCACCCCGAGCGCCGCGGCGTTCTCGTCGACGGCGGCCATTCGCTCGCCAGTAATCATAGGGCAGGGTTCGACCGGCCGACCGTTGAAGATTGCGGACGGACCTGCGTGATATCGTCCGATTCGAGCCGACGGGATGCCGTCAGTTCGCAGTCGATCACCGTTTCGAGCCGATTCGGGTGTCACACCGTTTCGAGCCGATTCGGGTGTCACACCGTTCCGAGCCGATTCGGGTGTCACACCGTTCCGAGCCGATTCGGGTGTCACACCGTTCCGAGCCGATTCGGGTGTCACACCGTTCCGAGCCGATTCGGGTGTCACACCGTTTCGAGCCGATTCGGGTGTCACACCGTTCCGAGCCGATTCGGGTGTCACACCGTTCCGAGCCGATTCGGGTGTCACACCGTTTCGAGCCAATTCGGGTGTCGCGTCAGTTCTGGCGGGAAGACTTATAGCGGGCGGGAAACATCATTTGTGCAACACAAAGACCGATGGCGTGGCAATTCACGCCCTACACACCCGCCCTCGCGCTCGCGACGATCGGCGGGCTGGATGCCCCGCAGGGTTCGAGCCCGCTCTCTGACGAACGCATCACGGACGCGAATTCGCCAGTCGACGTGGGGGAAAGAACGTGGGTACGATCCACTCGGCCCCGGCAGTAGGCAGTGACACAGTTGTCGGAGTCGAAGGCGCTCGCGAGCGTAGGATCAACAGATATGTGATGTGAACTGTTCCACCGTATGATACGACAACCGTCGCTGGGCCCCTCGCCGAAGATCGGAGTTCGGTTCCGCGCGATACTGATAGTCGGATTTCTTCCGGAATTCCGTCGGAGATCGACGGGTTTCTCCCGTCTGTTTCCTATAAACCGTCCGCTCGAGCGTGACTCCCGCTTACATCCCGGTTCCGTCGCGGTCGGAGATCGGAGACAGTGTGACGGCTACCCGTGAGTTGGTTTCACAATAACGATTATTGCTTTGTTATTCAAAAACTATCTTTCCGAGTATATAAAGGCTCGAGGACCGTACGGAAGGTATGGACGCGACACAAATCGAAGAATCCGCCGGAACTGGTCGCGCTGAGCAATTCGACACGCCGCGTGACCAACCTGCCGTTTCGTTTTACATGCCGGGCACGCCGACCGTTTCGTTCGTCGAATACGTCGAACTAGCCATCAAAATGCTGATCGGCCGATAGAACGCTGTTCGCAGCTTTTCGTCGATCTCGAACGAACCACATCGCGTTCGTTCGCAACCGTCAGTACACGATTTCGAATCCGTCCGCTCCCCGCGGTTCCTCGTACTCAGCTTCGACGCCGTCGACGTCGGCCGCGGGGCTCCCCGTGTGACACCACTCGATCATCGACTCGACCGCGTCCTCGGGGCCCTCGAAGACCGCCTCGACGCGACCGTCCTCGAGGTTCTTTACCCATCCGTCGACGCCGTTTTCGCGCGCCGTGTCACGGGTGTTTGCGCGGTAGTAGACGCCCTGTACCGTCCCCGAGACGAACACGTGTGCGCGGGTTCGATCTGCCATGTGCACGTGATCGACCGCGATCGTGAAAAATCCGATTCCGTGGGCACCAGTGACGACGATCGATGGTCCACGCGAGTCTCGAATCGACAACGGCAGGTTCATAGAGTCCCTGTATGAAACCAGTGAAGGTACGGCACCGAGACGGAATCCATTTCGAACGGGAAAACGAGCCCCGCGTCGTTGCCGACGCCCGAAGCGCCGTCGGCAGGGTCAACGTGGTGAGTCACGCCCACGCCGACCACACCTTCCGGACGACGCCGGAGACGGTCGTCTGTTCTGCCGAAACCGCGGCGATCGCGGCGGCCCGAACCGGCAGCAGCTTCGAGTTCGTCGAGTGCATCCCGGGCGTCGATCTCGTCCCGGCCGGCCACGTCGTCGGATCCCGTGCGGCGATCATCGACCTCGAGGCCGGGGACCTACTCGTCGGCTCCGACGACGGTGGCCCCCAGCGCTACTGCTATACCGGCGACTTCTCGACGCGCGATCGGTGCTACCTCAAGGGGTTCGATCCCCACGCCGTCGATGCTGACGCGCTCGTAATGGAAACCACATACGGACTCCCCAAGTATCGGTTTTCCCCACAAAACGAACTCGAGGCCGCGATTACCGACTGGCTTCGCGACAACGGCGACCGGCCCTGTTTCCTGTTCGGCTACTCACTGGGCCGGGCCCAGAAGCTCCAGTGGCTCGCACGTAAAGCGACAGCCGACGAACGGGAAATTCTGATCTCCGACTCGATATACGACGTGAACCGGGCGATAGAGCGCGCGACGGACGGCAACTTCGCGAACGGAATATCCGTAAACTCGGAAGCGAGGTCGTCTTCAGATGGTCTCGAGTTCTCAGGGCGGCGCTACGACTCGCTTCGCGGGTTGACCGACGAGATCGTGATCCTTCCCGCGAATCAGGCTCGAGCCGACTGGGTCGAGACGGCGGTCGCCCGCGAGGACGGCTTGAAAGCGGGGTTCTCGGGATGGGCCGTCGACAGTTCCTTTCGCTACCGCGGAAACTACGACGTGACGTTTCCACTGACCGACCACTGCGATTTCGACGAACTCGTCGAAACGGTTCTCGCGATCGATCCGAACGTCGTCTACACGAATCACGGCTTCGACGAGGCGTTTGCAGATCACCTCGCGACCGAGTACGGCTACCGAGCAACGCCACTGAAACGAAACCAGACGACGCTCGAGGAGTTCTGCTGATGGGCATCATCGAACGGTTCGAAGAGGAGTACCTCGACGTCTCGACCAGTCGCACGACCGTCCGGGAATTGCTCGAATTATTCGTTGGTGCGGTGCTTTTCGTCATCGGAGCGAGCGTCGTGGCGTACTGGTTGCTCGGCCAGTACGTTGCCCGATGGATTGCGGGTATTCTCGTCGTTGTTTTCGCGATTACACTCGTGTCACAGGCTTACTGGGCCGTGACCGGCCGCGAAGACTACGACGAGTAACGGACCCACACGAGCGGCCGTAACACCCGTCGGATTCGTCGCGTCGAGCCGAGCAGATCATCAGAACAGGCAGAGAAACGAACTATTTCGTGAGCGGAACTCGATCGTCTGCCCCGGCGCGCAACGGGACGTCACGCGCAGGAGCGCAAAGGGTTGTTACGCGCTAGAGCGCAAATGGTGGAAGAGATACGTCTGAGCGTAGCCCGCGTATTCCCCGCCCAGGGCCTCACGAATCGCTCGCGACGTCTCTGCGTAGGAGCCGCGATCGCACTGCGGATAATACTCCTCGATCGCCGACCTGATCCAGGTATCGAGCGGGACTGCCTCGTCGAACCCCAGCGAAAAGAGAAGCACGCAGTCCGCGACTTTGTCGCCGACGCCCACGAACTGCGTCAGGTAGTCTCGAGCTGCCTCGTACTCCAGATCCCGTGCATCGGACGGATGGGCCTCGTCGCGCGCGACCATTTCGGCCGTTCTGACGACGTAGGGGGCCCGATATCCGAGTCCGAGATCGCGGAGTTCGGCCTCGGTCGCCGTCGCGAGTTGGTTCGGCGTCGGAAACGCGTGGTAGACGCCGCCATCGAACGGTATTTCCTCGCCGTATTCGCGTGAAAGCGTCGAGACCATCGAATGAATTCGACTCACGCGCATCTGTGCCGAACAGATAAACGAGATCAACGTTCCAAATGCGGGATCGTCGACCAACCGCATCCCGCGGTGAGTCTCGTAGGCCTCGCGGAGCAACGGATCGTCCGGTACGGCGTCGGCCATCGCGTCGAGATCGTCGTCTAGCCGCAGCAGTCGACGAACGATCTGCTCGGCGTCGACCGTCGATTCCCACTCGAGGAGATCACCTGCGGCGTCACGATGGGTTCGAACGCGTATCACGTCGGTTCCGACGACCGTCGAGTACCACGCGCCGGGAGCTCGCGTACCGGAGTACATCTCACCGTCCTCGCGCCGCCAGAGGTAGCTCTGCCCGCTCTCGAGCGTTCGATACAGATCCAGCCCGCCGGCCAGTTCTTCGATCGGGATCGTCCCCGTCTCCATTCGTTGGCCTCTTCGAGGGCGTGGGCATTTGCCTTTCGAACCGGCTCGAAGTCAATCGTCCCTGTCGGAAATTCGACACCAACGGAACGGAGTCTGCAATCACCACGTTCGTCGCTATGAAGCGAACCTTCTTACTGGAGGCCATAGAATGTGTGAGTATGAATTGCAGGGTTGTCGTCGAAGCTGCCGTGCCGGTATTCGACGTTGAAACTGAAGACGAGGCGATTCGTATCGCCATCTCGAAGACGGGCGAGATGTTGAACCCTGACCTGAACTACGTCGAAATCAACATGGGCGAGCGAACCTCTCCATCGGGCGAGGAACTACCGCCTGCTTTTATTGCGGCCGATGAAGCACTCGTCGCGCTCGAACTGGAGATGACCGTCTTCAACGTCGAGCGTGAAGAACACGCCTCGCGGATCGCACGAAAGGAGATCGGTCAGCGCCTCGAGAACATTCCACTCGAGATCGAACGCGTCGACGTATTAGAAGACGACTCTGAGGATTCGAGTGCAGCGGCCAGCGATTCGACCGATGCCGATTCGACGGATGAGAAAGCAGACACAGACGACGAATCAGTGGCCGAATCAGATAACGAGGGGGACGACGACGAAATTCTCCCCGAATTCGAAGACTTGGTCGAGTGACTCTGTCTCCGCCGTTGGATTTTGCCGATTTCGCCGAAATGCTGCGTGCGAGATTTTCAGTAGAGAATCGATAACCAGCGACACGGCGTAAATCGACCGACAGTCTTACCAGTGGGGGTACTAATCAATCGGAGGATTCGATACGTTTCTCAGTCCGCAGTTGCGGCGACTGCTTCCTGCTCACCCTCGCGCATGTTCGTCGTGATTCCGCCGGCGAGCGCAAAAACAGCAGCTTTGTGGTCAGTTTTCGATTTATGGATCGAGGTCGGCCGAATTCCGCGCGATTCGTACTCTTCAAGATCGATTTGACAACCGTTCCACTCCGCGCACTGGTTCGATACCTCCGCGAGAAGGCCGTGAAGGTGAATGAGCTCCTGTTTCTTCATAACCATGCGGTCCTACCCACTGCAGGGTTATATTATTATCTTGAGTTGCGTTAACACGCAACCTTTATTGGCAGATTGGTGTGTCACTCTAGGAATTGGTTCGAATGCAGTCCCTACGCGAACGAACCACCGGACTGGAAGAGATAATACAGTGTATTACCCGAGTAAGAAAATATTTCTACTCTAATTCCGATATGATGACGACGAAGAGTTAAACAGTAAATACAGATGGAACGATTGCCGGATACACTACCCCACCTTTACTTCGCCTGAGATTACCCGCGTTCGCTCGCTGCAGGGAGTACGGTATGGATCGGGGAAGAACAGTCACGCAAGCGCCTGCCATGCAGTGAGCGTCTTTCAGTGGTACGCAACGGTGATTGGGAGCGGCACGCACATCTCGAATTGCCACGGCCATCCCGCGTGCGCTTATTTTCGAACGCCAAGCGCGCGTCAACGCAGTTCGCCACTTCGGTAACAGAAATACACTTTTTCTGGAGTGGAAATCCCGACGATGGCGTCTCTCAGTTGCTCGCTTTGCCAATCGAAAAGGAAGAGAGGACCGCCGACGAGTCACGCAAATGACGAGACGACAGCCGATTAACCGAGTTGCTTCAGCGTCTGTAGGTCGCGATCCGTTCGCATAAATTCGGCAGTCCGGCGAGACGCGTGACAGTTCGGGCAGTGAAACATTTCGGCGGCGGTCGGGAGTTCGTCCGGAGAAGTCTGCCAATCTTTCGCACATTCTGGGCACAACAGCTGGACGGTCGTTTTATCCATGTCATACTCTTTCACAGGGGAACTGAAAAACGTTACCGCAGTTCTCCGGGCAGTGGTAAGTTGTGCCTGAAACTCGAGACGGGACGACGTCCCCGGATCGTGGAAGCACCGACCGCCTCGAGCGTCGGACCGTCCGAACCGGCCTGCGCCGAGGGAGGAGGAAAACCGAGTTCGCGCCGGCCATCGGTGCTTCGTGTTCGATCCACCGCTCGAGAGTCGCTTCTGATGGGCGTACAAGTGCTTCAGGGACTCACTTTGCGAAAAAACGAGAAGTGGTAAACAGATATTACAGTCGGCTACAGTGCGTCGGTGGTATTTTCGACCGAGGAAAAATACCCCGTCCCACAGAACCTGTTCGGGCGCCAACCACGAGGACGGCCTGAACCCGTCTCGGTCATCGTCTCACAGGACTCGATGGTGGAGAACGGTTTTACCTGAATTGAGGCGCTAGGGCCTCTTCTGTTCACGGCTCCGCCGTTCGCATGGTCAGTGGGACCTTCGGTCCCGCGCTATCCTCAGCGAGCGCCGAAGGCGAGCGGTAGGGGGGTAGTTCACAAAGAGAGTTCCGACGGTTTATCACTCGAAACACACTACTGGAGTGGTCCGAGTTCAGTTTGCCACCCGGTTTCTGAGGTCGAGTTCGTCCAACAGATCGTCGTTGCGATCCATGTCGGTTTCGAGTTCGACGTGGGCAGTTTCGACCATCAGGTTGAGGACTTCCTGACGGTCTTCTGCGGTCGGATATCGATCATTGAGTGGATCTCCGACGCTGATCTCGAGCGACCAGTACTGGTTGGGATACGCCGTTCGCATATTGTACGGCGAATCGTGGTACGCAAGCCGGATAACGTATACCGAGAGGTCTCGTTCTTCATCGTAGACTATTTCGATGACGTCTCGCTGGGGATGGCCGTTCCCGTGGCTCGGTCGTTGCTCGTTGTTGTAGTGGGCGGCACTCATCGTCTTGCCGTACGCGGCTGGGCCAACCCACCAGAGTACTGCGCCATCGAGGTGGTGCGGAACGGAGCCCGTGTTCTTGAACAACAGTACCTGATGCCACCACCATCCGTCTCCGTGAATCTCGGCGGACACTTCCATGGGCGAATTGCTGGTAAAGCCATCACCGCCGAGCGGGTCACCGGTCACCGGATGGACGTTGTCGTCGATCGCATCCAGGACGGCGTTCTCCGAGTAGAGAATCTCGTCGGGCAAATTGCGATGAAACGTCCAGCCGACCTTGTTCTCGTGTTCGGGTTGGTCGTGAATCCGGTCGCGTTCCGCGACCTCCTCTGGTTCCTCGCCGATTCCGTCGGTCGGCCACGGGTCCTGGATCAGCTCCGACGGATCGTTCGTCGATGCCATCGGACCCGCAGTTTCGTCCCACACGTTTTCGCGCGTACTCCCCTGATACGTCGGCGGTTCCGTCTCGGAGCCGAGCAACATCAATCGTGGCAGCAGCTGACAGGTCGCGTGCGTCGGAAACCCGGCCGATTCCAGGTTCTTGACGTGGTCGAGCGCTTCGGTACCACAGTCACCCAGCCGCAGGGAGCCGTCTCTGACGCCGGTTCGAACCGCCTCGAGATCGACGTCGTAGCGATCGATCTTCTCCTCATCGCTCAAATTTTCGGCGGCCGTTCCGACACTCGAGGAAGTCGATCCCGATTCAGCGGGGAGGCTCGCGGAGAACGTGCCCGGGATCTCGCGTTCCTCGTAGTCCGGATAGAGTTCGGCGAGCGTCGTATCGGCGGTGATCTCGCCAGTGTCGGGTTCGTCTCCGTCTCGACCGACGGTGAGCTCGCCGCTCTCGGTGGCCGTGTTCCTGGCGGTATCGACGACAGTGAGTTCGATCTGGTATGTCCCCCGCCCGTCGTACGTGTGGGTGATAACTGCGCCCGTCGCAGTCGTTCCGTCTCCGAGATCCCACTCGTAGGAGTCGATGTCGCCCGTGGAGTCGGAGCCGTCGAGTTCGACTTCCTGGCCCGCCTCGAGACCAGTCTCGAGGCCGGTAATCGTCGCGCGCAGCCCGGCGTCGGACGCGTCCACTTCGTCCCACGGCCCCCATTCGCCGCCAGTTCCGGGTTCGTTGCCGCGCGTCCACCAGTTGGCTTCCCAGACGGAATCGGCGTGGAGGACGCGGTCGCCCTCGGTATAGACGGTCTCTGGATCCCAGGTCGGATAGTCACCGTCCTCGGCGGCGACTGACCCGGTCGCACCGAATCCTGCCGCCAGTACGGAGAGCTTCGTCGTGTTACTCAGTACGTTCCGGCGTGTTTCCTTCATTTTGTCAAACCTCTGTATCTACTGCAGACTGGTTGCGTTCCAAGCAACCACTTGTGGAAACTACTATGTTACAATAAAATTTATTACGTATGTACCAGCCATTGTGATCACCGGTAGAGGGGAACATTTCGAGTTTCGACGGGCGAAATCCCGATAAAACCGTTACTCTGGCCCAAACGCTCCGCTCGACCAAGCGTTATCAGTACCGTAAGGTGGTTTTCCGGTAGTCGACCGGCGAGACCGGACAGAGGCCCATACTGTAAATAATGTTGTGTCTTTCGAACTCGGATAGACCGAAGACGGCCGATCGATGACGATACGGCGAACTGGCTAGCCGTTTCGCCGATACGAACCGTCCGTTGATCGGTTGCAGCACGAAAAAAGACCACCCGTAACAGAACGAGTCGCTAGATGACGACGGTCGAACCCGATTTACGCGGGTGCAGCCGTGTCAGAGGCCTCGAGCAGTTCTTTGTACCGGTTTCGGATGGTGACTTCGGAGATGCTCGCGACTTCGCTGACTTCGTTCTGGGTGACCTTCTCGTTGGTCAGCAGCGCTGCAGCATATACCGCCGCTGCGGCAAGGCCAACCGGAGATTTGCCGCTGTGGACACCCTCCTGACGGGCCGATTCGAGCAGTTCTCGAGCCATACGCTCAGTTTCGTCCGACAGGTCGAGGTCGCTGACGAATCGCGGGACGTAGTGTTCGGGGTCGGCTGGCTTAACTTCGAGGCCGAGTTCCCGAATGATGTAGCGGTAGGTACGGGTCAGTTCCATCTTCTCGACGCGGGAAACGGCCGAGATTTCGTCGAGACTGCGCGGAGTGCCTGCCTGACGAGCGGCGGCGTATAGCGAGGCAGTCGCGACGCCTTCGATCGACCGACCCGGGAGGAGGTCCTCTTCGAGTGCGCGTCGGTAGATGACGCTTGCCGTTTCACGGACGTTCTCGGGGAGGCCGAGTGCGGAGGCCATCCGGTCGATTTCACCGAGTGCCTGTTTGAGGTTGCGCTCCTTGGAGTCGCGGGTTCGGAACCGCTCGTTCCAGGTGCGCAAACGCTGCATCTTCTGTCGCTGGCGACTCGAGAGTGCACGTCCGTAGGCGTCTTTGTCCTGCCAGCCGATGTTAGTCGAGAGGCCCTGATCGTGCATCATGTTGGTCGTGGGCGCACCCACGCGGGACTTCTCGTCTTTTTCGGCGGCGTCGAACGCTCGCCATTCTGGACCGCGGTCGATCTCGTCTTCTTCCACGACGAGACCGCAATCCTCACAGACTGTTTCGGCGTGTTCGTCGTCCGAGACGAGTCGACCGCCACATTCCGGGCAGCGTTCGCGTTCGTCGGATACCGCAGTTGTTTCTTCGTCTTCGGTCTCTCTTTCGTTCGTGTACGTCCTGATGCTGGTATCTGTCATGGTGGATCGGGTGGGTTACTCGGGGCTTCCGGGTGGGGTAACCAGAAGAAACCCGGTGGCCTCAGCTAACATTGAGTAAGGTCGTAAGCCACATAAATGTTTCGCCTACTTTATAAACAAATCGGGTTTGCTGTTATATATGTTCCGGTTATATAGCGATTAATCATTTGAGATAGCAGGGGCAATGTTCACACGCTTCCAGAGCGGACGCGTTAGTCCACCGTAAACAGGTGGCCCTCGCATGGGACGTCGAACAGTCCGATGCGAGCGCCTGCGTCGAGCCACGCATGGCCGTACGAGAACGAAGCCAGAGCGTTGACGAGGTCGTCTTGCTCTCGAAAGTGATTCCCGTCTTCGAGATAGGATGCCGCCATCTCGTAATAGTCGGCTGCTCCCTCGGCCATCGGCGTGCCCTCTGGCGGCGCTATTTCAGTTGCCTCGAGGGCTTCTGCGAGCAATTCGCCGTACCGATCAGTTTTCTCCTCGAGGTCGGCAGCCATAGTCGACGCTCGTTGCTCACGGTCGTAAATGCATCGTCTCGATCGATCGCAGCACGCAGTAGTGAGTTCCCGGTCGACTCATCCGATACCTTCGACTGGTACGTCCCGATCGTACTTCGGAAATAAAGGTACAATCCTCAGTGATCTCAGGTAGCCGCTATTTTCTTTCCGAAGAGGCGACGTTCAGTAGTCTGTTTCCTCCGTTGTCTGAGACTATTACTCCTCTCTTTTCCGAGAAAACCATTTATTACATCCGGATCGCCGATCACGGCGACAGCAGCAAAAAGGAAACTCGATTCCGTTTCAACTTTGACCCGGGCGTCGCTCGCGTGCTACTCCCACCGTGGGAATCGATTCGAAGACGCCTTCATCTTCGCTTCGTCGATAGAATCGGTTCAGGGACCCGCATCGAGGAACGGGACCCGCCTCGAGGAACGATTCGTTACCGGTACCCGAAGGCCTCGAATACGTTACAGGGACCGAACGACCTCGGATTCGTGGAGACCGTTACGAGGGCTGCGAAAGCTACCCGATCGTCACAGTAAGAGGGGGTCGTTGCTGAGAACGTAATCGGTTTAGGTCCTCTATCCCAAACCTGATACATGACCGACCAGCCACGCGTCGAGATTTATACCAAGGAGGACTGTCCCTACTGCGAGAAGGCCAAAGACCTCTTTGAAAGAAAAGGCGTCGCGTACGAAGAACACGGCGTCAGCGGTGACGACGAACTCTTCTCTGAGATGGTCGACCGAACGAACGGACGGAAGACAGCTCCCGAAGTGTTCGTCGACGACGAGTTGCTCGGTGGCTGGGACGAGACGAGCGCTCTGAACCAGACGGGTGAACTGGACGACATGCTCGGAATCCCACACGAAACACCGGAAATGATGTATCCAGACGGCGGTGCAACCGCAGCCGAGGACGACGAGATTCTCGAGCATCGAACGCTCGTCATCGCGGGCACAGGCATCGCCGGCCTTACCGCGGCGATTTACGCCGGTCGGTCGAACAACGAACCACTGGTCATCGAAGGCGACGAACCCGGCGGTCAACTCACCCTGACCACCGACGTCGCAAACTACCCCGGCTTCCCCGACGGCATCGGCGGTCCCGAACTGGTCAACAACATGAAAGAACAGGCCAGAAAATTCGGCGCTGAACTGAAAAACGGTATCATCGAGTCGGTCGACGACTCCAGTCGACCGTTCCGAATCGAACTGACGAACGGCGACGTGTACACCGCAGACGCTGTCATTGCCGCCTCGGGTGCCAGCGCCCGCACACTGGGTATCCCTGGTGAGGACGAGCTTATGGGCTACGGGCTCTCGACGTGTGCGACCTGCGACGGTGCGTTCTTCCGCGGCGAAGACATGCTCGTCGTCGGCGGCGGTGACGCCGCGATGGAGGAAGCTACCTTCCTCACGAAATTTGCAGACACCGTCTATATCGCCCACCGCCGAGAGGAGTTCCGCGCCGAAGACTACTGGGTCGACCGCGTCTACGAGAAAGTCGAGGCGGGTGAGATCGAGATCATGAAAAACACCGAACTGATCGAGATCCACGGCTCCCAGGAGGGCGGCATCGACCACGTTACGCTGGTCGAAAACGACGCAGGTCATCCCACCGACCGTCTTGACGATCCCGAGACCGAGGAATTCGACTTCGATGTCGGTGCCGTCTTCTTCGCGATCGGTCACACTCCCAACACCGGGTACCTCGAGGACACGGGCGTCGAGATGGACGACGAGGGGTATCTCAAAACGAAAGGCGGCGACGGCGGCGGCCAGACCGAAACCAACGTCCCCGGTATATTCGGCGCCGGCGACGTCGTCGACTTCCACTACCAGCAAGCCGTGACCGCCGCAGGGATGGGATCGAAAGCCGCATTAGATGCTGATGAGTACCTCGAGGACGGAGAACGAGCTAACTCGAGCGCCGAAGAAGCAGATCCTGCTGCGGCCGACGACTGACGAGTTTGGTCGTCTCTCCTGAACCGCTCACCGTATCGCTGTACACTTCCATCGGCGCGTCACTTCTGTCAGCGCGTCGCTCGAGATTCGAACTGTATTCCGAGAGGCGACGGTCCCGACCGTTCGTCGCAATCTGCCCCCGAAAGACCGACGACGCCGGTTCGCTCGATCGATGTCGGACACGTTTCGGAGCCGTTCAGAATCACACGTCAACAAGCAGTGTGGCCCATGTGTCGATAGAGTACGATGCTCGAGGCGAAAGTGCGAACAGTATCACTCTTTGGGTCACAGCTGAAGCGACAGGTTCACGGCCCACACCGATACTGCACATCACCAGTTCCTTTGACAGTCAGCGGTGAGTCACCCAGCCAGTCTATGACTTCTTCGACTGCCAGTCTCGAGTCCCGAGTCGGAGTCCGGCGTTCGCTCCTGTCGTAACGGAGCGCTGTCGCTGGCCGATGTGACGTCCAATAAAAGAAAACCGCGGAAATTAGGGCCGGACGAAGTCCGGTAGTTCTACAGTTTAGTTCTCGCGGCGCAGTGCGAGCATCGCAGCACCGAGCAGCGCAACGAGCGCAACGCCGACACCGAAGCCGGGCGTTCCGTCGCCGCCGGAGTCTCCACCGGAGTCGCCGCCGGAGTCTCCACCGGAGTCGCCGCCGGAGTCGCCGCTGGAGTCACTGCCGGAGTCGGAGCTGCCGGAGTCATCGCCGGAGTCTCCACCGGAGTCGCCGCCGGAGTCTCCACCGGAGTCGCCGCCGGAGTCTCCACCGGAGTCGGAGCTGCCGGAGTCACTACCGGAGCCGCTGCCCTTCGTGACAGTGACGGTACCGGAGTCGGAGGCGTCACCAGCAGAGACGTCCCAGCTGATTTCGCCTTCGGAGCTCGTGTCGAGCGTGTACTCCTTCGTGACTTCTTCGCCTGCGTCAAGCTGAAGTTCGCCCTTCTCGCTGACGTCGGTCTCGTCGACGATGGCGGAGTAGTCGACGGTCGCCGCGGCGTCGCCGTCGTTGGCGATCGTCACGGTGAGCGTAGCGTCACTGTCGACAGCGACTTCCGAGGGTGCGCTACCGGAGACGCTGATGTCGGCCTCGGGAGTCTCGCCTTCGACGAGAGTGGACGTAATTTCGACCGTGCTAGCAGGGTTGTTCGTCACAACGTCGCGGACGCGAAGGTCGAATTCAGTGCCAGGTTCGTAGTCGCCGAGGTTGAATTCGGCGGTGAAAACCCGGTCACCGTCGTCGGCAACTTCGACGACAGGTTCGTCGTTTTCGACGAAGTTACCCGACGATCGAGCACGGGTGCGCAGTTCTGTACCTGGCGCGACGTTAGTCTCACCATCTGCAGTGGCGCCGTCGAGGGCAGGGACTTCTTCAGCACTGTCCAGCCAATCAACGGACCGCTTTTCGAGCGTTATGCTGGTCGACGAGGAAACTTCGTCATCGGAGGTTTCGATGAACGGATTGGCCTCGGTAACCGTTACGTTCGCTTCGTAGGCCTCAGTGTCGTAGCTGAAGTTCCCGTTGCCATCGACCTCGAGGATAAGCTCGCTACCGGCATAATCGCCGCCGTTGAGTGCGGTGATGTTGACCGAGTCTGCACCGTCGTTACCGGTGAGGTTCAGCACCTGAGGATCTCGGTTCGTTCCAGGATTCTCCTGTACGAATTCGACCGAGATGCCGTTATTACGGAATTTCTGAGTGACGTCGTCGCCGTTGCTGGTGCCGACAAATGCACCAGTCATGCCGAGATCGTCAACTGTAACGATCAGGTGGTCTTGCTGGGCGATAGTCGTGGTTTCAGTAACTGTTGCATCCTCGTAGTCGTCCATGTCGGCGAGGTTGTCATTCGCCGGTGCAGTTTGGGAGCCAGTTTCGCCGAGGGCAGAACGCTCCTGGAGCAGCATGAACGTCGTATCTTGCTGGTTGGCGATCGTGGCGGAACCGTTACCATTGTCGGTATCAATCGTGTCCCACTGGTCGCCGATGGTCAGCAGGTACTCGCCGTTGCCGAGATAAGTACCGAGCGTACTGGATGTATCATCGCTTACATTGACGTACGCGACGTCAACGGAAACATCGTTGCTGATGTCCTCTCCCTCACTGCTGACAGGCATGAAGGTACTTGGTTCTCCCTGGGTCTGTCCTGCCTTGAGGGTATTCATCGCGATGCCGAACTGGTCTTCATCGTAATCGGAGGCGGAGATGTTGAGGCCAACCTCGTAGTTGGTCTCTTCGTAGTCTCCGACCTGAACGACGGAGTTAGCGGCGCCGTCAGTATCGACCGGCATCACGACGAGGTCGCCCTGCTCACCAGATGGGCTGTCGGTGAACGACCGCTCGTTTTCTTCGACGGCCGTGACGGTGATCGGTGCACTGTCTGCAGCCGTCGTATCGGTGACTTCGATGTCGAAGGTGAAGTCAGTCGTATCGCGATCAGCGAAGGACAGTTCGTACGTACCGTCGCTGATGTTCTTGAGGGTGACACGGTCGTTTTCGCTGTCAGCGGAAACTTCATCGAACTCACCGCTATCATTAAGGACCGTTTTGAGTTCCGACGAGTCGAGGTTATCAGCCGTCACGTTGACGGAGTATACGCCGCGGTTGGAGTCGAACTTCAGGTCGGCAGTGCCGCCTTTTTCGACTTCACTGATCGTGTCACCGTTGGAGTCCACGAACGTGGTGTTGAGATTCTGCGTGGTAACCTCGAAGGTGTAACCGTTGCCATTACTGTCATTCGCCCACGCGGTACGATTTACGGCGATACCGAACTCGCCGTCGAGTCCGGACGTATCCAGAACGTAATGGCCGCCGTTGTCAACAGTGAACTCCTCTTCGAGCGTTCCAGGGTCCCCATTGTCGTCAATGGTTCGAACCTGGAGTGAGCCATCACCATTGTAGATCGTGTTGTTATCTATCAATACTTCCTGCCCTGACCAAAGGGTATCCGCCGCTTCGAGTGTCGTGTCCGTCGTTGTACCATGGTTCGCCGCGGCCGTTCCTGCGAACGATGCGGTCATGGCAACAACAGACAGGACCATAAGCGCGGCGAGGACGACTGCTCGTCCCTTTTCGCGGTAGGTCGTTTCGCTTGTCATGTGTTGTGTGTTATATCGTGTTTCGATTGGTTAGCGCGCGATTCACCTGGAGAGTGAGCCGACCGTCAGCGCCGAACTGCTGGGCTGGCGGATACGCTCACACCGGGTAGGGGTAATCGATCCTTTAGGTAACTCCATAATAAGCTTTCTGTCCCACACATCGAATGTACGATATATGGAAAGAAGCGATTACCACGGGACGTGAGCCCAATACACTCCGAAATACCGGAATAATCAACGCAGAACAGACGTTTCAGTTATAATACTATTAATTCGGTCAGTTGCGCCAGTGAAATTACTATCTGCGTGTGTTTCATAGAAACAACTGAATTATGGATGCTGTTTGCACGCTATATCCTGCCGGTCGGGAGGAATCCGGTACCCGAATGAGAACGAGTCTTCGGCTTCAGTAGTGTCTCCCAGACCGAGTTTCGATCGGTACGAGATCGGTTGTCCCGAGATCGCCGACTACCTCGCACCTATCGCACCCGCAGGCCCTCACGAAAATCACCCAGAAAGGCTGGAATTATATTGGAAGCCGTTACCCCTTCACCTATGCGCGACGATTTCATCGAGATGCTACAGCGCAATTCGGACCACGCAGAGAGCTTTCAAACCACGTTCGACGACGTTCAGGACTCCCAGCGACCGGACGTCGTCACCGTCTGTTGCTCCGATTCTCGAGTCCTGCAAGATCACATGTGGGGCAACGACGAGCCAGGACGGGTGTTCACGTGTGGAAACATCGGAAATCGCGTCGTCCAGCGAACCGAATCCGGAACGGCCGTCTCGGGTGACGTGCTCTATCCGGTCGAACACACCGGGACGAAGACCATCGTCGTCGTTGGACACACCGGGTGCGGAGCCGTTACAGCGACCTACGACGACCTGACGGACGGCGTTTCCGAGCCCGCCGGGATCACCCACTGTCTCGAGTTGTTGAAGCCGTTCCTCGAATCGGGCGTCGAACGGCTCCCGGACGAGGTGGACAGAACGGACGCGATTAACCGCCTCGTAGAGTACAACGTCGATCGACAGGTCGAGTTCCTTGCGGAAAGCGACGACGTTCCCAGGGACGTCGACGTGATCGGGGTCGTGTACGATTTCCAGGACGTGTACTCGGGACGACGGGGCGACGTTCACGTGATCAACGTAAACGGTGAAACCGACGTCGACGCACTCCGAGAGGAGTATCCCGAGGTCGAGTCGCGTATCGAACGGCGCTGGGAGTACTGACTCGCAGCACGGATATCCGCCATTGACTGGATTCAGACGGGCGAATTCCTGCTTTCGCTATCGTTCGTCGCTGCGAAGACGCCGAGTCCATCTCGCACCGACGACGAACCCGGGTTCAGCCGCCACCGCGAACCACGTGGCCGTACTTCAGGAGGGCGACGAACACGCCACCACCGACAGCGTTTCCAACGGTGGCCAGCAGGAGGAACTTCGCGTAGTGGAGTATCGAGACGCTCGGCGAGACGAATACCCCGAACAGCACCTCGACGTTGCCGGCGATCGAGTGTGGGAGGTGAAGCAGGCCGATCGAAGCGGTAACGAGCCAGATGATGACGAGTCGACTGATCGTCTCTTGTGCAGCGGTGACCAGCCACGCCACCAGTCCCATGAGCCAGCCCGCGAGGATACCGGCGACGAACAGCCACTGAAGATCGTGATCGATCAGCCGGTTGGCGATCGTTCCGAACGCTTCGGGCGACGCGACACCCAGGTTGGGCATCAGTGTCACGACGAACACGGTGAATATCACACCGCCCACGATGTTACTGACCCAGACCAACCCCCAGACCCGCGCCAGGCCTCCGAGCGAAGCTCGACCATCCAGGACTGGCATCACGGCGAGAGTCGTGTGTTCGGTGAACAACTCGGAGCGGGCGATGATAACGAAAATGAATCCGACTGCATAGGCGCTCGCCAGCAACAGTTCCGTTCCGAGATCACCGTAGCCACCCGTAGAGAGCGTGAGGAAGACGGCCATCAGCAACGGCCCGAAACCGATGTCGAGACCTGCCGAAAATCCTGACAACAGGAGCCCCTCAGTCTCTCGCTCCATCTCGTGTTGCCCGGATTCGATGGCAGACTCGAGGATAGTAGACGCCGACGTCTGTTCGCCAGCGACGGACGATTCAGGTTCCGGGTCCGCCATCTTATCCACCGTCGGTTGGCGCGAAATCGGACGCACGATTTGTGAGCAAGGACATGTTCGGACGTACGGTCCGAGGGTGAAAGAAACGTAGGCCGTAACTGGTTCGCGAACCGCGTGCTCTCTGTCGGGGCCCACCACCAAATCAGGAGACCGCATCCGGTACGAGGATAGCGTCACCGACGCCAGGGAACGTAGATAGCGTAGCTGACGCCAGGAAACGAAGACAGGGGAGCAGACACCAGGATTTCAGGACGGAAAGCGGTCCAGCAACGTTCGTGGGCTGTACCCGGAACGCTGTCGGCCCTTCTCGAGAGCGGGAGAATCAGACCTCGCTTTCCGGTTCCGTCACGGACTCGACCGGTGGCCGTCGGGACGCAGGACCGATCGCGAACAAAAACCGACGCAACAGGATGATACTCCCGAGCGTGATCGTCCCGAAGAGACCGATTTGTACCACCGGAACCGGTTGCCCGTCCCGGATCATGAAGACCGCCATCGCCAACACGGCCCCGCCCAGTGTCGCGATTTTGACGAGCAGGACCGCAGTGAACGCATACCCCCACGCCCGACGGTTCCAGAGCCAATACGCGGAGACCACCGCAGCAGGGAGAACGACACCCAGATCCAGGGAGTAGATGGCGGACGTCGGAAGTCCAGCCTCGGCGATACTCGCTGGGGTCGTCCCCGCCATCATCGCCGGGAATATCTCCGATAGCCACACGAACGCGATCAACACGACGAACAGCAGTTGGAACGCGATGAACGAGCGAATCGACGTCTCGCCGACCGATCGTTTCAGGGCGGTTGCGTCGAGTCTGACCATTCCGCCGACGAACGTGGCGAGCGAAAGCCAGAGCAACGCAACGTACACGAGATAGAGTTCGTTGAACGCCGTCATGAACGCGTATGACGCGTAGGTGTACAGCAGGTACCCCGTCACGCCGAGCCAGAGCACGTATCCGCGAAGCGATCCGCCAGCGGCTAGATACAACGATCCGGCAAGCGCCGGGACGGCGACGGTCAGCGTTAGCAGGTCCTGTCCGTACAGCTGTGGGATGAGCACCGGCGCATCCCTGTAGATCCCTGGAACGAACAGCCCGACGAGCGTCGCGACGACTGTCAGGACCAGGGTCGCGAGCGTCGCAAGGAGGGACGAACGCGGGAGCCCGCGTTCGCCTCGAGAGTCGGTCATTCGCGCGTCTCCTCGTCATCCGATGCGTCACCACTGGTATCGCCGCCGCTCGTGGCACCGTCCCGCATATCGGCCGGTCGCACGCCGAGTCGGCTCTCGACGAACGCGGCGAAGTCCGCCGCGAAGGCGTCAACCTCGTGCCAATCGGTGTACTCGTAATCACGAGACGTGTCCGTATCTCCGGTCGCGTTCCGGGCGATCCGCTTCATCACCAGCCGTTTGAGAAAGCCGTACTTCGAGTACCGGAGCGCGCCGCCGAAGAGCCCGATCCGGTCGGGGTGCCAGTCGGTTTCCTCGAGGAACTCGTCGACGTAGCCGGCAGCCGCCGCCTGACGCGTTTCGTCGGAGACGGCCGACGACATCGACAACTGGAAGAACGCGGTCGGTCGGTGGGCAAGCGCATCCCGGTTGGTGATCACGAACTCCCGGACGACCGACTGGTGTTTCCCGACGTGGATGGAGGCGCCGATGCAGACCGCGTCGAACGACTCGACCTTGAGGTCGGACGGGAGGTCGTCGACGTCGATTACCGTCGCATCGTGGCCGCGTTCGTCGAGACCGGCGGCGATTCGGTCGGCAACCGTCGCGGTCTGTCCCTCTCCAGTTCCGTACGGGATGAGAATCGAAACCATGAGGAGTCACTAGTGGTACGCCGGTCACGCCGATAAAGGGGTGGCAGAAGTTCCGTGGTCGGGGAATCTCAGTCCGGATGCTGTCCCGGATCGAACGAGTGACGGCCACCGATCCGCGTCAACTCACGGTATCGAATTGGGGAACCATCGCCGCGCTATCTCGTCGATAGGCCGCTCGAGCGGACAACTCACGACGAAGGATTCCAAACGTCCGGCGATTGCAGCGGTTAGGTCTGTCCGGTGGGCGTGACGAGGAGTTCGTTCACGCTCACGTGTTGGGGTTGCGCGGTCGCGAAGACGATGGAGCGTGCGATGTCCTCCGGTGAAAGCATTGGCATGTCCATCTCGGCGAACTCGTCCAGTATCTGTTCGTCGGTAATGTGGGTCGCGAGTTCGGTATCGACTGCGCCGGGTTCGATGACGGTCGTTCGGATATCGTCGGTCGTGACCTCTTGACGAAGCGCTTCGGTGAAGGCGTTCACCCCGAACTTCGTCGCGTTGTACCCGCTGACGTTGGCCGATGCTCGACGGCCCGCGACCGAAGAGACGTTCACGATGTGGCCCGCGTCCTGCGCTTGCATGAGCGGAAGTACGGCGTGCGTGAGGTTCATCAACCCGAGTAAATTGACCTCGACCATCTGCCGAAGGTTCGACCGCTCGGCACGTTCGAGGGGTTCGAGGAGCATCACGCCGGCGTTGTTGACGAGGATATCGATCCGCCCGAACTCGTCGACGGTCGTCTCGACCAGCGAGTCGATATCGTCTTCGACCGTAACGTCAGTCGGCACGACGAGTGCCTCGCCGCCGGCCGTCTCGATTCGGTCCGCGAGTTCCTCCAGTTCGTCGGTGCGACGGGCCGCAAGGACGACGCGTGCTCCTTCGTCTGCCAGCGCCGCGGCGGTCTCCTCTCCGATTCCGGAGGACGCACCCGTCACGATCGCAACTGCATCGTCTAATTCCCACGTTTCTCGAGTACCGCTCGTCGAAGCTGTCGGTTCTGACATCGTGTATCGATACGAGCGCCGGACGGGAGAGCGGCGTGCTAAGCAGTAAGTCCGTTTAAGTGGCGCTTCGAGCCGAATAGCTGCGAGATGAGTTGGCGTTCAGCTCGTCGGAGCAGGTCGGACGCAGACGGGGCGGAGATTCCGAGTTCGTCGGCGAGTTCCTGCGTCGTCACGCCACGCGGTGAGTCGTAGTAGCCGCGTGAGAACGCCAGCGAGAGCGCCGTGTGCTGCCTCTCCGTGAGCCCGAACGTATCCCGTTCTCCGGGATTTTCGGGATCGGAGGCGATCGTCAGCAACTCGAACGGGATATCGTGGACCTCACACCGGTCCCGAAGCGTGCTGAACGCCTCGAAATCCGAGAACACCTTCGACTCTCGGACGCCGTCGCCGGTAACCGTCGCGTCCAGAAGCACGCCTTCGAATTCCTCCGGGTCGTGTGAGGCAAATAACTCTGCCCCGCTGTCGACGGTCACCTGGTAGAACCATCCGTCCGCCGTCTGCCCGACTTCGGCCGTGTCGACGACCTCAGATTGGGCGTCCACTTCACGCTCGAAGGCGTCACGCGACTCGTCGTCGACGCTCACCGTGAGAAGGTATCTGTCGTCCTCGAGCGGAACCGAGTCAGAGACTGCGATCTCTCCGCTCGGAATCGAGTTCGCGAGGCCGACCAGCGGGAGCGCGTGATCCTCGAGCAAGATCTCAGCGACGATTGCCATGCTTGTAATTACGGTCGAGAGACATAATTGATGTCGGTACACCACGCGACGCTCGAAACAGCTCACTCGATGTGACCGGTCCTGTCGGAACGTGCCGGTCAGAGAGTCACAACGGACGGAATACGCGCTGCCATGCAACCGGATTCGTGCGACCTCGGTGTGGGAATCGATATGAGACTGCCGCAAGCGTGACGGCGGACTGCTCGAGTTGTCTCCCGTTCTGTGCGGCGGCGACCGATTGCAGATCGATCGAATTGGCCTCGGACGCATTATATGAATAGATGTTCAAATACTCGAACGTGACTCGAGAAACGACCAGACTCCGGCGCTTCATGGAAGACTAGGTCGGCGAGTGCTGTGACGCGGACGTGGCGGCGAGGCGAAACGACCTCGACTCCCTCACGACGACTGTTCCCGGGGACTACGAACCCGACCTGGCCGGGCTGAAGGCTCTCGGAAACGAAACTCGCTACCGAGTCGTTCGACTCCTCGCCGCCGACGAACTTTGTGTGTGCGAAATCACGCCGCTGTTCGACGTGAGTGAGAGCGCCGTCAGTCACGCACGCTCCGACCTCACCGACGCCGGACTCCTGTCACGGCGAAAAGAGGGTACCTGGCGATACTATCGAACGACAGAGAGTGCCGAGAGTCTGATTGACGCACTCGATATCACACGAGAAGGTACCACGTGAACATGGCCGACAATTCAGAACCGATTCGTGTCGCATTCGTCTGCGTGCAAAACGCTGGCCGCGGCCAGATGTCGACGGCGTACGCCGAACGAGAACGAGAGCGACGCGGATTCGAAGGCAGGGTCGAGATCCTGACTGGGGGTACACACCCTGCAGATCACGTCCACGACGTGGTCGCAACGGTGATGACTGAGGAAGGGTTCGACCTTTCGAACCGCACACCGCGTGCGATCACGACCGAGGAACTGGAGTCCTGTGATCACGTCGCGACGATGGGTTGTTCGACGCTCCAGCTAAACGCGTCTGCGGGTGTGACAGTGCGTGACTGGGCACTCGATGACCCTGATGGGCGAGACCTCGAGCGCGTCCGCGAAATCAGGGACGAAATCGCCGAGCGGGTGGGAACTATTCGACGAAATAGAGGCGAACCGTAATGAGTGACGAACCGACGGCGGTAGCCGGCGAACGCGAGACGCTCGACCCCGCAGCACAGCGACGTGCCGTCCGCAATCGCTACGCTCGAATCGCCACCGATTCCGAAGAGAACGCTGACGGTTGCACTGACTCGGGGAACTGCTGTACCGACGAGTCCTCACCGTCGGGTTCTCAGGAACTCGGCTACGACGATGCGGACCTGAACGCAGTAGCAGAGGGGGCCGATCTGGGACTCGGGTGCGGGAACCCGAACGCTATCGCATCACTGGATAGTGGTGAATGGGTCCTCGACCTCGGGTCAGGGGCTGGGTTCGATTGCTTCCTCGCTGCTCGAGCGGTGGGTGAGTCGGGACAGGTAATCGGCGTCGACATGACCCACGAGATGGTCGAAAAGGCTCGAGGGAACGTCGTGAAGAACGATGCGACGAACGTCGAATTCCGCCTCGGCGAAATCGAACACCTGCCCGTCTCGGACGAGACGGACGACGTCGTCATCTCGAACTGCGTCATCACCCTCTCGCCGACCAAGGCGCAGGTATTCCGCGACGCGTATCGGGTGCTTCGCCCGGGAGGTCGTCTTGCTATCTCGGACGTCGTGATGACGGCCTCGCTTCCGGACGAGAGTCGAGCAGATCCTGAGTCGGTGGCTGCCTGTGTGAGTGGTGCGTCGACCGTCGACGAACTGCGAGCGATGCTGGACGATGCGGGCTTCCACGACGTCGGAATCACACCGAAAGAAGAAAGCGAGGAGTTCACCCGCGAATGGGACGAGAGAATCGATATCGAGCGAGACGCATCTCGCCTCTCACTCCGACGAGAGCCAGCCTAGCCTCGAGAGGTAACAAAAAGCTCGACGATGAAACCAGCAGCATCGAGAACCACAAGTGGGTGATCCGTTAGAACCCACCGTCGGTAATAAGCTCGGTGAAGCTTTGAATCGACAGGGCCGCCAAGATGACCGCAAGGAGTACGAGCAACGCATTGACGACGTTTAGTGCGGTGGTGTTGCAGTACTCACCCATCATCTCGCGATCATTAACTGCCCAGAACAGCAGCGTAGCCGCGACCGGCAGTGCGAAGATTCCATTGTACATCGGAAACAGGATCACCATATCGACGACTGAGAGATCCAGCCACCAGCTCACCAGCGGCGAGAGGACGCCGATCCCGGTCAGTGCCGCGAACAGCACGTTGAACAGCCGATCACCCTTCTGAACCGTGTAGCCCGCGGCCTGTGGAATAATGTAGGCCGGCGTCCACATAATCGGGATAATGCTGTTGAACGCCGCGGCAATCACACCGCCAACGAATAACACCATCGCCCACGTCCCGAGCACCTCGACCATCGCTTTGCCCGGCGTGATGAACGACTCGAGTTCGGTATAGCCCATCGGACGCAGCAGCGCAGCCGCGGCGATCAAGATCACGATCGTCGTGATTCCACCGACGGCATAGCCGATCGCCAGATCCGTCCGAGCCTCCGGCAGGTCGCTCTCATCTGTCCAGCCTTTCGTATGGACGAGAATCGATTCCAGGAAGAAATTCGGCCATAATGCGGTCGTGCCGAGCAGACCTGCTGCCATCGCCAGCGCACCCAGTGTGTCAGTGCCTGGTACGAATCCAGTCGCGACACTGCTCGGGTCGGCGCCGCTCGGCAGGGCGACGACCACGTAGACGACCATTAGCGAGACCATCATCGCGATCATCATGTTCTCCACGGTGTCGTAGTGGAGCAGTCCGACGCCAATCGCAGCGAACGTCGTGAGTACGGCGAGGGGCTGCCACGCCACACCACCCCCGAGCAGGAACGAGATACCAGCACCGACCGCAGCGACCAGCCCGAGCGTCCAGGCAACGCAGCCGATCGACAGGAAAATTGCGATTGTCGTTGCCAGTGGTCGACCCAGTTTCTCGCGAGTGAACACCATCAGCGACTCTCCATGGATTCCCAGTCGAGCGCTCATATCTTGGGCAACAAATCCGAGCAACGCCGCTCCGACGACGGCCCATAGCAGCGTGTACCCGTGCATGACGCCGGCCTGGCTGGCAATGAATACCGAACCGGAGCCGAAGTAGCTGGCGACCATCACGAACGCTAGTCCATACCTTTGTGAGAGCCCCGTCAGATCCTGAAACGGAGTGAAGTTTTCTGTACTCATATGTTGCTGGTCGTTCTTCGACGGTCAATATGCAACAGTAGCTGAAATCCGGTACATGCCCACGTTCTTCCTCGAAACAGTATGTTAGTTGATATAGTACTCATTTTGAATGGTGATGGAGGCGGTCGGATATCTTGTCACTTTGTTTTCACTTTGAGAGGGGTTCTGCCCTCACTTGCGCAATTGATGACGAGACGTCAGCGACCTACTCTCGCATTTATGACACCAGTCAATCCAAATCAATCGAACAGAATGGGATTGGAATATATCATTGATAGTTATCGGAGAGGGATAAGTTGCTTGGATGTAACTCACCTAGAAAACCTGAAATATATATCGAAGTTGATATAAAAGGTTGCCAACTAGTCGGGGGGAAGTAGGGTAATGCCGCCAAATGATACCATTGCGCCCGAGCGCTGCCTGTTACCGGCTTTCTCGCTGCTCTACCTTGGTCAGGTAGTTGAAATCCGTAATCGATGATAGGATTTAGACGCCTTGCTGAATACACTGCGCGTATTGGTCACGCCACGTTCTTGATGTCAGTATTTCTGGAATGAACAGATGGCCGTAGCTGGACCGAGTAATCGGCTGAAAAATCGAGGGTATTGTTCGTCGCTGTGAGCGATGAGTGTGTCTCGGTATTACTGTCGGACGACGTTCGTCGCGCGAGGCCCCTTCGGTGAGGACTCGATGTCGAACTCGACCTCAGTACCTTCAGTCAGGTCCTCTCCGCCAACATCCTCCATATGGAAGAAAACGTCTTCGTCGTCGTCGAGGTCGCCGTCGTCAGTCGAAATGAAACCGTAGCCGCCAGTGTCGTTGAAGAAATCAACCTTACCGTTTGCCATTACAAGCAAACGTTGTCTCCGGTGACTGATAATCCTTCCGTGCATCGCGGTACCACGGCTCCTGTTTTAATATACACGTGGAACGGGTGGACGCGCGTACTGTTCGTCCAGATTTCGACAGCCAGTTCGATTTCGGAGGCAGGTATTTACTATTCGGTTACGAGGTATACAATGCATTGCCATGAAACCGTGCCACAACTGCCAGACAGTCATTGACGAGTATCTCCTCGATAAACGGCTCGAACCCCTGCGTGAACTCGCGGCTGACGACTTCAGCGTCTGTGCGGACTGCATGACCATCGTCGCGGATGAGTGCGTGAAGTGTGGCGGCGCGGTATACGTTCCCCGAAGCGAATCCGTTACCCCTGACTACTGTCCGGCGTGTCGGTCCGATCTCATAGACCGCACCGGCCACGACCCCGGCTGGACCCGAGGCCACGTGTCCACCTAAACGGAAGTCGCTCTCGAACAATATTTTTGTCAAGTCGCTGTTGCATACAGAGCGCATATTCATAGGGATTAGCGTTGGAATCCATAGATTCAGCTGTGTCGAATCGATACCCCTCGGCCAGTCGGAGGTGGCTGTGACCCCGGCTGGCTACGCTAATCCCTATCAGCAGTTCACTCACTATTGACAGCGATCCGAGAAGTTCGAACTCGTCCCCGTGCGAAACGAGGAAGGGAAACAGGTAGCTCTGAAAGCCGTCAACTACTACGACGAAGGGATGACTCCATTCGACGCGTTCCACGCAGCGACTGCGGAAACGCGTGGGATGGACGTACTCTCGTCCGAGAAAGACTACGAAGAGATCGGGATCGAACGAGTTCCGCTCGACCCGATCGGCGAGGAATAACTTCGAACTGAGGAGAGAGTTCCAACTGAACGAAGCGAGGTACTCGTAGCGGTTGTCGTGGCTGCGTGTGTAACAGACCTGGTCGAATCTTCCGGTTGCTCGTGAGTCCAAAAATTCGTGAGATGATGTCGAGAATCGACGCACCCGTAACGAATTTCCCTGCTAGAAGTCCCGTAACACCCGTTCTCTCGGCCACCTACTCTCGCGCTGTTCGACCTTGTTCAAGTAGCTGAAATCCGTAACAGATCTGCGTGAAAATTGGCTCTCAGCCCAATTTCAAGGCACCGAATACGGGCGTTACAGACTTTCTATTGCCACCACATATAAAATAAAGTGATTCCTCGTTCTACAGGCGCCTGTTGGGATCGTCTAGAGCGTATCGAACGATTCGATCACGTCGCTCGTCGAGTGGGCCTTGACGACATGCTGTTCCTCGAAATCGGAGTCGTCGCTCCAAATATTGGCGTCGCTGGCAAGAGCACACGCGATATACAGCACGTCATCCGGGTCGGTGTCGCCGATTGCCTTTTCGGCCTGCTCTATATACGGATAGAATTCGCTGGCGGGAACGACTTCGATGTACTGGAAAAGAAGGTCAATGAACTGCGTCACTCGATCTGGAGTCAAACCTGACTTCTCGACGATCGGTTCCTCGTAGTTCTCAATTTCATTGTGGACGAACTCGGGTGTCAGGAGATTTGGTTCGAGCGTAACAATGAGTTCGCGGGTTTTCGAGTCGGCGATGAGTGCAGAGATGACGACATTGGCGTCAATAACCAATTCATTCGTCGGGACTACTCCGAATCCTCTTCGACACGGTCGCGTGCGTTCTCGTTGACCTTGTTGGCTATTTCTGCGACATCGCTCTCAGTAAGTTGGCTTCCGGACGTGAGTTCGTCCATCATGTCAAGTGTCTCGATCTTCTCCTGGATAGCCTGGCGAGTGACCTCGCTCCAATTGATTTCCGGATGTTTCTCCATCCGGTCTTTGAGGTCGTCGTCGACATTGACAGTGATACTGGGCATACAGAAACCTATGCATACACAGAATCGTGTGTCTTTGGGTCAGAACACAGCAGCAAGAACTGACCGCAGCTTCGCTGTGTTCCTCTCATTGTGACTGAGCGGGGTACCGGGCGGTGTTGTTGGAACGTATTCGACGCGGACGAGTATCCGGACTTCCGGCTGCTCATCGACTCCGACTGAACGAGAAGAATCTCTCAGAAACGATCTTCAAATCTCTCCGTGAAAGATAGAGTGCCTAATACCTGTGTTTGAACCTTATCTGCTCTCCCGCTGCTCAACCTTGTTCAGTTCGATGAGCAACCGAAATATCGCTTTGACCAGATTCGCGTCGACGTCGAACTGTTCTGCGTTGTCCCCCGCCCGCTCCATCACCTGTTGTTCCTGTTTCTCGTCGGTGGTCGGCAGGCCCTGTTCGTCTTTGACCGCTGCGATCGTGTCGGCGACGTAGGTTCGCTGAGCGATCAACTCGACGATTTCCTGATCGATCGCGCGGATTTCTTCGCGTAGTTCGTCGAGATTCATCTCGTCCGGTGTTCGGTTCGCTTCGTCGGTTCCGCCGTCCGTCTCCGCGTTCACTGACTCTCGAGTCATGTCGTTCGTGTTCCGTCTGTGCGCGTCTGCAGTAATCGTGTCGTTCCGTTCCGGTCGTCCCATCGATCCCGAACCGCTTCGAGCGTCTCCCGATCCCCGACAGCGACGTAGCTCGGGCCGGTTCCGGAGAGCGAAACACCGTCGACGTCGGGAAGAACATCAATCATCGGCCCCGTCGAAAACTCGAGTGCGCCGCAGAATGCGAACCCGTTGACGGTCATGGCTTCGCCGTAGCGACCGTCGAGCGCGAGTTCCTCGACGAGGTCGGCCATCGGGGCGACGCGCTCGCAGGCCGAAACGTCGGCATCGGCGCTATAGGACTGTTCGGGTGGCGTATAGACCAACGCAAGCCAGTCGATCTCTTCGTGGGCGAGCAACGCGTCGGTCGCATTATCGGTCACCGTCACGCCGCCGAGCATGCTCGCGCTGGCGTCGTCGAACGCGCCGGTTACCGTCACGCCGGCGTCGCGGGCGGCCCGAACGCCGAGTCGACAGGCTTCGATTCGCTCGACTGCGTCGGCAACCGCGAGGGCGTCGAGCGTCGCCAGTACCGTCGCGTTGGCCGCAGCGCTGGAACTCTTCAGTCCGGATGCCATCGGCACTTCGCTCTCGGTTCGAACGCGGGCACCGACGGTTGCCTCCTCGAGGCCCGCCTGGCCTGCGTATTCGGCGATCGTCATCGACGCACACCGCTCGACGAGCGTCGTATCGGCCTCCGGTTGGCCGGCGACTTCGCCGATGACCTCGCCGTCGTCGGTGAGTTCCACGGTCGCCGTCGTTTCGAGATCGATCGCGAACGCGGACCCGGTTCCGGTCGCGAGCGCGTTGAGTATCGTCCCGGCTGCGGGGGCGACAGCACGGCCGTCCATACTCGATACTCTCAGACGGGATACTTACGGCTGACGATACGCGGGGTCCGATGGCAGGCGACCCGTTGGGAGCGGTGGTTCGAGGAACGCATTTCTTTTGCCCGGTCCGGACGAAAGGGCACCTAATGAGTGCACGCAACAACGTCGCCCCCAGTACGATCGGCGTCGATTTCGTCGACGGCGGCGTCGTCGTCCAGTACCTCGATGGCCGAGACGTATTCTATCACGGCCCGCCCGAACCGGTCGAAGGGGCCGTCACGACGCCGCCGGGCAAGGAGGTTCACGTTCTCGTCACCGATCCCGACGGCGTCGAGGGCGTCATGACCTACGTCAACGACCGAAACACGCACGACGACATCCTCGAGACGACTGGCGTCGGTCGCGTGATGCTCGAATCCGACGACGAAGAGGAACTCTTTCCGGGCATAACGGTTGCGACGGAAGCCTACTCGATCCGCATCGAGGCAGACCTCTCGGCGGTCGACGGACGCGTCTTCGTCTTCGCCGAAGACGAGATGAGCGAACACGCTTACGAACTCGTCGAGGAAAGCAACTGATGCCCCTGCAGAAACCGTGGCGCGACTTCGAGCGAGAAACGATCGGCCACGCCCCGGATCGACCCGGCGTCTACGAACTCGGCGACGAATCGGGGACGGTACTCGCGGTGGACCACGGCGTCCTGCGCGACGAACTCAAGACCGCGCTGGCCTACGGAGACGGCGAACGCGTCCGATGGACCGAAACCCACACGCTCGATCAGGCCCGCGAGCTCGCGATCGATCACCGCGATCGACTCGAGTGACTATTTATCGAACGAGGGCGGCTTACTGGATATAGGACGGATCGCTGTCGTCACAGTGCTTTTCGTGCTCTGTTGCATCCGACTTCTCGTCGAAGAGAAGGCCACAGGTCTCACACTCGTACCAGATTGTGTCGTCACGTTCTGTCTGGGCGACCATGGGAAACGGTGAGAGACGAACGACAAAAGGCATTTCTCCGGTGACTGCAGCCGATTCGATCGAGACGCACCGATTCTGTGGCTCGCTATCGTCAGGCCTCGATTTCGGTCAGTTCTTCGACGTCCGGAATAGTCTCGCTCGCGGTGGTGATCTGTCGCATTCGTTGTTGGTGTTTCGAATACGCATAGTCCGCCAGATCGGACGGGCTCAGTCCAGGACCCGCTTCGGAACTGGCCCCATCTCCGTGGGTCAGGCTCTCCTGGACGAGTGGAACCAGAGTATCGACCGTCTCACGGAGGAGATCGGGATCGACCTCACCGCTGCTCACGAGTTGTTTGAGCTTCGCCATGCCGAAGCCGACGTGGCGTCCCTCGTCGCTGCGAACCAGTTTGAGCCCCTCGACCAATCCTGGCAGATCGGGCAAGGCGGGTTCGGTCTCACCGTACGCGAGCGTGAGTCCGTAGTAGCCGGTCTGGGCGAGGATTCCCTCGATCGTCAAGTGGTAGTGACAGTGGGCCTTCGCCCGGTTCTCGGGTGTGTCCTCGTCGAGGAGTCGTGCCATCGCACGGTCGTTGCGCTCGAACAGTTCGTCGTAGGGCTCGTTGAACCACCGTTCGTCAGTCGGCGACGAGAGATCCTGTCCCCGGCGTTTTTCTTCCGGGTGAACCACTTCGCGCCAGTAGCGATCGAAGAAGTCGACGTGTTTGGACTCCTCGTAGAGCTGTGTGGTGATGAACATCTGGTCTTCGACGTCTTCGAGTACGACTGCCAGCGGTGCGAGATCCTCCGTCACCGATTCCTCGCCAGCCCCGAACAGTGCGAGTGATTGCTTGAGTCCCTCGAACGCCGGTCCCGGGAGTTCGGCTACACCCTCGAGATCCGCTTCGAGATCGATCTCGTGAGGATCCCAGTGTTTCTCGACCGCGTTTCGGTAGTAGTTGTGCGGGCGAATCGACGTGTCGAGTTGCATCGCGGGGAGATCGTCAGCACTCATGCTCACCTTGAACGTGTACACCGCTTTGCGATCAACCTGTATCTCATCTATTAGGCTGTTTAAGTGCCAGGAGTGGGAAACAGGATGCATGGGACTCATTGCGGAGTTTCAACATCGCTCCCCCGATTTGCCGTTGACCGAGGCGGTAGCGGCCGTCCCAGATGTGACGCTCTACATCGAACGGATTCTCGTCGTCGATCCGGATCGACCGATCGTCCTCTGTCGAGCCGTTGGGGCGGCCGATGACTTTGCTGATGCACTGTCGGACGATCCGACGGTCGGAACACACACCGCGATACGCGATACGGACGGTGGCGAGATATACCGAATCAAGTTGCGGGATCCGCCACTTCCGATCTATCGGAAGTACGTCGAACTCGGAACCACTCCCCTCGGTGGGATCGTCACTCTCGACGGCTGGTGGGGTCGGGCGCGATTCCCGGATAGAGAAGCGCTTGCGGAATACCGATCGTTCTGTACGGATCGGGGCGGGACGTTCAAACTCGAGCGACTCACCCGGGAATCGTCGACTGACGATCCGCCTTTCGGACTGACCCGCGAACAGCACGACGCTCTGGTTGCAGCTCACGAAGCAGGCTACTTCGCAGTTCCGCGAGAAGCCTCGACCGAGGAGATCGGGGATCGGTTGGGTATCTCCGCACCGTCGGCCTCCGAGCGACTCCGCCGCGGAATCGATCGACTGCTCGAAAACGCGCTCTAATCTGCGCTCGAGTTGGCGTCGCGCCACTTGAGTCACCGCGGAGGCTCGACTGCTCGCGAGGGGACAATTCTCAAGACGACCGGGCCGAAAGGAACGTGTATGAGTTCGTCGGAGTCGGACGGCGTCACGCTATCGGTGCGCGCCGCCGAAAAAGGAGACGCGGGCCGAGGTGTCGCACGGATACCCGAATCGGTACGGCGTCGACTCGGCATTCTGAGTGGCGATGCCGTCGTGATCGAGGGAGATGCGTCGACCGTCGCCAAGATGTGGCCGGCCGACCCATCGACACCCGACGATGCGATTCAGATCGACGGCGATACACGAGCTAACGCCGCCGTACACGTCGGTGATACGGTCACCGTCCGGCCGAAAGACAAGTCCACCATCGCCGACGCCGAACGGATCACGCTGATCGCACCACCGGGTCTCTCCGAAAGTCAGCGCCGAACCGCCGAAAACGGCGCTGCAGAGAAACTTCGCAACCGACCGGTCCGTAGCGGCGAACAGGTCCGAATCGAAGGCATCGATCAACAGCCGCTCAGAGTCAGCGATACTGATCCCGGCGGCGACGTCCGAATCACGAGCGCAACCACCGTTCACCTCGTTACCCCCGGCGATGGGGAAGACGGAGCCAAACGCTCGAGCGCGTCCGGCTCAGTCGACCGAGACCGGGGGGCCAACGGATCGACGGGGACGCAAGCATCCGCCGATCCCGCTTTCGAAGCTCAGTCGGCCGATTCCGGGCCGAGTTCGGGCGTCACCTACGAAGACATCGGCGGTCTGGACGAGGAACTCGAACTCGTCCGCGAGATGATCGAACTCCCGCTGTCGGAACCCGAGTTGTTTCGGCGGCTCGGCGTCGAATCGCCGTCCGGCGTGTTGCTGTACGGTCCGCCCGGCACCGGCAAGACGTTGATAGCACGCGCCGTCGCCAACGAAGTCGACGCCTCGTTCGAGACGATTTCGGGCCCGGAGATCATGTCGAAATACAAGGGCGAATCCGAGGAACAGCTCCGGCGAACGTTCGAGGACGCCCGCGAGAACGCACCGACAATCATCTTCTTCGACGAAATCGACTCGATCGCCGGTACGCGCGACGACGAAGGAGATGCAGAAAACCGGATCGTCGGCCAGTTACTCACCCTGATGGACGGCCTCGATGCCCGCGGTGAAGTGATCGTCATCGGCGCGACCAACCGCGTCGACGTGATCGATCCCGCGCTCCGCCGCGGCGGTCGCTTCGACCGCGAAATAGGGATCGGGGTCCCCGACGAGGAAGGGCGCAGAGAGATCCTCGAGGTACACACCCGAAACATGCCGTTAGCCGACGACGTCGATATCGACGCCATCGCACGACGGACCCACGGCTTCGTCGGTGCTGATCTGGATGCCGTCGCGAGCGAGGCTGCGATGGCCGCCATCCGGGATCGACCGACCGAAGCCGACGACCGCCGCGAGTGGAATCGGAATCCGACGGTCGGGAAAGAGCACTTCGACGCCGCGCTCGCGTCCGTCGAGCCGTCCGCGATGCGCGAATACGTCGCCGAGTCACCGACCATCGACTTCTCGGACGTCGGCGGTCTCGAAGACGCAAAGCAAACCCTTCGGGAATCCGTGGAGTGGCCGCTGACCTACGATCGACTCTTCGAGGAGACCAACACGGATCCGCCCTCCGGCGTCTTGCTCTACGGACCGCCAGGAACCGGGAAAACACTGCTTGCTCGGGCGCTCGCGGGCGAGACGGACGTTAATTTCGTCCGCGTCGACGGCCCCGAAATCGTCGATCGCTACGTCGGCGAAAGCGAGAAGGCGATCCGCGAGGTGTTCGAACGCGCCCGCCAGTCGGCCCCCTCGATCGTCTTCTTCGACGAACTCGACGCCATCGCGGCCGCTCGAGGAGACGGCCACGAAGTCACCGAGCGTATCGTTTCCCAACTGTTGACCGAACTCGACGGCATGCGGGAAAACCCCAATCTCGTCGTCCTGGGCGCGACCAACCGCAAGGACCAGATCGATCCGGCCTTGCTCCGTCCCGGCCGACTCGACACTCACGTCTTCGTCGGCGAACCGGATCGAGCGGCTCGAGAAAAAATCCTCGCGGTCCACACCGATGACAAACCACTCGACGACGTCGACGTCGCCGAACTCGCCGCCGAACTCGAGGGGTACACCGGCGCCGACCTCGAGGCGCTGGTCAGAGACGCGTCGATGCGCGCGATCCGGGAGGTCGCGAGCGAGCACGACCCCGAAACGGCAAACGAGCGGGCATCGGACGTTCGGATCGAGCGGCGTCACATCGAGGCCGCTCGGACGGCAACGGATCGACAGTAACAGAGCTCTTCCCTCGACGAGCCGCCTTGCTATTCGGTCGGTAGCGTTCGAGAAGCATCGTATCGACGAGACGGGGAATCGGTCCGAGAAAGAAGCCGGAGTTAGTCCGGAACGATCGGCCGCGCTTACTGGAATCCGATCCGACTGCCGCGACGGCCCGTCGGGGTGGGGCCGCTCGTGCCGCCCTGGAACTCTTCTTCGATCTGCTCGTAGTACTCGAGGATGTCGTCGGTGATCGTCGGCCGGACGTTCTCCATGGCCTGTCGGAAGTGGCGCATTTCGACAACGTCCGCCTCATGGTCCTCGCGCAGGGCCTCGATGGCTGCCTCGCGGGCGATCGACTCGAGGTCGCTGCCGACGTAGCCGTCGGTGATCTCGGCGATTTCGCGCAGCGTGACGTCAGCAGCGAGCGGCGTCTCCTCGGTGTGGATCTCGAGGATACGTTCGCGGCCGTCGACGTCGGGTTCGCCGATCATAACCAGGCGGTCGAACCGGCCCGAGCGCAGCAATGCTGGGTCGATCATGTCCGGCCGGTTTGTCGCACCGATGACCATCACGTTCTCCATCTCCTCGAGCCCGTCGAGTTCGGTCAGGAGTTGGTTGACGACGCGCTCGGAGACGTTCGAGCCGGTTTCACCGCCCCGACCGGGCGCGAGCGCGTCGAGTTCGTCGAAGAAGATAACCGTCGGTGAGACCTGCCGCGCCTTGCGGAAGGTTTGCCGGATGGCCTTCTCCGATTCGCCGACCCACTTGGAGAGCAGTTGCGGGCCGCGAACGGAGATGAAGTTGGCGTTGGTCTCGTTGGCGACGGCCTTCGCCATCAGCGTCTTCCCGGTTCCGGGTGGCCCGTAGAGCAAGACGCCTGCCGGCGGATCGATCCCGAGTCGTTCGAACCGTTCGGGGGTCGAGAGCGGCCACTCGATGGACTCTTTCACCTGATCTTTCGCCTCGTGGAGACCGCCCACGTCGTCCCAGGTGATTTTCGGGAGTTCGACGAGAACTTCCCGCATCGCCGAGGGCTCGACTTCGTTCAACGCGCCACGGAAGTCCTCGCGCTTGACGATCATCCGGTCGATGAGGCTCGGCGGGATGTCCTCCTCGTCGAGATCGATTTCGGGAAGATACCGCCGGAGCGCCTTCATCGCCGCCTCTTTGGTCAGGCTTTCGATGTCGGCACCGACGAAGCCGTGGGTCTCGTCGGCCAGGTGGCCGAGGTTGACGTCGTCCGAGAGTGGCATGCCCCGGGTGTGAATCTGAAGGATCTCCTCGCGGCCGGTCTCGTCGGGGACGCCGATCTCTATCTCGCGGTCGAAGCGGCCGGGGCGACGCAGCGCGGGATCGACGCTGTCGACGCGGTTGGTCGCTGCGATGACGATCACCTGACCCCGCGATTCGAGACCGTCCATCATCGTCAGCAGCTGGGCGACGACACGGCGTTCGACCTCGCCGGTGACGTCCTCCCGTTTCGGGGCGATGGAGTCGAGTTCGTCGATGAAGATGATAGAGGGTGACTCCTCGGTGGCGTCTTCGAAGATTTCCCTGAGTTGTTGCTCCGATTCGCCGTAGTACTTCGAGATTATCTCCGGGCCGGCGATAGAGAAGAAACTGGCGGAGGTCTCGTTGGCGACGGCTTTGGCGAGCAGGGTTTTCCCGGTCCCGGGCGGACCGTGCAGGAGAACGCCCTGTGGGGGCTCGATTCCGAGTTTCTTGAAGATCTGTGGGTGTTTCATCGGGAGCTCGACCATCTCCCGGACCCGCTGGATCTCGTTTTGGAGGCCGCCGATGTCTTCGTACGTGATGCCGCCGCCGGTCTTCTCGAAGCCCGAGATGGGTTCCTCGCGGAGTTCGACGTCAGTGTCTTCGGTAATAAGAACGACCCCCTCCGGTTCGGTTTCGACGGCGATTAGCGGGATCGCCTGTCCCGGAGACCGCATGAACGGATGGTTCGTCGAGGACATCACGGGAACGATGTCGCGGCCGACGACCGGGCGCTTCAAAATCTGTCGTTTGACCATGCCGGCGGCGTCTGAGCCGAACTGGACCGACGCCTCTTCCGGTGGTGCGAGTACGAGCTTGTCGGCTTTCGTCGCTTCGGCTTTCCGGATCGTCACCCGTTCGCCGATGCCGACGTCGGCGTTCTGTCGGGTGAACCCGTCGATCCGGACGGTGTCCGTGTTCCAGTCCTGCCGGTCTGCACGCCAGACCTTCGCGGCAGTCGTGTCTGCGCCCTCTATTTCGATGATGTCGCCCGGACTGAGCTTCAGGTGTAACAGCGTGTCCGGGTCGAGCCGGGCGATACCACGACCCGAGTCGTTCGGGTACGCCTTGGCAACCTCCAATTGGACTTCGTTCATGATTTAGGGATGGACGGCGATGTCAATGACTCCGATACGTGAGCGGATATGTTTTGTGTTAGCCCACATTCCTATGCTAGTTGCTACCATAGATACTTGGGACTGGATGCTACAAAGATGTACCGGACTCGGTGGGTTTTGGGCCTATCGATACACCGTTTGATCGCCGGTGACAGGAGGATTTTTGCGGCTTCCCGACCCGACAGTACGCATGCGAGTTCTGGCTTTCGACGGCCGCATGGGAGCGAGTGGTGACATGATCCTCGCCGCTCTGCTCGATGCCGGTGCTTCCCCCGACGCCCTCGAGTCCGTAACGGACGCCCTCGAGGTCGAGTATCGAATCGACTCGGCGATGAAAAGCGGCATTGCCGCGACGACGGTCGACGTGTTCTTGACGGGCGACGATGACGGCGATAACGGTGACCGCTCGTACGACGATTCGGAACACGAGCACGAACACGAACACAGTCACGAGCACGATCACGAGCACGGTCACGACCACAGCCACGACCACGACCACGAAGACGAACACAGTCACGAGCACGACCACAGCCACGACCACGACCACAGCCACGACCACGACCACAGCCACGATCACGACCACGACGCTGTCCGCGCCGAGGGCCACGGCCCGCATCGCAGCTATCTCGAGGTCCGCGAGATCGTGACCGACATGGGCCTCGAGCCGGCGGTCGAACGCGACGCCCTCGCGATCTTCGAATTACTCGGTCGGGCGGAGGCGGGCGTCCACGGCGAAGAGCTCGAGGGGATTCACTTCCACGAGGTCGGTGCCGACGACGCGATCGCGGACGTGGTCGGTGCAGCGGCCCTGTTGCACGATCTCGAGCCCGATCGGGTCGTGACGACGCCGCTTTCGACCGGTGACGGGACGGTGTCGATGAGCCACGGCGAATATCCCGTCCCGGCGCCGGCTGTCGTCGAGATCGCACAGCAGGCCGACTGGTCACTGCGCGGCGGGCCGGTCGACGCGGAGTTGCTCACCCCGACCGGGGCCGCGATTCTGGGCCACGTCGCGGACGGCGTCGACTCGCTGCCCCCGCTCTCGCTTTCGGCCTCGGGCTACGGCGCAGGTGGCTACGACCTCGATCCACATCCGAACGTGCTTCGAGTACTGGTCGGAGCCGGTGAGGGCGGCCTCGTGAAAGACGATATCGCCGTTCTCGAAACGAACCTCGACGACGCAACGCCGGAGGTGCTCGGCGGACTGCAAGAGACGCTCTCCGACGCAGGTGCGCGAGATGTCTCGATCGTGCCCGCGACGATGAAAAAGTCCCGACCCGGTCATCTCGTGAAAGTCATCTGCAAGCCGGCGGATCGGGAGCGCATCGCTCGGCGACTGGCCGCGGAGACCGGGACGCTTGGCGTTCGCGATGCAGGGGTGACCCACCGGTGGATCGCGAATCGGGAGTTCGAGACGGTTCGTCTCGAGATCGGCGGCGACGAGTACGAGGTCGTCGTGAAAATTGCGAGCGACGACGATGGCGAGGTCCACGACGTGAGTGCAGAGTACGACGACGCCGAAGCGGTGGCTCAGGAGAGCGGTGTGCCGGTTCGCGAGGTGATCAGGCGGTCGGAGACGATCGCTCGCGAGTCGGTCTCTCGCTAGGGGGCAGCGTCCTCCGTCCTCTCGAACCGCTCTTGTTCATCTGTTCACGGATCGAATTGCGTCGAACGCGATGGGATCGACGGCGGTCGGATCGGAGACGAACTGGTATCGGCTCCTGGACGAATCCCTGAATCGCCACGAGGTACCGCCTCCAAAAAAAATCGGCTACGACGTTGTGTCGGTGCGTTATCCGACGACGATACCGCGGAGGGAGACAGCCGTTGCATCGGCGTTCTGCCGTTGGCTGTTGGATTGGTCCGCGGTCTGCGTTATGTTCGCGTTGTTGGTCACGGTTGCACTGGCGTTGTCGGCCGAACCGCCACTCGCATCGACGACGACCGATTCGTTGGCCGCCGCCGCGTCATCGAGGAATGGCGGCGGACCATTATTCATGGCGCTGACATCGTTAGACTGGGCGGTGTTCGGCGGGCCCGGTGGGAAGTCGTCCCCAGTCGTAGTCGCATTCTCGGAGACGACGACGTTACCGCCGTCGCCCGCTTCAACGCTCGCGTTCCCGTCCTGGATGATCGGTCCAGCCTCCTGGTTATTGAGGTTCACCTGTACTCCGTCCTGCTCTTGGTCCACGATTGCGTCCGCGCTCTGGAAGTCGAGATCGTCAAGGCTAGTCCTTTCGGTTGCCGCTGCCGTTCCGGCGAACCCCATCAGAAAGAGGCTGCCGATCATCGCTACCGTCAGTGTGATTGTGAGTTGACGTTTCATGGTTGATCGTCAGGCACACGTCATTGGGGACTGGGAACGAAACGGCCTCAATCGCAGAGCCGTGGCTCCTCGTCTACGGGCTCTGGTGGCCCCCAATTTTGCGCTTCTGACGTGTTGCCCAGTCGCTACACAGTACCGGGACCCATTTGAACCCGGCAAACGGTTTCAGGACGAATTAGCGGATTAGATATCGTTTTGGGTCGCTCTATACCCTGTGAGGGATTTTTTATCGTCTGTGAGGGAAAATTATCCTCGTTACGACCACACTATTACATCAGTTTCGTATCGTTTCAATACGGATAACTCCGCCTGCCGTACGCGAAATGTTGTATATCTAATGGCAATGATCGGTGATACTCTTCGGTAATTCCTAGGTAGAATGGCTGTAACGATTCCAAGACGAACGATAATTTATAGAAAACATACGCTGTAGAATAGAATTAGCCGTTCAGGCTGCTGTGAGCGGACGGAGACTCTCCGAGACAAGGGTTTCCGTGACCTACTCGTTACAGCCGGTCGTTTCCGGGCATAATGCACTAATTTCTACGCTCTAGCCACGTTCATACCTTCTGCAGTAAATCGATAACAAAGTAAGTCATCCGGATAGGATGGTTCGCGGCGTACAGATTCGGAAACGAAAGACAATCACGACAGCAATCACGCGATCTATGACAAACAACACGACGAGACGGTCACGATCTACGACGATCCTTATGGCCTGTATGGTCGCCTTGGCGATGATGGGTGCCGGTGTCCCGGCAGCCACCGCGGGCGGCGACGGCGATCTCGAGAACGGGACAGTACACGCACTCGAGAACGGTGAAGAACTGTATCTGGTCTTCGGCGCGGACCTCGGCGAGCAGTCGCTCGAGGAGTACGTCAACCAGCACGCGGGTGACTCGGCCGACACAGCGGCCGAAGTCGTCCAGTACCAGAACGTCGATCAGGTCAACATCAACGAGCAGGGCTCCGCGGTGTCGATCTCGATCGACGGCGGTGACGCAACCGCGATCCAGGAGTCGAACCAGCACAACGACAACGTACAGAGCGGAGAGGTCACGGCTGAGAACGTCGACGTTCGAAGCGCCCAGACCCAGTTCGAGAACGTTGGTGACGTCAACATCATCATCGGTGATGGCGGGGACCAGCAGTTCGACGGCTGGGCAGTCAAAGACAAGAAAGACAAAGACGAGACGGTCACGCAGGAAGCCATCGCCGCTGTCGGCCAGTCTCAAGAAGTTGCGCAGGCTAACTTCAACAACCAGAGTACCGCGTTCGCACTCGCCGTCGACGACAGCGAGGCGACTGCGCTCCAGCAGTCCTACCAGCGCAACGAAAACCTCCAGAAGGGCGTCGCCAACGCGTCCAACGTCTACCTCGGAGACGGGAAATTCGGACACAAAAAGGACAAGTCTGGTGATAGCGGTCCGTCCACCGGCCAGAGCGCGGAGGCTCTCGTCACGCAACAACAGGATGCCGAGCAGGCGAACGTCAACGAACAAGACGGTGCAGTCGCCATCGCGGTCGGCGAGAACAGCACCGCCACGGCGATTCAGTTCACTGACCAGAGTAACCTCAACGAACAACTCGGCAGCGCCAGCGCCTCGAACCTGTTGGCGTCTAGCCCAGGTATGAACGTCGCGACGGCAGGCGACGTCAGCGACGAGGTTCTCGAGAGCCAGGTCGAGCCGGCCAAGCCGGACAAGAAAAACAAGGACGACGATGTCGAGCAGACTGCGACGGCCGGCGTCGCCCAGGAGCAAGGCGTCGAACAGATGAACGTCAACCTGCAAAACAGCGCCATGGCGATCGCACAGAACGGGAGCGAGGCAACTTCCGTTCAGATGGCCTACCAGACGAACTACAACGCACAGGTGGCCTACGCCAACGCGCTCAACGTCTACGCGAGTCCGGGCTACGTCACCGACGACGTCACCCGAACCTCGAGTACGACGGTGACGGTCGACGGAAACGCGGGTATGTCCAACCCCGGTATGTCGTACGACTACGGCGCAAACGCGACGCAAACGAACGATGCCGATCAAGCGGCAAGCGCCGCGATCGAACAGCACCAGTTCATTACCCAGCAGAACGTGAACGAACAGCACACCTCCGTTGCGGTCGCCGAAGACGGTGGCAGTGCAAGCAGTTCGCAGGTCACCCTGCAGGAGAACGAGAACGTTCAGTTAACGTCCGTTTCTTCGACGAACGCCTGGGTAGGCGCCTAACCCGGTTCGTCACACGGTCGGTTTTCGACCGACGTGACTGAGGGTTTCTGTTTCTTTTTCGGTTTCGCGTTCATTGCTCGATCGTCGCGCGTGACGCCGATTCAGGCCCGGAGCACCGGTGACAGAGCCAGTACTGGGCCCCGCGATCGCAACCGGAACGGGATTCCGGAACGAACCACGCGACGTTTCGACACAGCTACGTTTCGTCGGGATCGCCCAGTTCCCTCGATTCCGGTTCAGAACCGTCGCCATCGTCACGATGCGCGGCAAGCGCTTCGTCAATAGATAGTTCGCCGGCGGCAACCTGACGCGCCAGGACCTCGTCGATCGCCCGGTTGTGTTCGCTTTGCTCGCGCGAACGGTCTTTGATGACCTGAATCTCCCCGTCAGTCGGCTCTATCTCCCGTGCGTCGACGACTTCGCCCTCGAGACGGGCGATGTTGACCGCGGCGAGAACGTCGCCCATCCCTCGCGATCCGGTGCCGAGGTAGGGTGTCGTCCCGGTTTCGTCGACCAGTTCGACTCGGATATCCTCGAGATCGGTGAGCAGTCTCGCACCCTCGAGGCGTGAGCCGTCGCCGATTCGGACGACCGGGGAGTGTGCCTCGGCCGCCTCGCGTTGAATCACGTCAACCGCGTCACCGATGGGGACCTGAAAGGCGGCGACGATCGTTTCCCCAGAGAGGACGGCGATACCGGGTTTCTGACCCGGGTCGACGCCGATAATCGTTCGACCACCGTCGCTTCGAAGGGCCGCCAGTGCCTGATCGACCGCGCGCCGTGGGTCGTCGGGATCGGCGACGACCGTCGTCACGTCCCCGAAGGCATCGACGTGATCAGCCCCGGTGACGACGACAGTCGTCTGCTCCGGCAACTCTTCGCCGGGTTCAACGGTTGTAAACGTCGTTCCGCGGTCGCGGAGTTCGTTGACGACGCCGTGATATACTTCGAAATTAGACGTGGCGACGACGATCACGGGAGAAACTTCGCCCCCGTGACGAATAAACGTACGTAAGCGACGTGCTAGTCGATCTCGATCGACCACTCGCCGTCAGACTTGACCTCGAGGTAGCCGACACCGTCGAAATCGAACGCGGTCGGATTGGTGATACTCCCCTGATGGAAGACGAACGTGCGGGAGGTATCCGACGCGGAGAGGACGTTAACGCCGATTTCTTCTCCCTCGTAGTCGCCGGATGGCCAGTGTCTACCCCCGAACTCGAAGGGGCCATGTACTTCGTTCCCCTCACCAGCGATGGAGACGGGCGGACGGTCGCCGCTCGTGTCGCGCGGTTGTTGAACGATCACTTCCCAGTCACCGTCTGCGACGACGCTCAGTTCGTACGTTCCGCCCGGGGTATGCCAGGCCGTCTGACCCGCATACGAGCCAGACGAGTCGGCAAAGAGAAATCCGTCACCGTCCTCGGGGATGAGGCGAACGCCGAATTCGTCGTCACCCTGGTGTGTGGCATCGATGATGGTGAGACCGCCTCGAAGTGAGACGTCGTCGACGATACCGACGTTCGCCCCGGTGAATTTCTGGCCATCGGGTTCGTTCGCGGGTTCATCTTCTTCCTCCTCGCTCGTCTCGTTTCCACCGCCAGCACCGGCGTGATCCTCGCCACCCTCTGTGCCTGCTGGCTCGTTAGTGCAACCGGCGACTGAGAGAGTGACGACGCTCATCGTCGCCAGTTCCACGACGCGTCTTCGATGCATGTGAGACGGATCGTGCAACAGGTTACAATTTAGGTATAGGCATCTTTATAGAAAGGAGAATAGGTAGGTGCGATCTGATGGTTCAGTTGTCGTGGTCTACAGATGAGCCACGAGTTATATCGTAGCGACTCGAAATCCGTGTGGGATGATAGATCTTCTACTGGGCGAAGGCGACGACCCACTCGAGCGGTGCAAACGAGCCGATCGTCTGGGAAAGAAACGGGATGGATCTCGATCAAGTCGCCACTGTGTAAATCGATCGGGTTCGAGCAGCCGAGACGAGCAACTCCGTTCCCATCTACAGCGGGTGAGCAATGGAACATCGTCATGAATACGTACTGACGAACGATTTGCAGAGACGGTGGCAACAGCAGTATTACTGCCCTCATCAGATGGAATGTGTTAGTTGTGGACAAGACTCATCGAAAGTGTGGGGAAATTCAAAATCGAAGTGTAAATAATTCGAAATAGGCCAGAGGAGTCAAATAATAGCATCTACGTTTCAGATTATGGCTACGGAGAGGGGTATCCCAGTCTTGTGCGTCAATGACGATACTGAGCTACTGAGGTTACTCACCACTCGATTGGAACGCGAAAGTGAGCGCCTCGACGTTTGCACTGCCGGGTCGACGGAGGAGGGACTGAAGGTACTCCAGACAACGCGAATCGATTGCATTTTGAGCGACTACCATATGCCGGGTCAGACCGGCGTCGAGTTTCTCCAGTCGGTTCGAGCTATCGATGACGCGATTCCGTTTATTCTCTTTACCGAAACGGGGAGCGAACAAGCAGCGAGTGACAGTATCGAAGCCGGTGTCACGGATTACATCGTCAAAAAGCTATCGGGAACCAATCGCCGCTGATCGCTCAAAAAATAATCGCTCACGTCGACAGCTATCGGTCACAGAAACGGACGGAACAGTTGAACCAGCAACTTCGTGAGTTAGCCGATACGACAGACGACGTCTTCTGGGTTTTTTCATCGGACTGGGAAGAACTCCGCTTCGTCAACGCGGCGTACGAGGCCATCTTCGGACAACCAGTAGCGGAGTTCGAAGCGAATCCGCTCTCCTTTTTGGACCAGGTTCATCGGGATGACGTTGATCGAGTAATACGGGCAACCGAGCGCGCATCAGCGGGAGAAAGCCTCCAGATCGAGTATCGCGTGAACAAGTCGGAGGCGTTTACCCTCTGGGTAGAATCACGCTGCAAACCGGTCACGGACGCTGACGGGAACGTCGAGTCGATCGCCGGGTTCACCCGGGAAATTACGGAACGGAAAATCCGCGAACAGAGTCTCGTCGAGAAAAACGAGCAGTTAGAACAGTTCGCGTCGACGGTCGCACACGACTTGCGCAACCCGCTGAACGTAGCCGACGGAAACATCGAACTCGCGATGGAAGATTCTGAGAGTGAGTACCTGGATATCGTCTCGGAAGCCATTGCTGCTATGGACGTACTCATCGAGGATCTCCTTGCGCTCGCGAAAGAAGGGGCAACGATCGATCACCGCTCGCAGGTATCGTTCGAGGAAGTCGTCGAGACGAGCAGCGAGAACATCGTGATGACGGATTCGACGCTCGAAATACGCGGACGAGGGCTCTTGAATTGCGATCCATCACGGGTGAGAGAAGCACTCGAAAACCTGTTCCGGAACGCGATCGAACACAGTGATACGTCCGTCACCATCACAGCCGGTATACTCGATACGAGAGACGGGTTTTACGTCGAAGACGACGGGCCCGGAATCGACCCATGCGATCGGAACCATGTTTTCGAGAGGGGGTATACGAACGTAACGCAGGGAAGCGGCCTCGGCCTTGCGATTGTAAAGAACATCATCGATGCGCACGGCTGGGATATCGACGTCTGTACAAGCCCCACTGGCGGGGCACGATTCGAAATTACTGACGTTGAATTCGTCTAGCGAGGAATTTCCTCGCGCTATCGTTCACAGACACCGGGACCTCGACGCCATTTTCGAGGGGTCCGCGGCGTACACCGCTCGACCGGTCGACGTCCGCCACTGCGGGTCCGTCCATCACACCGAACGCGAGGAATACCCGCCGAGGACGGAGAGGGTACCCGATACCCCGGACGTGAGGCGCGGCCGATCGCCAGTGCGGGCACGTTCCGGGAGGTTTTTGCGCGTACCCTGCAAACTCGAACCGTGACAGACGAGGCGATTCCAACCGGCTGTAACCCAGTCGACGAGTTGCTCGGTGGGGGGTTCGAACGCGGGACCGTCACGCAGTTGTACGGTCCGCCGGCCGCGGGAAAGACGAACCTCGCGCTGTCGGCGGCCGTCCGGACGGCGGTCGACGACGGAACTGTCGTCTACATCGACACAGAAGGCGTCTCGGTCGACCGCTTTCAACAACTGCTCGAGGCAGCAGTCACCGACGGTATTTCCCAGGAGACGGACGCCACCGAGGACGTCGAAGCCGTCGCCTCAAGGATCGTCATCGAGGATGCGCTTGATTTCGAAGAACAGGCTGAGGCCGTCCGCGACGCCGAGGAGTTCGCCGAACGCGCGGATCTGATCGTTCTCGACAGCGCAACTGGTTTCTACAGACTCGAACGTACTGCCGACGGCGACGAGGGCGAAGCGCTGCGCAGCGTTACTCGCCAGGTGACCCATTTGCTCTCGCTGGCCCGAAAATACGATCTGGCCGTCGTCCTGACGAACCAGGTCTTTGCCGATCCGGAATCAGATCGCACCAAGGGCCTCGGCGGCAACACCCTGGAACACTGGACAGGGACCATCGTTCGCCTCGAGCGCTTCCGCGGCGGGAACCGGCGCGCGACGCTCGAGAAGCACCGGTCGAAGCCCGCCGGTGAATCGGCTCAGTTCAGTATTACGGAACGCGGACTCAGCGGCGGGGATGGAACGGCCAGGCCCTGATGGGGTCCCCGCTTGCCACACGTCGTCCAACGGGTCGGCGCGTCCTGCCGGCCGCGCCGGACCGGACACTGTGCGACGGACGGGTAACGGACCGAAGAAATTCCGGCCCGGTACTGTACCCGGGGCCAAAATATGACGATCGAGTTGACCGCGCTCACCCCCGAGGTCGTCACTTCCGGAATTACAGTTCGTTCAGTTTTCGCAGGAGCTGTCCGCGGTACTCCTCGTCGCTGGTGACGCCTTTGAGCTCGAGGACGTTGCGCTCGAGTTTATCGAGTGCGACGCGGAACGAGTTCTCAGCGCCGTACCCTTCGCCTGTCCCGGCGACCTGGCCCTTGTTGGTCCGCAGTCGGATCTGACACAGAACCAGCGGGGTGCCACGAAGTTTCTCGTCGTGTTCGTGAAAGCGGACGTGGGCGTGCATCACCTGCATGTCGGCGTACTTGTCGGAGACGTCCTCGACGCTCTGAACGATCGATTCCCGGGTGATCGTGTCGAGCATCGAAACGTTCGTAATCTGGACGTCCATGTGTTCTTCCTCCGTGAACGTAAGCGCGCGGAGAACGTCCGTCTTCGTGATGACGCCGATGACCACCCGGTCGTCGTCGTCCGGCGTGACCATCAGCCCCGCGTAATCGTCCTCGAGCATGGCTTCGACGGCCTCCTTTGCGGTCGCGTCGAGCGTCGTTGTCTCGACGGGGCTGGTCATGATGTCGTAGACCGGAACGTCGAGCATCCGCTGGGAGTCGCCGACCCGGTCGCCGGTCGTCGTCGAGTTGCTCTTTCGAATGACGAAATCGGCGATGTCGTGGGTCGTCACGACGCCGGAAAGGTAGCCGTTCTCGTTCATAACCGGCAGTCGAGAGATACCGTGTTCCCGCAGGAGATTGATCGCCTTGCCGATCCCGTCGTCCTCGTCCAGTGTGACCGGATCCGTCGTGTAGATGTCATCGACGGTGAGTGCGTCGAGATTTTCGAGGACCGCCTCGAGAATCGCGTCGTTGGAAATGACACCCCAGAGCGATCCGTTCTCGAAGACCGGCGCGACTTTCGCGTTGCTCTCGACCAGTACGCGCGCGGTCTCACGAACGTCCTCCCGACGGTCGACCTTGGGAGCCGGTGCGTTCCGGCTGGGTTTGGTAAGTGCTGCCACCTTCGCGTCGTCCTCGACGTGGGACTGGAGGACCTCCCGCTCGCTGATGACGCCCTCGTATTCCCCATCGTTAGTGACGATGATTCCCTTGGGGTTGCCGTCCTCGAACATGGATCGGATTTTACCCATTCGCGTGCCGACGTCGACTTCGATGAACTCCGTAGTGGCGATATCAGCGATATTCATCCTTCTATCGGGACGTACTGTCGCCGAGGTATTTAACATACTGCCCGTTTTATCCGGGTGGCTACAGGCACGGGGGTTTTTGACTGCGGACCGTTCCAGGCACGGGGGGTTCGACTGCGGACCGTTCCAGGCACGAGGGTTTTTGATCGTGCCGTTGAATCAGACTCGTGATGGTCGATATCAGCGTCTTCGGGAGATACACGTACCTCGTGACCGAAATCGTCTGGGGAAGTGTCGCCGTCGTCCTTCTGCGTCGGGCAAACGCCCTGCGGAAGGCGGCGGTTACCATACTTGTGCTGTACCCAATCGCCTACGTCTGGGACCGATATACCCTCGCCGTCGGCGTTTTCGATATCAAACTTCGGACCGGAATCGACGTCGCCGGCATCCCGCTCGAGGAACACCTCTTCATGGCTGTCGTCCCCGCACTCGTCATCGGAATCCACGAGACGGTCTTCGGCGAGACCACCGATAGAACGGACGCAACGCCTTCCAGGTCCACGATCTGACAGCTACCTCTCACGGACTGGAAGCGACCACGACTATCTTGTACCGACGGTTCAATAGTCGACCCGATGGCGGGCAAGAGCCGCGAGACGAGGGAGGCGAACACGGACCGGAGCGCAGACCGTGCGCTCCTTCGGGGACTGGTGAACTTCCTCGTCGTCGTCGCCCTCGTCTGTTCGCTTGCACTCGGAACCGCGCTATTCGCACCCCAGCTCATCGACGGGTTCGGCCTCGACGGGGCGCCGACGCCGAGTGCTGATCCTCCCCCGGCTGGAGAGCGAAACCCCGACGTAACCGATCCGGACGACCCCGGGAACACGAGCTACGAAACCGGCGTCGAAACGATCAGGTCCGCGACAGTTGAAGACTTCGTCCACGCGAAAGTCAACGACCGCCGGACCGATCACGGTCTGGAGCCACTCGAGTGGGACGGAACGATCGCCTCCGTCGCGCGGGCTCACAGCTATGACATGGCCACTCGCGAGTACTTCAGCCACACTAACCCGGACGGTGAAGGCCCATACGGCCGGTTCAGTGACGTCGACGATTACTGCCAGGGGTACGGCGAAAACATCGCCAGGACCTGGATCGACCGGCGGACGAGACAACCCGATGGCGACGGCGTCGTTCGCCACCAGACAGCAGAAGGCCTCGCGACCGGATTAGTCAACCAGTGGATGAACTCCACGGAGCATCGACAGGCCATCCTCGAGGACGGTGACGTGCCGCAGTGGGACCGGGCTGGTGTCGGCGTCTACATCGCCGACGATGGCGCGGTCTTCGCGAGTCAGAATTTCTGTCACGAGTGGTGATCGGGTCGCAAGCGATCGCCACTGCACCGACGAGACCATCGAAATCGATCGAAACGAAACGTACGCAGTAACTGCGAACAGCTAACAGGTTATTGGTCCCGGGAGCCGTAGCATCTCTATGACCAGTTCAGGGACGGTCACCGCAGTCTACCGGACGGCCCGGGACCGCGATCTGACCTTTCTTGCGGCCGGGTTCGCGTACTACGCGTTCGTTTCGCTTATTCCACTGATCTTGCTCGCACTCGTCGTCGGGTCGCTGATCGGCGGCGAACAGGCTGCTCAGCGGCTGATTACGGTCGCTGGCGACTATCTTCCAGCGGCGGGCGAACAGCTGGTCACGGAGGCGCTGACCACGGAAACGGGGCGTACAGAAGCGACCGTAGTCGCGCTCCTCGTCGCCGCCTGGGGCGCGCTCAAAGTCTTTCGTGGGTTGAGCCTGGCGTTCGACATGGTTTACGGCGAGGTGGCCGAAAACTCACTAGTCGACCAGATTCGCGACGGACTTACCGTAATCGTCGCCGGTGCGGGCGCACTCGCGTTGATGATCGGGATCGGCGCGTTGCTCACGACCGTCGCCAGTGCCCTCCCGTTCGTCGGTGTCCTGAGCTGGCTCGTCCTGTTGGTCGGGCTCGTTCTCGTGTTCCTCCCCGTATACTACGTCTTGCCACCCGTCCCGGTCGAACTGAGCGAAATCGTCCCTGGTGCGATTTTCGCCGCCGTCGGCTGGACAGTCCTGCAGGTCGGCTTTCAGGTGTACGCAGCAAACGCCGCCCAGTACAAAGCCTACGGCGCCGTCGGTGCCGTTCTCTTGTTCGTTACCTGGCTCTACTTCGCCGGGATCATCATCCTCATCGGGGCCGTCCTCAACGTCGTCCGATCCCATCCGACGCTCGCGGAATAGCTCTGTCCGTCGACTGTGAGAGAACACCCCAGTTACGCCGACGAGACACACTCACCGGCGAGGCTTCCGATCATGGGTCGAATTTATACACTGAACGTCCAGGGGAAAGGTTATGCCTCCCGCACCGACAGACCTCCACCATGAGCGACGAGCGATCATCATCCTCCGCGACCGACGAGGCCGGCGCAGATGAGACCGATACGAGCGCCAGCCTCGAGCCCGGCGGCGGTCCCCAGCGCGTCGTCTCCGAGCAGAACGTCGACGACATTCTCGACTCACTCGAGGCGACGGAGTCGACCTCGATGGACGTACCCGACGCATCCTCTGCGACTACCGAACCAACCGACGCCGTTGCGGTCGAGCCGGACGGGGACGGCGACTCCGACGCGCCCGAATCAGAGTTCGACGGTGACGGAAGCGCTCGAGCAGCGGCTACCGACGGCGCGACCGAGAGCGGATCGGCGTCGATGGAGACGTCAGCAGCCGGCGCATCGCCGGTTCCCGACGAGCGGTCCGAGGATTTCACGGGCTCGGTCGAGGATCTGGCTGCCCGCATCGAAGATGGAACCGTCACCGGCGCGGACGTCCGGGCGGCCGAAGCAGGCGAGGGTCGCGAGTCGTCTCCCGAAATCGACGACGTCGACCTCTCGATGGACGACCTCGACAGGACCCGATCGGAGGCGGGCATATCCGGTACCGCGGACGATTTGTCCGCCGATGCTGGCCCGCTCGCTGGATCGGTCGACCCCGATTCGAGCAGTGAGGAGAGTGAGCGGACAGCGGACGACGAGTACGGATTGATCGGGCGTCTCAAGCAGTTCTTTTCTCGATAACGGGAGCCACGGGGCTGATTCCTCACGTCTCTTTGCCCGCCGCTTGCAGCCTGCGATCGGTCAACCGACCAGCGTTATCAGGACGAACAGCGTCGCGACGGAAGACAGCGTCGTGATGAAGACGTTCAGCGATGCGAACTCACTGTCGCCGCCCAGTTCGCTCGCGAAAACGTACGTAGACACGGCCGTCGGCGTCCCGAGCATCACCACGGCGGCAGTAAACGCCGCAGGTTCGACGGGGAGAACGGAGAAGACGAGCCAGGCGAAAGCGGGCATCCAGCCGATTTTCAGCCCGACGACGGTAACTGTCGCACCCACGTCGACCGAGGGCAGATCGACCTCCAGAGACGCCCCGACACAGAGCAGTGCGACGGGCAGTGCAAGCGAGCCGACGGCCTCGAGACCGGTTGTAAGCGGCGACGGAATAGCCAGACCGATCGAGCCGACGGTAAGCCCGACGACCAGCGTCGCCAGTACCGGGTTCGTGACGAGTCCGCGGAGTTCGCGTCCGATCGAAACGTCCGTACCGTTGAGCGTCGAGAGAACGAGAATCGTCATCGGTAGCTGGGTCAGCGTCGTGATCCCAAGTACGACGCTCGCCATCGCCGTTACCGACGGGCCAAACGTCGCGGCCACGAGCGGCAATCCGAGATACCCGAGATTCGAGTGATACGATTGGACGATCGCGACGCTTCGACGCGCCCTCGAGTCGCGATTTCGATGAACGAGCCACGCGAGGCAAGCGGTCGCAAACAGGACGACCAGGAGGCCGACGAGCAACGCAGGCGAGAGCAATGCCCCGATAGACTGCTCGAACGTCGAGACGAAAATCAGCGCCGGCAACGCGACGTAGTATGCGACGGCGTTCAGGCGTTGGGTCCGGCTGCCGTTGAGGATGCCGGAAGACCGAAACCCGGAACCGAGCAGCAACACCACGAGCAACGCCAGCAGCCGGCCGACGACGTCCATGACCCCACTCAGATGACTCGCCGATTTGTACCGTTCGATCTCGATCTGTGAGAAAGTCCGCACTCGTCGCTCGAGACGGGTGCAGTCGGTTTATCCGTCGGCGCAGATTTCGACGAAGTTCCGCAGGATTTGCAGCCCCGTTTCCCCGCTCTTTTCGGGGTGAAACTGCGTGCCGAAGACGTTGCCCGCCTCGTTTGCGACGATCGACGGGAACTCGAGTTCGTAGTCCGTCGTTGCGACCGTCGCACTGGCGTCCTCCGGCACCGCATAATACGAGTGAACGAAGTAGGCGTAGTTTCCGTCTACCCCGTCCACGAGCGGGTGATCGCGCTGGACGTCGAGTTCGTTCCAGCCCATGTGCGGGACCTTCTGTCCTTCCGCGAACCGGACGTTGGTTCCGGATATGAGATCCAGCCCTTCGACGGCCGATTCGCCATCAGTTTCCCCTTCCTCGCTCGCGGTCAGCAGCATCTGCATCCCGAGACAGATGCCGAACAACGGCTGGCCGCGGTCGGCTACCTCGAGAAGGTCTTCGCGGATCGGATCGGCGTTTTCGACGCCCTCGCGGAACGCACCGACCCCCGGAAGGACGACACCGTCGGCCGCGGCGAAAGCGGCTGGATCGTCGGTGATCTCGACGTCCGCGCCCGCGCGCTCGAGGCCGCGAGTGACGCTTCGGAGGTTCCCCAGTCCGTAATCGACGACGACGACGGAGGCCAGTGTTTGTTCCTGCGTCGCTGAGACACTGCTCATACCGTTACTCGGACAAACGCGTTGAAGTGCATTTCCCTTCGTGCAATCGGCCAGCCCCGCCTTCGGTTCGTCACGTCAAAAGCCGTCGAGCCGCGTCTGACCGCCCCCGCTGCCGTCGACAGCCGCAAGATCCGCTGCACGCGTGATCGCGTTCTCGAAGGTCTCACGCTGACTCCTGTCGTACAGCGTTGCCGCCGGGTGGACACAGAGCAACACTCGTCGCGGCGTCCCGTCGATTCGGACCTCTTCGAGGTCACCCGCTTCTTTCGTCACCGCCACCGAGCGTCCAATCACGTGTTCGCTCGGCACCTTTCCCAGCGTGACGATCACCTCGGGGTCGACCAGGTCGATCTCCCGCTCGAGGTACCCCCGACAGTTCTCGAGTTCGTCTGCCGACGGATCGCGGTTCTCCGGCGGTCGACAGCGAACGCAGTTCGTGATGCGAACGTCGGCGCGCGCGAGTCCGACCGCCCTGAGACCGTCGTCGAGGACGGACCCGCTCCGGCCGACGAACGGTTCGCCCTGCTCGTCTTCAGTGGCCCCCGGTCCCTCGCCGACGAACAACAGGTCAGCGTCCTCGGGTCCGGTGCCGTTGACGATCCGGCTTCGGGAATCGACGAGCGCCGGACAGCGCGTACACTCCGTTACGCAGAGATCCTCCATGTCGCCCATACTGGTGGCTCAGGCGGCCGCCTCCTACCTCTTTCGGCTCGCCACTGTCGGGCCGTCTGCCGGCTCCCGCCCGGATCAGCTGTCCGACCCAGCGTACACGTCGGCGGCTCGAGCCGCCAATCGAGCGACGCGAATCGGCTCCGGACGGCCGCCCTCGGGCGTGAACGCCCTGACGATCTCGTTCGCCTCGGCGGGCTCGAGACCGACGGCTCTGACGTACACCGTTTCGTCGTTCACCGACAGGCGTCGTCGGCCGGGAAGCGACCGATAGATAGCGAGACGCGCCGTGAGTTCCGGGCCCGAAAACGCGTCACGAAGACTGGACTCGAGTCCGGCGCTGCCCTCGAACGTGACGGCCAGTACCGGTCGGTCGACAGCCTCGTGAATGCGCGACGGATCGAGTACATTGAACCAGGCGGGGGCGATAGCACCGAGCAGGACGTACCTGACGTCCGGCCGGTTCAGTTCGTCGATCAGTTCGATAACGGCGTCAGTCGCGTCCGTACCGCCGACAGAACAAGCGCTGTAGGCCAGTCCGTCACAGACGCGGTCGGCCCGAACGATGGCACCGGCGAGCGTACTCCGATTCCGGTCAGTACGGTACGACTCGGCGATGCCAAGTGCCCGGACCCCGGGTTTCATCAGGGCTCGCCGTTGTTTTCCTCGTCGTCTTTGATCTCCTTGAGCCGGTCGAGTAATTCGTCGCTGGACGCCCCGTTTTCGAACTCGATTGTTCCCTTATGCTTGTTCTCTCCCGACTTCACTGCATCATCGTCGTCAAAATCAGCATCCACTTCTTGCTGCTCGGATTCGTCGTAGCTCCCGAATCCCATACGGTGTTCACTACGGTATTCCGGTTGAAAAGTTCCATGGTTACCAGCGTCGTATTTACCTACATGAGATGATATTTTCTGATGGTAGTCCACCTCCATCAGTGTTCTCTATGATTATAATATATCCGATAAATATTGGGCGGAGCAACGCCTACCGTTTTTGACGGACGAACGACGGACGATATGGATGACACCGTTTTTCACATCGGCCATCGAGCGTTTGGATATGGAAGTCTATCACGTCACCGAGGATGCAACGACGTTTACCTGTAACGCGTACCTCGCTATCGGCGACCGGACGACACTGGTCGACGCCGGTGCGATGGACGGCGTCGTCGACGAAATTCGCGCCCAGACAGACGATCTCGAGGCGGTCGTCCTGACCCACCAACACGGGGATCACGTCGCCCAACTCGAGGCCGTGGTCGACGCCTTCGACCCGGACGTGTACGCGTACGCCGACCATTCTGCGCGAACGCACGAACTAACCGACGGCGACGCAGTCCGGATCGGGGACGAAGAATTCGACGTAGTCTTCACGCCAGGCCACGCCGAGGACCACGTTTCGTTCGTCTCTGACTCGTCGCTGTTTTCCGGCGACGTCGTAGTCCACGACGACGGGGCGTTCGACTACGGTAGCTTCGGCCGCACCGACATGACCGGCCAGTCTCGCGAGCGACTCATCGAGAGCATACAGGACCTGTTAGAGCGACTGCCCGACGGAGTCGAGCACATGTATGCCGGTCACGGCGGGGTTTTCCACGGCGACGTTCGGGACGTAGTCGAGACGGCACTCGAGCGTGCAGAGAGGCGAGAGCCCAAATATCCCGACGAGTAACGCGAGCGAAAGCGGACGCAAAACGCGCGACCTGCCACCGTGCCTCGACGTCCGGAGCGGTACTGTCGGTTGGCAGGTTTACCCGCAACTGCCGTAATCGTGGCCGAGATACTGGATACGACCGCTCTCGATGCCCCGAAGACGCGCTGAACGAGTTTGCTGACAGCCTCAGCCATCGAAATTCGGGGGATATCCCGTCGAAATTCTCGTCCAGTGATAGGTTTCAGCAGCCATGCTGAATACACAGCGCGACTGTTCTGCGCCATTTGGCTGGGCCTGCAAAGGCGTTGCTCAGTACAGGCGGGCAATAAAACGCCACAGATACTAATTTCTCATTTCCTATCGAAATGAAAAAAGTATCAGATTTACCAGCGCCTTCGTTATATCACCAGAGCACCTAGCACTACCATGCTAATCGCCACCTTCCAACTCGATCTCGATGCGGTGGCACTCGAACAGGCGTTTGATGCGGTCCCGGAGATGACGGTCGAAGCCGAACGTATCGCCGCGCACAGCACCCAATGGACGATGCCGTGCCTCTGGATCGCTGCAGATGACTTCAAGGCCGTCGATAACGCTCTCGAAAACGATCCTTCTGTGGATGAAACCATTGGGAGCGACGAATATGGTGACGTGAAATATTATCATATCAATTGGAACGAGGAGACGTACGAACGGCTCTCCTCTTACATCGATAAAGAGGGATCAATCCTACGGGCAGATGCAACCGACGACAGATGGGAGTTGGAGATACGCTTCGTTAGCCGTGATCAGTTCGACGAATTTCGGACGATATTGCAAAAACGAGGCCATACCTTTAAACTGCTGAACCTCTACGAACCGGGTGCCCCACGGCAGACAGAGGGTAAGGTGACACCCGCTCAAAGAAACGACCTTGTAACCGCCGCTGAACTCGGATACTATACGGTGCCTCGTGATATCTCTACGAGAGAACTCGCAGACGAACTCGACATCTCTCATCAATCCGTCTCAGAACTCCTCCATAGAGGGACGGAAAATCTCATCACTTCCCATCTCATGACGACTACTGTCGAGGCTTAGTCACTCTCCGGCAACGTTGGTCGCTGACTTCTCTTGTAGCGATTTAAAAGCCTGACACGGCGGGCCGAAACCCCAACCGACACCATGAACTAGTGTGGAATATGAGTGACAGACCGCCCGAATTTGGCAAGAACCACCGTGACACAGTTGATACGGCCTTAGAGGCTCTCTCTCACGCACGGCGCTTCCAACTTTTACAGTCACTACGTGAAGAGAACCCGCAGGAGGGCGTAATCGCTTCCGTCACCAATAGCGTGGAGAGCAGTAGAGACTTAGAATCGGCTCAAATTGAAATGTATCATCTTCATCTTCCGAAGCTCGAAAAGGCGGGGTACATCGAGTGGGAGCAAGAGTACGATCAGGTTAGTAAAGGGCCAGAATTCGATAGAATCGAGGAGTTACTCGGACGGGTGGATGGAAACAGAAACGACAGCCTCGTATTCAGATAGCTCTGTCTCTGATTCTTCACCTCCACCCATCGATATTGATATCGGATGAGTATCGTGCGATCATTTCGCAGGGTACCTCGAACTCGACGCCGATGTCGGCACCAACCACCTCGGGTTTGTCGGCGAACAGTACTGTCCCGACGGTCCCGAGGTAGGCGTTGGCGCCCGCGACAACGAGCATCGCCGTCCGCATTCCGAACGCCGAGATGAGGACGTCGGCGCCCAGGGTGACGACGAGGCCGACACCCAGCCCGGCGGACGCGGCCCGTTGCGGCGCCGCGGCGTCGCTCGAATCATGCGGATAACGTCGCGTAGCCGACAATGTACAGCCCCGACATGCCCAGGGCGGCAACGACGCCGAACACAAAGAGCAACTCGAGGTACGATCGCGAGAGCGCCGTCCAGACGATCCCGGCAGTTACTAGCAGCGAGGAGACCGCCGTCATCTTCCGCTGTCCCCATCGCTCGACGTGGCGTCCGGAGCCGACGGCTGCGACGTAGAGGACGGCGGTCTGTAGGCCGAACACGAGCGCCAGAAGCGACCGGGAGGCGCCGAACGCCTCGATCGCATCATAGAAGACCCCGAACGCGTAGGAGGTTCCAAAGACGGCGACGGACGCGAGAAAGCACGCGATGATCCACCCGTAGTAGATTCTGTTCGCCAGGGCGCGGCGGGGATCCGAGATCATCGACGTCGGCAGTACAGAACGCCAAAACATAAATCGATACATATCGAAACTTTGTCACAGGAAGCAATGTGCAACGTGGGCTCGAGATCACTTACAATCCCATGCTGACTCCAAGCTCTCTATTCAGCAGCCCGTTCCTCTCAGAATCTCGGACAGTCGCACTCCTCGTGTGAGATGTAGTACCATTCGAGCGGGAGATATATGAACAACCGAGTCTGAGATGTGACATCCTCCTCGCCGGAAACGGAGCGGGATCGAAGATTCCGCAGGCAGTCGGGCATAGCCCGACGACGAGGCTTCCCGCCAGAGCCGGCTGATTTTGGAATTTGCGTTTACAGACCGACACTGCTGGGAGTGTCACGTCCCCGGTACTCCTATCCGTTGGTGGGATCACGGTTCTGCCCCAATGACTCGGAGGAATCGTTCTTGCTTTCGTCGGTAAGTATTTCTACGGTATCCGAACACGCAAACCGTGCCCCACCACGGCGAGCCAGGATCAGAGCCCGTTCAACGAACCGGAGAAGTCGTGACTTGGGAGGCCTTCCATCGTGACCGAGTTCATTCAATCGTCACGTATCTCAGCAAGGGTTTCGACAAGGCCGGAGCGTCGTACTGGGAAGTATTCGGGAGAAACGACCGAGCGAAGCGTCTGTGCGTTCGAACGCACGCCAGAAGTGATCGGGCGTTATGCTGCGCGAGGTTCTTTCGCTTTGGGCCGAAGCTTCTCGTACCCGCATTTACGACAGCGGTCCGACCGCGGGGGGTTGCGAGCGTTACAGCGCATACAGATCATCTTCTCGAGCGTCCGTTTCTCAGCGGCGTCGAAACTGGCCATACCCTCCCTTTTTCCGTGGCGCATTTAACGGCTGTGATTACCGCCCCGTTCGGCGGTGCTCGGATTCCAGACCTCGAATCGGGCGAAGCCGTCACTCCTCGTCGGCGAGATAGTCCTCCTGAACCGCGACGACTTCGCCCGAGTCCGTACACTCGCTGTAGCGACGGAGCGGTTCCTCGTTGAGCGTCAAGAAGGTATCGCCCCAGCGAAACGGCTCGAGTACGTCAGCGGCCAGTTCCCACTCGTCGAAAATACAGGCTGCACCGGCCAGTGCCTCGGCGGTGGTCAGTCGGAACGGCCGGCCGTAGTTGATCGGGTTCGCGGCGACGAGAAAGGGAAGCGCTCGGTGGACGCCGCGCATCGAAAACGATGCCGCCTCGGCGGACTCCCACGAGCAGTCGAGGGCGACCAGCGTTCCCAGACCCTCTTCGGCGTCAGCCGGCGAGAGCGCCCGCTCCGCGTGGGGATTGAGAACGACCCCGTACGGCACCTGCCCCATCGATCGGTAGAGGGTCGCCTTGTCGAACTTCTCGAGACGACGCGCCGTGCATTTGTCGGGATCGTCGTCACCCTCGTAATAGACGTGACACTCCACACGTGCGACGACGAGGAGCCGAGACAAAAGGAAATCGACCCGTGCTCGATAGTACCGACAACGATTGTGCCCATTCAGGCCCGACACTTCTCGAAAGAGCGTGGATGCAGTGTCCGGTACGCGGCGACTTCCGGAGAGCGATAGCTCGGGCTGCTGGCCGCTCTTGGTCGCCGATCCAGATTAGATTCTGAGGAGATCTCGAGCCGCGGTGATCGGCAAAACGGCCGAAGCGAGGAGACGAAAAGCCTCTTTAGTACTACCGTCCCCACATAAGATATGTTGCTCACAGTCTCTGGCCCGCCGGGAAGCGGGAAGAGTACGACCGCGGAGCTACTCGCGGACGCATTCGGTCTCGCTCACGTCAGCGGCGGCGACATCTTCCGGGATCTGGCCGACGAACGAGGCTACACCCCGCTCGAATTCAACAAACTCGCCGAGGAAAACGACGAGATCGATCGTGACCTCGACAGGCGATTGCGGGAAATCGCCGTCGAGGAGGACGATCTTGTACTCGAGTCCCGTCTCGCCGGCTGGCTGGCAGGCGACGAGGCCGATTTTCGGTTCTGGTTGGATGCGCCGGCCCGGGTTCGCGGCGAGCGAATCGCCGACCGCGAGGACAAAGATCCCGATCGGGCGACCGAAGAGACGAAAGCCCGCGAGGCCAGCGAGGCCCAGCGGTATCAGGACTACTACGGGATCGACATTCGAGATCTGACCATCTACGACCTCTCGGTGAACACGGCTCGCTGGGAACCGGATGCCGTCCTCGACATGCTCGTTACCGCCGTCGAGCGCTACGACGCCGACGGCGACGAAGGAAAAGTGCTCGTCGACCTCGAGTCGGACTTCTAATGGTTCTCCGTGGCCCCCCGGCAGACCGGTCGCCAGCCGAATTGCTCACCTTCGGCGTCGTCAACCTCGACAAACCGCCGGGTCCCTCCTCGCACCAGGTCAGCGGCTGGTTGCGAGACGCCGTCGACGAGACGCTCGCGGAGCGCGACACCGGCACGACGATCGACCGAGCGGCTCACGCGGGGACGCTCGATCCCAAAGTGACCGGCTGCCTCCCGGTGATGCTCGGCGACGCGACTCGGCTCGCGCCGGTTTTTCTGGAGGGAAGCAAGGAATACATCGCCGTCCTCGAGTGTCACGCTCCGGTCCCCGGTGACGCAGCAGCCATCGTCTCCGAGTTCGAGGGACCGATCTACCAGAAACCGCCGCGCAAGAGCGCGGTCTCCCGTCGCCTCCGCGTGAGGGAAGTATACGATCTCGAGGTGCTCGAGACCGACGAGCGTCGGCTCCTCTTGCGCATACGATGCGAGAGTGGAACCTACGTCCGCAAACTGTGTCACGACCTGGGACTGGCACTCGGTACCGGCGGTCACATGGGCCATCTGCGCCGGACCGCGACGGACCCGTTCGACGACCGCACGCTCTACAGCCCGTTCGACTTTCTCGACGCGCTGGCGTTCTGGCGCGAAGACGATGACCCCGACGTACTGTACGACGTCGTCGATCCCGCCGAACGGATCCTCGAGGGGATACCGAGCGTCGTAATCGCCGACAGCGCGGCTCGCGAAGTGGCCGAAGGGGCACCCGTCTACGCGCCGGGCGTCCTCGAAGCCGATGACGGACTGGACCGGGGGTCGCTGGTGGCCTGCTATACGCCGAACGAGGCGGCCGTGTGCCTCGGCGAACTGGTCGGCGATCCGAACGCCGAGCGCGGGACCGTCGTGGAACTCGAGCGCGTGCTGGTTTGAACCGGCACGGTCACAGTGGGGTGGCTCAGTACCACCCCGACCGCGAAACGACACTGTTAAACAGCAGACGACCATCGGTTCGGTTGCGGGACCGTGGGGTAGTGGTATCCTCTGCGGATGGGGTCCGTAGGACCCGAGTTCAATTCTCGGCGGTCCCACTTTTTGCGACGCAAAACAGGGAGCGGAGACCACCGCAAAGCGATATTTCGGCCGCTGCATGCTTCTCACTCGCGTTCCGAAGAGTAGTCGGAGCAGCGAAAGGTCTGCCGACGGTCGTCCCCAGCCTGCGATCGAAAATCGGTCGACGTTCTCTCGACAGAGACTGACGTTATTCGAGATCTCGCGGATCGATGTGAGTGACTTCCCGGATCGTCGGATACAGCGTGTCCGTGGAGAGTATCGGTTCGTCGAGTACCGTTGCGACGCCGAGGTGGACGGCATCGAAAAGGTTCAGGCGGTCGTACGCCCGTTGCAACGTCGACCCGGCAGCGAGGTGTTCGTGACGCAGTGGAACGAGCGCGACTCCTGCCTCGTCGAGTTGTTCGTGAACTGTTGTCCGTCGTTCTCGATCCCAATCGTCCTGCATTGCATACTGTACCTCGATACAGGTCGCGACGGAGGTTTTTGGTTGTCAACGGCATCGAACTCAACTTCAGAACTGAGCCAATCGTCGACCTTGAGAACGGCGAGAACGACGTCGGTATCAACGTACACGTTTTCGCTCCAGTCGCTCTTCGATGTCCCGCTCAGCTGAGGTCGCCGTCTGCTCGTGGAGGCGTTTCTGAGTGGCTTCCCGTGCAACCAATCGGGCGCCGTACCGGAGGGCCTCGGACCGCGACCCGAACGTTCCTTCCTCGACGAGTTTGTCGAGTTCCTCAACCAACCCTTCCGGAATCGAGACCGGAATCGATTTTCTGTCCGTGCTCATATGTATACATATGTATAGAGCTCGTATATGGTTTTCGGAGCTGTCGCACTCACCGTCAGTGCTGCAACAGTGGGAGCGGAATACGAAAACGGGTTGCTCTTCGAATAGCGCGAGTCGTTGAATTCGGCGGTCTCACTCGAAATTATCTAGGTGTTCAACTCCTGGCAGCTCAGCCCCTCGAGACAGCCGAAAATCCAAGTCCAGGTTTCGGTATATTACCACATAGTCGATAGACTGTCCGGAGGTGGTCGGTGTGATGGTCGCACCGTGGCCGTCGGTCGACACCTCGACGTATCGCCACTGTGGAGCTCGCATCACCGACCAGTTCCGCCGTGTCTTCGGTGACAGTGACGACCGAACCCATCGGTGTGGTGACTGGATATGTATGCTCGATTGAGCCGGGCTTCCGCCGCTGGTGTCGATGTTGCAGTTCCCGACCCAGAGACGTCGCCGGGCCGTCACAGAGGGGAGGCCGATGCGTAGTGGGTTCGTTCCCGCGAACCGGCTGTACGACGTCGAGAGTCGAACGCTCATAGCCCACCGCCCATCAGGCAACCGACGAGGACGTTCGACGAACTCTCGAGAACCGAGGTGAGTCAGCGTGAATCAAGAGCGCGACGGAGCGTCCAGGGAGAGTCCGAACACAAGGCCCATACCGCAGGGACCGAGAGCAGATTCAGAACACTCACGGCCGACCTGACGCTGCCACACCACCCCCACCATGACGAAACCCTTCAACAGACGGACGTTCCTCGCCGGTTCGATTGCCTTGCTCGGTGGCTGTTCCACCCTCGATTCAGACTCAGACTCTGACTCACAGTCCACTCCGGAGACCACCCTCAAGAGCATCGTGCTCCGGAATCGATACGCCGGAGATGATGTCCCACCGGAGGAGGAAACCATCCGCACTCGCCAGACTGGGATTTCCCTCTTCGTCGAACTGGACGGCGAGGTCGTCCAGTGGTCCGAGCACAGTCTAAATCCCGACGAGGAGTACATCATCAATGCGAACTGGCCATCAACGGCAGGGGTCTGGACCGTCCACGCCAGAGAGATGAAGCCGAGTAAAAGCCTCGACCACAGCGAGTGGCCATCCGTCGATCTGGGTGATGTGGTCCAGGGCGACGAGGCCACCTCGGTCGCCGTCGACGTGATCGTGAAGGAAACCGGTCGGATCGAGCTGGATGCGACGCCAATCACGTAGAAACGCCGATTTATAGCCCTCCCTGGGTGATTCCCTGTGCGCGGTGTCTCCCGTCTGACTGCTACGGTGCTCCTCTCTGTCCACATGAACGGAGCCAAAAAGACAGTCCTGGGAGAGAGACTGACTGGATGTAACCGCCTTATTGACACCCTCGAGCGGCCGTGGATCGACGTCGACGAGCTTCTCGCCGGAGACGCAATCGGTGACGACCACCCGCTTCTTGCTCACCTTCTCGATGATCGTGCCGACACGCCACAGCAGTGGATGGATCGACGATTCGTCGTTTGCCATGACGACACGCTACCGGAGCGGACACGGAACGGATGAACGGACTACACGTGCGATTCTTGTACGTACAGTACGCCGGTTGACTGATGGTATGCTGGTATTCGTTCAATTTCGTCGACGTCAGTTCCTGCGATATCGTCGCTTCAGTCCATCGCAGTCACCGAGTCGGTGCGTGTGACTCAATGTAATATAGAGTGAGAGTGTTTTGAGAACGGCGATATCCGCTCCAGAAGGCACATAGGTGTCGGCCTCTGATCCCGATATCCTATGGCCCACTATGCGGATGGGCGTTGTGCGGAATGTAATGGACGGAAGATCACCCGGTCTAATGGTTCTGTTTGGTGTCCAAACTGCGCCCTGTTCAGTCCCTAAGAAAGGGGGCTGCTAAACTCGAGAATCAAACCTGTCGCTCTCGAAGTTCTGAAAAGCCATCCTGGCGATGTCGCGCCGAGTGATGACCCAACTAAGCCCAGTTGAGACTGGTGGCTCGAGCAGGGTGAGTTTCACTAATCCATCGAAGCTATCGCTCTTCGAAACCGTTGGAAGGCCCTCACAGCGGAGCCGAGTCACCATATTTCGACTTTCGGATTTGGGACCTCGGGCCACTTCTTCGAGAGACGACCACGAAACCGATGGACTCGAGCAATCCGTCGACGATGAATTCGCCCAGAATGGTGGGCCGTCAGCACGATCGGATTCTCGAGACCGTAACGAACAGAATAATTGCGCTCGTCAACGACTCTGCTCCTGCGGTACTTTGCAGGTGGAATCGACCCGCTCGAGCAGTTCGATCGTGGTTTCAATATTTTCGACCGACGCTCGCAACGATATCGGCTCGGGAAGCTGATCATCGAGCGTCTCGACCTCGGCGAGGACCTCCTCGAGCCGAACGCGCGTGAACTGGTGGCCGTCGGTCATGCGAACTCACCCGCCTTGCGACGGGCACTGGCGGGATCTGTCGTCCCGACCGGTGCGGAGGCGAACATCTCGAGCGACGACGAGCCGTCGGGAAAGAGCGATGGCCGCTCGTCGGACTGGAGGGATCTGGAAAAACCGGAAAGCAGCGACTCTCGAGACGGTTTCCCGGCCTGTGCGTCCGAAATTCTTTCGTAGGTTGGTGTGTGAGTATACATTGTCCTCAATTGCGGAGAGGACGCAGGTCGGGTGCTCCACCACCCGGCCGCTTTCATTCATATCGGCCATCCTGCGCCTCGAATTTGGGTAATTATCATTGGTTACTTATAGCTTACTAAACAACTCTACGGGCGACGGTTGGACGTCCAGCGCTGGTCCGACCTCACAGGCGACTGCCTCATCCGTCAGGCCATGTCTGCACGGCGGCCCTCTTCGCCGGAATGGAGCGCACGCTCGTGAGACCGGAGCGCCCTGATCGCGTCCCCGCGCTCGAGCGCGACTGGGGCGTCATCCGCAGGACTCGCCTGCGTTGGAGACCCAACGCGACGTACCCGGTTACTCATCTGGACCTGTGAGATGGTTATCGTGCAACGGTGGGTTGATCGGTCTGCCAGCTATCCCGCGTTGGATCACGACCTGTGCCTCGAGTTGATCGGTGGTGAAAGGGCTCAGCGAGTCGCCTTGTATGTGAGAAACACTGTCGTGCCGAGCGCCGCGGCGTACCACAGCGTCCCCACGCGGATCACGATCGTGGCTGCGGCTGCGACGGCTTCGGGGTAGCCGAACGTGAGCAACACGGCGACCATCGACGCTTCCGCGGCCGCGAGCCCGCCGGGGAGCATCGATATCGCGCCGATGACCGACCCGAGACCGAAGACGAACAGGCCGATCACGACAGTGGTCTCCAGGCCGAACCCGTCGAGGACCAGCCAGAGTGCGATGCCTTCGAGCCCCCACGCTGCGAGGCTGAGTAGCGTCGAGACTATCAACGGCCGCAACTGGAACAGGCGGTACGCGCTCTCGTAGAACCGTTCCAGCTCGGTCGCGTAGTCGCCGACGATCGGAAATACCTCGAGACGACCGAGGATCTCGAGACAGGCTCGTCGCCACTGGAGGAGCCCGATTCCGACCACGATGGTAGCGACGACGACGGTGACGGGGAGCGACGACCGGCTGTATACAAGGAGTCCGAGCGCGGCCATCGCGCTCAGCGCGACGAGATCCGTGACACGTTCTGCGCCGACGACGGAGGTGGTCTTGCTCGCAGGAACGCCGCGCGCCTCTCGGAGGAACCACGCCTTCCAGACCTCGCCGGCTTTCCCCGGCGTGACTACCATCATCAGGCCGCTGAAGAAGGTGATCGCGCTCGCATCGAGCGGAACGCTAACCTCGAGGTGCCGGAGGTAATAGTGCCACTTGGCGAACCGGAAGCCGTACCCGACCGTCGACAGGCCGATGACGGTCGCGAACGTTCTCCAGTTCAGGGCGGCGAGAGCGTCCATCACGTCACCGACGTTCGCGTAGATGGCGAGGCCGAGGAAGGCGGCGACCGAGAGCAGCGCCGTCAGCCAGATGCCATGGTCGCGGACGACCGTCCGGCCGCGATCGACGACGGCCTCACCGTGGTCGCTCATCTCCGCAGGATCCCACCTGACGTGAGGTTCGCGACGGCGTGACTGGTGGCGGTACGGAATTGGTGGAGTTTCGTCGCGGCGTGTCCCGACAGGTATCGCCCACGACCGCTCGGACGGACACGCCCCTCGCGGACGGCGTCCACGAGCGAGCCATCGCTCTCGACGCCGGTGTACGCGCGACCGATTTCCATCGGAAAGTGGGCGTCACTCCCGCCAGTCGCCGCCAGGTCGTACGCGGCAGCAAACGCCGTCGCTCGCCCGTTGAACCGGCGGCGAATGCAGCGGGAGTTAATCGCTTCGACCCCGTCGACGGCATCAGCGAGGGCCTCGAGGTCCGTCTCGAAATACTGTCGCAGCGCGTCGAACGGATGCGAGAGGATGGCGACGCCTCCCTGGTCGTGGACGTGGTCGACCACCGTCAGCGGGTCGGTTTGTGGCGGCGCTTCCGCGACGTCGAGCGCCAGAAGGTGACCTTCGGTCGTCGTCACTTCGACCCCGGAGATCACGTCGAACCCGTCCGGAACGGCGTCCCGGACGGCGTCGACGTTGGCGAGCGTGTCGTGGTCGGTAACGGCGATACCGTCGAGCCCAGCGGCGGTCGCGGCAGCGGCCACGTGCTCGGGCGGCGTGCTCGAGCAGGGCGAGGCGTCCGTGTGTACCTGGAGATCGTATCGTCGTGTCATGGTCTCGGGAGGATGTCGGACGAGATGATCACGCGACCACCTCGAGAATGCGGGGCGGAACCCCGTAAAGGACTGCAATGACGAGAAGTCCCCAGACGGCGAGATTGGCGAGGAACGGGCGGTCGCCGAAGAGAAACGTTGGGTCGCCGCCCACGTTCCGCGTGTGAGCGAGGAAGTGATAGCGGAAGGCCGCGAAACAGGCGAACGGGAGCGTGATCAACATCCACTGCCCGCCGCGGAAGAACGTGTAGAGGCAATAGGAGACGATCAGCGCCGCGAGAACGACGACGAGTAGCTGGTCGAGCGTCTCCTCGGTGTACTCGGCGAGGGTAGCGCGCGACGCGGCCGGATCATCGCTGACGGTCATTTCGTGGCGGCGCTTACCGAGGGCGAGCATCAGGGCCCCGAGGAACGTACAGACGACGAGCCAGGGGCTCAGGTAAACGTCGATAGCGACGACCCCCGCGACGGCCCGGAGGACGAATCCAACCGCGATGACCATCACGTCGACGATGACGACGTCCTTCAGAAACAGAGAGTAGAGCGCGTTCTGGACGAGATACGTACAGACGACGAGAAGGAACAGCGACCCGAGATACCAGGAGACGGCGAGTCCGCCGGCAAAGAGCAGGAACGCGAACGGCACTGCCACGGAGATCGGTACCTGTCTACTGGCGATGGGGCGGTGTTTCTTCCGCGGGTGGTTGCGGTCTTCCTCGACGTCGAGGATGTCGTTACTGATGTACGTCGCGCCCGCGATGACACAGAAGGCGGCGATCCCGAGGGTCACGTTCGTGACGGCGACCGGGTCGAACAGACTCCTCGAGAAGACGAGCGCCAGCAGCAGAACGCTCTGCTTGTACCACTGCCACGGACGCATCTCCTTCAGCAGACCGGAGACGGTCCCGACGACCGGGCTCCCGTCGGCGAAGGCGCGGGACATCTTCGCCACTCTCCCACGCTGAGCGTCAAAAAGAACCGGCTTGCTCTCAGCGCCCGGACGACGCTCCGCCGCCGCTAATCGTCGATTGGCTACTGAGATCGCAGATCTGGACCGAGATCGGTGACCCTAATGATCTGTTTCGGAAGTGAAATCGAGAAACGAGGCGTGGTACCGCCGCTTCGAAAGTTCGCCGTACACCTCCCGCAGGAGCCGTGTGACCGATCCGCGATGGACCGTCGGGGACAGAAGACCGTAACATACTGTTACCGATGTGGATCGCTGGTTCGTCGGTCCGGACGACACGGGGGAAGACGGCCCCTCGTCGAACGCGTCTCCCGCCCTTTCGCACCGTCGTTCTTCGAATCGAGGTCCCCGAGGGTATGATTCGGCAAACGGCTGTGAAACGACGATATACTATTGTAGTGCCGTATCGACGTCCGGCCTGGTACCACGATGAATGATCGTGAGAGCGACAGCAACAACTCGAGCGGCTCGGTTCTCGTCACGGGGGGCACCGGATTCCTCGGCCTGCATACGTGCCAGCACTTCCGGGACCGGGGGTGGGATGTTACCGCGTTCGACCGCAAGTCCTTCGACGAGGCCGACGACACGGATGGAATCGACTACGTCGAGGGGGACGTCCGAAGCGAAGAGTCCGTGGCCGATGCGCTCGAGGAGAACGGCGCGACCGCGGTGGTGCACGCGGCGGCCGCACTCCCGCTGTGGAACGCCGACCGCATCCGCGAGACGACCATCGACGGGACGCGAAACGTACTCTGGGCGGCGAAAGAACGCGACGTTGGGCGGGTCTGTTACATCTCTTCGACCGCGGTGTACGGGACCCACGACGAACACCCCATTACTGAGGAGTCGCCCCTGGACGGCGTCGGCCCCTACGGCGAGGCCAAGATCCAGGCCGAGAAGGTCTGTCAGGACTTCCGCCGCATGGGGATGTGCGTCCCCATTCTTCGACCGAAGACGTTCATTGGCCCGCAACGACTCGGCGTGTTTCAGGTGCTGTTCGACTGGATCGAAGACGGCGCGAACGTCCCGCTCGTCGGCTGGGGGAACAACCGCTACCAGCTGCTGCACGTCCACGACCTCGTCACTGCCATCGAACTGATGCTCACCGGCGACGCGGAAGCGGTGAACGACACGTTCAACGTCGGCACCGACGAGTTCGCCACGATGAAAGAGGACTTCCAGGCACCCATCGACTACGCGGGGACGGGCAAACGAACTATCGGAACGCCCGCCTTTCTCACGGTCGCGGTCCTCCGCGTACTGGACGAACTGAACCTCTCCCCGCTGTATCCGTGGGTGTACGAGACCGCCCACGAAGACTCCTACGTCTCCGTCGAGAAGCTGAAACGGCTCGGTTGGGAGCCAGCGTACTCCAACCGCGAGGCGCTCGTGGAGACGTACGAGTGGTACCTCGAGAACGACGGGGCCGACGGGGCGGACGACGAGACCGGGCTCGACCACCGCGTCGCGTGGGATCAGGGCGCGCTGACAGTCGCGAAAAAGGTCTCGCAACGGATCTGAGATGGCCGCCCGATCGCGCATCGAGACGGGCTTCGACTGGCTCGCCGTTCTCGGACCGTGCGTCGCCGTCCCGTTCGCCGTCGGATTCGCCGGGTATTTGCTCGTCGAATGGCCGGCGATCGCGACCGATCCGGCGTTCTTCCAGCACACGGGCTGGTACGTCCTCGAAGGCGGCGTTCCGTACGTCGACGTCTGGGACGTTAACCCGCCTGTCCCGTTCGGTATCGCGGCCGTTCTCTCCCTCCTCTCGGGCGGGAACATGCTCGTTCTACACGGCCTCGGCTCGACGCTTACCACGCTCGTCGCCGGCTCGAGCGTCCTGCTCGTCGGGTGGGTTGCGTATCTCGTGACCGGAGACGACACGGCCGCGGTGGCCGCGGGTCTGACGATGCTCGTCGTCCCGGAGCTCTTCTTGCTCTCGCCGGAGGGCATTCGAGCGCAGTTCTATTCGCTGTTTTTCGGTGTGCTCGCGCTCGCTATGGCCCTTCGTGACCGACCGTTCCTCGCCGGGGCCGCCGCGGCACTGAGCGCCGGTTCGTGGCAGTCGGGGGTCGCGTTCGCCCCGCTGATCGTCGGGATGGCGTACCAGCGCAGCGGTTGGGAGGACGCGCTTCGGGCGATCGCGGGCGGCGTCGTCGTTACCGGGGCGGTCGCCCTCGTATTCGCCATTGCGGGCGCGCTCGTTCCGATGGTCGTTCAGGCGGTGATCGCACCGCTGTCCGCTGGTTCGCCGTACACACTGGCAGAGCGCGGCTACACGATACTGCTGGTGTTCGGCTACGGATCGCTGCTCCTCCCGGTCGCGTTCTACGGCTGGATGCACGCCGCTGTCCGTGACGTCCGGACGCGGTGGTGGGTGCCGGCGGGCGGCGTGATACTGGGCCTGCAGGTGTTGGTCGTCGACCTGGACGGCTCGACCGACGCGCTTCTCTGGCTCGCCTTCGTCGCGCTCGGCGTCGCCGTCGCAGTGGAACGCGCAACCGTCGGGCAATCGGTGACGACGGTTCGCCGCAGTGACGATGTGTCCCCGACCGGCCGCCGTCGATGGACGACCGTCGCCGCCGCCGCTGTTATCGTACTGGTCGTTCTCTCGGGACCGGTCTGGCACGTCGGCTCGCCGACCCCGAAGTCGACGCTACGCACGCTGCAACAGGAGGCAGAGCCGGAAGGGGGGACCCTGCCGATAACGCCGGACGACGGGAACGTCCCGTCGATGCAGACCATCTACTGGGAGCAGATGACGCCCGAAACCTGTCACTATCGGTTGAGCTGGAACGAAGTGCGGTGGATCGCGATGACCGACGACCGGTTGGACGCGCAGCGCTGTGACGGATGGCCGAGTCGAACCGATCGCGGTTAGGTTCGCGAGGTCGGGCGAGTCGAACTCGCGAGCCACGCGAAAGGAGGGGACGGAACGTCGCCGGCGGACGCCCCGTGCGAGGGCCGGGGTGAGGAGCGGAGAGTTACGATGGCGGTCGGCTCGGGGTGCGTCGATGGTGCCGATGCCGACGGCGATTTTATCCGTCGTTCGACGTCCCTTCGAACCGAACCACGGTAATTCCGTTGTACCGGTTCACCGCGGCAGGGTCTCGATATTCGGAGCGGTTCGCTACCGCCTGGAGAATCCGTCGGTCGGTCGACGAACTGGTGTAGGAAAGGACGATCCAGACGTCGTCGTGTCCGTCGACCGACGCTCGTATTTCGTCCGGCGGTGCGTCGGGCGCGATCTGAACTGTGGGGACGCCCGATCGATCGAAGTAATAGTCGAACGTCCGCTCGGTGAACGGTTTGCTCACGAGGACGACATCGTCGGCATCGACGTTCGATTCGACGGTAGCGGCGGCCTCTCGCCACTGTTCTTTCTGATCGTTTTGATAGTACGCTGGAAGCGGTAACGCGAGACCGACGAGTAACAGTCCGGTCACGACGTACCGAAGCGACGGGCGTGAGACGGTCCGAATTCCTTTCGCGATCAGGAGAAAAAACGCCAGCGACGCCCCGATCGAGTAGCGATCGACGAAGATCGGTGTGACGACGTGCGAGAGCGCGATCGGAACGAGTATCGGCACTGCGAACCAGAGGACGACAATGTACGTGGCGTTCAGCGAAGCGTGTCGACGGTCGGTTTCCGTCCACCGGTCGCTCGAGAGCGAGAGTATCAGGAATCCGGTGACGACGAGCGAGATGGCCAGTGGGAACGATTCACTGAACAGGGGACCGCCGAGATACGCGGCGAAGGTCTCCCTGACGGTCGCGGCCGTCGGGAGCGGAATCCACCCGACGTTGCTCGTCTCACCGCCGTGAGCCGCCACCGTGCGGCGGAATAACCGCACCAACCACGGGGCGAGTAGGAGAGCAGTGATCCCCTCGAGGGCGATCCAGCGGCGTACCGTCAGTCGCGACCGGGGGACGATTCGGAGGAGGTACCGAGAGAAGACGTACACGTTCTGGGCGAGTATCGCGAACAGTCCGAAGACGTGGGTATAGCCGAGGAGGACCGTGGCAAGGACGTACCCGATCTCGGCCCGCACACCGGTATCGTCACTCCGTGTCTCCGTCTGTATCCGCACGAACCAGTAGAACGAGAGCACAGTCAGCAGTCCGAGCAGACTGTACATTCGCACCTCCTGGGAGTACCAGACGTGAAACGGTGAGACGGCGAGGAGGGACGCTGCAATCGCCCCGACTTCCCGATCGAACAGTCGTTGACCGACCCCGTAGAGGACTACTACCGTGGCGATACCGGCCAGGGCTGACAGCGATCGCGTGGCCAGTTCACCCGTTCCGAAGACCGCTGCCCAGCCGGAAAGGAGGAGATAGTAGAACGGTGGATGCGGATCGTTTCCCGGCAGGCTGACGAGGAGTTCAGACGGTGTGTTCGACAGTACGGTGGTCACAGAGAAGGCCTCGTCGAGCCAGTAACTCTCGGACTCGAGCCGGAGCAGTCGGAGCGCACCGGCGAAGAGAACGATCGGATACAGCTCGATCGGGATACCCGTCAGAGAGAGATCCCCCGTTATTTCGCCGGCTCTTTCGGTCAGAGAGGGCAGCGGCATAGTGCCCTTGCTACGATTCAGCGTATGAAGGTTGGCTGTCTTTGGGAGCACACCGACCGAACGATCTCTTCTCCGTCTCTTCGGGCCGTCGGACGGGATGGCTCGCAGATCCCCACCCGTACTCGCGGCGAGAACTGCAAGGCCGGACCGCCGTTCGGCCGAAAGCGCATCCTCGAACTCCCGACTCCCGTGGGTTTCGACGTAGCCGACCAGTTGGTTCTGGGTACTATAATCCGTGTATCCGATAAGGACTATCACTTGCGGCGTGGGCGCTACACACCATGCGGTCACTCTCCCGCCGTCGAGTCGGCTGGGCTCTGGTTGCCGTCGCCGTCGCCGCTGTCGCGCTCTCACTCGGCGGTACTGCCCTGGTAGCGCCGCCCATAGAGAAGACCGACGATCCTCGTGACAGGGTCACGCTCGCCACCGGGCAGAGCGACGGCGTCGTGACGGCATTCGACGGGGCCGGCGACGTCGCCTGGAGCCTCGACGTCGGCGATAAGGCGTTCGACGCGACGCGTCTCGACGACGGCACCGTCCTCGTTGCGATGACGTACGAAGACGTCGAGGACTGCGGCCGTTTTGATCAGCCCTGCGGCCGTACCGGGTTCAAGATCGTTGACCCGAAGCCGGAACCGCGGGTCGTCCGCGAATGGACCGTTCCCGTGAGGACTGCCCACAACAGCGAGGTCCACGACATCGAACGGCTCCCCTCCGGCGAAATCCTCGTCGTAGATATGGAATACGAGAGCCTGATCACCGTGGCCGAAAACGGATCGGTCACCTGGCGCTGGAACGCCAGCGAACGGTACGACGAGCCCGCGGACCCTACCGCGACCGATTGGCTCCACATAAATGACGTCGATACGCTCGGCGACGGCCGATACCTCGTCTCGGTCAGGAACGCCGACGAACTACTGATCATCGAGCGCGGCGAAGGCGTCGTCGAAGTGATCGAAGGCGTCGCTGACGGGCGAGCCGACCGAGTGCTGTTCGAGGGCCAGCACAACCCCCAGTACCTCGGTGACGGCGCCCTGCTCGTGGCCGACAGCGAGAACGAACGGATCGTCGAACTCCACCGCGAGGACGACGAGTGGTCCATCGCCTGGAGCATAGCATCAGCCAACGGGCTTGCGTTCGACTGGCCGCGCGACGCGGACCGTCTGGAGAACGGCAACACACTAATCGCCGACTCCCGGCACCATCGCGTCGTCGAGGTTACGCCCGACGGCTCGACCGCATGGAGCGTCCGCGGTCCTCACCTCGTCTACGAGGCCGACCGCCTCCCGGAGGGCGAGCGAGTCGGCGCGCAGAGGTACAGTGACGCTGTCGGGCACGACGACGGGCCGTCGCCCGGCGACCGAGACGACTTCTCACCGTTCGACGGCAGTCTCCCGTTGTTCGGCACGGTCCACGAGTCGCTGACCCACGTCGTCCGCGTCCCCTACTGGCTTCGCCCGTGGCACCTCGCCGTGATCGCGGCGGCGATTCCGATGGCCGGCATCGGGCTGGCGCTCGTCTGGAGGGAGCGATCAGGCGAGTGATGGGCCGCTTCGCGGCCGTCGCTGCGTTCGCTGGAACCCGTACTCTGATCGGCCGCGCCCGCTACTCAGTTTTTCATCTGTACTGAACGAGCAGTTGTTCGAGAAGCTGTGCAATCTCGGGGAAATCTGCTCGATCGAATCTATAACTTCCCAGAAGAGATCGCATTCTGCGGCACTGTTGAAATCCTATTGTCTCGACACCTTTTCCGCTGAAACAGCCATTAGGTAGGTCGGCTTATTGACCGGTGGGATTCCTACCAATCAGCGTATCTCTTCAAAGAGTCGTGCTGAATAGATAGCGCGAATGTAGCACGGAGTGAGGAGCGACCAACGTGAAAGGTGAACGCTCAATACAGGCCAAGCAAACGCCTTAGTCATTCAAGAGCTCCCTGTCCCTCTTTATGTTGCCCACGGGCAGACAGCCGGAGATGTATTGCCGGCTGAATCTGACGGTTCTGCCTCATCATCAGCTGAACCAGACGATTCTATCCCCTCGGTTTTAGGGATGGACAACGATATATCGTTTTCACTGATAGATAACGATATGTCTTTAGGACTGTGGACTGTCACCGACTCTGTCCCCCAGTCTTCAACCGTAACCTCCACTATATATGACCCATAATCGCGGGGGAGCGATACTTCTGGACTACTATATATCTGTTTGATGGGGAGGTCTATCTCCTTAACAATTGTTCCACTTGTATATTTGATAGTGATCGAGATATGTAGTGGCACTTCAGGCACCTCAACTACAGTCAGATGTGGCGTTATCTCCTCAAACTCGATTATGTGGGTACCATTCGTAACGTCCACCTGTGGAGCATATAATACTGTGTCGTCCTCTATCTCCCCGTCCGAGTCTATGTGTCTCGTTCCCTGCACGAGCGCCTCCACCTCTGGTCCAGCAACCTGCTGCCATAGCAACTGCTCGTCGCTCACGTAATGGCCCTCATTGAGTGCAGTATCAACCTCAGTCTTGACATCATCCGGCAAGTTTCGATACCTGAGGACACTGTGGTTACACGCCTCATACTTCCGTTCGTCGTTCTCATCCCTATTCAGTTTCCCAATACAACCAGCGACTGTAGCCGCACCCACGGTGATCGAAGTAAGAAGTGCTCGTCGCTTCATATTCACTTCTACAAAAACTTCTATAAGTGCTTTCGGGACCGGCTGTTCAGTATGCAGATCTACGGAACGGCTGGTTCAATAGATTGGTCGTGAAACAAACGAGATAATCGTGCTGAACTCATCCTCTATATTCAGCAGGCGGCTTCTGGCATAGTTCAGACAGATCAATAGCCGCTTCGGTAACTGCTTGCTCTGTAGTTACTGAATTACGTCGAGAATTCGGGGTGTTTCGGTCAAGCCCCGTTACGATTTCCGGATAGGTTATCCCTGAATTTCGGGGCCATCCTGGACATTGTTTCCGCCACCGTCGAAGATCGAGTCCGGGAACTTCTTCTCATCCCAGTCAGAACCAGGGAAGTTCTTCTCATCCCAGTCGGCACCAGGGAAGTTCTTCTCATCCCAGTCGGCACCAGGGAAGTTCTTCTCATCCCAGTCGGCACCAGGGAAGTTCTTCTCATCCCAGTCGGCACCAGGGAAGTTCTTCTCATCCCAGTCGGCACCAGGGAAGTTCTTCTCATCCCAGTCGGCACCAGGGAAATTCTTCTCGTCCCAGTCGGCACCAGGGAAATTCTTCTCGTCCCAGTCGGAACCAGGGAAGTTCTTCTCATCCCAGTCGGCACCAGGGAAATTCTCATTTTCGCCGAAGTTCGCGTCGGGGAAGAGATCGCCGTGATCTGGATCTTTTGGGTCATGGGCGGCAGCAGCTGTGCCTGCGAATACACTGAGGACGAACATCAGCACAACAGCAGTGGCAGTTATCGATTGAATGGCTTTCATCAGAACTCGATACATGGTACACAGCCTGAGTATATATATTAGTAGTCTGAAAATTCAATGACACGGAAATATCAGCTGCCTCCTCCAGGGTCCGGATAGTGAACAAACGACTCCAGAAGCGGAGACCGACCCAACGCTGTTCAGCGGTTCCGGGAACGTAGTGGAGCAGACGACACCGAAATGAACAGGCGCTACGTGCCGAGCCCTCTGTATCTTGCACGGATTTTCTGACAACCGGTGAATAAATCATCGCTTGCCGTGTTAGATCGTTCCCCAATCTCTAACGTTCAGGGTGCCTTGTCGATGGTGTGAGTGAGACAGCCGACAACGAGTTCACGGAACTGCTTCCACCAGTGTCGTGAGCGGATGAATGCGCCGTATTTCCGTTTGAGGCGAGGGTTCTCCGTCTCGTTCTGACTACGTGGCCGTAGCTGTCGGCGTCCAGTCGAGCGTTCCGCGCCTTGTGGAGAGACGAAAATTCTCGGTGCTTGATGAGCGGACGGACACCATCTTCATGGGCTAACGCGTGAATCTTCTGGTCGTCGTATCCCTTGTCGCCGAGGAAAATCGCTACTTCACCGCTATTCCGCTTGCTGAGCGACGGCGCGATCTTCGAGTCGTGCGTTCTGGTTGTCGTCACGTGAAGATCGAGGATGGCATTCGCTCTCGTGTCCACGAGAAGTGTGACTGTCAACTGCTGAATCGTCAACTTCGTTCGCTTTGTGTAGTGTTTTGAGGCGTGACTACGGTCAAAGCCGGAGGCGTCGATCCCGACGACGCCGTTAGTTGGGAGAAGTGTGACCGAGAGGGTGAGCAGGATGCGCCAGACAGCCATACCGAGCCGATTGAACGCCTTACACAACGTCGAAGGAGAGGGGAGTTCCTCAAGTTCAATTGCTCTGCGAATCCGAGGCATCTCGATGAGTTCGTCAAGCAGCATCCGGTACGTCGTATTCTTCCGCACTGTGAGACACAGCAGGATGATGTGCTGGTGAAGTGTGTACCGCCGTTTCGAGAACGTCGAAGAGTAGCGAGCGACAGCTCGCCGAGCCAAGTGAAATGCCTGCCTAACGAACTGGAGTACCCGTGATTTTGGGAGGGCCTGCATCCGGTCAGACTACCGGGTGACCGTGTAACTCTCTGCGGATTCCAACAGTGCCTGATAAGTCGAAATCGTACCGGACAGAATAATTGCGCTCGTCAGCGACGCTGCTCCTGCGTTACGTTGCAGGTGGAGTCGACCCGCTCGAGCAGTTCGATCGAGGTTTCCATATTTTCGACCGACGCTCGCAACGATATCGGCCCGGGAAGCTGGTCGTCGAGCGTCTCGACCTCGGCGAGGACCTCTTCGAGCCGAACGCGCGTGAACTGGTGGCCGTCGGTCACGCGAACTCACCCGCCTCGCGACGGGCACTGGCGGGATCTGTCGTCCCGACCGGTGCGGAGACGAACACCTCGAGTGAGAGCGGGTCGTCGGGAAAGAGCGACGGGCGCTCGCCGGATTGGCAGGGAGTCACGAAACGGCAAAGAAGCGACTCTCGAGACGGTTTCCCGGTCTGTGCGTCCGAAATTCTTTCGTAGGTTGGTGTCTGAGTATACATTGTCCTCGATAGGTCCGAGGACGCAGGTCGGGTGTTGCACCACCCGGCCGATTTCATTCATATCGGCCGTCCTGCGCCTCGAATTTGGGTAATTATCATTGGTTACTTATAGCTTACTAAACAACTCGAGGAGGGTCCTGTTCGCATACACCCGCGGCCATCACCCGATTTCGACCGAGCTGAGTAATCGTCTCGACCGACCGGTGTTACACGTCTCCGACTAAGCGGGCAGCCCTCGACCAGAGAACAGCCTTCGACCAGAGAACAGCCCTCGACCAGAGAACAGCCCTCGACCAGAGAACAGCCCTCGACCAGACGGTGCAGCCGTCTCGGCTGGGCGGTGCGGCCGTCCCGACCGAACGGCCAGCAACCGGACGAACGGAAGTCTCCGGCCTCGAGTGCCGCGAACGACCGCCCGGACGCGCTCGACTCGAGGCGTGGTCGGAGGCGCACCGGTCGATATCCGGTGACGTTTGCCGGCCCGGTGTACGCGTTTGGGCTGTTCGCTCCGGGACGGCCGCAAATGGAACCGATCAAATCTGGCGACTGGAATCGATGGAGTCAGACGGGATTGGACGCCTGCTGTGTGGCGGATTCAGGTGGATTTTCTTTCGGGAGCGATATTCGGACGATGTTGCCTCGCGGCGTGTTCTCCTCGAACGTGAGTTGTCCACCGAGGGAGTCGACACACCACTTCATCACCCACAGGCCGACACCGGAGCCGTGATAGGTGCTGTGGACGTCTGCTTCTGTATCCAGGACGTCGGTCTCGATATCTGGAATCGGCGGCCCGTCGTCGGCGATTTGAACGACACCCCGGTCGTTTTCGGGATCGTCAGTCACCGTCACCCGTACGGTCGGCGTCTCGAGATCGTTGTGCGTAATCGCGTTATCCAGCGCATGATCGAGCGCATATTGAAGCCCTTTGTCGGCGGTAACCCAGATGCTAGACGGCGCGTCGACCGTTAGATCCACCGCTGGATACTCCGCCTCGATTTCCCCGGCGCGGTTTTGAACGACCGTTTGCAGGTTCGTTCGCTGCCGCTCGGTCGCAGCCGGTTCGACAATATGTTCGATCTCGTGAATCGATTCACTCAGCCGTCCGACCTCTGAGGCGATGGATTCGATCGTTTCAACCTCTTCTCGGAGATCGTTGTTTTCGATCGCTGATTTGATCCGATCGGCATAACCCATGAGGATATTCATCTCGTTTCGGAGATTGTGACGGATGACTCGATTCAGAAGACGGAGAAGTTGCTCACGCGTTCTGTACACCGTTATATCACAAACCTCGGCGATGACGTATTTCCCATCGTCGATCGTCGTCGGCGTGAGGTCGACACTCGCCCACCGATACTCCCCGTTGCTGCGTTCGATCTGCCACTCGAAAGACTGGGGATCACCACTGCCAGCGGCCTGGATACGGCGAATGGCTTCCTCTTGTGTGTATTTCGTCGAGGGCGCAGTGAAATCCTCGACCGCCATCGTCCGGAGTTCGGCCGTCGAATATCCGTATAGTTCTTCTACCGCTTCGTTCACGTCGAGAATCGCTCCCGTCTCGATTTCGTGGAGCGTGATTCCCGTATTCAGATCTCGTAGCACTGACGGTAGTGTGACAGACTCGTTATCCATTTCTTATTGTATATACAGAAGGAGTTTATCAGTGCATGATGGTTATGCCAAACTGGTTTGGCCCGCAGTCGATCGGCTCAGAGACTCCCGTAGTAGACGACCGAGCCCATCGCTGTGACGATTGCGATACGCATGATCGGCCGAGTCGGGGTCTAAACGGGTATTGACGTCTGGGTTCCGCCTCCGGAGACACCGCCGGGTCGTCACGACGTGAGGCAAATGTGTCTGGCCGGGTTTAGGCCTGCGAATTAACTGACCGACGTCGGCGGACGGATGCCAGTGACATCCTCCTCGCCGGAAACGGAGCGGGATCGAAGATCCCGCAGGCAGTCGGGCATAGCCCGACGACGAGGCTTCCCACCGAAGTCGGCTGATTTGGGAACGTACGTTTACAGACCGACACTGCTGGGAGTGCCACGCCCCCGGGACTCCTATCCGTTGGTGGGGTCACGCTTCTGCCCCGATGACTCGGAAGTATCATTCTTGGTTTCCGTCGGTAAGTATTTCCAGATATCCGAACACGTAAGACTGTCGTGCGGCGATTCACGCCCGTCCCCAGAACGCATAGCGTTCTGGTGTGCGAACGAGACGCTTCGCGTCACGTCAACGCCGTTTACGGCTGGATTCTCTTGCCTAAGTAAGATAGCCAGCCGCCCTGTCAGGCGACCGACGAAGACGATCGGCGAGCGATGGCAAAGGAGGACCGAATCGATGGGAGGATCGGTCACTCCTCGAGCGGGCCCGATCACGCGACGAAATATCTCAGTCGGTCGGTGTACCAGCGGAGCGACGGCTCTGGTTTCGATCGCCAACGAGCCGAAAATCAGTTGAACCACACGAACAACCGCTCCGTTGGGCAATTGGTCGAACAGTGCCGGAAGGCCATATCTGTACGGCGTATACGTCTCCGCAGCACCGACACTGTGCAACACCTTTATCGAGTTCCGCTGTCGTCGGCATCGATCTAACTCAGCAGCGGAACGCCCACTCAAATAGTATTTTGACAAAACCGTCCAAACGATCAGTAGACACGGTCACTGACCGCGAGGACCGAGGTCCTCGATGAATCTCTTCGTCGAGTCTGACGGGTGAAACCGCTGTGGTGGTCGCGTTGACGCGCTTCGTCGGGTTGTGATTCGCGGTGAGCGTCGACGTCGATGGTGACGTTGTCACCTCAAGGCCAAACTGACGTGTCCATCGTTCGGGCGAATCGGCGTTCTAGCCGACGCTGTGTGAGCTGAGGACGGACCCGTACCGAGCGGCCGGTTCGTGGAAGTTCACCACGTGCGAAGCCGTCCCGTCGACAGGGGGTAGGCACTCAAGATCTCGGGGGATCGAACCGTGAACCAAATCCGCGAAACACCGTGTCGTCGCAATTTCCGTATCGAAATCAATACCTGAACGCGAGCCGGTACAGTCGGTCGACAACGCTGCGTCCTGGCCGATACCGGCGATTGCGGTCCCACGCAATGATCGCTGCCGGAAACGAGTCAGTGACCGCCGGATGCGAAGTGGAGACCGACGATACCGACGACGATCACACCGATACACAGAATCCGAACGAGTGTGGCAGGTTCGTCAAAGAGGATAATTCCGAGGGAGGCGGTTCCGACAGCTCCGATACCCGTCCAGACCGCATACGCTGTGCCGACGGGGAGGTCTTTCACTGCCTGCGCAAGAAGTAGCATACTGATGATGAGAGCGACGACGGTTCCAAGTGTGGGGAGCGGTTTCGAGAACCCGTCGGAGTACTCGAGTCCGATCGCCCAGCCGATCTCGAACACCCCTGCGAGTATCAAAATATACCACGACATTTCGACTCGCACCTACCGATTCGGCCGGGCTATAGTTTCCGTTATCCGCCGTTCTGTGACAGACTGGCAGCGGAACGTACGGACGTCCCGTTCGACGCCCCACCTCGCCGATGGCCAACCGCGATCGCCGTTCGGTTACCGCCACTGTGGGACGTCACCCGAGAGTCACCAGGTCCTCGTTCGATCTGCCGTCGACCATCGCCGATGAAAGTGCGATCTTCAGCACGTGATCAGTCGACCGCTACCGAAAGCTACGGTGACTGCTCCTCTCATCGTCGCAGCAGGACGTACCCCGGATTCACCCGGATGACGCTGCATATAAAAAACCGGCCGATCGGACGCGACGTCACGCGCCCGTCGACGGAGCCCCAATCTGTTGACTATACCGAGTATGCCAACATCGTAATGGAACGATGCATACCTCCATAATTATTCCCCTCCTAAAGAGTAGGCTATACCCGGTTTCGGAATTTTCCCAAGTCGTTGAAATCCCATCAGACACGTTCAAAATCGGTTCTATCGCCGAAATTGATCAGTTTCGCACGGTTTGAAATCTAGGATTCGCCTACAAAGTGTGATGACCCGACCGCGACGGTCACCCGGAGACGGCGACTGCACGCGCACACCGTTCACCAAATAACGCGCCGGGAGTTCGGTCTCACAAAAGTGAACCCACGACCAGAAAGAAACGATATCCCTGTCGTAGGACGGTGATCGGCCCACTTCAGTCGGTGCCGACCGAAGGAACGTCACAGCGATCATCGGCGATAGTTCTCGAATAGTGAATCGAGGAGGGAGAGGCAAATTGACCGACTCACGGGTCCGTTGTGCAGGTTCGACTCGTTTCACCGATATGGTGGGCCGACGGGTCCGTACCTGAACGATCGGGTCGGTCGACTCGAGCAGTTCATCCTGTTCCGGGAGCGAATCGACCGTCTCGAACAGGGAAGGGTGGCGAAAGGCGAAGTTCCGACGGACGAGTTGGCCGGGCAGGTTGCCGACGAGCTGATGCCCGCCGAGTGCGCCGAAACGATTCGAACCGACGCGCAGAACGGTCGGGTCGCTGCTCTCGACGGTCCCACTCGTTACGCGTGAAATGAAGGGGGAAGTCCTGCAAAGCGGTGTCCCGGCGGTCTCGGTCGAATTTATGCATAAGATAACCGTCCCCCCTCCAATCGAACCAGTCGTCGATCCGATCACCAGTTTCACCCCGTTACCGAAGTTGGCGCCAGCTCCCGTTCCGGCACCCAGTCGAACAGCGATTCGGCCTTCGTACCGTCGATCAACGCCTCGTAAGCGCATCCTTCGAGATCACTCCGATCTGCGTCGGGAAAGAGTTCCGCGGCAATTTCGCGGCTGGGCGTCTCGGCGCTCGTATCGGGTGCTGACACCCAGACTCGCTCGTGGCCGTCGAACTCCGCCTCGGCCCGCTCGACGATCTCCGCCGCATCCGATTCGTGAACGTAGGAGAACAGCGTGTTGCGCTGGGTATGGAACGATCCGGATTCGCGCAATCTTGACAGGGTCCGGTCGGCCGCTACGAACGTCTCGCGAGCGCAGTCGTCGTCGACGATCCACGGGAATCGGAGGAAGGTGACCGTTCGCGGCCGGTCGGCGGATCGGCGAGCGAATCCGTCGGCGACGATCTCGAGCGCCTGTTTGCCGAGCCCATAGGGAGTCGACGGTGTGAGACGATGCGCTTCGTCGACGGGCAGGTAGTCGACGGTGATCGGCGCAGATTCGTAGCCGCCCCCATGACGCTGAGACTCGAGGCCAGCACCACCGTGTCGATCCAGAGTTCCCCTGCGGCTTCCAGAACGTAGTAGCAGGACATCGCTTTGCTTTCGACCGTTCGGAATCCCGGTGCCGTCTCGGGTGTCGGAAGCATGCCAAGGTGGACGATCGAATCGGCGTCGGCTCTCGCGAGCGAGCCGTAGACCTCGCCCGCGTTGACCGGATCGGTCGTGAGATAGTCATCTGAGCGGTTCTCAGATCGTTTGCTCCGCGAGAGGTTGACCGTTCGGTGGCCCGCGTCGTTCAAGCGGGCGAGTACGCACCGTCCTAAACGGCCGTTTCCACCCGTGACTGCGATCGCTCCCGTCATAGTCCGTCTATCCGTATTGGCGGTGAAAACAGCCCGGAACGAGGATACAACGCGACGTCTCGTCTGGTTCACGATCCAGTACGTGCCCCGAACGGTTTGACTGGCGGCAACTGTGCCGTCAGTCAGACGTGCGTCAGTCGCGCGTCAGTAAAGTATCGAGGGTATTATTTGGGTCCTCGTTGCCGGGTGAAATATGTCGAAAACTATGCCAACCAGTATGCGGGTCGTTCAGGCGGTAGCAGCTCAGGAAGACGTCGACCCTGCCGAACTGCGGCCGCCGCTTCACGCAGTCGTCGATGCGGACGCGCTCGACGAACTGTTTCCGTCGGGGGGCGCTACGGGTGATCTCGTCAGGTCGGTCGAATTCACGTACCGCGGGAACCAGGTCTCTATCGACAGCAGAGGCAACGTGGACGTGCTCGCAGCGTCCACCGAATCGGAAGCGTCGACGGCTCCCGATCGATAGCCGAGTCGGGTGGAGAGAACTCGGCCATCGGTTGCCATTGATCGTGCCGTCTCGAGTCGTCACTCCAAGACGGTATCTCTGTCAGCGGATCACGCCGACAGCGGGCACCACGAGTCACCGGTCGACGGTGACGGCCGACGTCGACGGCGTGTACATGTGGTCGTGGATGTGTCCCCAGTCGTCGAACCCCGTCAATCCTCCTTCCGAAAACCCGTAATAATCGGGCGGCGCGTTGTAGTTCATAACGCTCCGATACCGCCAGAACCCGTACTCTTCGGAGTCGATGCCATCGTAATCGATGGTGGATAATCCAAGCGAGTGTCCCAGTTCGTGCATCACCGTCGAGCCCGTTTCGTCGCGTTCGGGCTGGGATTCGACCATCATCGTTCCGAGTCCGGCCTTGCCGACGATATTCGTCGCAGCCGTATCCCCGGCCACGTTCTCGACGATGACCAGGTAATGATAACCCTGGTCCAACCGGTCGAAATTTCGCGTTCGATGGCCGTTCAAATCGCCATCGTCGGTAGCTGACGCCCAGGGAATCGTCTCGTCGCGAACGAAGTGTAGAGACGCACCGGTCGAGCCGTCGGGATTCTCGAGGGGTGCGTTCTCGAATTCGGTGACGATCCGGTCGGCTTCCGCACGCCTGAATTCGGTCCGTTCCATGGTATCGACTTCGACGAATATGTCGGTTCTGAGCGGGTCGGCGTCGGGATACAGGTCCTGGCGGCGACTCTCCGCGCCGTCCGTGAGCCCATCACCGTCCGTGTCCGATGTCGTCGGATCAGTCCCGTGTTCGAAAACTTCCGTGCCGTCTTCGAGCCCGTCCCCGTCCGAGTCCGCTTCGCGCGGATCGCTGTCGTGGTCCCGAATTTCCGCGCCGTCCTCGAGGCCGTCAGCGTCCGTATCCGCGGCCACTGGATCGGTCTCGTACCGCTCGAGTTCGTCGGCATCGGACAGTCCGTCGGCGTCCGAATCCGCTGCGAGCGGGTCGGTTTCGAAGTCGAATACCTCCTCCCCGTCACCGAGTCCGTCGGCGTCCGAATCCGCGTCGCTCGGATCGGTGCCGTACGCCGTGACCTCCGCGCCGTCGTCGATCCCGTCGCCGTCCGTATCGGACGCGGTCGGATTGGTATTGTGGTCGCGGACTTCCGATGCGTCATCGAGTCCGTCCCCATCGGAATCGGTCTCGAGCGGATTCGTTCCGGGCCCGACTACTTCCTGCCCATCAGAAAGTCCGTCGCCATCCGTATCACTGACCGTCGGATCGGTGCCGTATCGTTGTTCGTCGCCATCGTCGAGCCCATCGCCGTCCGTATCAGCCCCGAAGACGGCGGTCCCGTCGCGGAGTTCCGCTACGGGCGCTACCCCATCGCCGTCGGGATCGACGATTGTCGTTCCACCGACGAGTCCGGTCGTGAGGAGACCGAGTACCACAACGAGACTGCCGACCGACCGCGACAGTTGCATTTCGTGAACGTCACGAACACAAGGGTAATTAGATTACCGCTGTCACAAACCCACAGCTAAGACCACGTAGTAGTTTCCCGAGTCGCAACTCGGCGGCGGGATAGTCCGCTCTCACACCACTTTCACTCCGCTGTCCAAACCCTCTTACACACCGGTCCCGCAGACGATCATAATGGACGGGAACGAGCGCCTCGAGTTGCCGACTTCCGACGACGTCCTCCCATTCGACCCCGATTCGACGACGATCGGAGACGGCGACGTGTTCGAACTCCTCGAGCCGGCGGTTCAGGAGTGGTGGCTCCGGGAATTCGGCGAGTTCGTTCCCGAAAACGGCGGCTTCTTTACGCCGCCACAGCGCGGTGCGATCCCGAAGATTCGCGAGGGGACGAACACGCTGATCTGTGCACCGACGGGATCGGGCAAGACCCTCGCCAGTTTCACGTCGATACTGAACACGCTCTACGAGCGCGTCCGGGAATCCGACACCGGCCTCGAGAATTCGGTCTACTGTCTCTACGTATCGCCGTTGAAATCCCTCGCGAACGACATTCACCGCAACCTCGAAGTCCCGCTCGAGGGAATCGAAGAAATCGTCGCACAGGGCGACGGTGACGGGTCGATGGGAGAGATCCGCCACGCAATCCGCCACGGCGACACCGACTCCAGCGACCGGCAGAAGATGCTCGACGAAACCCCGCACATCCTCAATACGACCCCCGAGACGCTTGCAATTCTCCTCAATTCGCCGAAGTTCCGCGAGAAGCTTCGCACCGTCGAGTACGTCATCGTCGACGAGATTCATTCGGTAGCCGCGGGCAAGCGCGGGACCCACCTCGCGGTCAGCCTCGAGCGACTCGAGGCGATGACCGACGAGGAGATCACCAGGATCGGCTGTTCGGCAACGATCGAACCGCTGTCGCGCGTCGCGGAGTTTCTCGTCGGATACGAGACACCCCGAGTCACCGACGAATCGAGTGACAGGGACAGCAAGGTATCCCCCGGCTCACGCGATCGGAGTACTGAACCCCGGGCGAACGAGAAGCGAGACGATCCCCGAGAGAGCGAAGAACGCGGCCGTCGGCCCCGTAACTACGAGATCGTCGACGCGCGCTTCGCCCGAGAGTTCGACCTGCAACTCGAATGTCCGACCGACGACCTGATACACACGCCCCGCGAGGTCGTTCAAGAGCGGTTCTATCGAACGCTTCACGACCACATTCAGAACCACACGAACACGCTCGTATTCACCAACACGCGCTCGGGTGCGGAGCGAGTCCTCCACAACCTTCGAGAACGGTTCGACGCCTACGACGAGGAGAACTCGGGGTGTCACCACGGGAGCCTCTCGAAGGAGGTCCGTCAGGACATCGAAGGCCGGCTGAAAGAGGGGGCCCTCGACGTGGTCACCTCCTCGACGAGCCTCGAGCTCGGAATCGATATGCCCCACGTCGATCTGGTCGTTCAGGTCGGTTCGCCCAAGTCCGTCGCCGCCTTGCTCCAGCGGGTCGGCCGGGCCGGCCACCGCGTCGGCCAGACCGTAACCGGACGCGTAATCGCGCTCGATCGGGACGAACTGCTCGAGTGTGCAGTCATGCTCTCGAAAGCCCAAGAAGGGTTCGTCGATTCGGTATCGATCCCCGAGAACGCCCAGGACGTCGCCGCACAGCACGTCTACGGGATGGCCATCGCCGAGATCCGGCCCGAATCCGAGGTCAAAGCGATCCTTCGACGCGCGTATCCCTACCGCAACTACACCGAGGAGGAGTACGAATCACTTATGCGATACCTGACGGCCGAATACGCAGGTCTCGAGGATCGCAACGTCTACGCGAAGGTCTGGCGAGACGCAAACGACCCGCCCGATGGCGAACACCACCACGAGGAATATCCGGTCGGCGAGCGGTTGATCGGAAAGCGAGGCCGACTCGCGAGGGTCATCTATATGACCAACATCGGGACGATCCCGGACTCGTTCACCTGCGACGTCAAGACGCGCGCGAGCGACGAGTGGGTCGGCCAACTGGACGAACAGTACCTCGATACGCTCGAGAAAGGAGACGTCTTCATCCTCGGCGGCAACCACTTCGAGTATCGGTACCGGCGAGGATCGAAGGTCTACGTCGACCGCACGAGCGCGCGTCCGACCGTTCCCTCGTGGTACTCGGAGCGCCTCCCGTTGTCTTACGACCTGGGATGTGAGATTCTCGGTTTTCAGGACGAACTCCTCGAACGCTACGAAAGCGGCGGGCCACCGCGAGTCCGCGCGTGGCTCCGTCAGTTCCCGCTGGACGACGATAGCGTTCGAGCTATCGCTCGGCTGTTCGATTACCAGTGTCAGTACGCGGGAGCCGAAAGCATCAGCACCCCCGACAGGCTCGCGATCGAGGTCGTCCGCGATCGCGAGGAGTACGAACGTCACTATTACGTTCATTCGTCGTACGGTCGCAAGGTCAACGACGGGTTCGCTCGCTTGCTCGCGTATCGGTGCGCGCAAGAGGCGACCGCGAACGTCCGCGTCGCGGTCGCAGACAACGGCTTCGTCCTCTCGATGCCGCTCAACCGGAAGGTCGACATCGAGGGGATCATCGGTGACCTCGATCCAGACGACGTTCGAGACGACCTCCGTGCGTCGCTGTCGGGAACCGATCTGCTCCAGCGATACTTTCGGATCAACGCGACGCGGGCGCTCATGATACTCAAACGGTACAAGGGCTACGAGAAATCGGCCAGCGAACAACAGGTTTCGAGCGAGATGCTGCTCGGCTTCGCCGAGGGCCTCGAGAACTTCGCAGTGATCGAAGAAACGTATCGAGAGATCCTCGAGGACAAACTGAACGTGGCGGAGATCGAAGCTATCGTCGACGCCATCGACGCGGGTGAGCTCGCGATCTCCCGACGATTGCTCGATTCGCCGACGCCCCGAGCGTTCGGCCTGGCGACGCTGTCAGCGAGTGACGTGGTCCTCGCCGAAGACGAAAGCGCCGCCCTGCAGGCGTTTCACGACCACGTCCTCGAGGAGATCGGAAGGGAATCGCTGACCGGACTCACGGCGGGCTCGGAAGACGAATAGCATGTGCCTCGTTTCTCGTTCAGTTCGAGACCGTCGACTGCCTCGCCAACGACGGGTGTAGATTGTCATTTGATCTCCGTCGATCATTAACATCGGTAGCCCTCTCCCAAACTGACTTTATGATGGAAACGGAATGGCCGGTATGTCACTGATGATGGCGTCCAGAACAGTTTCTTGGGACGGCAGTTACCGGCCCGTCGAAAGCGATACCGAGAACGTGACGCCGCGAGCTGTTCGGCGAAACGGAGGGTTCTAAATGGTCGATCACGACGCCTGGACCGACCAACAGTCGGCGACGACAGTCACCGTCGACGGCCACGATCTGGAGGTCGCGTTCCACGAGGACGGGTCCAACGAAACCGAAGAGCCCCCTGTCGTCTTCGTCCACGGCATTCCGACCTGGTCGTTTCTCTGGCGCGACGTCGTGCCGGACGTCGCCGAAGGCCGCAGGACTATCGCGCCTGACATGCTCGGCTACGGCAATTCTGCAATGAGCGATGATTTCGATCGTTCAATCCGCGCTCAGGAGAAGATGCTCGAGGAACTACTCGACGACCTGAACGTCGAACGGATCGCGCTCGTCGGCCACGACATCGGTGGCGGCGTCGCGCTACGCTTTGCTGCGCACAATCCTGACGTCGTCGAACGACTGGTCCTCTCGAATGCCGTCTGTTACGACTCCTGGCCGGTCGAGTTTGTCTCTAACCTCGGTCTGCCGTCGACCGCCGACGTAGAGCGTGAGGAACTCGAAGGGCGCCTCGATTCGGCGTTCGTCGACGGAGCCTACGGCGAAGCAGATCCCGAGTTCGTCGCTGGAATGAAAGCGCCGTGGCTCACCGACGAGGGTCACGTCTCGCTGGTTCGCAACGCCATCGCGACGAACACGAACCACACGACGGAGATCGATTACGGCGCGATTACGGCCGAAACGCTGCTCCTGTGGGGCGAAGACGACGTCATGCAGCCCTACGCCTACGCCGAGCGGTTGGCCGACGACATCGGCAACACCGAACTCGCGCCGCTGTCGAACGCTTACCACTGGGTCCCCGAGGATCGGCCGGACGCGTACGCCGATCGCCTCCGCGAGTTTCTGACTGACGGGTTGGCATAAAATGGCGAATTCCGTAACGAGGACGAAATCATGAGCAACGACCCACCGAACTGGGAGTTCAAGGATCGCGACATTGCAATTCTCAGTGAACTCTCCAGCGATCCACAGTTGTCGTCACGAGAACTCACACAGGTTCTCGAGTCAGAGTACGATATCGACGTCTCTCACGTAACCGTCAGCGAATCGATTCGGCGGATGCGCGACGAAGGAGTCTTCCGCGAGGCGATCATCCCGAACGAAGAGTACTACATCTTTGCGCTGTTCGAATTCAAGTTCAATCCCGAACACTTCGCCGACAACTGGCGCGACGCGATGGAATACATCCAGGCGGACAAACACACGCTGTTCTTCTTCCTCTCCGATGGTGACTACCAGTGGAAAACGGTGATGATGTTTCGGGATCGCCAGGAAATCTCGAAGTGGATTCACAACTGCTACAGGGATTATGGGACGGTCATCGCAAATATTCGCAATTCGGCGGTCCATAACGTTCTCAAGTTTCAGACCGACCCACGGATTTTCGAGGATCTCGGAGACGATCCGGAAACGACGTGACTATCACACGCGTCGCCGTGACTCTCTCGAAGTCGTCGAACGCGAGGGGGTCGATTACTCGTCCAGTCCGTTCCGGAACAGACGGTACGTGGTCCGCCCGACAGCAGCTTCACCGTCGGCACCGACGACGGTGACGTCGGTGACTCCGGTCGAGCCGCCGACCCGAAGCACCTCGGCTTCGGCTCGCAGATCGCCGGTCGCCGGCCGGAGATACGAGACGTTGAGATCCGTCGTCGTCAAGTAAGCCCCTGACGGGTTCTCGAGCATGGTTCGAAGCGCGAACGCACTCGAGGAATCGATCAGCGTCGCGACGATGCCGCCGTGGACCGGATCGTGTCCCTCGCTGTCGACGGGGTTCTCGAAGTCGTCGTTCTGTTCGAGCACCATGACCGCCCGCCCGTCTGCGAGGTGATCGACCTCGACATCGAGCCACGACAGGAAGCCGTGGCGATTTACGAACGACTGCCACTCGGGCCACCCTGACGGATCGTCCGGTCCGCCGGGCATGTTATTTTCCTTCGAACTCGGGGTCGCGATCCTCGGCGAATGCAGCGGTGCCTTCCAGTACGTCCTCCGTACTCGTCAAGAGACCGAAGCCCTGACTCTCCATGGCGAGTGCAGCATCGAGACTGGCGTCTTGCCCTTCGTTCATGACCTTCTTGGCGACCTTGAGACCGATCGGCGGACCCGTCCGCAGATCGTCGACGAACTCGGCTACCATCTCGTCGAACTCGTCGCGGTCGACCGAGCGATTGACCAGACCCCACTCTTCGGCGCGGTTTGCGTCGATGTGGTTGCCCCGGAAGACCAGTTCCTTTGCGCGGGTTTCCCCGAGAATGCGGGTGAGACGCTGGGTCCCGCCGCCACCGGGGATCAGACCGAGTGTGATTTCGGGGACCCCGAACGACGAGCGCTCTGTGGCGATTCGCAGGTCACACGAGAGTGCGAGTTCGAGGCCGCCGCCGAGACAGAAGCCGTCGATCTTTGCGACGACGGGACGGGGAAAGTCGTTAATCGTCTCGAAGGCGGGAGTGACGTCCATCAGATCTGTCGGATCGACATCGCTGAAGCTGGAGATGTCAGCGCCGGCGCTGAATGCCTGATCGCCCGCACCCTCTATCGTCGCACACCGGATCTCGTCGGTGTCGACCGAAGAGAAGAGGTCGTCTATCTCGGAAAGCAAATCGTTCGAAAGGGCGTTCATTCGTGACGGCCGGTCGAGTTCGACCTGGAGGACGTTGTCTTCGAGTTCGTAGTTCAGGTTGTGGAAGGGGCCGAATCCGCCGTCATCGCCGTAATCGTAGAAGCCAGCACCGGCGTCCTCGCCCGTGTTGCCCTCCTCGACGAGTTCCTCGAGGTAGGGATGGGGTTCGAAGCGCTCCGCGCCGGTTTCCTCGAAGAGGGTCTCGAGTTTCTCGAGGACCGTGTCGAGGCCGATCTTGTCCCCGCGTCGGCAGATGCCTTCGGGGAACCCGAGACCAAGTTGGACGCCGGTATCGATTTCCTCGGGTTTGGCGACGCCTTCGCCGACGAGATAGGCGGCGCGGTTGATCATTCGGGCTTCCACCCGGAGCGTGTCGAACCCTTCGCCCTCACCAGGCTCGTAGTCGGCGCCGTCGCCGTCCTCGTAGTCGTAGAAACCCTTGCCGGTCTTCTGACCGAGTTCGCCGGCCTCGACTTTTTCCTCCATGATCGGCGGGATTGGGCTGCTGGCTTCCTTTCGGACGTGATAGCCGACGTCGATTCCGGTGAGATCGCCGAGTTCGAACGGCCCCATCGGATAGCCTCGCTGGTGAACCATCGCCGCGTCGGCCTGCCGAATCGTTGCCTCGCCCTCCGAAACCATCCACGCCGGCTCGCCGCCGAACGGACCGACGATAGTGTTGACGACGAAGCCGCGGACGTCCTTGCGGACGTAGATCGGCGTTTTGTCGATCGATTCGACCCACTCGTAGCCTGCCTCAGCGGCTTCGTCGCTTGTCTCTCCGCCATAGATGACCTCGACGAGGTCCATCTTCACCGGCGGGTTGAAAAAGTGAAGGCCGAGGATGCGCTCGGCGGTGTCGACTGCCTCCGCGATGTCCGTAATCGGCAGACTCGAGGTATTGGTTGCAAGCAACGTGTCTTCGCTCGTGTACTCCTCGAGGTCCGAGAAGATGTCGTGTTTCAGGTCGAGTTCCTCGGGTGCCGCTTCGATCACGAGGTCGGCGTCGGCGACGGCAGCCTCCAGATCCGTCGTCGTATCGATCCGCGAGAGGACATCGTCGGCCGGTTCGTCGATCATCTCCTTTTCCTCGAGCTTTCGAAGGCTCCACTCGATCGACTCGTAGCCGTCGTCGACGAACTCGTCTTTGATATCGCGCATCGTGACATCGTAGCCGGCCATAGCCGTTACTTCAGTGATCCCGTGTCCCATGTTTCCCGCGCCGAGAACTGCAACGCGGTCAATGCTTTCGAGTGACATGGACGTGTCGTCGGTCGGAAGTATCTTAATACCACCGACACGGATTAGCAATGTTAAGCGGGTTGTTTCCGGTTTTCCGCGTCTCCGCTGAGTCGTGATAGCGGCGAAATTCAGTACCGAACAGTTCTTCAATAGTCACTCCCTGCCCGTTCGTCGTGACTTTCGGTCACTTCTATCTGCCATCACAAATGAACGTTCTATATACCTTTACGCGAGCCAGTTCGGTCTACACGTCTCCTTCGAACAGCGGATCGTCTCTCGTCGGGGAGAAATGCCAGACAATCGTTCTCTATCTGAGCCGGCGACAGCCGTGTCCGTCTCCCAGACCGGCACGAGGACGATTATAGCGGTTCGTCGCCCTCGATGATGCGTTTTGCTCGCGCGGCCAGCGCCGGAACGCGTTTGCGCATTTTCGGATACATCGGATCGTCGCTGTTGCCCTCGAGGTACCGCCGGAAGAACATTTCACCGAGTCCGGCCAGTTTGTAGACGGCCAGTGTGCGGTAGAACCGTTCGTGTTCGAACTCGAAGCCGGTTCGGTCTTCCCAGCGCTCGACTAATTCGAGACGGCTCGAGTAGCCCTCCCGTTCCATGAACTGGGTCGTCAATTCGGGAATCGTCGGGTCGGGGTCTTTTGCGTCGCGCCAGTACGATAACATCCAGCCAAGATCCGCACGTGGGTCGCCGAGCGTGGACATTTCCCAGTCGAAGACTCCGACGAGCTCCGGTGGTGTCCCCGGCGCGAACATGACGTTGTCGAGTTTGTAGTCGCCGTGGACGAGCGTGTGGGGATGGGTCTCGGGAACTGACTCTCGAAGCCAATCGCCGACGTCGTGGAGGTCGGGTACTTCTCGCTCCTCTTCGGTGACCTCGAACGCCCACGAGAGTTGCTTGCCCCAGCGGTCGACCTGGCGCTGCGTGTAACCCGCGGGACGACCGAATTCGTCGAGGCCGATCGCTTCGTAATCGAGGTCGTGAATTTTCGCCAGATTGTCGACGAGTTCCCGGCCAATCCGCTGGCGGTGTTCGGGTTCGGCGAACCGTTCGGGTTCGTCCTCGCGGAGGACGTCCCCCTCGAGTTGCTCCATGACGTAGAAATCGCTCCCGATGACGTCGTGATCCTCGCAGGCGAGGATCGGGTTCGGAACCGGTACGTCGGTGTCGGCCAGTGTGTTGGTGACGCGATACTCCCGGAGGACGTCGTGAGCCGTATCTGCGGTTTCACCTGGCGGCGGCCGTCGGATAACGAGCCTTCGGTCACCCCAGGTAACAAATAGCGTTTCGTTCGAGTGGCCCTCCTGGTGACGGACGATGTCGTACTCACCGACCGCTCCGAGATGGTCTTCCAGATACGCGATCAGCGCGTCCTCGTCGATGAGACGCTCGAAATACGTATCGCTCATGGGGTTGGATGGATTGATACGGAATCTGTCGTCGGGTTACAGTTCGCGCTCGACATGGTATACAGTATCATAACTACGGTGACTAACGAAAATAGTTACGCTGTCTTTCCTATTTTACAATGTTCACCGCTTTAGCTCAGGGTTTCGTTCACAGATAGCAGTCCGCTGTAGGAAAACCAGCGTCTCCGCTGTCCGACTCCGATACGCGCAATCGATCAGTTGTCGGGTGCATCGACGATATCGAGTACGTCCTCGGGTGTCTCGATCCGATACGAGACGGCTGGGCCGTCGTCGGCTCCAAACGCGACGCCGTGCATCCCCATATTCGCGGCCCCCTCGACGTCGTGGGCGTAGCGGTCACCGATCATCAGCGACCGCCCGGGAGAAACGCCGGCCTTGTCGAGAGCGGTCTCGAAGATGGCCGGATCGGGTTTGGTGCGTCCGACCTCCTCGGAGGTCGTAATCGAGTCGAAGTGCGAAGCAACGCCGAATTGCTCGAGAATACGTCGGCCTTCGGCGTCGTCGACGTCGCTGATAATGCCGACGTGCAGTTCCCGCTCGGCCAGACGCTCGATCGTTTCGGGCGCGCCGGGAATCGGTTCGATCGACGAGCGCACGATTTCGTCGAACCGCGGCTTCCATTCGTCTCGAGATACCGTCTCGCCGACGATGGACTCGATTCCCCGGTGATAGCCGTCGCGGGCGGATCGGAACTCGGTCCCATCGCGCTTGCGGAAGTGGTTCCCCACGGTCGTCCGCCACGTGTCGATCGCTTCCTCGACCGTCGTGTCGACATCGTGGCGTTCGATCAGGTCTTCGACGAAGGCCGCATGGGCGGCCTGGACGTCGTCGAGTGGGAGGATGACACCGCCGATGTCCCAGAAGACGGCCTCCCACTCGGTGATGGTCGTGTCCGCGCTGACGTCTGCCGTCACGTCCTTTCCCATCAGTCTGCCCTCCGGATCGTCGATCGAGTGACGTCATCGAGGCTCGCACACCCCGATAGTCCGACGGTCAGGTCCAGATCCGCCAACAGGTTCTCGAGGACGGCACGAACGCCGTCTTCACCGCCGATCCCGAGTCCCAGCGCGTAGGGCCGGCCGAGCAAGACGGCATCGGCGCCGAGCGCTATCGCGCGAACGACGTCGCTCCCGCGCCGAATGCCGCTGTCGAAGAGAACCGGAACGTCGTTATCGGAACCCACCGCCTCGTCGACCGCATCGACGATGTCCGGTAGCGCATCCAGTGCGGGAATCGCACCATCGACCTGCCGACCGCCGTGATTCGAGACGACCATCCCGTCGACGCCTTGATCGACCGCCTTCCGGGCGTCAGCGGGATGGAGTACCCCTTTGATGATGATCGGGAGGTCAGTCTGTGCCCGAAGCCAGTCGAGATCGTCCCAGGTCAGCGATGCATCGCCGAAACACTCCTGCCAGGACGCGATCGCGGCTTCCTCGTTTTCCCACGGGTCGTCTCCATCGAGGCGGTTGCGAAAGGCCGGGTCCTCGAAGTAGTTTTTCAGCCCTTCTCCCTCGAGGAAGGGCAGGTAGCCGAGTTCGATATCCCGTTCCCGCCAGCCCATCTTCGGGGTGTCGAGCGTGACGACGACGGCCTCGAAGCCCGCCTCTTCGGCGCGCTCGAGGAAGCTAGCCGCGACATCCCTGTCGGAACTCCAGTAGAGTTGGAACCAGCCGGGACCATCGCCGAGTTCCTCGCCGACTTCCTCGATCGTGTACGAGGAGACGGAGCTACAGATCATCGGTATTTCGAGATCGCTTACCGCCCGTGCCACCGCCAGTTCCGCTTCCTCGTGGAGGATCGACTGGACGCCGACGGGGGCGAGCATCACGGGAGCGGGGTACTCTCGACCGAAGAGTTCGATGGACAGATCACGCTCCGAGACGTCCCGCATGACCCGGGGTGCTATCTGCCACTTGTCGAAGGCGCGGTCGTTCGCCTCGACCGTGGACTCCGAGCCAGCGCCGCCGACGACGTAGGCGAATGCCTCATCGCTGAGTTCCTCGCGGGCACGTTTTTTGAGGTCCTCGTACGAAACGGGAAACTCGGGCGGTTGGTCCTCGAGCATTCCGCTGAGATAAACCTCGGCCTGTCGATGCGGACCGTAATCGGGTGTTTCCATCGTCATAACGTATCTTGCGGCGACGGTCGTTCGACCGCCGTGCGAACATCAGTGGCAGTGATTCGAATTCACTTAACAGTACGGAATCAATACGTATCTCTATTAACATTCGATTGGTATTTGCCTTCGAACTTAACAATGGAGGATTTTGTCAATTGTATAAGTAAAAAGGAGATGGAGCATGAGTACCGACCGGTTCAGCGGTGACGGCGACACCGCTATTATTACGGGATCTTCGAGCGGCATCGGGAAGTCGATCGCAGAGCGGTTCGCCGAGGACGGCGTCGACGTCGTCGTCTGCTCCCGCGAGCAGGAGAACGGGTCGATTCGCTTCGCGGGCCATTCGTGAACCGTCCAGCGTTTCGGCTGATCCGTTCAACGGAAGCCTCAGTCACCGCAGCTCGCGACGGCCGTAGCCGAACCACTTCTCCCCAGAGAGGACCCCACGGCTTTAGCCCTGGGAGGATGCCGGAGTGCGAGAGCATAAACGATCAGCCTCTCGCCTCCGGTTCCCATACAGCCAAAGGGCCACGCTCCTTCTGTGAATGACGATGACTGACAGAGACGTTCACCTACCAGTCGCCGCGCAGCCGACGATCGAATCGATTACCGACTATACGCAGACAGCCGAAGAGAAGAGCTACGACTGCGCGTGGCTTCCGGAGACGTGGGGACGGGATGGCGTAACTGTGCTGACGGCGATGGCCGAGCGGACGGAGTCGATCGATATCGGCTCGAGTATCCTCAATACTTACTCGCGATCGCCGGCACTACTGGGCCAGACTGCGGCGACGCTGCAAGAGCTTTCGGAGGGACGATTTCGGCTGGGCCTGGGACCGAGTGGCCCCGTCGTAATCGAAAACTGGCACGGGATGGAGTTTGGCAATCCACTCAAGCGAACCCGTGAGACAGTCGAAATCGTCAGAAAAGTGCTGTCAGGGGAACCCGTCGATTACGACGGAGAGGACTTCCAGCTGTCTGGCTTTCGCCTGCGCTGTGACCCGCCCGAGCCGGAGCCACCCGTCGAGGTCACCGGGATGGGGCCCAAAGCCGTCGAACTCGCGGGTCGGTTTTCCGACGGCTGGCACGGCATCATGCTCACCCCCGATGGGATGAAAGACCGAATCGAAGATATCGAGCGCGGCGCCGAACTCGGCGACCGCGATGCGGACGACGTTCAGGTTACCGCGGGCGTTACCTGCTGTGCACTGGACGATCCCGAGCAAGCCCGCGCGCTCACACGGCAACACATCGGATTCTATATCGGTGGAATGGGTACCTTCTACCGCGATACGCTCGAGCGCCAGGGCTATGACGAAGCCACTGAAATCTACGACAGCTGGCAAGACGGCGACCGCAAGCGCGCCCTCGAACTGATCGAGGAAAACATCCTCGACGATCTCTGTGCCGCGGGCGATCCCGAAACTGCCAGAACGAAACTCGAGCGCTACGAAGCGATCGACGGCATCGACGCCATCGCAGTCAGTTTCCCACGAGGCGCAAACGACGAGCAGATCCGCCAGACGATGGACGCTGTTGCGCCCACTAACTGAGCGCGGTCGACACCCACCCGAGTCCGGCATCCGAATCGGTGACCGTGATAGTGGCCGAACTGGATCGTTTCCGATTGGAACTGAAAAGGGGAGCGTCCGGATGGAACTGAAAAGGGGTGCGTCCGGATGGAACTGAAAAGGGGACCGAAGTGGTCTCAATAGGGATACGATTCGTCGCGGCGATCGATGCTTCGATAGCTACAAACCGCTCATTGTCCCAGTTCGTGGTATGCCCGGCAAGGTGAGTCCCGACGACCTGCTCACGCACGTGTTCGAGCGAACGGGGGCAACCGAGTCCGATGACACGATACTGCAGGGACCCGCAGATGGCGAAGATGCTGCGGCAATCGAGTGGCCGGACGGCGATGACACGCTCGTCGTCAGTTCCGATCCGATATCGCTGGCCGCCTCGCAAGTCGGCCGGCTCGGCGTCTCCGTCGCGACCAACGACGTCGCGGTTTCGGGAGCCGATCCGCGCTGGTTGACAGCCGTCGTATTACTCCCTGGCGGGGCCGACGAGACCGTTCTCGAGGAGATAACCCGCGATCTCGACGAGGCCGCCCGCACGGTCGGCGCATCGATCGTCGGCGGCCACTCGGAGTACGTCGACCAACTCGAGCGACCGCTCCTCTCCCTGACGGCGATGGGAACGACCGAGCGCTTCGTTCCGACCGGCGGTGCGGAACCCGGCGACGCCGTCGTCCTTACGAAGGCGGCGGGGATCGAGGGAACGGCTATTCTCGCGGCCGACTTCGGCGACGATCTCGGGGTCGATCCCGACACTTGCACGCGCGCGGTAACGTTTCTCGAGGAGATCAGTGTCGTCCCGGATAGCCGCATCGTCCGCGAGTACGCGAACGCGATGCACGACCCGACCGAAGGCGGTGTTGCAGCCGGTTTGCTCGAGGTAGCACGCGCCTCGAACGTACAGATCGACGCGGATCGAGACGCCGTACCGATCCGGAAGGAGACCGCGACCCTGTGTGAGGCGGCCGGCGTCGATCCGCTGCGAATTTTCGGTTCTGGCGGGCTGATCGCGACCGTGCCAGCGGAGTCGCTCGACCCATGTCTCGCTGACCTCGAGGAAACGGGTATCGAAGCCGCCGTAATCGGCACCGTCCGAGAAGTTGACGGTGGCGATCCCGGCCTCTCTATCGGCGAGGAGTCGATCGTCGATCCGATCGACGACGACCTCTATCCGCTCTGGGCGGCAGCCGACGCTGGCGGCTAATTCTCCACGTCAGTTGTGATCCGTTATCCAGTCGTCGCACCGATTCATCAGCGTCAGGATTGGACTGGGGGGAGTGATTTCGTCATCGCAGTCGATTCATATACTCTCCAGATCCCATAGACTATAGATAATAACCAACACAAAAAAGTACGCCTACGTTGTGGTGGTCGTCGTGAGATGAGATACGCAAAATGCATCATCATCCCTGACGACGAGGGATTACACCCCGTCGACAAGCGGATTGCAGACCATCCCGACGTCGACCGCGAACTTCTTCACAACGTGAATCTACTCGACGACGAGTCGATCGTGACTATCTATCAATTCTCGGGTGACAGAACTGCTCTCGAACCGATTTTGCAGGATTCCTCGATGGTGTGTAAGTATCAGCTCTCGGGTGTGGACGACGTAATACACGCCTACATTCACGTCAAGCCTTATGACAAACTCGTGGGCCTGCTGAGCATGCTCAAGAAATTCGAGTTCATATTCGATACGCCACTCGAATTTACGCGACGCGGCGGATTGTGCGTGACGATGATTGGTGACGTCCAGAGCTTCCAGAACGCCATTCCGGACGTTCCTGATGGGATCAGGCTCAAGCTCCTCAAGACGGGGAGTTACGAACCGAACACCGACAGGCTATACTCCCAGCTTACCGACCGCCAACAGGAGATCCTGCGGACTGCTGTCGATATGGGCTATTACAGTGTTCCGCGGGCCGTTACACACGACGATATCGGAACCGAACTCGGCTGTACCGGGGGTACTGTCGGTGGCCACCTGCGAAAAATAGAGTCGAAACTGCTCTCACAGATCGTTCCGTAACCCGAATCCGGGGCGCCGGCAAAGACATCCGTGTTGTCGGTGACCTGGACGCCGACCAGACCACCGTAACGGGATCGACCGTCGCGAGAAGTTGGGTCCGAAACGGGCAGCATCTTTCGAGAAGAGGTGCGACGGGAACGCTCCGAGATTCACGTCTGGAAGGCGAAAACGGCGATGAGACGAAATCGGTCGTCAGCGTTCGGCGAACGTGACTGAGTCGGCCGATGCTCCCGACTCACTCTCGGTTATCGTTCGCGCGACAGGAGAGTAACGGTTTACCGACAGTCACAGGCCCGGATATAAACCGCCGCGTATTACACGGATCAAACTGTTCGACAGTCATCGTCTCTACGCTAGCAACGGGACTCTCCGCCGGATGAGCCCGAACCGATAGCCATGGCGACCAACGACATCGTTCAAGAAATCGACGCATCGCTGAGAAAATCGGATACCGAACTCGAGGCAGCCCTTCCGAAGTTGCTCCAGGATATCGAGGGTCATGTCGAGACGTTCGTGCGCGACTATCCCGAAACGTTCAACCGCTTGATCGAGCGGTCGAGAACGGTTGACATCGCGTCATTGGTCTCCGACGATCCCGTGATCGCCGCCACGTTTCAGGAACTGCTCTGGACCCGAACGAACGTTCTCGCCGAATCGTCACCCGAGGTCAAAGAGCACATCGATGACGACATTACCGTCAACTTTGAGGCCAAAGATTGCCCGATAGCGGGCCATCTCGTCATCGATGGTGACGAGCAGACGATGTACGGCGACACGGGTCGACTCGACGATCCGATGCTCGAGATTACCGGGCCCGCGACGACGCTTATCGGTCTGATCCTCGGGAACGTCCATCCGATTCGAGGGTACATACAACAGCAGTACGATATGGACGGGCCGGTTCACATGGGGACTCGTCTCGCACCGATCATGAACTCGCTGTCCGAACAGGTGCCTGTAGAGAGATAGAAAGCAGACGGCCGACGATCAGATGGGATGTCGCAATCAGTTCTGACGTCCCTCGAGGCCGAGATCGAATCGACAATCGCTATGAGCCGGGATGGCTTAGGTCCGCGAGTCGGTGTCTTTCTCAACGATTAGTCACCGGACCGAACGACGATCTGATCGTTCACCGTTTCGATGCGGCTAACAGGGATTCGTAGTCGGTCGTCGGCGTCTGATCGGATGCTGGGGGCCGACGAGGGTTGACTATGCGAATCGACGACGAGGTCCCGAAGAGTGCCGGATTTTGGATCCATCGTAATCGTATGGAGCGTTCCAAAATCAGTGCCGTCGATTCCGACGATGTGCTTTCCGCCGAGATTACGAGCCAATATATCGCTCATATGTTTTCGGCCCACATCCTGTACTAAATCATTTGCGCCTCGAACGTCGCATAAATTGTCTTTAACTTCACTGAAGCTTGGGTTCCGTATAAATAACCGTGGATGCGCGGACTAATGATGAGGTGTGTCACCAATGTACACTCTATGGCGAGTATGGCAGATTCCGACGCCGATCGTGGAGCCGAATCCGGTCGTGGAACCGATACCGGTAATAGAGCAGATACCGGTCGCCGAGCCGACGTCCGTTCGGCCGTCGATACTGACGAGCCGCCGTACAGGGTCGCGTTGGCTCCACTCCTTGAGAAGATCGAATCGTTCGAAGTCGACGTTCGAGCTGTCGAAGCCGCTATTGCTGGCGGACTCGCCGGCGGGTTTCAAGCTGCGCTGGTCATCCAACTGTACGACACTGACGCGATTCGCCGGATTGGTGCAGTCGTCGGCGCACCGACTCTGGACGGCGGCTGGCTCGCGATGTTCGCACTCGGTGTGTTGTTCGCGCTGCCGTTTCACGGATACGTCTCGAGATCGATCGACGGGTTCGTCTCGAAGGTACTGGAACTCTCGAGGGCCAATGAGGCCCTTCGGACGATCCTCTCGGTCGTGCTCCGGCGATCGGCGCTGACGACGACGACGGTCGTACTCGGTAACGGCTACGGGATCGCGATCGGTATTCTCTTCTCCGTGTTTCTGCTGCCGATGTGGTTGACGGTCGTGACGAACGTGGCGACGCCCGTGCCCGACGTCACGATCGCTGGCGTCGCTGGCGTCATCGCGTGGACGGTATACGGAGGGACGCTCGGGTTCGTATATGGCCTCATCATCGAATACCGATAGCATCGAGATGGGTCTCGAGCGGACTGAGACGGGAAACGACGGGGTTCCACCGCAACCGACGATCGGTGGCTGGCAGGTCGACCGGCGGTCAGCAGGTCGGTAACGGGGAGGATCAATCGGCGGTCAGCAGATCGGTAACGGGGAGGATCAATCGGCGGTCAGCAGATCGGTAACGGGGAGGATCAATCGGCGGTCAGCAGATCGGTAACGGGGAGGATCAATCGGCGGTCAGCAGATCGGTAACAGGATCAGACGATGAATCGTGTGTCGATACCGGCTGAAATTTCGGTGAGAGCGACCGCAGCACCGGAATACTGCAGGATCGTCTGCACGTCGCCGTCGAGTTCGAAATCGCCGGCCATCAGCATGTCGATGACGTCGCCGTTGCCCCCAACGAGCGTCTTCCAGTGCTCGTAGTCCCCGACGAGTCGAAACCCATACTGTCGGTCATCGAGTTCGGTGACCGTATCGACGCCACGGCACTCGGTATCCGAGAGGTCCAGATACGCGTAGATCGTCCCGTCGGGGGCGACGTTCTCCTCGAGTTGGGTTAGTAGATCGTCGAGAGAATCGGGGGCTGTCGAACGCAGTTCCGGCCACAGTCGGTCCGGGACATCCGCAAGGGTCGTCGTCAGGACCTCCTCGGTGACCCGTTCCTCGAGCGGTCCGGTCCGGGACTCGATGCGTTCGCGGACGTCTGGCGGGGCTTCTTCGAGGAGCGGTTCGAGTTGCGTTTCGGGCCGATCGAGAAGTTCTTTGATCGTCTCGACGATTTCCGGCGGCAGATCGGCGACCGCGTTGCTATCGAATGGGACGTTCTCCATCTGAAAAACGAATGAGCCATCGAAGTCGACGCCCCACCCAGCAGATTTGTCGGCGTATTCGTCGCTCGCGTTGATCGCGTCTCGATACGCTTCGAGCCACGGTTCGGTCGGAAAATATCGTTCGATCGGTCGGAGTCGTTGCGTACTCATATGTTGTGACCGGGCCTCGAAACCCGGCGTAGTACCGTGGTCGTTGGGAATTCTTGTCGTGGTTTCTCCGACCATGCACGGGGATTTATCAACGGAATCAACGGTATCAGCGATATCAGCGGTATTAGCGATAGCAAAGAATATCTCGGAGTCGTTCGAGAGAGCGTCACTCTCTCGTGATCTGGTGAAACCGTTGGTTCGCTTGTTCACGGAAATATTCGATTTCCGGCCGACCCCGAGGCACTCGCCTTGCATATCTGTAGGTCCCGTGCTATTATGACGGGTCAGTCACGCGGCAAATCGCCGCACGGGCGACACGTTCCTCGACACTGTTCCTCGTAGATCGGGGTAGGTAAGTCCACCGACGCCGTCTTGGACCGCCCGTAGGACGACTCAGAACGTGTGAGACGGTACTTACTCGAGCAGGAGAAGAGAAATCTACTTCGGAGCAAACCCGTAGTGTCGGCTTTCAAAGCGAGCGCCCCCTCTGTCGGCAGCATTGGTACCCGAACGCTGCCGAGGCGGATACATGGAAACATGATTTCCACTTTTTCTCGTTCGAAACCACTCGAGATGGTCGAATCGACTCGAACTCACTCAAAATACGTCAGTTCTACGTCCGTTCCCGTCCTGATCTCCGTATTCGGCACGGGACCGAAAGTAGTGGGTACAATGCTCGTTCTATCGGATCAGATCGTCGGTCGATTGGTTATTTCATTAATTCCTTCCACACCTTGCTCTTGTATTCTTCTTTTTTCTTCTTTTTCCACCCTGAGTGCGACCACTTCTTCTTGTGGTGGCGCTTGTCCTTCCACCAGTCAAACGGACAGTCATCACCGCCGCCCGGTGGGTTGTCGCGGCCCGGTGGTTTATCGTGGCCTGGAGGACAGTCGCGGCCCGGCGGTTTGTCGTGGCCCGGTGGACAGTCACGGCCCGGCGGTTTGTCGTCGCCCGGTGGACAATCGCCGCCGGGTGGACAGTCTCCGCCCGGTGGGTTGTCGCCGCCCGGTGGGTTGTCGCCGCCCGGTGGGTTGTCTCCGCCCGGTGGGTTGTCTCCGCCCGGTGGGTTGTCGCCGCCCGGTGGGTTGTCGCCGCCCGGTGGGTTGTTGCCGCCCGGTGGGTTGTCTCCGCCCGGTGGGTTGTCGCCGCCCGGTGGGTTGTCGCCGCCCGGTGGGTTGTCTCCGCCCGGTGGGTTGTCTCCGCCCGGTGGGTTGTCTCCGCCCGGTGGGTTGTCGCCGCCCGGTGGGTTGTCTCCGCCCGGTGGGTTGTCGCCGCCCGGTGGGTTGTCTCCGCCCGGTGGTTTATCGTCTCCCGGTGGACAGTCATCGCCCGGCGGCTTGTCGTCTCCTGGCGGCTTGTCGTCTCCTGGCGGCTTGTCGTCTCCTGGCGGCTTGTCGTCTCCTGGCGGCTTGTCGTCTCCTGGCGGCTTGTCGTCTCCTGGCGGCTTGTCGTCTCCTGGCGGCTTGTCGTCTCCTGGCGGCTTGTCGTCTCCTGGCGGCTTGTCATCGCCCGGCGGCTTGTCATCGCCCGGCGGACAGTCATCATCGCCCGGTGGGTTGTCGTCGCCCGGTGGGTTGTCGTCGCCCGGCGGATTGTCGTCGCCCGGCGGATTGTCGTCGCCCGGCGGATTGTCGTCGCCCGGCGGATTGTCGTCGCCCGGCGGATTGTCGTCGCCCGGTGGGTTGTCGTCGCCCGGCGGATTGTCGTCGCCTGGCGGGTTGTCGTCACCGTTGTCTGGACAGTCGTCGTCTTCAGAACAGTCCTTCTCTCTATCTCCATCGGAACAATCGTCGTCGGTTCCTTTGTCACCCCAGGAAGTCGCACTCCCTGCTCCTGAGAATCCCCCAGCAACTGATACGGTCAGTGCGCACCCCTTCAGAAATCGTCGTCTACTATTATCGGGCATACACTCGAGCCATCGAAGAGGGGTATTATACATATACGATCTCTAAAGAAAATTTATAATAAGTCCCAGGTAAATATACTGTTTCAAATGTAGAAAGGTCCTCCCCCTCTTCCTATTGTTTTTGGACAATGCTAATGGATATTAAGAAACGATCCATGCAGTAACTGTTTATGATTGGGCCCACCGAACGATACAGTTCACGTGTTTTTCGTCTGAAACTAACCAGAGAACATCGGGGATCTACTGTCTGTCATCTGGCGATCAACTGGACCAGTTCGATACGAATTTCGGTCGACTGTCGAATGACTCGCCCACGTTCGCTCACCGCCAACGGTGCACTCGAAGATGGTAGCGGCTTTCGCGAAGCGACCGTCGTTCCGCGAACAAGTCGATCGACGGGCCAGCTATCCCGCGGAGAATCAGCACCGTGGTCTCACGCCATCCATGACCGGAGATCACAGCCTCGAGTCATTCCCCCCAGAGCAGGCGAATGACAGGTACCACCAGAAATGGAAAGGCGACGTACCCAAGGAACCCTACAGGCACACCACTACCGGCTCATTCACTTCGTTCGACGGTGCGACGAGAACGGCAGTTGATAGTACTGACTGTGCTATGGCTCGCCTGTGCTCGAGGAGACGTAGTATCCGCAGTAGTCGCCACTATCGTAGCCACTGTCAATCGCCACCGCGGAGCGGATTCCCGATGAATGCGACACGGACATCAACCGTCATCCGTATCTCAGAACAGTCTTCGTCGCTGTGGAAGCAGTAGTATACGTCGGAACTGTGGTTTCCTCGACCCTGGATACGGTCATCACTGCTGTCGACCGCGCTATTTGTCTCCCGATTGTCCGAGGCTGATGTGACCGTATGGCCGGTGGTGTCCTCGTTCGTCCAGATACCCGTCTCCCCTATCGGCGTGGCTGTGCTACGGGTCGAACGTTCTCCGTGGCGAGATATCGCACCGTAGCCTATCGAGATCCGTTTGGTGGAGCAGTCATCATTTCATCGTCACATAGGCGAGGAACGCGATGGCGGATAGCTGGAGGAACCGGAGCACTAGGAGCATCCGCTGTGCGAATGGATCACCCGCATAGAGCATGTTCGTACTGAAAAAGAAGTAGAGAGCGAGTACGTTTTCGGCCAAGAGAACGACGCCGAAGGCCAGCAATCCGAGGACCATCGACGACCCGAACGTCCGATAGTTGCGTATCCACACGGCGGTGAGACCGAGTAACAACAGGATGCTCAGGCTGGACAGTACGGTCGCGATTGCGAGAGTGGGTTCCATCACCATTTCTCAGTTCTCTATTTGATCGATGATCTGCTCGAATTCCGCTTCGTGGCGTTTGAACCGGTCAGTAAGGAAGTACAGCTTGCCGTAATCGTCACCACCGGTTTCCGCGATATCGTGCTCGACGAGCTTTTCGAGGTGATACCGAATCGTATTGTATTCGAGGTCGAGCGTCTTGCTGAGCTGATTCGCGTTCTGAGGCCGCTCGGAGAGCACGCGGATAATCCGTACCCGGTTTTCGCCGCCACGCGTGCCGACCAGCAAGTACCAGAGCGCCTTCTCCATCTGACGGTGGTCGGGCTTTCATCGAACGATGCTATATATCTGGTCACCCGCTGATAGTCCGAGAACTGCACCTCGTCGAACTGGTCGGAATGCATGGGATCTCTTCACTTCGAGAGACCTGCCTTTGGAATGGTACCGGCCAGTGAGACTAACCCAGGACAGACGTCCGTAGAGAGGCTCACTGCGTGATGCTTGACCGACTCTATTCCATCCCAACGGAGACGACGGGACAGTTGACAGTCGTCGCGTCCGACTCGAGCAATGTCACCTCCGTGGCCGACTCGAGATCGGTAACGCTGGCGAAGTCAGCGTTGTCGTAAATGTTGATCGTCCACAGCGGCGAGTAGCCGCCGTCGTCGGGTACCGTGGCGACCACGTTGTGGGTCTGATCGTTCCCGCCTTCGGTCATGAAGCCGGACGGCGGTCCGCCCCCGTCCTCGCCTGGATTCTCGTTGAAGGTGACGTAGATGGGTGAGACGGGGACGGAACCGTCAGTCACCGCAAGCGGAGCCTCTTCGAACAGGAAGTAGCTCACGACCTGGTCATTGTACCAGCCTTCCACGAGGCCCGTATCGCCCTCGCTGTGGCGCAGGGAGGCGGTCGACTCATCGGGGACGACGGGGCAGTTCTTCAGGACCTCGGTAGCCATGATATCGTACCCTCCGTCCCGCAAGTCCTGGACGGTGGTCGCCGTGTTCGCCTCGTAGTCTGCTGGCACCGTTACCTCGTGAACGTGCCAGAAGTCGTTGTACCCCTCATCACCGGGGATCTCGTCGATGATGTTGAGTTGGCCTTCGACCGGCGCGTCTTCGCCCTCACGGAAGAGCGCGTAGATCGGCGCCGGGTCAGTCGGTTGGACGTCGAAGTTGTAGTAGGAGACCATCTCGCCGTCGGGGCCGAGCCCCCGCGTCAAAAACGGCTTCTGATCGAAATCGATGGGCTCGTTCGGTCCGGGCAGACCGTTCTCTTCGGTGCGGATCATCAGCGTGCCGGCCGCTTCGCTGAAGCGGTCGATCCTGGTCCGTGGTGCGTTCGCGGGATCGGTCACGTCTCCCGTTCCGTCGGCCATCTCGCCGTTCGATACATCGGTAGCATTCGACCGGCTACCTGTACATCCCGCCACCAATACCATGCTGAGAGTTCCAGTCTTTGCGAGGAATCGCCTTCGCGTTTCGTCTTCGGACATCACGTCCTACGTGTGGCCCACGATAGCGATATACATTTTTCAAAGTCAGACGGAGATCGGTGTCGGGTTCGTGGGAAGTCTCACTAGATTCTCTACCAAATTGTCTCGAGCAGCCGGCAGTATCAGCTAAAGGTGGACCGAAGATCGCTGGCGTCACGTACGTCCGACAGGCTCCCAGCCAGTCGGCATCTCCATCGGCTTCGTTTCGAGTGCCCGTGTTCCGTTCGATCCCCAGACGAGGAGGACGCGATGCTCGTCGATGGAGAGCGCTGAACGCGTGCTACAAAGCGTTGACCGGGGTTTCCGTTCGACTCTCTCGCCGTAAACGGGCGGTATACAAGGTAATCCAGCCGCTGTCCGGTCAATTCGCTTCGACGAGAAACTCGATCCGCCCTCCCCGTATGGGGGTACTTTGCAGTCGATGTCTGTCGTCGGTCAACGTGGCAACTCACGCTCATAGTTCGAAGGACCTCCGTCGCTGCTCCGCTTTCTGTCGCTCGCTACGCCGATCGTAGTGTTTGTCCAGAATCTCTTCGCTCGCATTCATCCGATCAGAAACCAACGAACGATCCTCATCAGAAAGTCGATGCGCGGTCACTCGACCACTCCGAACATCGTGGGGTGATCGTGACGACGGACACTGGCTCATCTTCGAGTAGTGAGTCCACTCGCAGTCATCCGGATCACGGTCGTGCGGACACGCCTCATCGCGCCAGCACGGCCGGGTCACTCTGTACAACGTATCTCGGCAGGCAGACACCGAAACGCGGCCGTACTGGGTGGTCACAAGCGGCGACCGGCCGTGTTCGTCGACAATGTCGACTCGAGGACTGTCGATATAATCCTGCACCGTCTGCGCGACGTGCGCACTGATGACATTCCACCGCTCGCCTTTCTCTTTGTTTTTCAGCGGTGTATCAGTTTCAGGACGATGGACGAAGTGGACCGCCGGTCCATCGGCGCGCGGACGTTCGCCCTCGAGGTCGAGATCGCCGAGGTCGAGCGCACGCAACTCGCCGACACGACACCCGGTATGCCAGAGCAATAGGACGGTTAAGTGTCGCCGGCTCGCGTACTCGTACCGTTCCAGGTAATCGACAATCGCGATCGCTCGGTCCGGATCGAGGGTCGTTTTGCTTACGTCGACTCCATCAGTCCGAGGAAGGGGAACTTGATCATACAGGTCTTCGCGAACGGCGTCGATCTTTCCGCAGAAGCGGAGGAATGCACGCATCGTCGCCATGTCGCCGCGAAGTGTGACCGATGCGAGTGCGTCACCGGAGTATCTGCCTTCGCGACGCCATATACGATAGGCGTACATATCGCGCCCGGACAATTCGTTCAGATTGGCGACACCTTCCTCGTCGCACCACATGATGAATGCACGCAGGCGATAGTCCTGAGCCTCCATCGTGTTCTCGGCGGCATCGTCACGCGCCTCGAGATACAGATTGACAGCCTCCAGTGGGGTGATCGGCTCGAGATTATCGCTCAAACTTGACCACCTCCACACTTCGACCAGCCGCATTCCAGGCAGAACGGGCACCCGCCGGACGGGTGGACACGGCCGCTGCCGCAGTCAGGACACTTCATCGATTCGCCCTCCCATCGGTGGGGTTCCGAGTTCGCACCTGCTCGTATTGGGCGGCGATCTCCGACGCGCAAAACGAACTGACGTACCCCTGCGGGTGTTTGTAGAAGACCATAATATGGTTCATCAGATTCAAATATAGTAACTTATTTATTTCCAGTAGTTGTATAAAGTAGTTATGGTGGTGAAAATAACTGGGCGAGGCGTTCAGTACTGCGAAAAACTGTCCTTTCAATTGGAATGATCCTCAGCGGGAGTGGATTAGGAAGCGCTGCGGATTCCCCGTGGGGGGACAGCAGTGGTGGGATCAGTGTAGAAGACGGAAAGTTTGTGCTTGGCGCGACACCAGACGAAATCAGTCAGGAAACATACCGTCTCTCCAAGACTGCTGTCAGTAATTTCAATGCCGTTATCGAGGCAGGATATTTCAGCATTAACAGTCCAACCACGAATAGAAGACTGACAACCCAGCAAATTGAGAAAACGACATTAACGCCTTCTGAGGGAGCGACCGTCGCAGATATTGCTGCAGCTGACGGTGTTGAACCGCAGGAGGCATCAGTCTCTTTAGGCCGGACTCAAGAGCGTGAGGATTCCAGTAGGATTACGCTAGCTGCACAAAGCTGTAACAAAAATAATGTTGACACCAGCAGACAGGCCCTCCCGCCAAAGGTAGATTTCCATATATACAAGTCACATGACTTCATCACTGACATCAACCACGCCGTTGCGTACGGTTCACCATCTGGTGCTCTAATATATAAATATCTCGTCAGGCGAGGATACATTGCAGCAGGAGCGTTGGCAGGACCGGTCGCAACGGCAGTCTTTGCCGGAGTTGCTGCGTATTGGGGGGTCGTCAATATCCAAAATGACGGCTGCGGTGTCATTATTAAGACAGGAGTCAGCCCAATCGATCCACTGGTCCCGACACCGACTGTTAATTCACAATAATGACTACAAAATGCTATTGGAAATAGCTTCTACAAATTATGTTCAGTGACAACAACTAAAAACTTCGGCCACGTAGAGTGGAACAATATGAGCCCATCAACTAACAACATCCGAAAGGCTGCCGTTCCGATTGTTGTTATGGTAATCGCCACAATCATGATGTACCCTGGGATTCAGACACTGCTACGTGGGGCTCCACTCGAAAACGGGATTACCCAGATCGTCGTTGGCTTGCTAACTTTAATCTTGTATCTCGGTTTCAAGCTCATAGAGAGGATCTCGGTTACGTCTGGGTTTGGGACAAAAGATGAGAGATCGGCAATCTTGGCACTGCTAGCATCGATCATTGGCATCAACGCAGTGTTGATCTACGCTGTACCGGACTCGCCAGAGGCGGTAGGAATGCTAATTGTCTGTGTCATTGGTGCACTAGTCGTGCTTTTTGACCTCGATGGTCGAAGATTCAGTTCTCAGTCATAAACCAGCAGACAATATGAACCCTTACAATCGAATTGCCAAACTTTTCGATTAGGGGACCGGCTCTAATGAGGGACAATTGGAAATCGATGGCTCTGGTTGACCATTGGGCGGCGTTGAATTTTACCGTTTGGATTAGGGAGCCAATGCAGGAAACAATAGATAGTTCGGTTGTATTTAGTTTGTTCCATTATGTTAGCAGGCGAAGGCTTGAAGCCATGAATTTCGGACGCTCCAACAAGAAGCCACGACGGCGTTCAACTCCCTGACCGACCTACTGCAGGGTGAAACCGGAGGATATGACGAGCTACTCGTCGACGATGGTGGGATTGACCGAAGCCTACAGGAATTGATGGCGCTGACCCGGCTCTATCAGACAGTGTGGTTCCTGCATGATATCGAGGACGAGAATCAAGCAGTGGCTATCACACGTGCGACCTTCGAGGAGTTCGTTCAGAAACACCGGACCACTGACGACAAGCAACCCCGGAAGTGGCTGGTCAAGGCCGAGACTTACCGTAAAGACCGTCTCCGACGGGCTAGTGAAAGTTGCGACCGAGGGATGTTCGAGCGGTTTCTTCACGGAGATCCAAAAGCGGATGAATATGAGCGGTGGTCTGGCAACTACTCGCTAATAACACGGGAGGTAGTTCACACCGGAGTTCACACTAAAGGAGTTTGTCCTCCGAAATGATACTTATGTGGTGGCTGGCACTTGTTGTATTCCTCATACTCGGGCCGTTCGCATAGGTTGCAGGCCTTTCCCGATGGATAGGGGACCGTGTACGATTGACCGCTTCTATCTGTGGTTGTTTGACCACATAGTGGGACGAGAGACAGCCCAAGACATACGGGACGAACACGTCGACCGTGTGGTGGAGTATCTCATTGAGGAGGACGCAGAGATTGGGGGGAGTGAAGAGCTTGTACGTGATATTGAGCACATGAGGCGTCGGACGGAGCAGCGTTTTGCCCGAGGTGAATCCGTCCTCAGTATTCTATTGGCCGGAGCGGCAGTATTTGCTCCGTGGTGGCTGGCTTTCATTCTGACCGTCCTCCTCATAGTCTCGATGGGAACACGGCTCACGGCTATTGAGGTAGTGGCGTTTACCGACCCAGATCCGGAGACGCGAGAGGAGAGACTCTTTGCGATGCGAGTGTGGAATAACAAAGTATTGGCCGAGAGCAAGGTGGCCCGAAACACGGTTGGTGCGAAGGCGGTCCGAGGGTTGAGTAGAGGAGTATACGACCTATATCTTGACAAGGTATTTATTGGTTCTCTTAGGGACCAAGACGTGCTCAATCAGAGTGTCCTCGGACAAGCGAAGTGGACATACCACGAGATAGGGTGGGAAGCCGTCGAGATAATAGAGGAGGAGTATGGGATACGTCGGATGAGGACGGAGAGAACGGGGATGAAAGCGACGAGGAGCAAAAGCAGATTGTGTCTCGAGAGCAAGCCGAGTAGCCACGTCATTTCCTCTTCGGACCTGCTGGGCCTACCAGACCCTCTAGCTGGGAGACGAACGAACGACACAGTCAAACCCCTTGTTGACTTGCCGGAGTCACTGACGAGGGCGCTGTGAGGGGTCTGACGAATGCTACGAGGCTCGTGAGTGAGGAAGTCGTATCTCAGTTGGCCCGCGACGAGTATGACGGTGACAAAAACTAACCATTTGGCCTACGAATCCTCGGGTCGAACCTGCGCCACGGAGAGTTGACTGGGGTTCCCGTTCGACTCTCTCGCCGTAAACGGGCGGTATACAAGGTAATCCAGCCGCTGTCCGGTCAATTCGCTTTGACGAGAAACTCGATCCGCACTCCCCGATTTGAACACTGTGAGACGTGCTCGCTCCGCTGTGCGCGCCTCACAAGCTCGAATCGTCTCGGTCGGATTTATAAAATAAATCCGCCCTCCCCGATTTGAACGGGGGACAAGTCGATCTACAGTCGACTGCTCTACCAGTCTGAGCTAAGGGCGGGCACTCCAACGTAGCCTCCGAGGGGATCATAAGGGTTATTATTTGAAACGGGAGGATCGTGTAATCGAACACGAACGGCAGAATGATTGATATAGGTGGCGTGACAACACCGGTATACTTCGGCTATGAGCAAGATCACGTTCCGCGCGGATGACGACCTCGTCGAGCAACTCGAGTCGCTCGACGCTTCGAAGAGCGAAGCGATGCGGGAAGCGCTTCGATCGTATCTCGAAGCCGACGACGCAACCGGAGGTAGCGGGAGCGATTCGGAATCGGAACGTGATCAGGACCAGGCGATCGAGGACGTGATTCGCGAGCGGGTCGACGAACAGCTGGCAGCGCGACTGGGAGAGGGTGCTCGCCCCGGAACGAGGTACGCAAATGGGCATGGCCGGGAGGTCGCACAGTCGCCTGAACCACAGGATGTCAACGTCACGATTTCCCTGGAAGGGGCTGTGGCCCAGTCGGACGGCCAGTCCCAGACCGCTCGCGTTCGCAGCCGGGAAACGGCCGACGGTGATCAGTCGGTGAACCGACCACGGGAGCAGACTGGATCGCAACCCCACGATCGCGACGGAGCAAGGCAGTGCAACCAGTGTGGCGACCATCTCAATGGCGACCACGTCTATTGTCCAAACTGTGGTGAAAAAGCCTCGCGGCGGTTGTTCTGTGACTGCGGCGACGAGATCCGTTCCGACTGGTCGTTTTGCCCCGGGTGCGGCAGACGGACACCTGCAGCGGACGTCCTCGAGTCGGACGGTACCCAATACTGACCAGTGTAAGACATGGAAAGTCACACTGGGCGAAAGTTTTATTATCCAAGCCAAACATCGCCTTAGTCGCGTAAGACGGAATGTCTTACACCCGTCGATAAGACGGAAAATCGCCCCAGAGCGGGTGGTTGCGGTGTAAGACACGCCGCGTCTGACAGGGGCGCACCACCGTCTTACCCCCAACGGGGAATACAACCATGGAGCGTGTAACACTGCGAATCCCGAAACAGCAGATCGAGGAAGTCGAACAGTTAGTCGACTCGGGCGAGTTCCCGAACCGGAGCGAAGCGATCCGGTCGGCCGTCCGTGAGATGGTCAACGAACAACAGGACGGGCCGAACGAACGGTCCGGCAAACGCAACTGGGCCAAGGTATAACGATGCAAGACATCGTTCAGGATGCGTTAGAGAACGCGGAGGAAGAGGCCCGGGAAATGGACGTCTCGATGGACGATGACGAATTTGGCGACCCCCGAATCGTCATCGTCGGTTGTGGCGGTGCCGGAAACAACACGATCAATCGACTGTATAACATCGGCGTCGACGGCGCCGATACCGTGGCGATCAACACGGACAAACAGCACCTCAAGATGATCGAGGCTGACACGAAGATTCTCGTGGGCAAGTCGCTCACGAATGGGCTCGGGGCTGGTGGCGATCCGTCGATGGGCGAGCGCGCCACAGAGATGGCTCAGAGCACGATCAAGGACGTTCTCGGCGACGCGGACCTCGTGTTCGTGACCGCCGGAATGGGCGGTGGCACCGGCACGGGTGCAGCCCCCGTCGTCTCGAAAATCGCCAAAGAGCAGGGTGCGATCGTCGTCGGCATGGTCTCGACTCCGTTCAACGTCGAACGTGCCCGCACGGTCAAAGCCGAGGAAGGCCTCGAGAAATTGCGAGAGCAGGCCGACTCGATCATCGTGTTGGACAACAACCGACTGCTCGATTACGTCCCGAATCTGCCGATCGGAAAGGCGTTTTCGGTGATGGATCAGATCATCGCCGAAACCGTCAAAGGAATCTCGGAGACAATCACCCAGCCGTCACTAATCAACCTGGACTACGCCGATATGTCCACGATAATGAATCAGGGCGGCGTCGCCGTCATGCTGGTCGGCGAGACCCAGGACAAGAACAAGACCGACGAGGTTGTCAAAGATGCGATGAACCATCCGCTTTTGGACGTCGACTACCGCGGCGCCTCGGGCGGACTCGTTCACATCACCGGTGGCCCCGACCTGACGCTGAAAGAGGCCGAGGGCATCGCCGACAATATCACCGAACGCCTCGAGGCGAGCGCAAACGTGATTTGGGGTGCCCGTATTCAGGAGAACTACAAGGGCAAAGTACGCGTCATGGCGATCATGACCGGCGTTCAGAGCGCCCAGGTTCTCGGCCCGACGACTCAGAAGCAGGCCGATAAGTCCCGTGCGAGCATCGAGGGACTGAACGACGGCGACTTCGACGCAAGCAACAACGTCGAGAGCCGAACGTCGGATTTCGGCGCACAGAGTGATGGCGGGCGCGACAAGGTCGAACAACAGAACGGCGTCGACGTCATTCGCTAACAGCGGACCCGCTCGAGCGAATTTCTCGAAGTAGTCCGGACGCTTTCAGCGTTCCTACCACTACTGGAGGAACCTCAATTCTGTGATCGTTTGAAAGAGAGAAACACAGCTGTCACCTCGTGAACGGATAGTCCGAGGGTTCACTTCGTGAACTGATAGTCCGAGGGTGAGTGTATATTGCGAAAACGGCGCGTAAACGGACTCCAGGCGGATGTGTTTTGTATGGTAATTTATGCGAGCGATTCGAGCAACGAACACTTCCGACAGACTTCTCGAGTCGTGGTCGAACCGCACTCGACGCAGTTTTGGAGGTCGGCGCCGTTGTCACCGGCGTACCGTTCCGCCGCGATATCCGCCAGTTCCTCGTATCCCGAGAGGATCGAGTGGCGGGTGCCCGGGTGATTCTCTTCGAGTTCGTAGAGAAGTTGCTGTATTTCGCCACGATATGCTTCGCTCGCGTGCGGGCACTCGGTAATGTGTGCTGGGAGGTCGTTGACGTGGGCGTAGAGGGCGACTTCCTTTTCGGGGACGTCACGCAGCGGTTTCGCACGTGGAACGAACTCATCTTGCTCCTCGCGGTCCGAAAGCGGGCCGAGACTCGCGTCGAAATGCTTTGCGATCTGCTCGACGTCGCCTTCGAGGACGTTCATCAGTGCGGTCTGGGCTTCGTCGTCAAGGTTGTGGCCCGTGAGAAGGAGGTCGGCTTCGAGTTCCGTTGCGTAGTTCGAAAGCAGGTCCCGCCGGAAGACGCCGCAGTACGCACAGGGAGCCATGTTCTCAGGGTCGTCTTCGACGACATCGTCCATTCGGACGCCGAATTCTTCTTCGTAGCTGACTAGTTCGTGTCGGATTCCGAGCTCTTCGCTGAGTTCCACGCAAGCCTCGACCGATTTGTCCCGGTAGCCGTCGATGCCTTCGTGAATCGTCAGGCCGACGAGTTCGATGCGGGGATCTTTGGCGAAGGTATCGTGGAGGATCTGTGTGAGGACGACGCTGTCCTTGCCGCCCGAGAGGCCGATCACCCACGTCTGGGGATTCTCTGGCGTCGCATCGTGCGGAACGAGGTCGTCCCGTCGGATTCGGCGGCGAACCCGCTTTTCGACCGACTCACGGAAGTGGTCGGCACAGAGGTGTGCCCCGGAGTAGGCTGCGTGCATGATCGCCTCCTCGTCACACCGATTGCAGTCCATCGCGGTCACGTTGCCGTCGAACGCGTATGTCCGTTTCGTCTCTTCGCTATCGATACAGCCGGCGATCGAATCCGACGCGATCGGCTACTGGTTGTGACGATCGAAACGTATTACGGCTGTCTGTCTGTCGACACCACGTGATGAGTTACGACAGATCGCCGTCGACGGAGTATCGGCAGATCGACGACTTCGAGAGCGGCGTCGGCTGGTTCGCCCACCCAGACGAGGCCGGCCGTCGCGCGAGTCATGCCCTGGTCGGGGACGGGGGTGACGTCTGGCTGTTCGATCCGATCGAGGCACCCGGGATAGACGAAGAGATTCGGTCTTTTGGCGACGTTGCAGGCGTCGTCGTCTGTTCGGCATACCACGCTCGAGACGCCGACAGGTTCGCCCGCCGATTCGACGTGCCCGTTTACGTCCCATCGTGGCTGGCCCGCGTTCACGAGCGGGTCGACGCACCCATCGAGCGCTTCGACGGAGCGTACCCGAGTCGGGATTCGAGGTGCGCGAGGTGAGTCCGATCCCCGGGTGGTCCGAAGCGGTCGCCTATCGGCGGTCGGTCGGAACGCTGTACGTACCCGATCTCCTCGGGACAGCGCCGCCGTACCTCGTGGACGACGAGCGACTCGCGGTCTATCTACTCCTTCGACCCATCGTCCCGACGAACGTTTTCGAAGGCATCGCACCGAAACGGATCCTCGTCGGACACGGGACCGGAATCTTCTCGGATGCTGCAAGCGCCCTCGCCGAGGCACTCTCGACCGCTCGACGGCGGTTTCCACGCGCACTCCTCGAGGGCAGTCCACAGCTCCGTGCGTTGGTCGACGCGCTCTAAAGATTCGTTGGACGCCGCGTCGGCGTTAGGCAGGGACGGTCGGGCGCTCCTCGACGGCCTCTGACCCATCATCGAGGGCCGCAAGCAGGAGGTCGACGTACTGCTCGCGATCGGGGGCCGAAAACAGTTCGTGACCGCCATCGTAGAGGACGACGTGTTCTGCAGGGACCCGCTCGCCGATCGGGCGGAGGCTGATGACGGGATCACGAAGCGAGCAGAAGACGACGGCGTCGTGGTCGATCGTCAGCAGATCCCGCTGTGCGCGGCGAGTTTCACGGATGAACGCTGGAGAGATCCACGATGGAATCGTGGCGAGCTGGTGGTCAGTCGCCCGTTCGCCGAGTGCCTCTCTGTCCATGTTGCTGATCGGCAAACACGGAAACGTGGTCGGGATCATGGATATCGCCTCCAGCAACGGTTCGGGGAACCCCTCGTCGTATCCCCACCACGGACTCAGGTAGACGTGATTATCCGCGCCGTCGAGGGCCTGTGCGACGAGCGAGCCGGCACTGTGACCCAGCAGCTGGTAGTCGTCTACGTCGCGGACGTACTCGGCGACCGGCTCGAGCCAGTCAGCTTTGAAGTCGTCAATGTTGGTGGGGAGTTCGAACGCGTGGACCCGGTAGCCCGCCCCGGTCAGGTTTCCGATGAGCCAACTCATGTTCTCGTGGGTCCAGCGGTTTCCCCAGCCCATGACGAAGACGAGTTCCTCGTCGCCGTCCTCGTTGAAGATCCGGTGTCGCATAGGATTCCGTTCGCCGCGAACAGACAAAAACCTGAACTCCTGACCCAGGTACCGAGAGTGTCGACTACGTATCGGAGCAGACGGTACCGGGGATCGTCACTGCGCTCGTGACGGTCATCATCGATCCGTCCGGAACTCCAGCGAGCCGGTTCGCAATCGTCCTGCGAATCGATGCGGGACGCCCGCGAACCGAGAAACGGTTTTAGACGTCGAGTCCCAACGACGAGCGATGAGTGGATTCGACCGAGACGAAGCGGTCGACCGCCTCGAGCGGCTCGTCGATACCGTCGAGGAAGAACGGATGCCGGTGCCGGTCCGCGAGGTGTGGGCGTTCGGCGACGTCGCGCTTGGGCTCGATCCGGTCGAGCGACTGGACGTTTACGCCACCAAAGACGTTCTCGTACGCGACGATAGCGCGACCTCGATTTCGAGCACCGACGCTGAGGGTGCCCATGGCGGTGATGGCGAGGAAAGGGGTCCGGATGCCCGTTTCCGCGAATCTCACGGTGTCCGGGGCGTCGGAAAATCCGTCAGAGCGGATTGGGCCGTCGAGTTTCCCCATTTTCTCCGGGCCAACGAAAGCGGCCACGCTGCCCCGGAACGGTGTCTCGCAGCCCACCTCCTGGGGGATGACGAACCAATTCATTTCGAGGTCTGCAACTCGCGATTCGAGGACAACGTCACCCAGCGACTTCGTGGCGCGCAGTTGCGCGAGGACTACACCCAGTTGCTCGACCCGCGGGGGGTTTGTCTCTGGGCCGACGGCACCAGAAGCGAGGAGGCATTTCGAAAACTGCGAGAGAGCGAACTAGCGCTGCCGACGTTGTCAGCGGCTCTCGAGATGTTGGGGATGGACGACGACGAGGCCGAAGCCGCGGCCAAGGAACTCCACGCGTGGCGCTCGCGCCAGGACGGCGTAACGGTACGCGGTGACGTCGTTTGAAATCGCTCGTCACGCTGGTAGCGACTGCGTTCCGGACCCCTCGTCCGATTTGGGCGGGACCGAACTGCCATCGCGAATCCGGCACTGTCGTCGTCCCGTGATCGCCTTCGCTCGAGGAACGCGGACAGCGAGTCGCCGTTTCTTCGAACGCGGGCCGTTACCGGGGGAATCAAGCGATATCGGCCCGGGCGAACCACAGTTGGGCGGCGACGAGGAGAGCGACGGTCATCGCAACGAGGATCGCCGCACCCGCGAGGTCGTAACTTCCCTCGAGCAGGATCGCGTTCGGGTCGTAGTACCGCATCGGGGCAATCGCTCCGACCACCTCGGCGTCAGTTCCCGTCAGGAGCGATTCGGTCAGAAACAGCGCGAACGTCACTCCGAGGGCGACACGTTGGGCGATCCCCGCTCGGTCGAAAACGACCGATGCGAGCAGACCGATCCCGGCACAGGCAAAGAGGTACGGGATCGAAAACAGGTGGACCGCGATGACGTCCGCGGCGGCCAGTTGCTCGTCGATTAGTTCCGCACCGACGTAGACCACGATCGGCGGCAAGAGGTTCGCGACGACGACCGGGACGGCTACCGCCGCGAACCGCTCTCCGACCAGTCGCGTTCGGGAAATCGGCATCGCCAGGAGGACGTCCATCCGGCCACGATCGACGTCGTCGGCGATCGTCCCCGCCGTACTGTAGGCCAAGTACAGCCCCAGCAGGATCACCCAGCCGAACGTATAGAGTTCGAACGAGAGAAACCCGCCCAGACTGGCCATCGTCTGAATGCCCATCACCTGCAATATCGGTTCCGGATAGGCCGATAGCAACTGATCTAGATCGACTTCGGCCCGAAACGACGGGTAGACCCAGATGACCATCGCGGCGAGCAACGAGAGGCCGATCGAGAGGTAGATGCTCCCTCGTACCCGGCGGCGACCATCGTATCGGGTCAACTCAAACATCGTTACCACCCTCGACACCGGTGCCGGCGGCGACGCGATCCGTCCCTGTCGATTCGTCGTCCAGGTCGTTCTCGCCGTAAAATCGCATGAACACATCCTCGAGCGGTGCCTCCTCGATCGAGAGATCGTGCAGTTTGTACTCCCGGAGGCGCTCGAGAAGAACGTTGACGTCGCCGGTGAACGTAAACGTGTATTCGGGTTCCGACGCACCGGATTCGCCGCCTGCTGGACCGTCCGGTCCGGAAACGGTGTGGCTCTCGAGTTCGTGAACGCCCGCGATCTTGAGGTCGTTCGAGTCGATTGGCTCTACAGCGTGCAGACGGACGACTTTTCCGCTTCTTTCCAGCAGCGTCTCGACCGGCTCGACCGTGACGAGCCGGCCGTTTCGAATGATTCCGACCCGGTCGCAAAGCCGCCGAACCTCACTCAGAATGTGTGAGGAGAAAAACACCGTTACACCGTTGTCACGTTCGCCTCGAACGAACTCGGTAAAGCGCCGTTGTAACAGGGGATCCAATCCGCTCGTCGGCTCGTCGAGAATCACCAGGTCGGGGTCGTGCATGAACGTCGTCACGAGCCCCAACTTCTGGACGTTTCCGCTTGAGTACTCTCGTATCTCGCGATCCAGCGGCGGTTGGAACAGTTCGAGCAGTTCCTCGCTTCGGTCGTCGCCCTTGATCGAGGCGTGTAGCTCGAGAATTTCCCGTCCGGTCGCAGTTTCGTCGAACGCCAGGTTGTCCGGGAGGTAGCCGAGGTTGCGTTTCGCCTCGAGGAGTTGGCGTTCGTCGGTGATCTCCTGTCCCAGCAGCCGCGCCGTCCCGGCAGTCGGAGAGATAAATCCAAGCAGCGTCCGGATCGTCGTCGTCTTTCCCGCACCGTTCGGGCCGAGATAACCGAAGATTTCGCCTCGTTCGACGGCGAACGACACGTCGTCGTTTGCGAGCACCTCGCCGTAATCCTTCGTGAGCCCCTCGAGTTCGATCGCGTTCATACGTATTATTGTCGCGGTGATACCTTTGGTGTGGTGGTTTTGACAACCGGTTGAGAACGGTACCGATAGCCCTTCAGTTCGAGAGACACGGACCGAGATGACGAACTCGCGCATCCGAGAATCGGGAAGGCTGTTCGAGAGCGAGTTATTCGACGGTCTGTCGTCTCCGTGTATCGAACGCGGTCAACCGGACGAGACCGAAGGCGAGGACCAGAACGAGGCCGCTTCCGGTGAGGACGATGGGAAGTTCGTTCCTGGCGGGGGTATCTACAAACGCCACGACCGCACGGGGAAAAGCGATCCCGGCGACGCCCACTGATACGACGCCGATCGCAAATGCCGGGACGCGCGCTCCAGATGGAACGAAGATAATCACGCCCGCTACCACGAAACCGAGTCCAACAGCAGCGGCGTAATCCGGTCCCGGAAAGATTCCGAGCATGTACGCTACGAGTGCGAGACCGGCGGCGAGAGCAAGGAGCGTGTCGAATCCCAGTTCGTCGTACAGTTCTGTCATCTCTCATCTCACCCTGCTCTCGCGAAACGACAAAGACATTTCTCACGCTGAAAGACGCGTTTCAGCCAGCGGCTCGACTGACTGCGGAACGGGCGTCCGAGTTCCGAAAACGTGCCCCGATGTCGAATTCTGCCTCGGAACGACGAAGCGATCCCGCTACTCGAGCACGCACGAACGAACCTGGTTTGCCTCAACGAACGTCGAGGCCGAGAAGGTCGTTCTGGACGCGTTCACCGACCTGAATCTCGCAGTCTGCTCGCGGATACGAACAACACAGGAGCACGTAGCCGTCGGTCTCCTGTTCGGTGGTGAGGGCTGTCCCCTCGCTTCCGTCGAGGTCCCCCTCAAGCAATTTGCCGGTACATCGCCGACACATTCCGTTTCGACAGGAGTGTGGAAGATCGAGACCGGCTCTCATCGCCGCATCGAGGACGTACTCGTCCGGGGAGACGGCGACGGTTTTCGTTTCGTTCTCGAGGTGAAACGTGACGTCGTACATCTACACTCGCTGGCGCAGTTTGTACAGTTCCAGTGCCTCGAGGCGTGGGTCGCCGGTTCCGACTTCGTCGTGTTCGAGGCTGGCTCCGCTGATACTCTCGTTGAACGACGTGCTGACGCCGTCGGTTTCGAACGTCGAATCCATGATGTACGCGACGTTCTCGCGGATTTCCTCGACGCTCTGGTCGAGTTCCGCGGCAGCGTCCTCGATCGCATCGGCGACGTCATCTTCCGAGGCGGTAAACGCCGCCCCGCGGGACAACTCGTTTAGTTCGGTGATGTCAGTCATCATCGCGACCTCCATCGGCCGCAGCGCCGCGTTTGCGATTGTACTGTTCCTGATACTTCCGTACCTCCTCGTCGATGTCTGTTTCCAGACACTCCTGATGGCGGTCGGCGACGATACCGATGATCTTGTGATGGTTGACCTCGAGGTCCAGCGCTTCGTTGAACTGGCCGTCGACGAGGTGGCCCACCCGTAACAGGAGGTCGTCGAAGCTGATCTCGAGCGGGTCGTCGACGGCCCCCGTGAACATGTACCCGAAGTCGGCGATCGAACCCACGTTCTCGTAGAGAACGTCGATAATCGCCTGACTGACGCCCTGAAACTCCCGCCGGCCGGATCGTTCCTTTTCGATCAGTTCGTTCAACGCTTCGACGCCGTGGGTGATGTGCCGTCCTTCGTCCGTGCTGATTAGCTTGAACCCGTGGTTCAAAAGCGACAGCGGTGCATTCTGCGAGAGTTTATTGATCGAATAGAACCCGCCGCGGGCGAGCAGCCCCTCCACGATCATGTGATACACCGTAAGCGCCTCGGCGATGTCGACGGGGTCCTGTGAGTGGGCCGCTCTCGCTGTTAACTGGCCCTGTCGGTCGAAAACGTCGCCGAGCCCAGTTGCTTGCACGATCGGAATCCGCGCTCCTCCGCGTTTCGGGTTCAGTTCCGCGAACGCGTCCTGTTCGCCCATCACCTCGTGCATGTACACGTCGAGAAACTGTGTGTGCTTGTGTTCGGTCAGCGTAAACATCGTCATATACATCTCCATTTCTTCGTTGTCGTCGAAACACGGCGCGCCAACGATTCGCTGGAGATGATGGCTCGCGTCCTCGCCGACAGCAAACTCTCCGTCGAGAAATCCGGATAACAGGTATCGGATCTGTTTTCGCTCGCCAGGCTCGAGCGATGCCCAGATCTCGCGATCCTCCTCGAAACCGACCTCGTCGAACAGTTTCTCGACGTCCCACGTCCCGAGTTCGACACCTTTCTGAAAGAGATCGTACCATTTGCTCGTGGTGTCGATCCGTTCGGCCTGCCAGTTCGTACCCGTGGTGTCTTGTAACACACTAGTCGTTCGCGAGTACTACCAATGAGCGTACCTGCTCGAATAACCGGTACTTAAAGACGAACGGCGTGACTCGAGTCGTCGGCAGCCACCTTCTGCCGTGGACGATCCGAGGTGAATCGCCCCGGGATCACGTGGTTCGAAAGGCCTTCGGCCTTTCGTCGCCAATCGGGGCTCCGCGAAGTCAGCGAAACCAACGGTTTCGCGGTCCTGGCGAATCGTTGATTCGTTCAGTCACGAGAATCGGAAATTCTCGAACGACTTGACTCCGAGGCGATTCACTCGCGTTACCTGTCGTCTCGATTCTCCACAGCGGTATCGGCAGCTCTGAAGTCAGTTACAACCTGACTGACGATCCCGCCGCTTTGAATTTGATAGGCGCAATGACCGCCAATTTCGTCGGTTACGTCGACGTCGACGTAGGCGTCCGGCGTCGACCCACTTCCGGACAACGCGGTACAATCAGCACCATCGCATCCGAGTCCACCGTTCGAGTTTCCGATCGTGTACGTCGTACAGATCGTATCGTCATCGTTCGAGTAGTAGTTGAATATCGTTCCCGTGGAGGCGTCGATTGCCGCACCATCGTATCCGGTCGAACTATTCGAACAGAGCCACGTGGCATCGACCGCTGCCCCGAAGAGCGAAACGGTTGCGACAGTAACGTCGCCATCTAACGCCTCGAGCGTCGTGAGTGGGACACGTGCTCCGAGCGAGAGTCCAGCGAGACGAATCGTAACGTCTGGATGGCGGGTCCGGTAGTCGCGGAGCCAGTCGGCCAGACGATGCGCACACTCGTCTGCGCGTCGTCCGGCCTCAGCCAGGTCGAAGGAATCCGATTCCCACTGAGCGTTGACGACGGGATGTTCGTACCCGTTCGCTCGAAGCGCATGTTCGAACGTGGCCGCTTGATCGCGGCCGTTCTTTCCTTCGCTGTTCCATCCGTGAGCGTAAATCAGCAACTCCGTCGGAGAGTTGGGGACGTTACGGGTCGTGGGTTGCGAGACCGTTAGATCGAGTTGCGGATACGTTTCCGAGGCGGCATCCCAAAACGTGAAACAATCCGTAAGCTCCTCGATCGGTCCAGGGTCGGGTTCTGCAGCATCCACTCGATTCGATAGTCCGAGACTACCGGTGGCTGTGACAGCAGTGGCCTGTAGCAGTCGTCGGCGGCGTACGGTTATTCCTTCTGACCGACTTGAATTGTAATTACCATCCATGGTGATTCATCATATGCACCTCTGTCTGAAGAAATAACCGATCGTTACGCTGGGACGTTCGCGAGACACTGATCGGAAACGAACCAACGAATCGACGCAGTGGCGGCCTGGCCGAGCGAGGTGCGAGAACGTCGGCAACAACGAATCCGTCGGTCAGGATTCGGTCGTCAGTAGGAGAGACAGCGGCGGAGTTCAGTACTCGCCCGATACCTCCTCGAGGTGCGTCACCGTCCGGATCGAGCGTCCGGCAAATTTTCGGACCATCGGGCGAGAACGATCCTGAAACTCGACAGCGGGAAATCCGGTCGCGACACGGACACAGTGGAAATATATCAAGATATTCAATATAATCATTAATAATATTGATAATCCTGTGCCATCAATCTCTACAAGAGGGGTCGAAGATGGGCGCACTATCACTACTCCGAAACAAAGCCACCAGATCCGAGAAGACGAACGGAGCAAGGTTGTATGAGTGTCGAAATTGTGGTGAAAAGCTCGAGACAAACGCGGATATATGCTCGACCTGTGGATCCCAGGAGATCGCTTACTACGAGTTTTGATCGATCTCCACGAGCATTCGAATCGGTGAGGCGAAGAAGAAATCGGCGATCCATCCGAGAGGGTTCCGGCGAGTGGACCCCTGTTCACGCGCGGCGGAACCTTGCAGCCGATCGGCGGGTATGTTCGGCTTCGCTTCGTGTTCGGACGGGCTACCCATCGGTCGACGCTGTGGTCGGAGGCAACAATGCTACACCGTCGGCGGGGTTATCGCCTGGATCGGTGCCTCAGGGACTCTTAGGGAGTCGTTATTGGTGAATAGGTTCTGGCGATGAGTCGTGCGATGGGCCTACGGAGTGAGAAGGCGGCGACCTGTCCGTCTTCGATTTGGACTTCGACTGTCGCTAACGCGCCTCTGGCGCCCGTCTATCGGCCAGGTCAGGCAACCTTCATTGCGCCGAGCTACGGGTCGGAATTACCGAAGCGGATGTGAGGTATACGATCGTCCCTTGTCACCCTAATCGAGACGGTTGCAGTTTTCATAACACCGTTAACAGGTGTCTTGTAAGGGTATGTGGGTCGAAACAATGTGTCGGTGAGCCGTTTGCGTACAGTGAAACCCCCTGTAAGGATGTTCGACCACTCAGTTCACGATTCGCGGTCGTCGGTCGAGGGAGCCGACGACGACAACCGCGAATCGACGACGGCCGTTCGACTCGAGGGCGTCAGCCATCAGTACGGTTCGACCGGTGGCCGATTTCGATCGGGCGACGAGCGCACGGTGACGGCGCTCCGTGACGTTTCCTTCGAGGTGCCGATGGGGACCATCGTCGGACTCGAAGGGCCGAGTGGGAGTGGCAAATCGACGATATTGCACGCGGTCGCGGGGCTGCTGGTTCCGACGGCCGGGACCGTCGAACTGTGTGGAACCGATCTCGCAGCACAGTCCGATGCGGAGAGAACGCGGGTGCGCCGTCGCCATATCGGCATCGTATTCCAGCGGTTCCATCTGCTGCCGTCGCTCTCCGCTCGTGCGAACGTCGCATTACCGCTCGTTCAGGAAGGCGTCTCGCGACCAGATCGACGCGACCGTGCGACGACGTTGCTCGAGGCGGTCGGTCTCGGTGACCGCATCACGCACCTTCCCGGAGAACTCAGCGGCGGGGAACGCCAGCGGGTTGCGATTGCACGAGCCCTTGCAACCGATCCGAACGTAATCGTCGCTGACGAGCCGACGGGTGAACTCGACACGGCGACCGGTGCGGACGTCCTGGAATTGTTGACCGACATCGGGCGCGAACGGGCGGTTCTGGTCGCGTCGCACGACGAATCCACTCTGTCCGTAGCCGACCGGGTCGTCACGCTTTGCGACGGACAGGTGGTCGAAAATGACGCGTGACGGCGACGGAGTCGCCGACGACGTGGACGACCGGCTACGAACACGGTGGGCGGGGGTCATCCGCTTTTCGCTCACCAGATGGTGGAAACAGGCAGCGCGAACGACGACGGGCCGAATTGCGTCGACGATCGCGGCCGTTGCACTAACGATCGCGTTGCTGTTGGTCGTGACTGGCGTCGCGCTAGCGCTGGCCGACGGTGGCGTGATGAGCGCCGACGACGCTGACGCCCGTATCACGGCGGCTGAGAGTACGACGATCTCGTCCGTCGACGGCGTCGAGGGGCCACGGCTCGGCGCGACGAACGAACGAGCCGCGACGATCCGGTCGCACGATGGCGTCGATCACGCGTCACCTGTACTGGTCGAGACGGTCCGACTCGAGACGGCTGAGGGAGATGCTCGAAGCGTCCGTCTCGCCGGTATCGTTCCAGACGATGAATCGCGGACCGTCGCGGGCTTGCCAACGACCGCGCTGGAACCGGGCGATCCACACTACGCGAACGGAACGTACAACGGCTCGCGAACGGGCGAAATCGTCATCTCGTCGACCGTCGCAACGCACCTCGACGCATCGACTGGTGACGAACTAAACGTCTCGGTCGGCTGGACCGACGCAGGCGGTCGCTCGATGACGGTAGTCGGCGTCGCAGAGGGCGGAACGGGCGGTACCAGCGCGCCGGTCGCGCTCGTCCATCTGAGCGATCTCCAGTCGATCGCCGGTGCGGACGACGGCGAACTCGCCGATAGAGTGTTGGTCTGGGGCGACCGGGAAGCCGCGCAATCGGCCGCGGCGGACGCCTACCCCGACGCAGCGGTCCAAATCGCCGGGAGCACCGATCCATCCTCGCTGTTCGACGACGGGTTGGCGTTTGCAACGAGCGTAATCGCGCTGCTGGTCGGGGTCACCATCTGTGCATCGTTCGTTGCGACGACCATGGGAATGACCGTCGACGAGGACCGACGCACCCTCGCCGTCCTCGAGTCGGTCGGCTTCCCCACTAGCGGCCGACTCGCCGTCGTCGTGGTATCGACTGGAATCACGACGCTGGTGGGCTCGTTCGTGGGAATCGGGCTCGGTTTGCTGGGAGTCATCGGAATCAACGCGTTCGCGAAGGCAACCGTCGCACCGGGGGCGGTCGCCCATTTCCATCCCGTATTCATTCCCTACGCAATCGCCGTCGCCCTTCTGTCCGGGCTGGTGGCCGTTCCCTACCCGCTTGCAGTGGCTGCGAGAACGACGGTTCTCGACGAGGTGGGACGGTGACTCTGCGCCGAGCGGCGGTTCGAATGCGGGCCGTCGCCGGGATCGCCTTCGCACAGCTCCGGCGATCGCCCGGTCGGACCGTGCTCACCGTCCTCGCGGTCACGCTGGCCGTCCTTTCGGTGACGATCCTCGCGAGTCTCGGGATCGGCGTCCTCGAAAAGGGTGAAAAGGGGCTGAACAACGCCGATCGCGATATCTGGATCTCGAGAGAGCCCGTCAATCCGGCGGTGAGCGGCACCGAAAATCCGATCGTCGGTTCACACGACATGGCAGTCAATCTCACCAAACGAGACGACATTAAAAGCGCGTCCCCGATCGCGATGTACGACGTCTACATTGGCTCGAACGAATCGGATCTCCAACGGAGGCCCGCAATCGGCGTTCAGGAGACCCACGACGGATTCGAGTTCGAGGCGGGACACGGATTCGAACTCGACGCTGAGGCCGCTGCACGTCCGCCACCAGACGAGCCGAGGACGGGGAAGATCGTGATCGACCCGCGAACCGCAGCGGAACTCGACGTCTCGGTTGGCGACGCGGTGTACGTGGGAACGAGCAGAGAGACTGCTCGCAAGTACGAATTCACCGTTATCGGTACCTCCGGATACTATTCTCAGTACCTGGGTGCGCCCGCGGTGACGGTTCCGCTGGGAGACCTCCAGGCGGTCGCCGGCACGTCGGGAACCGATCGAGCGACGTTCGTCACCGCCGACGTGGCGGATGACGCCGATCGTGCTACCGTCCGGGACGAACTCAGCGAGGCGTACCCCGAATACGAGGTTCGAACCAGCGACGAACAGGTCGAAGGGATGATCGAACAGCGGTCGGTCGTCCTTGCGAGCGGTGCGACGCTCGTCGGGCTCGCGATAGTCGGCGGCGTCATCCTGACAGCTAATCTGTTCGCGCTTGTGGCCCACCAGCAGCGCGAAGAACTCGCGGCCCTTCGGGCGATCGGGCTCTCTCGCCGGGTCCTCGCCGGTACGATCGGCGTACAGGGGCTTATCATCGGCCTTCTCGGCGGTCTCGTTGGCCTCGCTGTGACGCCACCGGCCGTCCTGGGACTGAACCGATTCTCGACGTCGGTTCTTGGCTTCGAGCGACTCCTCCGAACGCCACTCGAGGTCTATGCCGGCGGTTTCACGCTCGCGATTTGCGTCGGAACTGTGGTCGCGCTCGTCGCTGGCTGGCGTGCCGGTCGATACGCGCGGATCTCCCACCTCGAAGGCTGATCCCTCGAGACTCGGCCCCACCAACCCCGGCTCGACCATCCCGAACCCACTTGCCACCCGAGCCCGTACGACGCATGATGCGAATTCGAACACCCGATCGCGATCGAGCGAATTCGGCGTCACGAACGGACTTGACCGCAAATCCTCCGTCCGTCGATCGTTACGTCAGATATCTCCTCATCGCTGGCGTCGTCCTCGCATTTACCTACGCGGTGAGACGTCTCTTCGGCTCGAACGACGGCGGGATCCGATCCGTCGACGAGTTCCAGGAGCGGGCCGCGGACGCCGTCCCCGACGAACTAACTGAGCCCACCGCCACGATCCCGATCGGGGAACCAGGAGACGACGAGCCCGAAACCGACGACGAAGTTCCGGCGGAGACGAACGAGGCCCCGGCCGGTGCGGACGATGCCGACGCGATCGACGAAACGGCAACCAACGCCGAGTACGCCGCCGACCGCTCCGACGAGGAGATCGCCGAGCGGGCGGAACCGGACGTTCGGACCGAACCAGCGGAACCGGGCGAAATGACGGTCGACGAATCGGTTGCCGAGGATCTGCTCGACGCCGATACGGATCCCGATTCCGCGGCTGACGGCGACCGTAAGAGCGAAGATGCCGAGGAAACCGAAGAGTGAACGGTACCGAACCGTCTGTATCGGCTCCCGTCCGGACGCCCGGGTGCGCCGAAAACGTGGCCCTTATCCGGCGTTCGCCCCTATCACGGTTCGATGACTGACGGGGACGTCGCGGCCTTTACGCACCTCGGAGCGACGGTTCGCGGTGCGCTCTCCGAACGCGGCTTCTCGCAGCCAACGGCACCCCAGCGACTGGCGATTCCGCCACTTTCGGCTGGCGAGAACACGCTCGTGATCGCACCCACCGGGAGCGGGAAGACCGAGACGGCGATGTTGCCCGTCTTCGATCACCTGCTCGCCGACGACGGCCCGCCGGAGGGGTTCGGTGCACTGTACGTCACCCCGCTCCGGGCGCTCAACCGCGACATGCGCGAGCGCCTCGAGTGGTGGGGCGACTACCTCGACCTCGAGGTCGACGTTCGCCACGGCGATACGACCCAGTATCAGCGGGGAAAACAGGCCGAAAATCCGCCGGACGTCCTGGTAACGACGCCCGAAACGTTGCAAGCGATGCTCACCGGTGAACGGCTTCGCGAGGCGCTCGCGGACGTGTCGCACGTCGTGATCGACGAAGTCCACGAACTCGCCGCGTCGAAACGGGGTGCGCAGTTGGCGGTCGGTCTGGAGCGGCTCCGGGATCTCGCCGGGCCGTTCCAGCGGATCGGGCTCTCGGCGACGGTCGGCGACCCGTCCGAAGTCGGTCAGTTCCTGACGGGGGGACGGCCGTGCGAGATTCGCGAAATCGACGTCGGGAGCAACGTGGACGTGACGGTCCGCGAACCAGAGGTGACCGAGGAAGACGAGCGTCTGGCCGGCGAGCTCATGACCGAGCCGGACACGGCCAGTCACGTTCGCCTGATACGTGATCTCGTCGACGAAAACGAGTCGACGCTGATTTTCGTCAACACTCGCCAGACCGCGGAAGCGCTTGGCTCGCGATTCACGGAACTCGATCTGCCGATCGGCATCCATCACGGGTCGCTCTCGAAGGAAGCCCGAATCGACGTCGAGGATCGGTTCAAAGCCGGCGAGCTTGACGGACTGCTGTGTACGTCCTCGATGGAACTCGGGATCGACGTGGGACAGGTCGACCACGTGATCCAGTACAAAAGCCCCAGGCAGGTCACCAGGCTGCTGCAGCGGATCGGCCGCGCGGGCCACCGCCAGGACGAGGTTTCGAGCGGGACGATCGTCGCGACGCGACCGGACGATACGTTCGAGGCCCTTGCGATCGCCCGTCGCGCCCGCGACGGCGAAGTCGAACCGGCAGCGATCCACGAGGGCAGCCTGGACGTGGTCGCGAACCAGTTGCCGGCCGTCGTCCAGAGCCGCGGGAACACGAACGTCGACGAAGCCGTCGAAACCGTGACGCGGGCGTACCCGTTCCGAAACGTCCCCGAGGCGACCGTTCGGGAGATACTCTCGGAACTCCATCGAAATCGGATCGTCTGGTTCGACGAAGGCGAGGACCGGATCGAAACGACGGGCGGTACCTGGCAGTACGTGTACGCAAATCTCTCGATGATCCCGGACGAGGAGACCTACGAGGTTCACGACATCGCCTCGGGAGGGCAAATCGGCACGCTCGACGAGCGGTTCGTCGTCAACTTCGCCCGGCCGGGAGAGGTGTTCATCCAGCGCGGCGAGATGTGGCGGATCGCCGAAATCGACGACGATGAGGGCCGGGTCAAGGTAAGCCCCATCGAGGATCCCGCGGGCGAAGTCCCGACCTGGATCGGGCAGGAGATTCCCGTTCCCGCCGCGGTCGCGGGAGAGGTCGGCGACATCCGCGGGGTCGCGGAACCGCAACTTCGAGCGGGAGCCGACGCCGCTGCGGTCGGTCGGGACCTCGCCCACCGGTACCCGGCAGACGAGCACACGCTCACGGAAGCGTGTACGCAACTCGAGCGTCAGATCGACGCCGACGCGCCGATGCCGACGGCCGATCGACTCGTTCTCGAGCGACAGGGTCGGTCGATCGTCTGCAACGCACCCTTCGGTCACATGGCCAACGAGACGCTCGGTCGAATCCTCTCCGCGCTGCTGGGCCAGCGTGCGGGATCCTCGGTCGGCCTCGAGACCGACCCCTATCGGATCGAACTCGAGGTGCCGAACTCGATCGCGACGAGCGACGTGATCGAAGTCATCGAGGAGACCGATCCCGATCACGTCGAGGCGATCGTCGAACTCGGGCTCAAGCGCTCGGACGCGCTCGCCTTTCGACTGGCGCAGGTATCCGCGAAATTCGGCGCGCTCAAACGCTGGCAGGGACAGGGGTCGGGCCGTCTCTCGAACGATCGGTTGCTATCGGCGCTCGAGGACACGCCGATGTACGAGGAGGCGATCCGGGAGGTGTTCCACGAGGACCTGGACGTCGAGCGCGCGAGTAAGATACTCGAGGCGATCCAGACTGGCGATCTCGAACTGGTGACCCACCGCGGTCGCACCCCGGTCGGTCGGGGCGGTCGGTCGTCCGGTCAGGAACTGCTTGCACCGGAAAACGCGGACGCGAGCGTCATCGAGACGGTTCGAGAGCGGATTCAGAACGATCGCGTCATCCTGCTCTGTACCCACTGTACGGAGTGGAAGGTGAAGACGGTGGTCAAGCGGGTTGCCGACCAGCCCGAGTGTCCGGAGTGTGGGTCGACTCGGATCGCCTCGCTGAATCCGTGGGCCGACGAAGTCGTTCAGGCAGTCCGCGCCGAGGAGAAAGACGAGGAACAGCGGACGATGACCGAACGCGCGTTTCGCAGTGCGAGCCTCGTCCAGAGCCACGGCAAGCAGGCCGTGATCGCGATGGCGGCCCGCGGCGTCGGCCCGCACAACGCCGCGCGAATCATCAACAAGCTTCGCGAGAACGAAGACGAGTTCTATCGGGACATCCTTACGAAAGAACGCGAGTACGCCCGAACGCAGGCGTTCTGGGACTGAGGCCCGCACGGGACAGCCGACTGGTTTCCTGCGTCGGGACGTGACCGATCAATCGCTGGTGGTCACTCACGGACTGTGCATGTACGTCGTCCGCCAGCGACCAGATTCAAGGACGTCGGGACGATCGTTCGGTCGTTCCGGAATTGTTTGTCAGCGGGTGTGTTCGGTCTGTTGCTGGGCTTTTGAAACAAAGGTGAGAAACGCAATTACACCAAATAACAAAACCACGATCGAAAACGACGCCGTCCCCTGTTCCCCGTAGTAGTCCGCAAACGCAATCAGACTCGTACTCAGTCCGAAACTACCGATAGCATAACCGAGACTATCCGTTCGGTCGGTAAAATGGATATCACTACCGAAAAGCGACGTATCGAAGGCAAAATAAAAGTATCCCGCTCCAACGTACACCGTTGCTGTACTTGCCGCAACGAACCAGTCGGGAACGAGAAGCCAGTATATCCCGAGACCGACGAGTAACCCACAGAGGACAGCACGCAAAATATCTCCGTCCATATTATTAACTCACCCACTGGTGTAATAAAGCGCTCCGGTTTTCCAGTACTTCTTCAGACGGATTCCGCTGTGAGTGCAGTCTTCGACGACCAGCTGATACGCTCGGAATTGGGGGGTAGATCGACCTGAAACCTGGCGAACGGTGGTCGTGTCCGTTCACGATTCCGGTTTCGGGCTCGAGAGGGAGGTGGCCGATCTGGCTTCCAGATAGTCGATTGCGTCATCGAGAGCGGTCCGATCAGCGAACGAACGACTCGGCCATCTCCGACGGCCCGATGACCTCGAGGTCGCCGGCGGACTCGAGTTCGTTGAGGTGGCCGATCGTTTCCGCCAGTGCGGATCGAGATCCGTCGTCGAGTTGTCCGAACGCTAGCGACGTGATGCCGCCCACCTCGGCGGTGAGATCGAGCATCGACTGCGCCGTGCCGGCGTCCGGACCGTCGACCCGGGAGCAGAGGTGCGGATTCGTCGCGAAACCCTGGGATGGATAGAGTCCGGCGAACGCGAGATCGTGGTGTTCCGCGACGAATTCGAGCGTGTCCCCGTTGTACATTCCCTGCGGATAGGCGAAATACTGCGCTCCGTCCTCGAACCCTTCGTCCTCGAGCCACTCCGTGGCGTCGCGGATTTCCGACTCCGGGTCGCGATCCGACAGGCTGGTGAGATCGAGGCCGTGCATCGAGTGACTTGCGATCGTCCAGCCGGCGTCAGCGAGTTCGTCGAGCTGTTCGCGGAGGAGGTGGTCGCCCGTGGCACGTTCGTCCTCGCGAACCCGTCCCGGTGTGATAAACGAGACGGCGGGATAGTCGTACTCCTGGAGAACCGGGAGAGCGTGCGTATAGTCGGTTTCGTAGCCGCCATCGAATTGAAGCATGACCTTCCCGACGTCGGGGGTAGAGACGAACCGGAGATCGTCGACCCACACCGCTCCTTTATCGTCGTCGCCGGTCCAGCGGAGGAGTTGGACTTCACTGATCGCACTCATATCGGGTTCGCCGTCGACTGTATCGACGCCGAAATTGGTTTGCACGAGCGGCGTTCCGCGGTGAACCTGCTGTCGAAAGACCATTCGATTTTCGTCCTCGTCGAGTAGCTGAACGACCATATCCGCCTCGTGCTCCGTCGATACCGCCAGACAGGGGCGCATTCCGGAGAGGTCGGCCGGCTCGGACAGCTCTCGAACGATCCTGAACTGGTTGTCAGAACCCGACTCGAGCTTTGCGGATTGCGATCCGGTGTACGTTCGCGACTCGTCCGCGGAGAGCGTTCCGAGCGGCGCGTCCCACGCGTCCAGATTTTCGAAGTCGTCGAACGCGACGGCGGTACCGTTTTCGTTCGACCGCTGCTCGGCGTCTGGGCCTTCGCCGTCCGATTCTTCGGAACTTGAACAGCCCGCAAGAGCAGTCGCGAAAGCGGCGCTGAGATACGTTCGTCGTTTCATGGCTGGCGACCGCTTGCGCCACGGACCAGCATATTGTTATTCTCGAGAATCAACAATACGTCACTGCCGTTAGCTCGAAAGAAATGCGTCTCGAACGGTCAAGAACGCCGAAAACGACGATACAGCCGTCGGCAGGTTCAAATATTCGATGATACCGTCGTAGCTGTCAGCTATTCGTTCCACGGTTGCCCAAATTTTGGTTGTAATCGACTAGCCGAAACGAGCGACCGTCGCTACCGATAGAACTCCCTCCGTATCGAGTCCCAGCGGTGTAAACGGAATAATACCCCGTCTGTAGGAGGCCACTGTGATGGGGGTTCTGGAGCCGCAGTTCCGTTGTACAGAGATATCGAAATACCGCTGACCGCGGGGCTTTCGAGCCGTAACGGCCATACGATTCGGCCACCTCAGTCAGTTCATGAACATCGCGCCGGGTGGTTGGAAGTACGCCGTCGTTCCCCTGCTTGCCGCCCCGTTTGCCCTCCTCATCAGCGTCACGGCGAGTCTCGTGGCGCTCGCGGTCGGCGCCGCCACTCTCGCGTTCTTCCGCGACCCCGACCGTACTCCCCCGCCGACCGGCGTCGTCTCGCCCGCCGACGGGACCGTCTCAGTCCTCCGCGAAGAGGGAGACCGGGTTCGCCTGGGAGTATTCATGAACGTCTGGCACGTTCACGTCGTCCGTTCGCCTTTCGCGGGACGCGTCACCGACGTCGAGCACGTCTCTGGTGCGAATCGTCCTGCCTTCTCGAAGGAATCCGACCGAAACGAGCGTGTTCACGTTCGCTTCGAGACTGAGTCTCCGAATTTGCCCGCTGACGGTGACGGAACGGCGGCGTCGAGTGTGACCGAAAGCCCGAACGAAGTCGTGAGCGAGAGCGCGGCAGAGGCCGCTGACGATGGTGAACCGTCTCTCGAAACCGACATCCGCACCGCAAACCCGAATTCGGCCGTGGCGGAATCCGATGCCGAGGTAACGCTGATCGCCGGTGCATTCGCCCGTCGCATCCATCCATACGCCGAACCTGAAGATGACGTCGAGCGAGGCGAGCGAATCGGACACATCGCGTTCGGCAGCCGCGTCGACATCCTCTTTCCGCAAACGGTGGGCAAAGCGGACGTCGCCGTCGACATCGGCGATTCGATGACGGCAGGGGAGACGGTGGTCCTCGAGTCGCCAGCCGGAACGTTCGACGGCGAGTTCACCCTCGACTCGAGTGCGGACGACCGGGATCCGTAGCGAGTTTCATCGGTCCCGTGACGAAGAAACGAGCTATCTCGAATCGCTACCCGGTCGGCGGTCTCGTGTTCGTCCACCCGGGGAGAACCCGATCGTGACAGAATTCGACGGAACCGCGAATCGATCCGATGGATACCTCACCCTCCACTGACGGGTCGAGTATGCGCGAAGAAACAGCAGACGAGGGAGACAAAGGGGATCGTTCGACGAGTTGTGAGAGGCACCATCGTGGTTCCTCGAGCCGAGGCGGATCTTTTCGGCGTAAATGTTTCGTTCAATCGGACTGATTCCGCTGAATCCATCCTAACCGTCCAAAACGTTCGACCCGTACTTGCGTCGTCGTCGAGAAGGCACACTCGTAGGTCCCTCCGATGACGAGCCCACCCTCCCTCTCAGATCGGCGGTCGGGTAGTTCGAGTCCACCGAGTGATCGCCGCGATAGCGAGCACGGTGCCCTCGAGCGAGCAGTACCGCGACTCGCGACGGCGATCCGTGCGGCGGGATTCTGGTCGGCCATCGCGATGCCGATTCTGTATTTCCCGCTGCTGGCGTCCGGCTTGTCGACGTCCATCGACGGTGTCCTGTTTCTCGGTCTGGTCGTCGGCCACCTCCTCGCGTTGTACGTCGGTCACGCGCATCGTCGGTAAGCGCTCAATTGTCCGAGGCCTGCGAACGAACGTGCCCGAATTCCCGCCGAATTGACCGGTTTGACGAAGAGGAAGCCGACTGCGATGAGACCGAGCCCGACGACCGACGCCGTATCGACTGCGTCGCCGTAACAGAGCCAGCCGACGATTGCGGTGACGATCGGTGCGACGGACGACACCATGTTGATCTCGTCGGCACCCAATCGCTCGTGTAGATCGAAGTAGATGAAAAAGCCGACTGCGCTCGCCTCGGGCGACAGGTCTGCGAGCCCACCGTTGGCCTCAGGCTGAGCCCACGCGCCCGAGTCGACGGAATCACCAATTGCGAGACTCACCAGATACCAGCAAAGTGGTCCGCCGAGCATCGACCAGGCTTCTATCGTTTCGATAGCGAACGACGCGTCGATCCGACGGGTGAGAACGCTTCCGAGGGCGAACGCCGCCGCGGCGCAGATGAGGAACGAGCCCTTTCGCAACGACGCTCGTCGTGAGCCGGTGCGACGGATCGGGCTTGACGACGACGCCAACATCCACGAAGCCGATGAGGACGTCGATGAAGTCGACCCTGGAGAGCGCGTCAGCGGGGACGAGAAGTCGGGCGAAATTGCCACTCGGGCCCGGTGGGAGATTGACGAGGATCGCCACTGCTGCGGCCATCGTGTTCTGCTGGCCGATAAACAGAAACGCGTGATAAGAAGCTATTACCAGCACTGCCCCGCCGGAACTTCCGTCCACTCCGCCCGGCCTCGGGGGTACCAGTTATCGACTGCGTACACCGCGTATCCGAGATCCGCTGCGCCGACGATATCGAAGCGGAGCGCTGCAAAGAGGCCGGCGGAAGTCCCGAGAGTCCGGCACTGATCGCGACGAACGCGGTACCCCAGAGCGTAGCGAGAGCTAGAACAGCGAAAGGGTCCGATGGCGGCTCACCGCAGCCATCTCGGGAGGAGAATACGATGACTACCGATTCGAAATGTGTACGAGAGGGTCGAAGGCAGCGTTCTCCGTTCTGAACGTCGAAAACGGGAACCGGCAGAAAACGGTGTCCGGTGATTCGACCTCGTCTTTTCTCAGAGCGGTGCTCGTTCGCGAATTTCGGGTTCGTCCTCGGTCTGTCTGAACTGCTCGAGCAGGGGTTTGATGTCGTCGAATCCGTCATCTAACACGATATCGCCGCTTCGCAGATCGTATTCGATGATATCGTAATCCGCGAGTCGTGGCAGGTGGTTGTGCACCAACGAGACGTACACGCTCTGTCTCGTTTCCTTATCGATCGCCACGTCGTGGATGTCGAGTTCCCAGGTCGCGACCTGTGCGACGAGGTCCTCGAGGTTTGCAGACCGGTCTTCCGCGAGTTGGTAGAGGAGAAACCGCCGCTCGGATTCCGCGAGAAGTGAACAAGCCGCTTCCATTCGGCTGCCGTTTGTCCGGTTCATACTTCGTTCAAGCACCCAGTGGTATTACACCTACTGCCAATACAGATTGGGTCCTGGTCGACCCGTCTTCATCCACCTTTTCTGCCATCCCCGAATTCGGCATTATCGAACCGAATGGCGGTGTTACGTCCCGATATAGTTAGATAGAATGACTTTTTATTTCTCGAGAACGGTTATAGAATACTATATCGTCGCGCAGATCGCTCCCCTGGGCTTCATTGACATATGTTATCACGGACGATATAGTTAAGTGCGCGACTGGCCTACTCGCTTACATGGCCGCTCACGGCCGGCCCGCACTGCGGGATCTGTTCGACGAGTCGCCCACACCACACATCGCCCACCCCCCTCGAACCCATCATCGTGACTTCTACGTCGCCACCGACGGGTCGTTCCGAGACTCGGGCGGTGGGCTGGGCGCCGTGATCGAAACGCGCGACGGAACCCGCGTTGCACGGGTCGCAACCGATGACACGCCGCCTGACAACAACGTCGCCGAGTATCGGGCGTTGCACCTCGGTCTGGACGTCCTCGCTGCGCGTGCGCCGCGGGACGCCGCAGTCGGCGTTCTCATCGACCACGACGCACTCGCGAGCAACGTCAACAACGCGATCCTCGCCACGCGACATCCGGACGGCAAGTCTCCCCGGCCGGTTTCGGTTCCCGCGGCGACCCGGTATCACTGGCGCGGGATTCAGGCCCGACTCAGCGGGTTCAGCGAGGTACGCGCCGCCCGTATCGACAGCGATCAGAATCCTGCCCATCCCCTCGCGAATGCACCGAACCAATATCGCCACGTCAATCGCGAGCCCGACCGGTGTGTCCTTCCAGAGACCCCCGAAGCGACCCCGACAGAGTTCCCGCCCCCGTCCCGAGCCGACCGCAACGGGGGCGGCCGCGCCTCGGACTGATCCACCGCGGCCGACTGCTGACGTTCGACCGCTGATCGGTCGGAACCGCCATCGTTATCTCACCGCTCGAGAGAGTCGTCTCCGATGAGCCTTCGCGTCGCGGTTGCCGCGCCGTTCATCCAGAACGGAACCCGCCGACTCAAGGAAAACGAGTTCGTCGTCGCCCTCTCGCTCGACCGGGACTGGTTCTCCCCCGATCAGTCCAAACGGTTGATCGACGTTGCAACTCGGGACGGACTGCTGGAGCGCAACGGCGACGGTCTCACCGTCACGTTCGATCCCGCCAGTGTGACTGTGCCAGAGGAGTTCGTCCCGGACGAAGACCTCTTACAGGAACGCTCCGCGTTCGAACGCGTCCTCGATTCGCTGGTCGCCGACGGGATGGAAAAACACGAAGCCGTCGGCGCGATCAACACCCTCCAGCAGGACCTGGGTTTGACAATCGAGGCCGCCGCGGTCGTCTACGCTCGCCGCGAGGGCCTCGCGATCGACGACCTCGCACCGATCGCTCGTGAGGCGATCCTCGAAGCCGAAGACGGTTAATCCACAGCGTACCGACCGACGTGCATGGTCGAGGAACGGATCACCGACGGTCACCGAATCGCACAGTTGCTCGCTTCGGAGGTTGACGGTCGCGAAGACGGCGAACTCGAGTATTTCTCCGTTACGAACGCGGACCGAGACGTTCAACCGACGGCTGACGGCGCTCGCGCATACGACGTCGTTCGTCGGAAGAAGCGGATCGCTCGTGCGTTCGTCCACGAAGAGAGGGCACACCTCGAGTTCGAGGTGAGACAGGACGTGGCAACCGAGGCAGCATCGGACGTTGATCTGCGGGTACGGCCGAAAGCATCGACGCCTCCCCGGACGCTCGTATTCGTCGAGAGCGGGGCGGAGGTCAAGCGAGCGACCGACGTATTACAGGCTGTGAGTCGAGCACTCGAGAACACCGATGCGTAGCGCGACCTGTCAAATTCAGTTGTAGAGCGTTTCACACGCTACATCTATGTGGATCGACCCCGTCGCAGCCACGGACACTACACAGCCGGAGTACTGAAACTGGGCAGCTATCGTCCCGCCGTTCTGTGGCGGGGCCTGACTTACTATGTCTTCGAGCGCCTCGGGGTCAACGACATCGTATAGCGGCTCCATAGCCGTCGGTTCGTCGTCCGTCGTGGCGGCTACTGCCTCGACGATCGATAGGCACAACGGACGGTCGCCCCCCCACGCGAGAACGGTACCGTCGGGATCGGCAGGTTCCAAATCGTCGATCGGCGAGACGGTTATCGTTCCGTTACTGCGGACGACGACGTGGTGGTTTACGTACCTGAACTCGAGTCGGCCGGGATTGTCCTCTCGACCACCGAAGAGTCGCTCCAATGCGTCAGGGTCGATTTCCCCGTACAGGGGTGGAAGCGCTGTAGCGGACGTGCCAACGGAAGCAGCTACTTTTCTCACCGTCCGCTCGCCGATCTGTGTGTATCCCGATGTGGACGGCGGGCTCGTAACTTTTTCAGACATCGATGTTCTACCCCTTCTAGTTGACTGCTTCCGATAGTGATGATGGCTAAATGAGTGCCCCCTGGGGAGAACGATGGTTCAATGGCTAGAGGACGTTCGAATCGAGACGCCGTATCCCCGAAAATCTGGAAAAGCAGTGAGTTGGTGGCCCGAACTGTTACTGCGGGCTCTCCTCATCGTCGTAGAGGAGACCGAGCAGTTTCCGGAGACTGGCACGGAGATGATTGCTGACCGTTGGTCCGGAGACGTCGAGTGCGTCGGCTATCTCCGTCCCCGTTCGCTTGCGCGGCGTCTCGAAATACCCGCTGAAGTAGGCTGTCTGCAGAACTTCGCGCTGGCGAGCCGTCAACCGTTCCTCGACGGCCGTCGCGAACACATCCTCGGATCGGTCCGATCGTTCACGTTCACGGCTGGCGACTAACTCCGTCGACGGATACTCCCGCTGCAAGAGGTCGACGAACTCCCGGATATCGTTGTCGCCCGACAGCTCGACGCGAAGCCGTCCCCCGTCTTGCGTCATCGTAAACGATCGCGGTACTGCGCCTCGGTCGAGAAGCCAGAACTGGAAGCTTTCGTCGGTAATTATACTCTCGAACAGGTGTGAACTGTCATCAGACGAAATCAATTGGCTGTTCTGTACGGCGACCTGGCGGTCGACGAACTTCAGATACGTTTCGGGCGATGCTCCCTCGATCCGATAGTACACCCGGTACTGGCCTTCACCGGCGGGCACGATGTTCTCGAGGCGATACTCGCGACCAGGTTCCTGGTCGACGAATTCCTTCAACGGATGGCCCGAGAAGTCGATCGTAAATTCGAGTTTGACGACGGTATCGCTCACCAGCGCCTGTTTGCTCTCGACCGCGTTGATGGCGTGGCCGACCGTTTCGCCGAGTTCGATGAGAACCTGTCGTTCGATACCGTCGAAGAGTTCCGGCTGATCGGAATACACCGTGAGGACGCCGTAGAGACTGTCCCGATAGGTGAGTGGAATCGAAATCGCGGACCGATAGCCTCTTCGGAGGGCTTTCTCCCGCCACGCTTCGTGCGGTGGATCGGTGAGGAGATCGCTTTCGATGACCGGCTCCCGTTTGTGCACCGCCGTTTCCGCTGGCCCCTCGGATTCACTACGAGCCCCAGCGAACGAGAGCGATTCCAGAAATCCCTGTTGGTGTCCCCCCGACTCCCGGGGATCGACTTCGTTCGTGGCCGAGTCGTATTCGCCGATCCAGGCGAAGGTGTACGTATCTCCCGCCGTGAGCTTCTCGCACACCGCCTGTTCGATCTCGGTTCGATTCGAGGCTGAAACGAGAACCTGGTCGATACTCCTGACCACGTTGTTGATCCGGTTCAACCGGTTGAGCGATTCGTTCTGTTCCTCGAGGAGTTCGTCCCGATTCTGGAGGCTCTTCTCGCGGTCGATGCGGTCGAACGTTCGTCGAACGTCCTCCGCAACGGTCTGTACGAACTCCACATCGAGCGACGACGAACCCGCGATGAGCACTCCGTGTCGACCCAGGGGATGGACGATCAGTTCGGCACTCGTCTCGGTGTCGTCCAGGTAGGGTGAGGGATTGTCGACAACCGTCGGCTCGCCGCTCGTAAACACGTCCCAGGCGGTCCCATCTTCCTGATCGAGGAAGTCGGAGACGTTCAGGTCGGTTCGCGCTGCGTCAGATTGCGCGACTGGGCGGAGTGTCCCTTGCTCTCCGATGAGCGCGATGGCCGCGAGAGGGAGGTGGAGACGTTCCTGTGTCGCTTCGGTGAGGATATCACAGATCTCCTGTTTCGACTCGACCTCCATACACCGGGAGAGAGTGTCGTTCAGGCCGGCGATCCGTTCCTCGTGGCGCTTGCGGTCGGAGATATCCTGGAAGTAAAACGCTAGGCCGCCGTCAGGTTCGGGGTAGACTTCGACGTGGAACCACCTCTTGAGTTGGGCAAAGTACTCCTCGATAGTCGCCGGTTCGCGCGTTTCCATCACCTCGTGGTACACCTCCTCCCAGCGCGTTCCGAGTCCCTCGTCGAACACGTCCCAGAAGTGCTTTCCCAGCAGGTTCGCTTCGTCCATTTCGTAAATCTCTTCGGCTCGGTCGTCGACCAGCGTAAAGCGCCAGTCCTCGTCCACTTCGACGACCGCGTCCGTCATCCGATCGATGATCGTCTGGCGTTCGCGCTCGCGTTCTTTTCGGGTCGTGATGTCGTGTCCTTCAGCGACCAATCGCGTTACCGTCCCGTTCTCGTCGATGATCGGCCGTATCGAGAAATCGATGACGAGTTCCTGGTCCTCACCCTGGACGCGTATTTCGTCGCGGAACTGCTCGCCGTCTCGTCCGCGGTCGATCGCCTCCCGAACCGTCTCTCGGGCCGTCTCGGACGACTGCACCCAGTACGTTTCCTCGAGTGGCTTTCCGACGACGTCTTCCCGGTCGAGCCCGCCGAAATAAAGCGCCGTCTCGTTTGCCTCGAGAACGGTTCCGTCCGGTTCGAGGAGCCCCGAAAACTGGAACGTGTTATTGAAAATCGATTCGAAGCGATGTTCGCGCCGCTTTTCTTCCGTGATATCTTCGACGAACCCGAGAAAGACCCGGTCTGGTGTTTCGGTAATGATGGTACCGTACGCTTTGACGATGATTTCGCTTCCATCTTTCCGCACCCCTCTGTGTTCCGTCGGAAGGCTCTCGTCTGTCCCTCGTGCGAGCGCGTCCATATTTTCTCGTAGCGCCTGCTGGCCTTGCTCGGCGAGAACAACGAGCGGTGACGTTCCGACTAGTTCCGCCTGAGAGTAGCCGAACATGTCGGCAAACCGTTGGTTAACGTAGGAAAACTCATCGTTCCGGATTTCGAAGATTCCGCCGTTGAGCTCCTCTATGAGAGCTTTGTAACCCGTCTCCGTCGCGTGGCGTGTGTTTTCATTCATATATAGAAACGTGAGCATCGCAAGGAGAGCGGGGCGCTGAAAATCTCTGACCGTGATCGGAGTCCGTTTCTGTGAGTACGTTACGGGTAGGTGTCTGCCGTGGGACCGAGTCGTGAATTCGGAAAAATGGCTTCAGTGCGACGCGAGGACGGTCCTCTATCACTGCGGCAGTTCCGTTCGATCGACGGCAGTTGACGGACATCTGACTCCCTACCGTCCCTGGAGCGAACGATAGTGGGCGAAACGGAGAGGAACGATACCTCGCGATCGTCGCTCCGTTCATGTGTGCGACGGGATTCGTATCGACCGAGCAAGATGCGTCGCGGTTCGTCGAGTCATGTGCATACACGTTCCATCGACCTCTCGAGAGAAATTGCAGGTGGCACTCAATAAGTTGGGTACTCCGTTCTGATTGCGTATCAGGCAAAACGGTTGTTCCCAAATACTGAGGTATACCGACGAAAAAGCGGCGAAGCTCACGCCACCATAGAACGCGTATCTGGAACATCGACTGGCGATCGGCGTGATAACCCCAAAATGGCGGCTACAGAATTCGTACGTGTTCGGATTCTGAGACGTGACGGTCCGCTCATGACACAGACGTGTGAGTTATCTACCACTCCGACACAGCGTCGTGGTCCGATCGGTGTGGTGTCATCGCGCATGCGAGTGAGACGACGATCACAGGCACGGCCCGGGCCCGATCCTGCTCAGCGGCTCTTCCGAAATGCGCGGCCAACTCGCCCGCACTGCGTCTCGAGTTCGGTGGCAACGTTCGGCACCGCAGTCGCGACCGCGCTCTGCTCGACGTGAGCGACGGCACGAGGGTCGGGTTCAGGGCCGGTTTCGAGCAGCACCTGAATCGCAGCCATCCCTGCCTCAGTCGCACCCCGAATGTCCGCTTCGACCTCGTCACCGACGTAAACCGCCTCGGCAAGTGGGACGTCCAGTTCGTCTACGACTGCTTCGAACGCGCGAGGGTCTGGTTTTCCGGCTTCGAGTTCCCCGGTGACCAGTGCGGCATCGAAGGCGTCCTCCCAGCCCAGGGTTTCGAGTTTGTCGCGCTGGGCGCGGATCGGACCGTTCGTCAGCAAACCGACCCGATACTCGTCGCGAAGATCCGAAAGCATGGCTTCTACGCCCGGTAACGGCTCGAGGTCGTCGGCGATCGTCTCGCGGTAGACCCTCGCAACGGCTGCCGGATCGACGTCGCTTTGACCGAGTAGATCTTCGAAGATCGGCTCGCGCGTTTCGGTCGTGAGGTTCCGGCGATGGGCGGCGAGATACTCCTCGCGGGTAAGCGCCGGCGCTCCCGTGGCGGCCGTGACCTCCTCGAGGATGGTCGCCCGGTCGCGTCGAGGAACCGCCAGCGTGTAATCGAGGTCAAAGACGACCGCCCGTGGCATAGGCGTGACAGGGGGCTCGAAGAGGTTGAAGCTATCCCTTCCCAACCGGCGGTACTTCGGCCGGCACCGACAGTAGCCGGATCAATCCTCGTTCGACCGAGCGGTCACACCGCGGTTGTGCTCGAGCAGCGAGACGGCGACGGGTTCGATCCATCCGGAATACTGCATGAGCGAAGTGCCGAGGATGCTCATGACGAGGACGTAGCCGACCGTAAACGCGTAGATCGTCTGGGCAGACTCCGCGGCGATGCCACTGCCCGCCCCGGAGAGCGCGAGGCTTGCGATGATCAGCGAGAACTCGCCGCGAGTGGTCATCCCAAGTCCGACCCTGAGCGACCGGCGATCGTCGAGGTCGTAGATACGCCCGCCGAGGTAGCCGCTGACGACCTTCGTCGGCGTCGTCACGACCACGGCGGCGATCGTCACGAGTATCGAGAGCGTGAACAGTTCCGGATCGGTGACGAGGCCGATCCAGAAGAAAAAGATCGCCGCGAAGGCGTCCCGGAGCGGCTCGAGGAGTCGTTCGAGATCGTGGACGTGGTCGGTCGCCGAAACGGCCATACCGACGAAGAACGCCGCGACGGCCTCGCTGACACCCAGCGCGAGCGCGATCCCGGCGACGAGGATCGTGACGCCGAGTGCGCGGACGACGAGGAACTCGTTGGTGGTGACGTCGAGGAAACGCTGGAAGAAGTCGGTCCCGAACGCGACGAGCGCGAGGAGAGCGAGAATGACGCCGGCCGCGATCGCGATTTGACCCGCGGCCTCACCGACGGTGCCGCCGCCAAGGACGAGCGCGGACGCGATGGCCCCCTCAGGGATTCGCGCCGCCTGATCGCGACTGTCGTGGTGGGACAGGCGTCGGTTCCGATGTGCTACTCCGCCAGCCCCTCGATGAGAAACGACGCGGAGGCGAGGTTCGTCGCGATCGCGGTGTCGTGAACGTCACAGATCCGCAACAGAGCCGAAATGTCGGGCTCGTGAGGCTGGGCCCGGAGTGGGTCCCGAAGGAACACGATGCCGTCGAGTTCGCCCGCCGCGACCTCCGCGCCGATCATCAGATCCCCGCCGAGCGGTCCCGACTCCTTCCGTTCGACCTCGAGGTCCGTCCCTTCGAGCAGCCGTTTGCCCGTGGTACCGGTCGCGATCAGATCGTACTCCTGCAGTTGCGTTTCGTGGGTCCGTGCGAATTCGATGAGCTCCGGCTTCGTTTCGTCGTGGGCGATCAGCGCGATGCGCGTCATACTCACCTGTCAACGTCGCGGAGGTTAAGCGCTCGTCTGCCGGACGAGGGTCCTCGTACCGCCGGGACGAGAACGCCGGCGGGCTCCGACGAGATTAGAACTCCTCGACGTGGGGTCGGACGTCCAGTTCGAGCGTCCATGCCGATCGGTCCTGCTCGACGAGCTGCCAGTACGAGTCGGCGATCGCGTCAGGGTCGAGGAACTCGTCCCCGTCACGGTCGGGCTGAGACTCGCGAACTCGCGGCGGTTCGATCTGACCGTCGATGACGACGTGGGCGACGTGGATCCCCAGGGGACCGAGCTCTCGTGCCATCGATTCTGCCATCCCGCGGACGGCGAACTTGGCCGCGCTGAAGCCGATCGCACCTCCGCGGCCACGAACCGCCGAGGTCGCACCGGTGAAGATGATCGTCCCGCCATCACCGCCATCACCACCGTCGTCGTCGAGCATGTCTTCGATAGCCGTCTGCGAACACAGTAGCGCGCCGTAGGCGGAGACACGCCACGCCCGTTCGAACTCCTCGGGCGAGATGTCCCGCAGGCCCGACCAGGCCCCGCCGCTCGCGTGATTGACGAGGATGTCGACAGGACCGTACGCGTCCCGAACCTCCTCGAACCCCGCTTCGACCCGCTCGGGATCGGTGACGTCCGTCGGCACAGCGAGTGCGTCGTCGCCCAGGTCAGCCGCCAATTCCTCGAGGTAGTCCGCCGAGCGGGCGAACAGCCCTACCCGACAGCCCTCGGCGACGAATTTCCGCGCCAGCGATTCTCCGAGTCCTGGACCGACGCCTGCGATCACGGCCGTGTCTGCCATGGGACGAACAACGGTCGCGCCCCTCAAAACCCTGTTCGCTGTCTAGAGCGATCGTTCGCCGGCAGCATCGAGCGTCGCCGCGTAAACGACGATGGCATGAAGGACCGCGTCGACGGCTCCCCGGTTGAACGAGCGCACGTAGTTTTGGAGGTCCCCGACCGTCGCATCGTCGAAGCCCCGTTCAGCAAGATCCGACGGGGAAAGCCGAGGAACGTACGAAAGGCGCTCGAGGTGATCGTCTACGGTCACATCGGCGCGTCACACCCGCGATCGAACGCACCGCTTTCGAAGATTGGCTCGAGGTCGTTCCACGCCGGTTCGAGGAACGCCGGCCACTGTGCGAGACACCGATGGATACTCGGCAGTCCGGCCTCGAGGCCGTGGAAGTCGCTGATCTCGTCGACGGTCTGATGTAATTGATACGTTCCGTCTCGACCGAGTTTGCCGTGTCCCGTCTCGACCGAGTTTGATGTGTCCCGTCTCGACCGAGTTTGCCGTGTCCCGTCTCGACCGAGTGCTCGAGGCCGCGTGTACGCACCGGAGATCAATTACGATAGCTCGGCGTGACGGTCACGGGACGAGTACCGTGTTCCGTATCGAAACTGGCGCTTTTCCGGTTCGGAACCATGTGGTGGACTATGGCCGTTTTCGACGACTGGGACGGCAAGCGCTTCGTCTGGGTCGTGCTCGGGCTGGTCATCGCAGCGCTGATCGGACTCGCCCTCTTCCGGTACATCGGAGCGCTTCTCTTCGCTATCTTCGTCTATTACGCGACGCGGCCGTTTTACCGGTGGCTCGATCAGTACGTCGACCACCCGAACGTGACGGCGACGGTCACGATACTGTTCGTCATCCTCCCGATGGTCGCCGTCATCGCCTACGCGGGTATCGTCGCACTCAGAGAGCTCGATCAGTTTCTCGCCGCGAGCGACCTCGGGGCGTATCGATCACTCTTCCAGCCGTACCTGCGATTGGCCCGCGACGGAAACGTCGGTCGACTGATCGAGACGCTTCGATCCGCCTCCGGCGGCTCGGTCGGAAACGTGGTCCGCCAGGGACTTCCGAGCACCGTTCGGCAGTTGACTTCGGTTGCCGGATTCGCATTCTCGGTCCTCGCTCGCTTCTTTCTCATGCTCACGTTCCTGTTTTACCTCCTGCGGGACGATCACAAATTACGTCGGTGGTTCTACGACAGCATCGATCACGAGCAAACAATCGTCGGGTACGCGAACAATGTCGACGACGACCTCGAGACGGTCTTCGTCAGCAATCTCGCCGTAATTCTGGTCGCCGCCACCGTCGCCGCCGTCACGTACTACGGCCTCAACGTTCTCGCCTCGAGCGGGCCCGTCGTCGGAATGCCGGTGTTACTCTCCTTGCTCATCGGGATCGGGACGCTGATTCCGGCCGTCGGGATGAAGATCGTGTACGTCCCGTACGGCTTGCTCCTGCTTGGACTCGCGGTCGCGACGCCGACGCCGTTCTGGCATCCGATCGCCTTTTTGGCCCTCACGTTCGTCATCGTCGACACCATCCCCGACTTCTTCGCGCGGTCGTTTCTCTCTGCGCGCAGCGGCGTCCACATGGGACTGGTCCTCCTCGGCTATTTTCTCGGCACGCTCGCGTTCGGCTGGTGGGGGCTGTTCCTCGGCCCGATCATCGTCGTCCTCGCGGTCCACTTCGCCCATGATATCTTTCCTGACCTCGCCAGTCACTTCGTCACAGACTAACGGCGGCGACTCCGCCGACCAGCACTCTGTCTCGTCTGGAACTCAGTCGTAGGTGTGAAACGAGACGGCTTGCTCGAGCAGTTCGTCGGGAATTCCGGGCACTTCTTCGTCGCGGACGGCGTCGGTCGCAGCCGTCTCGTCTCCGTCTCGCGGGAACTCCCGCTGTGCCCAGTGAATCGCGATGCCGGCTTTCGCCCCTTCGCCGAGCGCGACCGGGACCTGATTGTGCCCCGGCGTGAGGTCGCCGACCGCGTACACGCCGTCGACGCTCGTCCGTCCGTGGTCGTCGACCGCGACCGTCCCGTCGTCGTTGCGTTCGCAGCCCAGGTCGGTCGCCAATCCGTTGTTGTACTCGCTGCCGTACATCGCGAATCCACCCCTGTATTCTCGGACGCTTCCGTCGGCGAACTCCAGTGCTTCGAGCCAGCCATCCTCACCGTTTCGAACGCTCGTGACGTCCTCGCGAACCACATCGATCGGGTGCGCCTCGAGCATCGTCGCGGTTTCGTCGCTCCATGTCGGTTCGGCTCCCCGCGTCAGTAGGTCCACGGTATCGGTGAAATTGAGCATGATGGCGGCGACAGTGGCGGCGCTGTCGCCGTGGCCCATCACGTACACTGGCTCGTCGACGAACATGTACGCGTCACAGTGGAGACAATAGTGAAGGCCCCGACCGGTCCGCGGGAGGGGCGGTTGCGGCCGAACGTCGTTGAACCCCGTCGCGAGGACGATAGACTCCGCGACGTAATCCACGTCGCTTCCGCAGACGCGAAATCGCTCGTCGTCCGTCGGGGAAACGGACGAAACGAAATCGCGGTCGACGTTGCAGCCATAGGATTCGAGTTGCTCGCGACCGGTCTCGAGGTACTCGGTGCCGCTCGTGTCCTCCGTGACTCCGAGGAGATTGTGAACGTTTCGCATCATCGCCGCGCGGCCGCCGCCGCGCTCGACGACTGCCGTCGAGTGGCCGAGTCTGGTCGTGTAAAGCCCGGCGGTCTGTCCCGCTGGCCCGCCACCGATTACGACGACGTCGTACTCTCGCTGGTCGGTCAAGTCGTCGGTCATGGAACCCTCCGTACGCGTTGCAGTTCCAAAGTATCCGTGCGTGCAGACACACCCGCAATCGCCTTCGGCTCGTGGTTGTCCCGTGACAGGCGGACCCGGTCGTACTCGTGGATCTGCGCTGGGCTGCGTTCGGTCACTCCGCAGTCGCTTCCGTTCGTGTCGTTACCACTACCTGACGGGGCGAAACGATCGGCCGAGAACTATAGCGCTTCGCGCTCACGTTCTGAGTGGATGTCATTCGATCCCGACCAGGTTACGACGATTACGTTCGATTCCTACAGCACTATCGTCGATGTCGATGCCGCCGTCCGGGCCCTCGCGAATCACGTCGACGACCCCGAACCGGTGTCGTCTCTGTGGCGGCTCCGGTCGCTCGAGTACACGCTCGTCGCGAACTACCTCGACGCCTACCAGCCGTTCTACGAAATGAACCGCGACGCGCTCCAGTACGCGCTCGACGTGTTCGATGTCGACGTCGACGAGGACGAGCGGGACGAAATTCTGGCGGTCTACCACGAACTCGAGGTCTTCGACGACGTCCGCGACGGGATCAAGCGACTCCGCGAAGGCGGCTACGACTGCTACGTCGTCTCGAACGGGGATCCGGATATGCTCTCCTCGATGATCGACCACGCGGACATCGACGATCTCCTCGCGGACACGATCAGCGCCGACGAGGTGGAGACGTTCAAGCCCGCCGCCGAACTGTACCGCCACGCCGCGGCGAGGACTGGAACCCCGATCGACGAGATCGTCCACGTGACCGCCGGCTGGTACGACGTGATGGGAGCGAAACACGCCGGTATGCAGGGCGCGTGGGTCGACCGGAAGGGACGGCCGTGGGAGGCGGTCGCCGGCGAGCCGGATCTGACCGTCGACTCGTTCTACGACCTCGCCGACGCGCTCGGCGTCTAAGGACGCGGGCCCCACTAAGACGGTTGTTCTCGCTCGGCGTTCGACGATCCGCGGGCCTGACGAACCCGGGCGTATCGAACCGCTCCGACCGAACGGGCGATCGACCGACTCGAGAAGGGGGACGCACGATCGCGTTCGGGCGGGCTACTCTGCGGGACAGACGAAAGCGTTTTTCCCCGCGCTTGCGCGAGCCATTACCATGGCGACTCTCAGCGCACACCACGTCGGACTCACAGTGAGCGATCTCGAGGGAGCGCTTGCGTTTTATCGGGACGTTCTCGATTTGACCGTCGTCGATCGGTTCAGCGTCGGCGGCGAAGCCTTTTCCGATGCCGTCGGCCTCGAAGAAGCGAGCGCCGATTTCGCCCACCTCGACGCCGACGGGGTCCGGATCGAACTCGTTAGCTACGATCCCGAAGCGCAATCGGTTCCGACGACTGAACTCAATCAACCCGGAGCGAAACACGTCAGCCTCTCGGTCGACGATCTCGACGCGTTCTATGCGTCTCTGGCGGACGACGTGTCGACGATCAGCGAGCCCCGAACGACCGAGAGCGGCACCAGCATCCTGTTCCTGCGAGACCCCGGTGGGAACCTGATCGAGATACTCGAATCGTAGCGACGACGGCCGAGCGCGGAGTCGGCTGAGAAACGCCGATCGACGTCTTACGGCCCCTGACAGGCCAGCGTCGATCGCACTTGCTCGACTTCCTGGTCACACTCCGAGCAAGTGTGCTTCTCCGCGGCGATGTAGACGACGCTGCATCGGGAACAGTGAAAGAGATTCCCCAGCGAGTCGGTGACTCTGTCCGAGACGGTTTCCGTCGTCGGGCGGTCGCCGAGAGTTGTCTCGTCTTCTCTCGTTCCCGTCCCCAGCACCGTCGACCGAACCTGTTCTCGAAGCCGGTGAGAGAACGATGTCGCGCTCTGTCGAATTCCCATACATTGCGCGACAACTGTACGAACAAAGTAAGTGACGTCTAAAGTATTTGGAACGGTGAATGAGCACACTCACCATGGACAGTGACCTTCTGCGACGGAGGCCGTCGGGAAATGTCATGCGGCTGTCTAAATGTCATGCGGCTGTCTAACAGCCAGTCGTCTCTCTCGACCGCGCCACGAGTATCGCCCGCCAGTATAGCAACCTTTTCGACCGTTGCGAAGCCACGTCCAGCATGAACTTCTTCGACCGCCTGCACGACCGAATCCGAACGGTCGACAGCGTCGTCTCGGTCGGTCTCGACCCCGATCCGTCGCGCATTCCGGATCACCTGCGGGAATACGATCTCCCCCGGTGGGCGTTCAACCGCCGCATTATCGACGCGACCCACGAGCACGCAGCCGTTTTCAAGCCGAACGCGGCCTTCTACGAGGATCCCGACGGGTGGCGAGCCCTCCAGGAAACGATTGCCTACGCCCACGGCAAGGACGTGCCCGTCCTGCTAGACGCCAAGCGCGCCGACATCGGAAACACGACCAGACAGTACGCACAGATGCTCGAAACCGTCGACGCGATCACCGTCAATCCCTACATGGGACGGGACTCCCTGCAGCCGTTTCTGGCAAACGGGGAAGCCGGCGTTTTCGTTCTCTGTCGGACCTCGAATCCGGGTGGTGCCGACGTTCAGGATCTCGAACTCGAGACCGGGGAACCCGTCTACGAGCGGGTCGCGGCCCTGGCAGATCTCTGGAACGAAAACGACAACGTCGGGCTCGTCGTCGGCGCGACTCAGCCAGCGGAACTCGAAGAACTCCGCGAACAGGTGCCCGACCTCCCGTTCCTCGTTCCCGGCATCGGGGCGCAAGGCGGCGACGCGGAGGCGGCCGTCGAGTACGGACTGGCCGATGGCGTAGGGCTAATCAATTCCTCGCGCGGTATCATTTTCGCCGGGGAAAACGACGGCGAGGAGTTCGCACGGGCCAGCGGGCAGGCTGCGAAACGGCTCAAAAAGCGACTCAATCGGTACCGTGAAAACGAAAGTAGTCGGTGAAGCGATTTACCCACCGCTTGCGTTGCGACGGCCAGCGAGCACTCGCTGGCCGCGAATCCGCGGGAGGTGTGCGATGACTATCAACGACTACGATAGCGGTCGAGTTCGCGCTCGTCTGGCTACGCTCCGCGGTCGGGATCGGTATCGACTACCCGCCCAGCAATCCGCCCGTCGACCACTCGAGGAATGATCTCGACGACGACAGGCCCCGTCGGCGGTCGTTTCTCGAGACGACCGCCACCTTCGACGACGGCGATGTCCATCGGACTTGCCTCGTTCGGGTGGCCGGCGACGAGCGTTCCGTCGCACTCCTCGAGCCGAACGCAGTAGGTTTCGCCGATGCCGAGCGATTCGCCGAGCAGGTCGCGGATTGACGTCACGGGATTGGGTCGTGGTTTCGACTAGAATCGATTGATGTCTACGTCTTCGGACCGCCCTGGCTGGGCCTGGGCGGCACAGTCGGCACACAGTCCCAGCTCACCGTCGAAATGGAGTTCGCACGCGAGCGTGCCGCAATTGGGACACCGCTCCTGTGCGGGGCGCGACTCGCAGATCTGACAGAGCCCACTGACGCTCATAGCTCGAATTACGAACTCGAAGGGCTTGAAAGCGAGCCCGGCACGTTCGTCGGACCCGATCGGAAGCGGCCGTACCCGATCGGAAGCAGCCGTACCCGATCGGAAGCAGCCGTACCCGATCGGAAGCGGCCGTATCGGTGACGAACGTTCGGCATGTACGGACCCGAGCGTTGCGGCGTCTCCGTTCGAGACGAACGCGACCCGAACGATCGCCGGGTACGCGATGGACGAGCGACTGACGGCGTAGTTTTCTCCGGCTCGAGAGTTATACCATGCCATACATTGTCAATACACGGGAAGGCTTTTGCCATGTGCCCAACTAACAGGGAATATGAGCCGTGACCGGGCTCTCCTCGAGCGAGCCCTGGACCGTGGCGAAGAGGACGGTGGGAACGTCGAATTCAAGGAACGACTGTCACGAGACGTCCACCTCGAGGGTGGACGGCGAGAGAGTCTGGCTGCACAACTCAGACATCGACTCCTTTCTGGCGACGGCGAAGCGACCTACGTAGTCGGCGTCACGGATGACGGCGGTCTCGCCGGCATCGACCCCGATACGTTCTCCGAGACGATGGACGTCCTTTCCCTCCTCGCGGAGGAGGCCGATGCACACATCGAAGACGTCCAGACATGGGGGATAAACGAGGGGCTGGTCGGCGTTGCTCAAGTTCGCGAGGGGGGCGTCCTCGAGACGGACGACGAACACGTCGTCGTCGGAACGGCGGGTCACGTCGACCACGGAAAGAGTACGCTCGTCGGTTCGCTGGTGACCGGCAAACCCGACGACGGAGACGGTGCGACCCGCGCGTTCCTCGACGTACAGCCCCACGAAGTCGAGCGGGGCCTCTCCGCCGATCTATCCTACGCAGTCTACGGCTTCGACGACGACGACGGGCCGGTTCGAGTCCGTAATCCGAACCGCAAAGCAGATCGCGCGGAAGTCGTCCAGGAAGCCGACCGACTCGTTTCGTTCGTCGATACAGTCGGCCACGAGCCGTGGCTCCGGACGACGATCCGCGGCCTCGTCGGGCAAAAACTCGACTACGGCCTGCTGGTCGTCGCCGCCGACGACGGCCCGACGCGGACGACCCGAGAACACCTCGGGGTCTTGCTCGCAACCGATCTCCCGACCATCGTCGCCATCACGAAAACCGACACCGTCGACGAAGAGCGCATCGAGGAGGTCGAACGCGAAGTCGAGCGTCTTCTCCGTGAAGTCGACAAATCGCCGCTCCGGATCTCCCGTCACGGTACCGACGCCGCCGTCGAGGAGATAAGCGAACGAGTCGTGCCGATCGTCGAAACCAGCGCCATCACAATGGACGGTCTCGAGACGCTGGACGAATTGTTCGACCGACTCCCGAAGACAGCACAGGATGCGGGAGAGTTCCGAATGTACGTCGACCGTAGCTACTCGGTCACCGGCGTCGGCGCGGTCGCCTCGGGAACGGTGATGGCCGGCGAGGTCGAGGCCGGCGACGAACTCCTGATCGGCCCGATGACCGACGGTCGGTTTCAGGAGGTCGAGGTGCGATCGATCGAAATGCACTACCACCGAGTCGACAAGGCCCAGGCGGGCCGGATCGTCGGCATCGCGCTCAAGGGGATCAAAGAAAGCGCGATCGAGCGCGGCATGGTCTTGCTTCCCCGGGACGCAGACCCCGATCCGATCCGCGAGTTCGAGGCCGAAGTCATGGTCCTCAACCATCCCACTCGCATCGGCGAGGGCTACGAACCCGTCGTCCACCTCGAGACGATCGGCGAGGCCGCTGCCTTCTACCCCGAAGACGGGCGGCTCCTCCCGGGCGATACCGGCGAAACCACCGTTCGGTTCAAATTCCGCCCGTACCTCGTCGAGGAAGGGCAAAAGTTCGTCTTCCGCGAGGGCCGTAGCAAGGGCGTCGGAACGGTGACCGACGTTCACCCCCTGGATTAACCCCTTCGCGGGCCGACCTGCCGCTACCGGCCCCCGGAATTCGGACCCGAATCCCGCCCAACGACCGTCGGTCGTCCGTTGATCTCTCCTCGATCGGACCGAACCGGTACGGAGTGTCTCTTGTCCCGGACCGACTGCTATCAAATCTATCGCGTTCCGTATCAAATGATAGTGTGTCACCTTCATCTCTTTCGATACCGTACGAATACCCGGATTTCTCCCGTCGTCACAGCAGCCTCGCGTGCCGGACGGCGGGCACGAAATCCCAGGGGTAAGAGCAATGGTATCAACCGAAACGGAGTCTGAGATAGAAGCGTACCTGGGGCAGGTCCCGAGCTGGATCGCGGCGCTTCCGGAGCCGGCCGCGGACCACAGCTGGGGAATCGTCCGAGACCTCGAACTCGAGGAAACGAAGCTCACACAGCGAGAGAAAGCGCTCGTCGCCCTCGGTGCAGCGGCGGCCATCCAATGTCCGTACTGCACGCACTTCCATACGGAGGAAACGAAACTCGAGGGCGTAACGGACGCCGAGCGAGACGAAGCGGTAGCCGTCGCCGGCAACGTTCGGTTGTTCTCGTCGGTCCTCCACGGCGCGTCGGTAGACCACGACGAGTTCGTCTCCGAGACGGGGGACATCGTCGAACACATAAAAGAGCAACAGGCGACGGCACACGGTGACGACTGAAAGACACCCGTTCAGTCGATTATTTTCCGGTCGCTGGTTTGCTTTCGTGCGGAACTTCCGGCGTTCACTCCGACCGCTCGACTACTTTGTAAGCCAGTCGGTTCGCGTCTCGACCACTTTGTGAGCAGCGACACCTTTCGTGGGCATTTCAGCAGGTGTGACTATCCACAGCGGGCAGCGAAAACGAGAACGTCGCCCCCTCACCGGACTCGGAGTTAACCCAGATGTCGCCCCCGTGACGTTCGACGATGCGCTCGCATAATGCGAGTCCGATCCCCGCTCCATCGTACTCTGCACGGCTGTGCAGGCGGTCGAATACCGTAAACACTCGCTCGTGGTCCGCCGGATCGATCCCGATCCCTTCGTCGCGAACCGATACCACCCACTCTTTACTCCGCCGTTCGGCCCCGACGTGGATCTGTGGCGGTTCATCGCCGCTGTACGTGATCGCGTTCGAGAGAAGATTGAGGAAGACCTGTCGCAGTTGGCTGGCGTCGCCCGCTACGCGGGGAAGGTCCTCGGTTTCAATTTCAGCGTCGGTCTCTCGGATTCGAACCTGGAGATCCTCGAGGACGCCCTCGAGTACTTCGTTCAAGGTCACCGGTTCGAACGGGTCGCCCTGGGTTTCGACTCGCGAGTACTCGAGCAGCCCGTCGATCATCGTCCGCATTCGTTCTGCCCCGTCGATGGCATATGCGAGAAACTCTTCGCCGTCTTCGTCGAAGGCGTCGTTGTACCGCTTCTCGAGTAACTTGAGGTAGCTCGTCACCATCCGAAGGGGCTCTTGCAGGTCGTGAGAGGCCGCGTACGCGAACTGCTCCAGTCGTTCGTTTGACTGCTCGAGCCGGTCGATCAATTCCTCGAGTCGCTGCTCGCGCTCGACGTGCTCGGTGATGTCCTGTGCCATACTCAGGCCGGCGAAGACATCGCCGTCGGCATTACGAAGCGGTACAGCCCACACGCGCCAGTTCCGATCGCCGAACTCTGTCGTCGTGCTGTGGGTGGTGCCGTCCTCGAGGGCGGTGCGAAACAGCGCCTCCAGATCCGCGGCCGTCTCTTCGGGAAAGATGTCCGGGACGCGATTGCCCTCGAGGCGGTCCGCGCTGGGGAGGCGGTCGCCGAGAACGCCGCCTCTGGTCAGCGTATACCGAAGCTCCTTGTCGTATATTCCGACGGCACCGTTCGGGAAGTTCTCCGCGAGCGTCCGGTAGCGGCGCTCGGATTCCTCGAGTTTTCGCTCTCGCCGTTTTCGCTCGGTGATGTCCCTGACGACGCCGACTTCTTCGCGGTCGCCGCTATCGGACCGTAGCGTTGCGAAGGTTCCCTCCGTTGGGATGTGATTGCCGTCTGCCGTCTTGATCTCAGCTTCGACGACCGGACTGCTCGTTTGCTCGGCAGGTGATTCTGTCAGTCGCTCCTTCGACTGCTCGATCGTCGATTCGTCGACGACGAGCGAAGCGTGTTCCCCGATCAGTCTCTCGCGATCGTAGCCCGTCAGTTCCGCGTACGCGTCGTTGACCATCGTAAACCGGCCCGACTCGTCTTTGACGTAAATGCCGTCGTCGATCGTTTCGACGATCGTCTCGTACTTGGCCAGTTCATGCTCGTGTTCTTTTTGTTTGCTGATATCTCGGCCGATACCGGCCAGGACGCGCTTCCCTTCGGGGTTTTCGAGTTTGGCCGCGACGAACTCGTACGGAATCCGTTCGTCACTTTTGGTCAGGACGTCTACTTCGACGCGTGCGTTCCCGGTGTCGAAGATTTCGCTGATTCCGGTTGCGAGCTGCTCTCGATCCTCCTCGGCGACGAATTCGATCGGGTGCATCGATTCGATTTCGGCGTCCGAATAGCCGGTGACTGCGTTCAGCGTCTGGTTCCACCGCTGAAAGTTGCCCGCCTCGTCGACGACGTAAAACATGTCGTCGACCGAGTTCAGGATATCGTCGGTATAGACCCTGTACCGCTCGAGTTGCGCCTCACGGTCGCGCAATCGACGTTCTTTCGCCGTACGGTCGATGGCCGCCGCGATGACGTTCGCGACGCTCTGGACGAAGTTGGCGTCGTGGTCGGTAAACTCTCTGTGGTCGATCGTGTGGGTCCCGAGAACGCCCCACGGCTCCTCGACCGAGCCGATAACGACGCTGATGCCGCTTCTGACGTCGTGATCGACGAGCAGATCCGGACCGGAAAATCGGGGTTCCGTCCGGAGATCGTCGACGATGACCGGCTCCTCCGAGAGGAGCGTATACCCCGCCTGGGAGTCCCTGTCCGTGGGAACCGTCGCCGTCCCGACGAGCCCCGTTTGCCAGCCGACGCCCTGTCGCAACAAGACCTCGTCCCCGCCGGGTAGCAACTCGAGCACTTTGCAGTAGTCGGCGTCCAGCGTCTCGGCGACGGCGACCGATGCGTCGTGCATCAACCGGTCTATATCCTCCGTTGACAGTGCCTGTTGACCGAGTTCGGCGACGATCTCCTGTTGGCGAACTCGAGTCTGGAGTTCCCCCTCGGTCGGCGGAGACGATTCCATTACAGACCACAGTAACAGTCAAGACCGGTAAAACTTCGTGGTACGATTCGTTTCGATGCGACAGTCGGTTCGTGACCCGGACGCGAGGATCGGCGAGAGTGAGCTCCTCTTCGCGACGTCTCGCACCGGTGACCGATATCGGTGGCCGGCACTAACGCAGCCGATCGAAACCAAAGTTGGTATGTCCGATTCGGTACCTCGACTAGAACAAGATGGTACAGACGAGCGTTATCGGTTGCGGAAACATGGGAAGCGCCCTGATAAAAGGGCTCTGGCGGGCCGGGAATCACACGGTGACCGCGTGTGATCTAGATCCCGACGCACTCGAGTCGGTTACCGACTACTGCGAGCGGACCACTGCGGACGTCTCGGCCGCGGCCGACGCCGACGTTGTGATCGTCGCCGTGAAACCCGACATCGTCGGCGCGGTCCTCGACGACCTCGATCTCGCACCGGAGCAGACGCTTCTTTCTATTGCCGCCGGCGTCTCGACCGACTACGTCGAAGCGCGAACCGAGGCGAACGTCGTCCGAATCATGCCGAATCTCGCGGCCGAAACGGGGGACATGGCTGCGGCCGTGGCCGGAGAGAACGTCCCCGACGAGGTTCGGACGCTGCTCGACGACGTCGGCGAGTACGCCGAAATCGACGAAGCACAAATGGACATCGCGACCGCCGTCAACGGAAGCGGACCGGCGTTCGTCTTCTACCTCCTTCAGGCGATGAAAGAAGCCGGAATCGACGGGGGGCTCGACGCCGATGACGCCGAAACGCTGGCTGCACAGACGTTCAAAGGGGCAGCCGAAACCGTCCTCCGGTCGGACGAGGACGTCGACGACCTGATCGACGCCGTCTGTTCGCCGAACGGGACGACTATCGAAGGGATGGAAGTCCTCTGGAACAGTGACGTACAGGAAACCATCGCCGACGCCATAAAGGCGGCCGAAGAACGCTCTGCGGAACTCGCAGGCGAATCCGACAATGAGTGAGACGCTCGAGGACGCGACCGTCGCGGAGGCGAGACAGATGGCTGCCGACGCCGATCGTGTCGTCGTCAAGGCGGGAACGAATTCGCTGACCGACGAGGAGTCGAACCTCGACGACGAGAAACTCGACAAGCTCGTCGACGACATCCAATCCCTCCTGAAACGGGACAAGGAGGTCATCCTCGTCTCGTCGGGTGCGATCGGTGCCGGAACGGGCCGGATCGAGGGATCGACCGGGACCGTCGAGGAGTCCCAGGCACTGTCGACCGTCGGACAGAGCCACCTCATGCACCGCTATACCGAAAGCTTCGGGCGGTACGACAGGAAGGTCGCCCAGCTTCTGTTGACCCAACACGACCTCGAAAACCCCGAGCGCTTTACGAACTTTCGAAACACCGTGGAGACGCTGCTGGACTGGGGCGTCGTTCCGATACTCAACGAAAACGATGCAGTCGCGACGGAGGAGATTCGAATCGGCGACAACGACATGCTCTCGGCGGCGGCGACCATGGGCGTCGACGGCGACTTGCTGGTCACGCTGACCGACGTCGGCGGCGTCTACACCGGCAACCCGAAGGAAGACGGCCACGCCGAACGGATCGAGGCTGTCGGGGCGAACTACGACACGGTACAGGAAATCGTCACGGAAAGTACGAGCGACGAATTCGGCGGCATCCAGACAAAAATCGAGGGGGCACGCGACGTCAGCGAACACGGCATTCCGGCCGTCATCGCGAGGTCGACCGAACCCGACATTCTCGAGAAGATCGCTACTGCCAAACCCGTGGGAACCATATTCGTTCCCATCAACGGTGTGAGCGATGACTGAGATCGATATCGAACAAAACGTCGACGAGGCACAGTCCGCAGCGCTCGAGCTCGCGAAGCTCTCGGACGAAGAGCGAACCGAGGCCCTTCACGAGATCGCCGACGCGATCGAAGCTCGAACCGACGAGGTCCTCGAAGCAAACGAGAAAGACGTCACCGAGGGCGAACGACTGCTCGAGGACGGCGAGTACACGCAGGCGCTGGTCGACCGGCTGAAGCTCTCCGAGTCGAAGATCGAGAGCATCACCGAGATGGTCCGAAGCGTGGCAGACCAAGAGGATCCGCTCGGAAAGACGCTTTCGGCGCGGGAACTCGACGAGAACCTCGAACTGTACAAGGTCGCCGTACCAATCGGCGTTATCGGCACGGTCTTCGAGTCCCGGCCCGACGCGCTCGTCCAGATCGCCGCGCTCGGTCTCAAGTCGGGGAACGCGGTCATCCTGAAAGGCGGCAGCGAGGCGCTCCACTCCAACCGGATCCTCTTCGAGATCATCGAGGACGCCGCGGCCGACGCCGGGGTTCCGGACGGCTGGGCACAGCACATCGAAGCCCGCGAGGACGTCGACGCGCTGCTCGAGATGGGTGAGTCGATTGACCTCCTCATGCCGCGGGGAAGCTCCGAGTTCGTCGGCTATATCCAGGACAACACGAGCATTCCCGTCCTCGGGCACACTGAGGGAATCTGCCACGTGTACGTCGACGACGAGGCAGACCTCTCGATGGCGGAAGACATCGCCTACGACGCCAAGGTCCAGTACCCAGCGGTCTGTAACGCCGTCGAGACCCTGCTGGTCCACGAGTCCGTCGCCGACGAATTCCTGCCGGCAATCGCAGACCGCTATAATTCCGCCGACGTCGAGATGCGCGGCGACGAGGCTACCCGCGAAATCGTCGACGTAGAAGCCGCCACCGAAACCGACTGGGACACCGAGTACGGCGATCTGATCGTTTCGATCAGGATCGTCGACTCGCTCGAGACGGCGGTCGATCACATCACCACTCACGGCTCGAAGCATACGGATTCGATCGTGACCGAGAACGCGGACCGCGCGAGCACCTTCATGCGCAGCCTCGACTCGGCGAGCGTCTTCCACAACGCCTCGACGCGCTTCGCCGACGGCTACCGGTTCGGCCTCGGTGCCGAGGTCGGCATCAGCACGGGCAAGATCCACGCCCGCGGCCCCGTCGGCCTCGAGGGGCTGACGACCTACAAGTACCACCTCGAGGGTGACGGCCAGCTCGTCGCCACCTACGCCGGCGAGGATGCGAAACCGTACACCCACGAGGAGTTCGACGAGGAGTGGAACCCCGGCCGTCTGTCGGACGAATAGTTCGATCTGGTTCCGACGTCTTCCTATCGGTCTGTGATTCTGAGTGCCAGCGTCCGTTTTCCGCCGTCGATGGCACACAGCAGCTGATACACCGTGTGAAGACCTCAGGGCCTCACGGTGACGGCATCTCGAGTGCTCACCTGCGCGCCGAAACGTGTAATTCAGCCGTCGAAAAATGGTATTTCCGTCGGCAAGTCAGAGTCCACTTTCCGAACTGCTGCTTTCGCCGTTATGGCGATGAGTCCGCCCACAAAAACCGCACCGGCGAGTTCGAACCGCGTCTCGCTGGTCCCGAGCGCACCTATAACACCGCCGGTTGTGCCCGCCCATATAATTTTCAGTTTGGCACTATCTCTGTCGTACTCCAGATACGACCCGAGCATCCCGAGAACGGCGACGATGAGCAGGGAGGCGGGATCGGCTCCGATTTCGCTGATATCACCTGTAGTGGTATAATCCAACCCGGCCACGGCAGTTCCGACCAGAACGACACTCAAATATAGTTTCACTTGCGTATACTGTGATACTAACGCCACATATACGTTTCCTGTCTGTCACAGGGTGAATTCGGACGTTCTGAACAGCCGCAGCACCTACTGTTTTCATCCACGCATTCACTCGTCCTCATCCACGGGTTCGCTCTCTTCGAATCCGCCACAGGCATGGAATACACCGTTGTCCCGCTCGACCCACCCCAGAAGAACCGCCCACTCGAGGAGCCGTACGATTCGATCTCGCTCACCGTCCGCACCATCGGCCCGGGACGGACGAGATCGCCGCTCGTCGGTTCGTCGTGCGTCTCGAATCGCGGCTACGATTTCCTCGGCAGTGAGCGGTTCGTCAGCGCGCTCGAGAACTGAGATGACCCTCTCGGCTCCGTCGACGCGCTCCCGGAACGTCCGCCGAAGCCGACCGCGGTCGAGCCCGGTCCGGGAGTCGACGCCTGTGATCGAGTCGCGGCGCCGATACCCCGCCGGCTCTTCGGTCGCCAGCTCGAGCGCCTGGAGAAACGCCAGCCAGGTCGCCGCCTCGTCTCGGGTCTCGAGGGACGTCTCGTCCACGAGGTGCCGACAGCAATCGTCGACGTCGCCGGCGGCCGCGGGGAGCGCGCGGGTGACGGCGGCGACGAACGCGAAATCGGCTGGCGGCTCGGGAACCGGCTTGAATCGCATGATTACAGCCCGAACGAATCGGCGAGCAATTCTTCGTCCGTCTCGCCGTAGACGCGCGTCGGACCGCCGATCACGTCGATCGTCACCGTCGCGGGTGCGAAGAGATCAGAGGGGACCTCCTCGAACTCCCACTCGAGGTCGTCGAAAACGTCGGCGAACGGACGGCCGTGCTTCTCGACGGCCGTCGACGGCACCGAGTCGAAGATATCGGCGTCTTCCCGGACGGTGAGGTGCGCTCGACCGCCGTAGGCGATCGCATCTGTCGTGCGTGCGATCGCGGTCCGTTCGTCCCCCGCGACGGGTGCGACGGGTGCGCGTCCGGTGGCCGAAACGATATCGAGCGGGTCGTACCCGAGCTCAGCGAGCCGGAACGTCGCGAGTTCGGCCGCGCGGGCGGCGTTCGTGATGCTCCCGACGATGCTCGCGGTTCGATACGCGAGCAGGAAAACGCTGCTCGGCTCGACTTCGGCAAGGTCGGCGACCTGCTTGGCTGCGGCTTCGGTCGGCTCCTCGTCCGTCTCGACAGCGAGTGCGGTCAGATCGAACGCGTCGGTGTAGCCGACGCGGCGAAACTCCGCTTCTTCGGCCACCAGCGCTCTCGCGGGACCGCTTCCGAGACCTTCGAAATCGTCCGTCGTCAGCTCCCAGCCCGCCTTCTGAGAACAAAGAAGCGAGAGCGCCGGCTGGTCCGTCGACAGTTCGACGAAGGGGATCGACGCGTCGCCGAGTTCGCCCAGGTCGTAGCTCGGCGTCGCCATCCCCGCCGTCTGGATCTCGGTCAGCAACAGTCCGGCTTCGATGCCGCCCTCGAACTCGAGCCCGAAGTCCAGTACTGTCGATTCGTTCTCGAGGTCGTACCCTCCGATATTCAACTCCTCGGCGTAGTCGAGGGCCTCGTCGACCAGCTCGATCGCCATCCGATTGAGACTTTCCATGCAACGGGATTCAGTCTCCGTGCTAAAACCGTTTGTCCGTTCGGTTCCGACCGACAATGACGGGATGGCTTGGCCACTCACAGTGCGTTTCGCGCCATGTAGCCGGGTACGCTCTCGGTTTCGTTTCCTCGCGGACCGCTCATGTCGGACGATTCCTGGCGAAAGCACCCCGAGCCGGTCAGTCCTCAGTGTTTCGGGCCGGCCGACCGAGTTGCGTTTCGACTGCCTCGACCTTCTCCGACGCGGTGGCGTCTCGTGTCCGCTTGTCGTCGATCTTCAGAACAGTGCTCACTCGATCGGCGTCGACGGCATCGTGAGCTGCTTGTGCGGCTGCGAAGAGTTCGTCCGTCGTCTCGGCTTCGATCACCGTCCCCATCGGGTTCGTCTCGTAGCGGACGTCGTACCCCTCGAGCGCGTCGACGGCCTTCGCGACCTCACTGGCCATACTGTCTTCGATCACGGGGGCGACGCTCAGTAATGCAACGACAGTCATGCGTGTAGCTGAAGAGACGTAGCTCCCTAAGTCGTGCTATTCGATTCTATCCGGCACACCGCTCAGTGCGCCTGAAGGCGCGCCGAAAACGATCAGGTCGACGGGGACAGAAGCAGCCGCGGTCAGTTGGAGGTCGGCGGCCGGGGCGACTCTGCCGGTGGGTAAATGATGACGTCGCCGTTCGCGTAGACGTACACCTCGTGTTCGAGGGCGGTGAACGCGATGTGGCCATCCGACCGTTCTGTCCCATCCGCCTTCGAGCTAAAGATGCGGTCGAGTGCGTCTGGGTCGACGCTGTCGTACAGGGAGAACTCCCCCTGCGAGACGTCAGTATTCGCGATCGACGCGAGGGCGTGGACGATCGTCGTCGTGATCGTCGCGGTGCCGTCGCTGTCGTGGTGGAAGACGTAGCGATCGTTGGGCTGGTCGTACTGGAGGTCGGTCGTATCGTCTGCGGGTGAGAGTTCCGTCTGCATTGCTAGATCTGATCGTTCAACCGTGTATTAGACTGTAGTTACCCATAGTATAAAAGCCACTCGTCGCTAATAATAGTATTATTCTGTGAAATACAGGAATTCGGTACGAAGGTCCTGCATCCGGCCGTTTTGGCGATCATGTGGCGGCAATGACGGTATTCGAACCAACTGTTACTCGTGAGCTGGAGAGAAATACGAACTTTTTCACGGTCAAGTGATGGTTGCCGTGGTTGTGAACCGCCTCGAGGATACGTGGTTCGAGACGCAATCGCAGCCCGTCTGGACGGTGGCTGAACTCGGAGAGTTTGCGGACAGCGATGGACCACCGGTCCCCACGAGTCGTCGCCCATGCCGGTGATAACGTGATGCTTCGCTCAGCCACGAAATCACCGTTACGGAACGGGTCTGAAGCTCTCGCTTTGCTTACGTGTAAAGTACCACGAGGACAACTCTCGAGGCACTCGCCCTGTTCCGCCTGTAGAACGATCGAAGGGACGTCAGACGGACCCATCACCGTCAGGGATCGGACCACCGACCGAGTGGCATCTGCGCGGCTACTATCGACGATCGAACTGAAGCCGTACGAAGGCTGTCGAAATCGTCCGGATCATGTCGACGACCATCAACGGCCTGACCGCTTGCCACGGCCACCCCTGTGTTTATCCTCATTCACTTCGAACCAGGGTCATGGAAACTGACGCAACCGACGGAATTCGATCGAAACTCGAGGACGTCGACGACGATCTCCCGGAATCCGTCGACAAAGCCGCTCTCGGGCGAATGCAAACGGTTGCTCACGCACTCGACAAAGGGCTCCGAATCCCGGGAACGGAGTTCCGATTCGGGCTCGATCCGATCGTCGGGATCCTCCCCGGGGCCGGTGATTCTGCAGCCGCAGCCGTCTCGTTGTACCTCGTCGCCGAATCGGCTCGTATGGGTGTCTCACAATCGACGTTGCTCCGGATGGTCGCGAACATCGCAGTCGACACTGTCATCGGTTCTGTCCCGGTTCTCGGTGTCCTTTTCGACGCATTCTGGAAAGCGAACACTCGCAATCTCGAACTGGCCCTCGAGGATCTCGCCGTCGAGGGCGACGGACGCGACTCCAGCCCGAAAGCGGTGACCATCAACTGACCGAACCGTAATCGATACGCCGACACGATAGTCCCCCGAATTGAGACAACCCCTCTTTGTTTAAGTCCAATTTCGGTGTAGCGAGACGTATGGGAGAACTGGAAACCGAGGCAGAGCGATCCCGAGCGGAAATCGCCGACACCCTCCGTGGCCTGGCCGACCAACTCGACGACGACGGTAACGTAACGCTCGACCTCGAGGGGACGCAGGTGCGATTGAACCCGACCGAACCCGTCACGTTCAAACTCGAGGGAGAATCGGACTGGTCCGACGGGGACAAAGAAGCAAAGCAAAGTATCGAACTCGAACTCGTCTGGCGGCGAGAAGCGGCTACTGCCGAAGAGGGGGCCCTCGACGTACGGGAGTGATCTCGCTTCCAGCGCATACCATGTTCACAGAGATCCTCTTTCCAACCGATGGCAGCCAGGGAGCGTCGGCCGCGTTCGATCACGTTCTCGATATCGCCGCCGCTCACGAGTCGACGGTCCACGTCCTCAACGTGGCTAATACGACGAGGGATAGCGTTCTCCAGATACAAGGCGAGATCGTCGATGGCCTCGAGCGGCAGGGCGAACGACTCGTTGCCGAGACCGCCGACCAGGCACAGGAACGCGGCGTAAACGCGGTCACCGCGGTTCACCAGGGCGAACCCTACAGCACGATTTGCGAGTATGCGGAATCGTCCGACATCGATCTCATCGTCATGCCGACCCACGGTCGGCAGGGCCTCAAGCGGTTCTTGCTCGGTAGTACGACCGAGCGCGTCGTCAGACGAGCATCCGTCCCGGTACTGACGCTCAGGCCAGACGGCGACGCGCCGACGTATCCGTACCGTCGCGTTCTGGTACCGACCGATGGAAGCGAGTGTGCGCGCGAGGCACTCACGATCGGCACGGACGTCGCCAACGCCGAGAACGCTGCGCTGCATCTCCTTTCTGCCATCGCCACCGTGAGTCTCGGCGTCGACGTCCGGAGTGATATCCAGATGTCGATGCTGGAGGAAACCGCGAACGAGATTCTCGCGGACGCGGCAGCTTACGCGGCGGCCGCCGGCGTCGAACCTGTCGCCGAGACGGTCGAATATGGACCGTCGATCCAGCGAGCGATCCGTTCGTACGTCGAGGGCCACGATATCGATCTGGTCGTCGTCGGCACGCACGGCCGAACGGGTCTCGATCGATACCTCCTCGGAAGCGTCACGGAACACCTCGTTCGGACGGCTTCGATTCCGGTGTTGACGGTCCGAAACACGTCGTCGGAGTAGCGACCGATGCAGGACGATCCGGGTGTTCCCCGCGAACCATCCGTTCGAATCCGCTCAAGCAGTCGTTCTTCGTGAGCACGAACTTACTACCTCGATTCGGCCGTGTATCGATTCTAATCGGGCCGATAACTCCAGAGAATCTACCCTTTCACTAACTATCGGTGATAACAAAACGTAACTAGGTTGTGAATAGTTATACAAGATTTAATATTTCAGCCGATGCTACCCGGCACAAATGGCCCGTTCGAACGGACAGACGGATCAGCCACGAACCATCTTGGTCGTGGAGGACAATCCGGGCGATGCGAGACTTATACGGGAGGTGTACGACGCGCTGGATCTCACCGAAAGACTTCGCATCGTCTCGACCGGGTCCGACGCACTCGACTTCGTAAACCAGCGTGACGAGTACGCCGACGCTCCAGAGACGGACCTCGTTATCCTCGATTGGCACCTTCCGGACATGGGCGGGAGTGACATTTTGGAAGAACTGAACGCCGACCCCGCCCACAATCACATTCCCGTTATCGTCTCGACCGGACAGCTTGCCGAACAGGAAGTTCGCAAGGTATATGAAAAAAACGCGAATGCCTGCATCACGAAACCGAACGGGCCCGACGAACTCAAGGAGATCATTCTATCGATCGAGGCGTTCTGGGTGTCAACGGCCAGGCTTCCAACTGTTGACGACGGTAACCGGTAACGTGAGGGAATCGTCGTGAGGCGACGGAACTGACCAGGGTTCGAACTGCTCCCGAGAACGTGCTCGCTTTGCTCGTGGACCATCGGTCGACTTCAAATCAGACCGATTTCTCCGAAAAGAGATCGTTTCAATTCATCAATCCGGGTGGTTCCGTCATTACTCCCTCACATCACCCTCGATTGATGGCTAGTGGTTCTTGAGTTCTCGCAGGGAAGCAACCGGGTGGGAGATTTGCTTACTGACCGATCGCATCTTCCGATGTATTTTATCCCTTTTCGCACCAACGTGTTAGATACGGCCTTCCGGCACTGGCTGTATTTCGGTGGATTCGTAATTACTGGCATCCTGCTGGTCGGCGCAGCGTTGATGGGGATCGTAGATGGATTATCAGCACTCTCCAGCGGTGTCCCAGCCAGTGAGGAATTCATTCTGTTACCAGTGCTTGGAGCAGCGGCTGAATAGGATCTGATCGTATTCGTCCTCGGAGACATTGCAGCGATATTTCTCGCTGCGACGATTGTCTCTGTTCTCCGGATTGGGTCACTCCCTCGTGACGATAGGCTGGTTTCGATCGTTGAGGGACTCCAACGGGAATACCCGTTTTTCCGCCGGTTCGATGTCTCCGAAACGGTCGAACCAACGACCGAAGATCGGCGACAGCAACTCAAGAAGCAGTACGTCGAAGGCGAGTTCGGCGACGCCGAATTTGAACGGAGGATGGAACAGTGAGTGGATGATACCGACTCGACGAACAGGTCGGGGTCTGAAGCGGGGAAGACGACCAAAATTGACGAGAGCCCAGGATAACTCGTTGGTCTCTACGTACTTGAGACTCGAGGTCGCCCGTCTGAGTCTGGTCTGAGAATCGGACGCGGCACCCAAGGTGCAACAAACACTGTGATATTCCTGGAATGTTCCTGGCAGGTATTGGCCCGATTTCTCGAGTCGTGCGAGAGACACAGCGCGAATGGAGCATGAGTTGACACCCACCCAGAGGACAGTCCAATTGCTCAGTATCGATGAAAAGTGAATAAGACGCTCGGTCCGTGGATTTTTGCCTAAAACAGTTGTTTGAGTTTGCGAGACACTTATCTGGATATCTAATCAGCGTCTTGATGTGAACCGACGTACACTCATCAAGTTGCTCGGTGCAATCGGTAGTGTTGGGGTTGTCGCAGTCGGCATCGATACTGCCTTCGCAACGTCATCAACGGTGGAGGGAACGGTTGAAGCCAAGTCGATTACAGGTCGCGGCGGTGACGAGAGTCATACGGTCTTAGCACACGAAGGGACACTGAATATTGACGACGCTGAGTACCGCGACGCGTTCTCAGACTGGCAGAATGTCACAGTTGATGATGCTCTTGCCCGCCGGTTTGAGAACGACTACGAGACGGTCTACTACAATCTTCACGTCAACCACGAGACAGCAAACAAAAAGCAGAGCATACCGGCGGGTGAATCGCTGGCCTACCGAACTGACCGACCGGTGTTCAACAGCGTGCAGGTCGGCGACTCGGTGCAATTTAAATCATCCGGCGCAGACGTACCGCGCATAGACTCTCTCGAATGACTCGGCGAGGTTGGATGACGATTTCAGACCACCGTAGTTGAACTACCTGTCCAATTTGCATCTCTACTGAAGGACTGATTCATCGGCTTTGGATGAAGACAACCAAAGCCGTCGAGTGGAATTACCTCTGTAGGTAGCACGTCGTTTCTGACAGTGTGTGCGCAGAATTGGCAGCCGCTGCTGGTTAGAACATGCGAATGTGGCACCGACTGAGAGCGACTTAAGAGGATGTTGACAATCAGTCCAGGTGAAGAAGTAACCGGAGAAGCAGGCACCATCAGTCCTCTCGCATAATTGCTAATCGAAACGACTCGAACGACTGAATTACCTCGACGAAGTCGCCGGTGTCAACCGGTTTTTCGAGGACTGCATCTTCATCCGAATCATGATCGAGATCTCGAGATTCGATCAATCTTTCGTCCACTCCGGTCAGGACGATCACCGGGACATGATCCAACTCGGGATGGTGTTTGATTTCGTGTAGAACGTCTTCACCTCCAACTTTTGGCAGGTTCAGGTCTAGCAGTACAATGTCCGGTCGAGGAGCGTCCTCGTACTCTCCACGTTGATGGATGAAATCGAGCGCTGCTCGGCCATCGGTGACGGTGCGAAGCGGGTTCGTGATGTTGCCGTCCGAGAACGCTTCTTCGATGAGGCGAACATCACCAGGATTGTCTTCTACTAGCAGTATTATCGCCTCTGGTGACCCGGTGCCCATACTGTGACAGTCTTGGGTAACGGGTATAAGAAGTTCGGTGGGGCCCTTTCTGAGAAATGTCTCAAATGTGCAGTATTGACAACCTTACAATTGTTTTTTCGTTAACATATCTGCTGAACAACTCGGTCAGTAGATCCCTGATGAAACAAACAAAGCTCTCGTGCCGAGTTCATCCGCTGTATCCAGCACGCTATTTGTAACAGTGGTCGGATGAACCGCCTCGGAGTCAAGTGGTTCGAGAGAGCAAAGCTCCCTCGTCACTAAGCGGGATCTTCGATCCCGCGAGGTCCAAAAAGAGCTTGGCAGCTCTTTTGCGGATCACGGAAAACCGAAGGGCTTCCGAACGACCCCGAGGCACCCGGCCTGATCCGCCTCTAGATCGCAGAGCCGTCGCTGAATAGAACGAGTGTATTCAACAGATCAACTGCTCAGTTGGGGGCAACCGGTTACTACAGGCCGTTCAGATATCGGATTCCCTTCCAACTGGGAGCGTGAACGAGAACGTCGCACCCTCCCCGGGTTCGGACTCGACCCAGGTCTTGCCGTCGTGGCGTTCGACGATCCGCTCGCAGAGCGCGAGGCCGATGCCCATCCCATCGTACTCCTCGCGGCTGTGGAGTCGGTCGAAGATCGTGAATACCCGCTCGTGGTCGGCTGGATCGATGCCGATTCCCTCGTCTTCGACCGAGATCACACACTTTCCGCCTCGGCGCTCGGCGCTGACGTAGACCCGCGGGGACTCGTCGCCGCTGTAGGTGATGGCGTTGCCCAGCAGGTTCTGGAACAATTGCCGGAGTTGACTACTGTCACCTTCGACGCACGGGAGGTCGTCGGCCGTGATCTCGGCATCGCTCTCTTCGATCTGCAATTGGAGGTCCGCGAGCACGTCGTCATGCACGGCATTCAGGTCAATCGGTTCGAACGGATCGCCCCGCGTCTCGATCCGCGAGTACTCGAGTAAGGCATCAATCATATCCCGCATCCGCTCGGACCCGTCGACAGCATAGGCGAGGAACTCCTCGCCGTCCTCGTCGAAGGCGTCGCTGTAGCGCTTCTCGAGCAACTGCAGGTAGCTGGTGACCATCCGCAAGGGTTCCTGGAGGTCGTGTGACGCGGCATATGCGAACTGTTCGAGGCGTTCGTTGGACTCCTTGAGTTTTTGTTCGTATTTTTTCCGTTCGGTGATATCAGTCTGGACGACAACCCCACGATTGAGCTACCCACGACTGCAGTCGTGGGATTCAGCGTGGACTCCCGTTCTGGCCTCCGTTGCGGCAGGAGAATAGCCTCCGTTCACGTTCATCATCCCACTGTTCAAGCGCACGCCCAAGGGTACGCCTCCATCGCCTGCATTTTGCCTGCGACGGAGATACCGTAAACCGATGTTCTTCGCAGCGTTGTAGTCCGCGTGATTCTCGTACTCACACTTCAGACACTCGAAGCCCTCACCATCACGGTTATCGGGATGGGTGAATCCGCAGTGCGAGCATCGCCGTGACGTGTTCTCGGGGTCAACCTGCTCAACCTTGATGCCGTGTTCCGCTGCCTTGTACTCGACGTACTCGTAGAGACGGTCGAACGCCCATTTGTGCCCCCACGACGCACCAGTCCGTTCACGGATGTCAGTCAAGTCCTCGAAGGCGATGACCGTACACTCGTTCTCACGAGCTTCAGCGACGAGTTCGTTGCTGATGCGGTAGAGCATCAGCTTGAACCGCCCTTCCTCTTTCCGTCCAACGGCCTGTATGTTCTCGTGTGCCCAGTGCGTCCCGCACTGTTGGAGCGAGCCACGTCGTTTCTCGTACTCTTGTCGCCAGTGGTCGAACTCGTCGCCCGTCCAGAATGTGCCCGTCGAAGCGACAGCGAGGTTGTTCACGCCGAGGTCAACCCCGAGAACCGTTCCGTTCTCAGGTGTTGCCTTCTCCGACGTGTCAGACTCTCCTTCCTTCTTGCAATGGATGTGAAGTACCCAGCTGCCGTCGCGGTAGTGCAATTCCGCACCCGTGGTTTCGTACTCGTCTGAAAACAGGTATTCGGAGTGCGGTGTGTCACTGTCCTCGTCGGGTAGCACGTAGTCAGCTTCGATTCGACCGTCTGTGGTGGCGAGGCTCACGTACTCGTCGTGGAACGTCGCGGTGCGCTTGTCGTAGACGACGTGCGGACTGGTGAACGTTGGTTTGCTGGCTTTCTTCCCGTTCTTCCAGCGTGCCACGACACTTTTGCAGGCTTCCGCTGCTTTGTTCCTCGCTGCTTGGACGAGGCCGCCGTTGAACCCGTCCGTTTTCTCGCGCACCTCGTCGTAGGTTTCGTCGTCCAGCGTCGTCTTGCTGGTGGTGACGTACTCGCCTTTGAAGGCGTGGTCTACGACGTATTGAGCCGACCAGAGGAACGTATTAACGGTGTCTTCGAGGAGTACGGCGTCATCACTGTCCACGTCGAGTGCAACGGGGACGGTACGCCGTACGTCCATATCTTATATGTAAGACTGGTGTTTCTTAAACAGTGGGGAGTCGGCTTGCTACTGTAGCGTGGTTTGATTCAGCAGTGACGGATTCATCCCACGGCTAAAGCCGTGGGTTTTCTCCTGTATCTCTATAACGAGTTGAGGAGAATAACGGAGGTGCTGCAGTGGCTCTGTTATTCATCGAGTTCGCGATATGATCTGGACAATAGGATCACGTGTAGTGTTACGTAAGCCGAAGGTCGATTTACCGTTCACAGCAGCTGACCGAGTAAACAACAAGAGAAGCCGTGAAGTGGTGGAAGTGCGCTGGCTGGGATTTGAACCACGCCCAGACGGTCACCTCGCTTCGCTCGGTGCTGCGACTGGTCTGATTCAAACCCAGATTCGATTTCTGTCGCTCCCGAAGTTGGTCGCGACAGAAATGCGCTGGCTGGGATTTGAACCCAGGTTGTGACCATGGCAAGGTCACGTGATACCACTACACTACCAGCGCCCCGTTGCACTCATATCTACTCCCGGAGGGATGTATAAGGGTTGCGAATCAACCCGGCATCGACATGCTGGAGCATGGCGATTCTCGGAGAGGGCGACCGGCGACTCGACGTCAGAAGTGGCAATAAGTTCCGGTTTCTCGCAGTGGTCGACGGCGATCGGTAGTCGATCGAGAGTGTGTGTCCGTTCGGCACGAATTCGCGAGTGTGAGGCGTTCACAGCCGGAATCGAATCCGCTATTCTTTTAAGACCCTCTCCGCAATAGATCGCTACAGTCTAGTGACGCGGCGCCGAAGCGTTTCGGCATGACCGTCAGCGTACTCGTGCCGTCGTCGCTCACCCGGGAAGCCGAGGACAAACGCGAGGCAACTCGCAAACTCGGATACGTCGCCCGCGCGGCGACTATTTTCCGGGCCGATCGTCTGGTCGTCTATCCCGATCGGGACGGCGAAACCGGACGATTCGACGGCGGGTTCGTAAACACCGTCTTGCGGTACGCCGCAACGCCCCCGTACCTTCGCAACGAGGTCTGGGGGATGCGGGACGAACTGGAGTACGCGGGCGTCTTGCCGCCGCTCCGCGCGGTGTCACAGACCGGCTCCGAATCGAACGGTTCGGGGTCGTTAAGACAAGGGATCGTGACCGAGGTCGGACCTGAAGGGCGCGTCCGGGTCAATTGCGGCATGCAACACCCGATCTCCCTCAACGTACCGCCGAAAATGGCGGTCGAGGAGGGAGAGCGCGTGACCGTCAGGATCTCTTCGCGACGACCGGTCCGGGCGAAGCTCGAGGCCGTCCCCCTTCCGGGGCTCACAATCGAGCAGACGGACCTGCAGGCAGCACTCGGCCGTGAGGACGCTGGCGTCCGTATCGCGGCCTCCCGATTCGGTGCAGAACTTACCGTCGGGCGGCTCGAGACGCTGGCCGGACGCGTCGACCGTGACGGGATGACCGTCGCGTTCGGCGCGCCCGAGAGAGGGCTGCCGGCTATCCTCGGAATCGAGGCATCTGCCGTCGGCGCTGCACAGGACGCAGCCGGCGACGGGGATGACGGAGTCGAACCCACTGCCGATCCGGGGTTCGACCTCTGGCTAAACACGGTTCCGGATCAGGGAAGCGAGGTCGTGCGAACGGAGGAGGCTCTGTTCGCGACCCTCGCTCCCCTCTCACTGAGAGAGTGATAGAATGCCACAAGCAAATAGACCACGCAAAGGCTCACTCGGGTTCGGCCCACGGAAGCGCGCCTCATCGGAGATTCCGCGCTTTAATTCGTGGCCGGACGACGACGGACAGCCGACGCTGCAGGGCTTCGCGGGCTACAAGGCCGGCATGTCCCACGTCGTTATGGTCGACGATCAAGCGAATTCGCCGACCGAGGGGATGGAACAGACCGTTCCCGTAACGATCGTGGAGACGCCGCCGATGCGCGCCGTTGCACTGCGAGCGTACGAAGACACGCCGTACGGTATGAAGCCGATAACCGAGGTCTGGACCGACGAGTTCGTTCCCGAACTCGATCGCGTCCTCGACCTTCCCGGTGACGATTACGACGACGACGCTGCCGCAGACGAACTCCGCGGCCTCGCGGAGGAGGGCCGCGTCGACGACGTACGCGTCATCACCCACACGGTTCCGGGGGACGTTCCCTCGGTGCCAAAGAAGAAACCTGACGTGATGGAGACGCGCGTCGGCGGCGGTTCCGTCGACGAACGCGTCGACTTCGCCCTCGACACGGTCGAGAACGGCGGCGAGCACGTAATGAACGACGTGTTCCGCGCCGGCGAGTACGTCGACGCAAGCGGCGTCACGAAAGGGAAAGGGACCCAGGGTCCCGTCAAGCGATGGGGCGTCCAGAAACGCAAGGGCAAACACGCCCGGCAGGGCTGGCGTCGCCGCATCGGCAACCTCGGCCCCTGGAACCCGAGCCGCGTCCGCTCTACGGTCCCCCAACAGGGTCAGACCGGTTACCACCAGCGGACGGAATTGAACAAGCGCCTCGTCGACATCGGCGACGGCGCCGACGCGACGGTCGACGGCGGCTTCGTCAACTACGGCGAAGTCGACGGGCCGCACGCGCTGATCAAGGGCTCGCTGCCCGGGCCGGAAAAGCGCCTCGTGCGCTTCCGCCCGGCGATCCGACCCGGAGGACAGCCGCGCCTCGACCCAGAGGTGCGCTACGTCTCCACCGCATCCAACCAGGGATAAATCATGGACGCAACAGTACGCGACCTGGACGGCGACGACGCGGGCTCGGTCGAGCTCCCGGCGGTCTTCGAGACCCAGTACCGCCCGGACCTGATCGGCCGCGCCGTCCGCGCTGCCCAGGCAAACCGAAAACAGGACTACGGCGCCGACGAGTTCGCCGGCTTGCGAACGCCGGCCGAATCGTTCGGTAGCGGCCGCGGGATGGCCCACGTTCCACGACAGGAGGGTCGCGGTCGCCGCGTTCCTCAGACGATCAAGGGACGCAAGGCCCACCCGCCGAAAGCCGAGAAGGACTGGACTGAATCGATCAACACGAAAGAAAAGAAACTGGCCGTCCGCAGCGCGATCGCTGCGACGACCGACGCCGATCTCGTCGCCGAGCGCGGCCACGCGTTCGATGACGACACAGAGTTGCCGGTCGTCGTCGACGACGAGTTCGAGGACCTCGAGAAGACGCGCGAGGTCGTCAATTTCCTCGAGGCAGCGGGCCTCGAAGACGACGTCGATCGCGCCGACGAGGGTCGTAGCGTCCGCGCCGGTCGCGGGAAGACCCGCGGACGGAAGTACAAGCAACCCAAGTCGATCCTCTTCGTCACTTCGAGCGAGTCCGGTCCGTCGCGTGCGGCCCGGAACCTCGCCGGTGCCGACGTGACGACGGCTGCGGAAGTCAACGCCGAGGATCTCGCACCCGGCGCCCAGCCCGGACGGCTGACCGTCTGGACCGAGAGCGCCCTCGAGGAGGTGGCTGACCGATGAGCTCGGTCATCGAACACCCCCTCGTGACCGAGAAGGCGATGAACGACATGGACTTCGAGAACAAGCTCCAGTTCGTCGTCAATCCGGACGCGACCAAGCCCGAAATTCGGGACGAGGTCGAGGAACGGTTCGAGATCTCGGTACAGAATATTAACACGCAGGTAACGATGAACGGCAAAAAGAAGGCGATCGTCCGACTGGCAGAGGACGACGACGCACAGGAAATCGCTTCGCGAATCGGGGTGTTCTGAGAATGGGACGACGCATTCAGGGACAACGACGCGGCCGCGGAAGTTCCACGTTCCGTGCCCCGTCACACCGATACAAAGCGAAGCTCGACCACAAGAAAGAAGAGGAAGACGACATCGTGCGTGGGACGGTCGTGGACATCGAACACGACCCGGCCCGGTCCGCACCCATCGCCGCCGTCGAGTTCGAAGACGGCGATCAGCGACTGATCCTCGCGCCCGAAGGCATCACCGTCGGCGAAGAGCTACAGGTCGGCGTGAGCGCGGAGATCAAGCCCGGAAACACGCTTCCGCTCGCTGAGATTCCCGAAGGGGTTCCGGTCTGCAACATCGAGGCGAACCCGGGCGACGGCGGACGGTTCGCCCGCGCCTCGGGAACCAATGCGGACCTGATCACTCACGACCGCAACGCTGCGGTCGTTCAGCTTCCAAGCGGCGAGGTCAAGCGCCTTGATCCGCAGTGTCGGGCCACCATCGGCGTCGTCGCCGGCGGCGGCCGCACGGAGAAGCCGATGGTCAAGGCGGGCAACAAGTACCACAAGATGAAAGCCCGGGGCACAAAGTGGCCTCGCGTCCGTGGTGTTGCGATGAACGCCGTCGACCACCCGTTCGGTGGTGGCGGCCGCCAGCACCCCGGCAAACCCAAGTCCGTCTCGCGGGACGCCCCGCCGGGACGGAAGGTTGGTGACATCTCGTCCCGGCGCACCGGCCGAGGTGGAAACAAATGAGTCAGGAGTACCGAACCGGCCGCGAAGGTGAATTCACCTACCGCGGCCACACGCTCGAGGAGCTGCAGGAGATGGAGCTCGACGAAGTCGTGGAACTGCTACCCGCACGACAGCGGCGAAGTATCGAACGCGGCCTCTCCATCGAGAAGGAGAAGCTTCTCGAGGAGGCCCGCGAGGCGGGTGAGGAAGAGACGGCGAACGCGCCACTGCGAACGCACCTGCGGGATATGCCGATCCTGCCGGAGTTCGTTGGACTGACTTTCGAGGTCTACAACGGACAGTCGTTCGAGCGCGTACGCGTCGAACCGGAGATGATCGGCCACTATCTCGGCGAGTTCCAGTTGACGCGGACCTCCGTCGAACACGGACAGGCCGGCATCGGCGCGACCCGATCCTCGAAGTTCGTCCCACTGAAGTGATCATCGCATGGGAATCAACTACTCAGTCGACGCGGATCCGGATGCCACGGCGAAAGCGATGCTCCGGGAGCGTCATATGAGCCACAAGCACAGCAAGGAAGTCGCCCGCGAGCTCAAGGGCCGAACCGTCGGCGACGCCCGAGCGTACCTTCAGGACGTCATCGACGAGACACAGTCGGTGCCGTTTAAGTCCCACAACACCGGCGCCGGACACCGCTCCGACGTCGACGGCTGGGACGCCGGCAAGTATCCCGAGAAGGTCTCGGGCGAGTTCCTCGACCTCCTCGAGAACGTCGAGGCCAACGCGGACCACCAGGGATTCGACGGCGAATCCATGGAAATCGTCCACGTTGCGGCACACAAGGTCGGCGAATCCGTCGGCCGCAAGCCCCGTGCGATGGGGCGAGCGTCGTCCTGGAACACGCCACAGGTCGACGTCGAGATCATCGTCGAAGAACAGCGCGAAACAGCGGAGGACGATAGTTAATGGCTGACGAACACCAATTCATCGAAAACGGCCTGCAGCGGTCCCAAATCGACGAGTTCTTCCAGGAAGAGCTCGGCCGCGCAGGGTACGGTGGTATGGACGTCGCCAAGACGCCGATGGGAACGCAGATCGTCCTCAAGGCGGAAAAGCCCGGGATGGTCATCGGCAAAGGCGGCGAGAACATCCGAAAGGTCACGACGGCCCTGGAGGAGCGGTTCAACCTCGAGGACCCCCAGATCGACGTTCAGGAAGTCGACGAACCCGACCTCAACGCACGGATCGTCGCGGACCGACTGGCGAACGCACTCGAACGCGGCTGGTACTTCCGAAAAGCCGGTCACACGACGATCGACCGGATCATGGAAGCCGGCGCGCTCGGTGCGGAGATCGTCCTCTCTGGAAAGGTGACGGGCGCACGATCGCGCGTCGAAAAGTTCAACCGAGGCTACATCAAGCACAACGGCGAACCCGCAGAGGAGGTCGTCGACCACGGCCAGGGCGTCGCGGTCATGAAACTCGGCACGATCGGCGTGGACGTCAAGATCATTCCGCCGGGTGCCGAGTTGCCCGACGACTTCCAGATCAACGAGGACATGGATCCGGAAGAGCTCGTCCCGGAGGCCGTCGAGGCCAACGAGGCCGAAGGCGTCGAAGAGCTTCTCGAAGGCGAGCCCGAAGCGGCCGAAGCAGCTGACTCCGGCGTCGAGGCCGAAGCCGACGAAGCCGTCGAGACTGTCGACGAGGACGTCGAGGAAGTCATCGAAGAGGAAGTCGAGTCCGATACCGGCGAGGAGTTCGACGAGGTCGAAGTCCCCGGCGGTGACGAGGACGTCGAAGAAGAACTCGACGAACTCGAGGAAGACGTCGAGGCAGAGGCCGAAGAACTCGTCGCGGAGATGGAAGACGAGGAGGCCGCCGACGAGGAAGACGAAGACGAGGGAGGTGACGCCTGATGGCGATTCTCCACGTCGAAGAAATCCGCGACATGACGCCTGCCGAACGGCAGGAGGAACTCGAGGAACTCGAGACGGAACTGCTGAACCAGAAGTCCGTCCTCGCAGCCGGCGGGGCCCCGGAGAATCCAGGTCGAATCGGCGAACTGGGTCGCACCGTCGCGCGGATCAAGACGATCCAGCGCGAGGAGGGGGATTTCGCGGACGAAGCCGACGAAGAATAACACGATACCAATGGCACTGACACCCGAAACCTTGCCGCGACACGAACTCAACGGACTCCCCGTCCGAGTCGTCGAGAGCGACGACTCTTCGCGGGTTGGTCTCGATGGAAGAGTCGTCATCGAGACGACGAAGACCCTTTCCATAGAGATTCGAGAGAGCGGCGAATCTCGGGTCGTCACGGTGCCGAAATCGGGCTCGACGTTCGAATTCGCGATCACAGATGAAGCCGCCGACTCCGGAAAGGAGTCGGGGACTGCGTCCAAACTGGCCGACACTCAACCCGGGGGTTTCGAGCGATCGGAAGCCGCGGACCGGGCCGGCGGCGATGCCGCCGACCATCGAGGCGATGATTCCGCCTGGAATCACCGCCACGCCGCCGGCGAGGACGGAGCCTACGTTACGGTCGATGGCTCGCGACTGCTCTCACGACCCGCCCGACGCACGGAAACAAGTGGTGATTCACCATGGCAATAGGACTAGACGTTGAAACCCCTCCGGAACCCGAAAACCCGGAGGAATACGACTACGAGACCTGTCCGTTCTACGGCGAACTCTCCGTTCGAGGCCAGATCCTCGAAGGGACCGTCGTATCGACGGACATGGACAAGACCGTAGTCGTCGAGCGAGAGTACGATGTGGCGGTTCCGAAATACGACCGCCAGATGAAACGACGCTCGCGCATCCCGGCTCACGTGCCGGGCGTGCTCGAGCCGCTCTCGGTCGGTGACACGGTCAAGATCGCAGAGACCCGACCACTGTCGAAGACGAAATCGCACGTGGTCGTCGAAGTAACCGAAGAAGCGACTGCGGAAGACCTCGCCGAACTCACGAGTCAGGCCGAGCCTGAGCCGGAGCTTTCCGACGAGGATTTCGCCGCGACCGAACCCGAAGGTGATCAGTGATGGAGGCGATGAAGGCCGACGTCACCCAGGGCCTCAAAAAGGGCTCGCTGGTTACGTGTGCCGACAACACCGGCGCACGCGAACTGAAGGTCATCAGCGTTGCGGGCTATCAGGGGACGAAGAACCGCCAGCCGAAGGCTGGAATCGGTGACAAGGTGACTGTTTCAGTCACGAAAGGGACCCCCGAGATGCGCCGACAGGTCCTCGAGGCCGTCGTCGTCCGCCAGCGGAAGTCGATCCGCCGGCCGGACGGCACGCGGCTCAAGTTCGAGGACAACGCGGCGGTCATCATCGACGAGAACGAAGAGCCCCGCGGAACGGAGATCAAGGGGCCGATCGCCCGCGAAGTCGCAGAGCGCTTCGGAGCAATCGCCAGCACGGCGACGATGATCGTATAGATATGAGCAAGCAACCACACAAACAGCGAACGCAAACGGAGCGTGCCCCGCTGCACGAGCGACAGAAGCAGCTGCACGCGACGCTGTCCGACGAGCTTCGCGAGGAGTACGACACACGTCGCACCCGCGTCAACGCGGGCGACACCGTCGAGGTCATGCGCGGCGACCACGCCGGCGACGATGGCGAGGTCCTCCGTGCGATCCTCGAAGACGGGACGATTCACGTCGAGGACGTCACCGTTGAGACGGCCGACGGCGAGGAAGTGCCACGGCCGCTCGACCCGTCGAACGTCCGAATCACGGAGCTCGATCTCGAGGACGAGCGTCGCGAGGCGCGTCTCGAAGGTGATAGTGAATGACGAAACACCAGAAACGACTATCGGTACCGAAGTCCTGGCCGGTCGAGCGAAAGACCGAGACCTTTACGGTCAAGGCCGATGCCGGCCCGCACGGCGAAGACGGGGTTCCGCTCGTCGTCCTCCTGCGGGACGTCCTCGGCTACGTGGACTCACGGAAGGAAGCGCGATACGCCCTGTCGGAGGATGCGATCCTCGTCAACGGGGACGCCATCAACGACGAACAGCGCCCGATCGGCATGTTCGACATCGTCGCGTTCCCGGACCGCGAGGAGTACTACCGCGTCTTCCCCGACGAAGGCGGTCGGCTCGCGCTGACCGAGATAGACGAGGATTCGGCCCAGAGCCGCCTCGGCAAGATCGAGGGGAAACAGCAGGTTTCGGGTGGCGACACCCAGCTGACGCTGCACGACGGGACGACCGTCATTACCGACGACGATTACAACACGAAGGACTCGATCGTCATCGACAACGACGACAAGTCGGTCGTCGCCCACTTCCCCTACGAAGAGGGCGCGCTCGTGACGGCCGTTCGCGGCAATCACGGCGGCAAGATCGGCGAGATCGACGCGATCGACGTGACGCCCGGAAGCGGATCCAACACCGTCGGCGTCTCGATGGAGGACGGCGGCTTCGAGACCATCGAAGAGTACGTCGTCGTCATCGACGAGAACTTCACGGGTGATGACGAATGAGCGAAGCTGAAGCCGGCGAGTTCCACGAAATGCGCGAACCGCGCGTCGAGAAAGTCGTCGTCCACATGGGCGTCGGCCAGGGTGGTCGCGAACTCGGCAAGGCCGAGGACATCATCCAGGAGGTCACCGGGCAGGATAGCGTTCGGACCCAGGCCAAACGGACCGAACCCGACTTCGGCATCCGCCAGGGCGATCCGATCGGCACGAAGGTCACCCTTCGCGGCGACGACGCCCACCAGTTCCTCGAGACAGCGCTGCCGCTTTCGGACGTTTCGTCGGCGCAGTTCGACGACACGGGGAACTTCAGCTTCGGTGTCGAGGAACACACCGACTTCCCCAGCCAGGAGTACGACCCGAACGTCGGGATCTACGGATTGGACGTCACTGTCAACCTAGTGCGTCCCGGCTACCGCATCGCCAAGCGCGACAAGGCCACCCGATCGATCCCGTCGAACCACAGACTGACCCCCGAGGACGCAATCGCGTTCCTCGAGGCGAACTTCGACGTCAGCGTGGAGGGCGCAGACGATGAGTGAGAGCGAAACAGAACCAGATAACGACCGCACGGGCGAGCACGCGGCGAAGCGAACGGGACAGATCGAGTCCTGCCAGCGCTGCGGCCGCGAGCAGGGGCTCGTTGGAAAATACGACATCAACCTCTGCCGGCAGTGCTTCCGCGAGATTGCCCGCGACATGGGATTCAAGAAGTATCGATAACATGACCGGAAACGATCCACTCAGCAACGCGCTCTCGGGACTCGACAACGCCGAGAGCGTGGGTCATCTTACCCACGAGGTAACGCCCGCCTCGAACGAAATCGGCAGCGTACTCGAGGTCTTCTACGACCGCGGGTACATCGACGGCTTCGAGTACGTCGACGACGGGAAAGCCGGTCAGTTCGAGGTCGAATTGAAAGGAGCGATCAACGAGTGCGGCCCCATCAAGCCCCGCTACGCCGTCGGTTCTGAGGACTTCGAGAAGTGGGAGAAACGGTATCTCCCCGCTCGAGACTTCGGTGCCCTCGTCGTCACGACGAGCAGTGGCATTATGAGCCACTACGAGGCGCGCGAACAGGGTATTGGGGGCCAGGTGATCGCGTACGTCTACTAACAATGCGAGTCGAACTGGAAATTCCCGAAAACGTATCCGTCGAGGTCGATCGGTTCGACGTGACCGTCGAGGGCCCGGAAGGTAGCGTCTCACGCCGCCTCTGGTACCCCGACGTGACCGTCGAAGCCGACGACGAGCAGGTGGTCATCGAAAGCGGTTCCGAGGACGCGAAGACGAACGCGACCGTCGGTACCTTCGAGAGCCACATCCAGAACGCCGTCCACGGCGTGACCGAAGGCTGGGAGTACGAGATGGAAGTCTTCTACTCTCACTTCCCGATGCAAGTCCGCGTGGAAGGCGACGAGGTCGTCATCGAAAACTTCCTCGGCGAAAAGGCAGCGCGACGAACGACTATCCACGGTGAGACCGAGGTTGCCGTCGACGACGAACAGCTCGTCCTGTCCGGCCCCGACAAGGAACACGTCGGACAGACGGCAGCCGATATCGAGCAACTGACGAAAGTCAGCGGCAAGGACACCCGAATCTTCCAGGACGGGGTCTACATCACCAACAAACCCGCCAAGGGAGGTGTCTAATAGATGGCAGACGACGAACGACCGAACGACGAGGAGACGGCTGCGGACGAACCGCAGGAACTCGAGGAAATAAGCGGTGTCGGGGAGAGCAAGGCCGACGCGCTCCGCGAGGCCGGTTTCGAGTCCATCGAAGACGTCAAAGAAGCCGATCAATCCGAACTGGCCGATGCCGAAGGCATCGGGAACGCGCTCGCAGCGCGTATCAAAGCGGACGTCGGCGACCTCGAGGTTAGCGAAGAGACCGAAGCCGAAATCGAAGACGAGGGCGTCGAGGAAGAAGAGCCAGCCGAAGACGTCGAGACGGAACTGCAGGCCCGCGGACTTACCGAGAAGACACCCGACCTCTCCGAGGACGAGCAGCGACTGCTCAGCCGCCGGCAGAGCGAGGGCAACCCGCAGTTCAATCGGCAGGATTACCACAAGAAAAAGCGGACGCCGGAATCCTGGCGTCGACCGCGCGGCCAACTGTCCAAACAGCGCCGCGGCGTCAAGGGCAAGGGCCCGAAAGTTCAGGCCGGCTACCGCACGCCGGAGGCCGTCCGAGGCAAACACCCAAGCGGCTTCGAGGAAGTGTACGTCGAGAACGTAGACGACCTCGAGGGCGTCGACAGCGACCGTGAGGCGGTTCGAATCGCTTCTGCGGTCGGCGCGCGAAAGCGCGAACGGATCGAGGAGGAAGCCGAAGAACAGGGCGTCCGCGTCCTGAACCCGACCTACGAAGAAGTCGAGGTGGAATCAAATGACTGATCTCTCAGCACAGAAGCGACTGGCTGCCGACGTCCTCGACGTCGGGAAGAATCGCGTCTGGCTCGATCCCGACGCGCAAGGCGACATCGCCGAGGCGATCACTCGAGACGAAATCCGCGAACTCGTCGACGAGGGTCGCATTCAGGCCGACGATCCCAGCGGCAATTCCCGGGGTCGTGCACGCGAGCGCAACGAAAAGCGCTCCTACGGCCACCAGAACGGCCACGGAAAGCGCCGCGGCAAGAAAGGCGCACGCAAAAACGAGAAAGACGAGTGGCAGAACAAGATTCGCGCACAGCGCCGGAAGCTGCGCGAACTCCGCGACAAGGGCGAACTGACGCCCACGCAGTACCGCGAGCTCTACAAGAAGGCTGGCGGCGGGGAGTTCCGAAGCGTCCGGTACCTGTTGAACTACATCGACGACAACTACGGTAACCAATAATGGCGACAGGACCACGATACAAAGTACCGATGCGGCGTCGCCGTGAGGTCCGAACGGACTACCATCAGAGGTTGCGCCTGCTGAAATCGGGCAAGCCCCGCCTCGTTGCTCGCAAGAGCAACAAGCACACTACGGCGCAGCTGATCACTCCCGGACCTCAGGGAGACGAGACGCTTGCGAGTGCACACTCGAGCGATCTCGAAGAGTACGGCTGGGACGCTCCCACGAGTAACATTTCCGCGGCCTACCTGACCGGCCTGCTGGCCGGCACGCGGGCTGTCGACGCCGGTCTCGAGGAGGCAGTTCTCGACATCGGCCTCAATACGGCGACACCCGGGAACAAAGTGTTCGCGGTACAGGAGGGAGCGATCGACGCCGGTCTCGAGATTCCGCACAACGATAGCGTGCTGGCGGACTGGTCGCGTACACGCGGCGAACACATCGCCGAGTACGCCGAACAACTCGATGAACCGCTGTACAGCGGTGACTTCGACGCAACTGAACTGCCCGAACACTTCGACGACGTACGAGAGGCGATTCTCGAATGAGTGGAAACAACTACAACGACGACGGCTGGCAGCCCGTCACCCGTCTCGGCCGGCAGGTCCAGGAGGGCGAGATCGACGACATGGAGACCGCCCTCAACTCTGGCCTCCCACTGAAAGAACCCGAACTCGTCGACCAGCTCCTTCCGGGGCTGGAAGACGAGGTGCTGGACATCAACATGGTCCAGCGAATGACCGACTCCGGACGACGCGTGAAGTTCCGCTGCGTCGTCACCGTCGGCAACCGCGATGGGTTCGTCGGCTACGCCGAGGGTCGAGATGACCAGGTCGGGTCTGCTATCCAGAAGGCGATCGGTATCGCGAAACTGAACATGATCCAGGTTCCCCGCGGCTCGGGATCCTGGGAGGACCGCTCGGACCGGCCCCACTCGCTGACTCGACGGACGACCGGCAAGGCCGGCTCCGTCGAGGTCGAGGTCATCCCGGCCCCCGAAGGACTCGGTCTGGCCGCGAGCGACACCGTCCGCGCCGTCCTCGAACTGGCCGGCATCGAAAACGCCTGGACCAAGAGCCACGGAAACACTCGAACGACGGTCAACCTCGCGAAAGCGACGTTCAACGCGCTCGAGAACGCTTCCCAGTCGCGACAGCCGCGACGGAACCGTGGCGGCCGAGAGGAACCTGAGGTGGCCGATCAATGAAGGCCATCGTCCAGGTTCGCGGCGAAGTGAACCGACAGGAAGACGTCGAAGACACCCTGTCGATGCTCAACGTCCACAGCGTCAACCACTGCACGCTCGTTCCCGAAACCGACGCGTACGAGGGAATGATCGCGAAGGTCAACGACTACGTCGCCCACGGCGAGCCGAGCACGGACGTCCTCGAGACGCTCCTCGAAAAGCGCGCAGAGCCCCTCGAGGGCAACCAATCCGACGTCAACGAGGAGTGGCTCGTCGAGAACACCGAGTACGACGACTTCGGAGAACTGGCCGAAGCGCTCGTCGACGAAGAGACGACACTTCGTGACGAGGGACTGTCACCAACACTTCGACTTCACCCACCGCGAGGCGGTCACGAGGGTATCAAAAAGCCAACAATCGAAGGCGGCCAACTCGGAAAACATACAACAGGGGAGATTAACGACCTCCTAGAATCGATGCGATAACCATGACGAGCAAAAAACGACGCCAGCGCGGATCGCGCACCCACAGCGGCGGTTCTCACAAGAACCGACGCGGTGCGGGCCACCGCGGTGGCCGCGGCCGTGCAGGACGCAGCAAGCACGAGTTCCACAACTACGAACCGAAAGGCAAACACGGCTTCAAGCGACCGCACGACATCCGCGAGGAAGTCGCAGAGATCGACGTTCAGAAGTTAGACGAGGATGCGATCCTCTACGTCGCGGACGACCTCGCAACGGAGACCGATGACGGCTACGAACTCGACGCTCGAGACATCGTCGAGGACGGCCACGAGGCCGACGTCGTCAAGGTCCTCGGATCGGGTCAGGTCCGCAACCAGCTGACCGTCACCGCGGACGCCTTCTCCGATGCAGCCCGCGAGAAACTCGAAGAAGCGGGCGGCGAGGCGGTCCTCTCCGAACGCGGCGAGGAGCGGGCGGCCGAAGACGAGGACGCCGAAGCCGACGCAGAACAGGACGAGGAATAACATATGGGATGGAAGGAAGCCGCTGAACCGGTCTTGACGCGGATGCCAGCAGTGCGCCGTCCGGAGGGGCACGTTCCCTTCAAGCGAAAGCTGATGTGGACGGCGGGCATCCTCATGTTGTACTTTTTCCTGACGAACGTCTCGCTGCTCGGTTTGCAAACCGGCCAGTCAGAAGACCTCTTCGGCCAGTTCCGTGCGATCCTTGCCGGGGGCCAGGGGACAGTGTTGCAGGTCGGTATCGGACCGATCGTCACCGCGAGCATCGTCTTGCAGTTGCTCGGGGGGGCAAACCTCCTCGGCCTCGACACGGACGATCCGCGCGACCAGGTTCTCTATCAGGGCCTCCAGAAGCTACTGGTCGTCCTGATGGTGATCCTGACCGGGTTGCCGATGGTGTTCGCCGGCGGCTTCCTGCCAGCCCAGAGTCAACTTCAACTCGGCGGACTCATCCTCGGGCAAACGCAGGTCCAGGTGTTGATGTTCGCCCAGATCTTCGTCGGCGGCATCCTCATTCTGTACATGGACGAAGTCGTCAGCAAGTGGGGCGTCGGCAGCGGGATCGGCCTGTTCATCATCGCCGGCGTGAGCCAGAGCCTGGTTACCGGATTTATCCAGCCAACGAGCGGCGGGTTCTTCTTTGACTGGTATCGCATCCTCACCGGCAAGGTAGAGATTGGCTCGATAGTCTCCGGCGAGGGGCTCCAGAACCTGCTATTAAATCAAGGACACATCATCCCACTGCTGACGACGCTGTTGATATTCGGCATCGTCGTCTACGCGGAGTCGGTCCGGGTCGAGATTCCGCTGAGCCACGCCCGGGTCAAAGGCGCACGCGGTCGCTTCCCCGTGAAGCTCATCTACGCGAGCGTCCTCCCGATGATCCTCGTTCGCGCAGTGCAGGCGAACGTTCAGTTCCTCGGACAGATCCTCAGTTCGACCGGTCAATCTCCGGGTGGAGCGATTACAGTGCTCGGCCGCGAACTCTCGTGGCTTGGCGTGTACTCGAACGGACAGCCCATCAGCGGGTTCTTCTACTACGTCGCTCCGATCTATTCGCGTTCGGACTGGACCTGGTGGACGGCAAACGTCTCACAGGACGCGTGGCAAGTGTTGATCCGGATCGGGATCGACGTTACGTTCATGGTCGTCGGTGGCGCGATCTTCGCCATCTTCTGGGTCGAGACGACGGACATGGGTCCGGAATCGACGGCCCAGCAGATCCAGAATTCGGGGATGCAGATACCCGGTTTCCGTCAGAACGTCGGCGTCATCGAGAAGGTCATGGAACGCTATATTCCGCAGGTGACCGTCATCGGCGGCGCGCTGGTCGGCCTGCTTGCCGTCTGGGCGAACATGCTCGGTACCATCGGCGGTGTCAGTGGGACCGGACTGCTGCTTGCCGTCTCCATTACGTACAAACTGTACGAGGAGATTGCCGAGGAGCAGATGATGGAAATGCACCCGATGATGCGCCAGATGTTCGGCAACGAGTAAAACAGCTATCGCGCGTTAGCTCACCGTCTCTTTTCGGCGGCCGGAATCGCTTTGTCACACCAATGGTCGATGTCGTCACCTGTATACGCTGTCCGCAGCGTGTCTCGACATAGCATGTTCATCCGAAGTTTGACTGATACGACGAAGCTGGTAACGCGTTTGGAACGGGAGGAGAAGACGTTCGACGGATTTCTCGGAAAACACGTCCAGAGCGAGAAACTCATCGACATCGGTGCGTGGAGCACAGAAAAACAGAGGATGCGCGAGCGGTCGTAAAACGCCCGGGAAAGTTTTGATCGAGAGCCGTCCTGGTGAAGCCTATTCCGCGGGAATTGTCCATGCCACACACTGGGTGGCCCACGGGGTATCAAAATTCCTCGAGTGATTTTCGTCGGACGGATTCTCGGTACGTTCGATAGACGCCTTCGACCCACTCTCTGACAGTTTCGTCGCTCGTTTCGAGGAGCGATCGTGGGATCCCTTCGTCGTCTTCGACGCCGATCTGAACTCGACCATCATATGCAAGACCGAGGTAAAACGGAAGGCGTTGCTGGGAAACGAACATCGTGGACCGGCCCGTCTCCATCTTCTCTCTGATGAGCGATGCGTATTGGTCCGATTCGATCGTCGCCTCGAGAGTCGGTGTAACGACCGTCTCGACCTCGAGTCCGTGTTGAGTGACCTGTTCGGTGATCATCTTGGTCCCGCCGAAGTCGATGGACAGAAGGAAGAATTGGAGTCTGTCCGCCGTTCGAAGGATTTCGGTCTGTTTTCTCGCCGGCGCATACGGGTCGCCGTTCGAAGACGACGTCACCTCCGCGTCGGTCAGGGCGAGAAAATCAGGAGCAGATTCGTCGATCGGGAAGTACTGCAAGAAGTCGGATAACTCATCAGTGATCCGAACCGTCTCGTAGTAGTCGGCCCGTGCCTGCCGTGTGCACGTTCCGGCCAGTAGTATAATGACAATCACGTGGCATCAGGCGGGTATGACAACTGCTTGGGTAGATCAGCAACGAGTGCGAGCCTCAGTTGGAGTCACCCATTTCGTAGATTGGTGCGCGTATCATCCCGGCGGCCAGTCTCCTGACGACGAGTTCCAGGGCACCGGTATCGGACACACAGAACGAGAAACGAACGGGGGGAGATGAATGTCCGTTCCCGGCGGTCTCCTCGTGTCTGCCTTCGGCGGGTTGCTCGTCATCGCCGGTTTCCGCCGGTTGACGACGGCTATCTCGGTGTACCAAAGCGACGCTATTCCATTGCGACGTATTTCCACCACTGATGGTCCCGTCGAATTCCAGGGACGTGCCGAACCGCTGGTGGATGAGGGAGCAGTCGAAGCGCCATTCTCCGGCGAGGAGGCCCTCTACTGTGAGGTGTGGATGGAGACGGAGGGCCAACACAGAACGGACGCCGAGGGACTAGACGTCGGCGGGGTCCAGAAACCGGAACGACAGCGAAATACCAGACAGACGTGGCTACTGGCCGAACACGACGAGATCAAACGATCGTTCGCCGTGGAAGACGGCGGGACCCGCGTCGAACTCGACCCTGTCGGCGGGGAATTCGACGTAACCGGTCACATGGGGACAACGGCTCTGACAGTCGAACCCGAGGACTCCTTGCCGGAGGAGGTCCGTGATCGGCTCGAGACGCTCGACGAGACGACCGGCGAATTCGACGGTGCACTCGATACCTGGGACCCCGGGGACGACAGCACGAAGTATCGTGAAGCTCGACTGGAACCGGGAGATCCAGTTCACGTCACTGGCGGCGTCCTCGAGAGCGTCCCCGACGAGTGGGGAACAGGTGTCACCGCGACCGTTGGGGCTCCAGAGGGAAACGCCCAGTTTCGAATCAGCAAAGGAACCGAATCGAGCGTCGTACGGAACAACGTCGTTCAATTCGTAACTGGTGTGGGAGTCGGCCTCATCCTGCTCGGCTTCGGGCTCCAGACGGCTGGGTTTCTGACGATACTCTGAACGCTTCGCCCGCTGTTGGAGAGCCGTTTTCTCATCCTCCGCTGTGAGTTGCATACGTCGGCCCGATCGGCAATCGCCGGTATGGGACCTACCTTCCAGCAGACTGAAGGCCCGATCGAATGGTCAACGCCTTCTGGCTCGACCGCGACCTCGATCGGGCGGCGCGGTGGCTCGTCGATCGACACGTATCCAGTAGCGTCTTCGAATGTTCGATGGTGTTGACGACCGCCGCGCAGCTAAACGGGTATCCGGAATCCGACGCTCTGTACTTCACCCATTCCGACCATCCGCTGACCCGGTGGGCGGCGCGGTCGGCCGCCAACTGGCGGTACCTGCGCGACTACACCGACGCGGCTCACGACGAGTGGCGCTACCGGTGGGATCACGATCCGGCGGAACGACACGGCTGCTGGGCGACCGTCCGTTCCGTAGACGAAGCGGTCGTTCGCGATCTCGAGTGGCCGGCCGAGGGTCGCGACGACCCGCCACAGGTAACGGGAGAGTGGACGGCTGACGACTACATCGATGCCTACCGATACTACTACGCGAACGAAAAACGACACCTGTTCGCCTGGTCGAAGGATCGATCGATGCCGCCCTGGATTCCAGAGTACACGGTCGATAACGTCGGATGACGGGCTTTTTTCAGCGCAGTCTTCCCCGGAGCGGCGACGGTCGATATGGGCCGGACCGCGATCCGCGAACACGCTGTACACGCCTTGCGACCTCGAGTATCGACCCCCACAGTGCAGACAGATTCTGCGACGAGATCAGTGTGAGCACATCGTCGTCTCGGCGAAACCAGCCGAGACGAGTCAGTGCGGCCGACTGTCCACTCGAGGCCGACAAAAAGGTGTTTGTCGGCACCGGCGTAATCCCGGTCGATGACCGACCAGCCCACCAGCGACTGGAAATTCGACGTGGAATTTGCAGACGCGCTCGAGGCGGTACCGGACGACCAGTTCGACCGCGACCGGTTCGTCCCTGGCGTCGGGCCGCTGTCCGCGGACGTGATGCTCGTCGGCGAGGCCCCGGGTAAGCAGGAGGTGAACCAGGGCGAACCGTTCGTCGGCCAGGCCGGGGACCAACTGGATCGGGCGCTCGAGGAGATCGGCTTCGACCGGACGGACCTGTACATTACGAACCTCGTCAAGGTGCGGCCACCCGAGAATCGCGATCCCCGCGTCGAAGAGATCGAAGCCTGGTGGCCGGTTCTCGAGGCCGAGATCGAACGCGTCGATCCGAAGGTGCTCGTTCCGCTGGGGAGTTTCGCGACGGACGAACTCCTCGAGACCGACGAGACCATCACCGATTTACACGGCCGGGTGTTCGAACGGGACGTCTCACACACCTCGGATTCCTCGAACGGACACGGTCCGCGAGGGCACGAGGGGCGGACCGTCGTTCCGGCGTTTCACCCGGCAGCGGCACTGTACGACCGCAGCAAGGTCGATGCCGTCAAGTCCGACCTGGAGACTGCCCTCGAGTTGGTCTGAGAACAGAGCCATCCCGATTCGGTCTATAGTGCAGGTTCGTGCAGGCAGCCATGCCCGTGCCGAGAGTTCCCGTTTGTGCAGGCAGCCATGCCCGTGCCGAGAGTTCCCGTTTGTGCAGGCAGGATTTGCTTCCGGGGTCAGCGTCACGTTCGAGGCGATGGACGCCACTATCACGGACGATGACGTGGGCAAGACAGTCGAGAGCGCGGACGGCGAACCGCTCGGAACCGTCGTTGACGTCGAGGCGGAAACTGCAGGCGTCGAACCGGAGCCCGAGATGACGGACTCGATAGCGGCCGTGCTGGACTGGGACGGCGGTTCCGGTGAGACCGTCCCGCTCGAGGGCGACGCCGTCGACGAGGTCCCCCACAACGCTGTCCAGCTCAGGGCGGCGGTTTCGGCAGAGAGCGTCGCACTGGAGGGTGAACCAGATTGCGAGTCGGAAGATGTCCGTTCTGACGATCACACGGTCGGTTCGAAACCGTGAGTCGGCGGTGGTCCGACCGACGACCCGAGCTCGGCGAACGTGCCAAAGGCAGCATCGACGTCCCAGGCCGGATCGAAATCCCGAATCCGGTACGACGGCGAAATCGGCGTCAGCCTCCGAGGTCGAGGACGACCATTTCGTGACGTGGCGCGGGTCGGTTCAGATAGGGGGAGACCGAATCAGTCGCCATCGGGAAATCGATACGACGTTCATCCCCACCGCTTGGCCGATGACAGCAGCCGCTCAGGTTTCTCGATTGCCGCATTCGAGCAACAACGCGACGGTCGCGTATGTATCGGTTACGAATCTCTTTCGATGCGGACAACGGATTCGGACTGCAGTAAGACGGAGATAACAATGTCGTCCGTCGATGACCGTCTGCGCAGTGATCAGGAACGCCTTCTCCCGTCGTCGCCGACAGGACCGTCCGCCAGTCTGCGCTCGAGTTATAAACTCGAAACCGACGATTCCGGGTACTGTTCGACAGACAACCTCGAAATCGCCGGGCCCGAGTGCTGTTCGACAGACAACCTCGAAATCGCCGGGCCCGAGTGCTGTTCGACAGACAACCTCGAAACCGACGATCACGGGTACTGTTCGACAGACAACCTGGTCGGCGTTGGTATCTATCGATGCCGGTCACTGAGCGAATCCTCGAGGGATTCAAGGCGACGCTGGGTGCCCGACTCGTTACGAACGTCGCCAACGGAGTGTTGATGCTGTTACTGGCCCGCTTCTTGCTCACCCCCGACGAGTACGGGCTGTTTTTCTTCGTCATCGCTGTTCTCGGTGTCGCAGGCATGGTGACCGACCTCGGAAGCGCCCGGTCGGCTGCTCGGTACGTGTCCGAATACAAGGAAACCGACGAGGGGAGGGTCCCGTACATCCTCCGGACGTCGCTCGGGTATCGGCTGATACTGATCGCGATCGTCGCCAGCACCATGATAGTCGGCCACGAGCAAGTGGCCGCGTTGCTCAACACCCCGGAGGCAGCGCCGTTGTTGCTGATCGGCGGCGGATATCTCGTCTTCCAGTCGCTGAATTCGTACGGCCAGACGCTCTTTCAGGGGTTCAATCGAGTCGAGCTCAGCGCGATCGTCAACGTGGCCAACAACGTCACGCGAGTCGGATTTGTCGTCGCACTGACCGTTCTCGGACTCGGCGTCGTCGGCGCTATGCTCGGCTATCTGGTCGGCGCGGCATTTGCCGCGATCATCGCACTAATTCTCCTCTATCGGCGATTCTACACGACCTACGAGGACGACGGCGGGGAGAAATCCCTTCGCAATCGCATGTTCCGGTACAGCATCCCGCTGACCGCATCGACCAGTGCGAACATCATCGACAAGCGTATCGATACGGTTCTGGTCGGATTCTTCCTCAATCCGCTCGCGGTGAGTTACTACGTCCTCAGCAAGCAGATAACGGAGTTCGTTCTCGTTCCCGCCGGCTCGCTTGGCTTTTCGGTCTCACCGACGTACGGCGAGCAGAAAGCCAACGGTGCGCTCGAGGAGGCAGCTCGGATATACGAGTCGACGCTGCAGTACATCCTCCTCCTCTACATTCCTGCGGCCGTCGGCCTGATCCTCGTCGCCGATCCTGCCGTCCGACTGGTGTTCGGTGCTGATTACGCCGGGGCCGTGCCGGTCCTCCAGTTGATGGCGATTTACGTGGTCTTTCAGGCGATCACGAATGTGACGACCAACAGCCTCGACTACCTCGGGCGGGCGTCCGACCGCGCGATGGCAAAGGGTTTCACTGCGGCCGCCAACGCCGGCCTCAACGTCCTCCTGATACCGCGCTTCGGCGTTCCGGGTGCGGCGTTCGCGACCGTCGTCACGTATGGTATCTACACCACCGTCAACGTCGTCGTGATGTACCGCGAAATCGCGTTCGACTACGTTCGCATCGGTCGGTCCGTTGCGCTCATCTCCGCGATTTCCGCGAGTATGGGCATCGCAGTGCTGTTTCTCGTCCCGTACGTATCGAATATCGTCGCTCTCGCCGGCGTTATCGGTCTCGGAGTCGGTATCTGGGGCGTCCTCGTCACACTGAGCGGGCTGGTCGATCCCCGAAAAACCCTCTCGATGCTTACCTGATCAATCGCCAGCAGTAACCCCATTTTCGAGACGGATACCTCCAACGTTCTACATAGCGAGTACACGATGAGGCTTCGCTGGGCTCCTCGAGCGGAGATGCTGGCATTCGTTCTCCGGAGATCAGCGGCCAAATATCGCGGTAACAGCTCCATTATAGAGTGCTATGTACCGGTATGGAGATCATATCAAAATTGAATACAATCAGTATCGAGTATGTGCAACCGAATCCCGTATATACTGATTCTGATGGGGCAGCCGTTCGGTCGTTCGTCGACCAGTTCGAGCGAAACGAGCGCCACGCTGCAGTCCGTTCCCTGTTCGAGACAGCGTCCGAACCGAGATCGGTGCTGACGTCCCTCTTTGGTGTCGGATACGACAGTTGGTACGCCTTAGTCGCCGACGATATCTCCGGACACTGTCTCGATTGCACTCCAGGCTGGGGACGGACGACGCCGCTATTGCGCGCTCTCGCCGACAGCGTCTCCAGTTATCAGCCCTCGGCCCTCGGCCGCCGACTCTTCGAGTCGAGACCGGAACTCGAGGGGTCCGACGTCGCAACCCTCGCCGGCGACGATCTCGAGACGGCCATCGACGGACGCTCGTTCGACACCATCGTCACGACGGGGTCGCGGCCACCGGATCGGGATTTCGTCGACCACATCGATCGACTCACCGCATCGCTTGCCGACGGCGGGACCCTCGTTACCGAAGTCAACGGATGGCCTCGAACGAGCGGAGTGACCGACCTCGTCGGGCTCGGGGGAAGATCGGAGACGGCAGACCGCCGATCGCCGACTGACGTCTGGCGATCGATTCCGTCGCGAGTCGTCGCTGCGCTCGAAGCCTGCGGATTCGAGGAGGTCGACCTGATCGGATTGCTGCCCGGCGGATCGCAGTATCGGTGGGCGGTGCCGGCCGAGGACCCGGACGCGCTCGAGTGGGTTCTGGAGACGATTACCGCGGAAACGACCGCCTCCCGCCTGCTTCGCCGTGGTGCGGCGCTTGCCTCCGAACTCGGAGTCGTCGCGCAGTCCTATCCAAGTTACGTCGCCGTCTGTCGAACGAATCCGGCGACGGACTCCGACACACCCTCACTGACTGGAACCGACGCGACGCGGGTGCTACGCCGCGGCGCGAACAGATCGATTATTTTCGAGCTTGCAGAGAACAGCGTCGAGAGGGTTCGAAAAGTGCCGAACGCACCGCAACACGCCCGATACAATGAGCGGGCGGCGTCGACTCTCTCGATGCTTACCGAATCGGACGGGACGATTGCGGGAACGCTCCCGGACGCCGAACTCGAGTCGTCGCCGCTCGGACCGGTGCTTTCGGAATCGCCGGCTCCGGGCACACCGCTCATGGACACTACCACCCGATGGGAGTCCCCTCCGGACCCGGACGCGTTCGTCGACGTCCTCGAGACAGGGCTTCGCTGGATTCGAACGATACAATTGGCCCACGCCGGACCGCGCCGAACCCGATCCCCCGAAGCCGTCCGCCGAGAGCTTTCGCCCGTCGAATTCGACGTCGACCCGCCCTCGGTGGCCGAGCCGGTCGAGTACCCCGTCGTCCCTGCGCACGGGGATTACCACCCGGGTAACGTCCTCGTCGACGCCGACGGGTCGATCGAGCGAGTCATCGACTGGGAGTACGCCACCGCCGAATCGAATCCGGTAACTGATCCCGCCTTCTTCACGCTGAAACTCGCCGAATTCGCGTTCGGCGGCTTCGAGGCCGGCGTTCGAACGGCGCTCCTCGAGGAGACGCCATACTCGATTCGGGTCGCCGAATCGATCGTCGCGTACTGCGACGCGCTCGGCATCCGGCCGCGAACGTTCGCGACCTACCTTGGCCACACGTTCGTCAGTCAAACCGACGTTCACTTCGAGACCGGGAGTCCCTGGCGGTTCCACGCGAATCCCCGCGAAAAGGTCGAGCGGCTCTCCGTCCTCTACGACGAGTTCGACGAGATTCTGAGTCGTCTCGCCGATTTGACGGTGAGCAGTACCGACGAGGACTCCACCTCAAGGAGATACTCTCGACCAGTCACGACAGGACCCGAGCCATCAAATAGCTCGATTTCTAAAATTTCTCACAATAAGTAACAGGTGTTCGGAATTCAGGTGCCAAAAATAAAATCGCAGTACCCATCTGATCAGGCTACTTGTGCCCTCTCCAAACATCAGTACGTAATCTAAACAAATTATTAAAAAGTAAAAGAGTTAAATATATATATATATATATATATATATTGGTAATAGTTATTTTGAGATATAATGGTCAATAGAAGAAGAGTGATAAAAACAGTAGGTAGTCTTGGAACCATGAGTGTTGTAGGTACAGCCAGTGCAAGCAAAAAAGGTGAAAAAATACCCGCTGCAGAGGTTGGCCTAGACGAAGAGATTGCACGCCTGTTACGGGAAAACAAGACGGAAAAAGCACGCATAATCCTCGAAAATAATAATATAAAGTATTCAATATCGAGTAGCCAAAGAAGAAATAACACCAGAAGTGGTTACACAACCGCTGATTATTACGACAAGGGTGATTCAACTGTCTATGCCAGCTTGGTACACAGAGAAGATGACCGGTGGCTAGCGACAGGTGTTGCCGATTTGAACTGGGGTGAAAAGAGTTGGACAAAAAGTGCGAATACAATGAATGACGGTTTTTCCTTAGGGTGGGATAACAGCCACTGGACGTCACCGGATCGTACTAGAGATAATATTTGGTATGGTGTGTATAAAAAAGAAGAAGTTCCAGGAAATCCTGATGTTATAGCGTCCATTGACGAATATACTCGGCATGGAATTGGTGGTGAAGTGGAACTAGATGGAAAACAGGTAGAACCTAAATACCCAAACTTCTCACTAAATCTTCAAACGGACATTTTACGGACCGACCCTCATCCAGAAGTCGGATTTACATTCCGGTATAAACACTCTTTCGCAGCTATCGGTCTAAGCTCGAGCATCAGTTTCTCTTATGGACCGGGTGTGGTGATGAAAGTCCCCAGGTTGGCAGATAGCTGGATGCTAGAAGAAAGTGTAGACCCGTAACCATACTCCAATCCTTTTATAGACACGGACAACATTGGTAAATCGCATCACATGGAGATGGTGAAGTTACGCTCCAGATTTTGACCCCCGGTCAGTATCTGATAGAAAGGAGCCCTATTCAACTATCAGCAAAAATCCGTTCCTGTCATCCAACCGTCACGGTAAATTGCCATAACCAATTTCGTTTCTAAACGGAAACGGCTGTCAAACACCAATACAGGACAAAATAACGCAACTAATACCTTGTTGGTTGGGTTTATTATTTTGAAAATTCTCTATAAATGCTTCTTTCGAGGTTGTCAAAAACTGATAAAATGGTTACCAAGTGGGGATCATTACTGGTGCTCTAAATTTCACCAAAGAGAGGAGATGAAAACAGAAAGTCTTATTGAATCGAGTACCCCGCCGCGAGCGTCAGCAGGAGCACCATGAACAGCGCGGTGAGCATCAGATAGGAGACCGAGCGTGGCTCGTCTTTGAGGTGCTGGAAGTAGCCGGCGATCAGTGTTGTCTTGGTGGCCGCAAGGATCAGCGTTCCGGTGATCGCCATCCAATATTTGAAAATCCCATCGAAGTGGAAGAAGACAAACTTCCCCGTCGCTAACAGTATCAGTGCTACGTAGATCAGGGCGTACGTCCGAACGCTCGTCATTGGTCGGGATTGCGTTTGACGGATACTTATACCTTCCTCATGCCGATTCTGCCGTCGAGTGATGACGGTCGTCGAGACCATCGAAGCCAGTGCCACGCGACCAGCGGATCGCGGCGAAGCAACACGTAGATGGGCCGTCAGCGTAACTAGCTGACAATGAGTAAACGTTCGGCCCTGACTCGCCGGACCAGTATCGTGCTGGCGATTGCGCTGGCGGCTCTCGCGGCGGGAACCGGCATCGTCGCTGCGAGCAACGTCGCCGCGGGTCTGACAGGGTCGACCGACGTCACGGTCCCGACGTGGCTGTATCTCGCGACCGGCGGCGGTACCGTCGGTGCGTCGGCCCTGGTGACGATGCTCGTCACCGACCGCGACGTGATCGGAACCTACCACGATCGCGCCCTCGAGGCCTCCGCCGATCGGCTGCTGGCCGCGGGGTCGCTCCTGCTCGGCGCGGTCGGCCTCGTCGGACTCGCGCTCATCGTCGCTGCCGGGCTCGCCGGTCCGAATATCGGACTGGTCAGTGCGACCGTCCTGCTGACGTTCGTCGGCGGACGCGCACTGCTGACGATCGTCACCTACACCGTCGGGAATCCGTGGCCGGCGCTGAACCCGTGGCGTCGGATCGCCGCCGCGCTTCCGAACGGCTACGAATCCTATCCCGACGCGTACCGCTCCTGGCCGGCCGTCGTGGCGCTGTTGACGTTCGTCTGGCTCGAGATTGTCGCGCCACTGACCTCGTCGCCGGATGCGTTACTGGCCGTCCTCGTCGTGTACTCGCTGTTTACGATCTCGAGTGCGATCGTCTTCTCACCGGAAACGTGGTTTCGCCGCGGCGACCCGCTCTCGCTGTGGTTTCGCTGCTACGGCGCGGTCGCACCGATCCAGCGCACGGACGACGGATTAGAACTGCGATATCCCGGATCGAGACTGAGCGACGACGACCTCGTTACCGACTCCTCGCTCGTGGCTTTCGTCATCGCACTGGTCTGGGAGCTGACATTCAGTGGGTTCATCGTCACGCCACTGGGCGTCCGGGCGATCGAAGCGCTCGTCGGATTCGGAGTACCGCCGGTCTTCGTCTACCTGGGCTTGCTCGTCGGCGGCTTCGCGCTGTTCTGGAAGGTGTACTGGCTGGCTATCGATCGAACGCGCGAGCGCGCCGAGACCTACCTTTCACGACACTACCTCGGCCTCCGTTTCGCCGCACCGCTTTTGGCCATCGCGGCCGGCTATCATTTCGCCCACTACGTCGGCTTCGGGTTGTCGCTGTGGCCGTCCATGCTCGACGCACTCGCGATGCCGCTTTCTCCGCCGCCGAACCCGACGCAGTACGCGTTGCCGGGCTGGTTCGGCTACGTCGAAATAAGCGGTATCCTGCTCGGCCACGTCCTCGCAGTGTGGATCGCACATACCGTCTCTTTCGAGCTGTTTCCCGGCAAGCTCCAGGCGATCAGGAGTCAGTATCCGCTCATCGTCTTCATGGTCTTTTTCACGATGGTGAGCCTCTACCTCGTTTCCCAGGGAACGATGAGCCCCCCGTACGTCCCGAGTTGATCGCTTGCGGGAATGAGACACACGGGAAGGAGTTCTCGCAGCATCGAACCGGCAAGCACTTCCTCACACCGCCGTAATACACGATCGAATGGCGACCGAGCACTCGCTCGAGCGAGAGTACGACGTTCCAGCGGACGAAACGCCCGGAGTCACCTGTCCGTACTGCGGTCGGCCGTTTCGATCGGACCGCTACGTCACGTTTCACATCGGCGTCGACCACGCGGACGTCTGTTCCGACGCGGAGCGAGAGGCGTTCGACGACGAACGCGACGACGAGGAGTACGAACTGTTTACGTTCCACTTCAAGGCGGCCATCTCCGTCTTTCTCGTCTACTTCCTGTTTACCTTCGTGTACGCGCTGGTCTGGGCAGGGTGAACCGATCTAAGCGGAGTAAATCGCTCTGGACAGGGTGACCCGCTTTGGGACCATGTAATTCGAGACGGTTTGACGCCTCGAATCGAGCGAAGCCGAATCGTTCGCGGACGGGAGAACGTCTCCGAGCCTTCGAGCAGTCGGCGTCCACGCCGACGATGTCGCGGCGGCTGGCGCGGGACGATTGTCCCGCCTGCCTCCCACGGGGGCCATACTCCCGCGATGCGTCGCTTCGCTCAGTCACGAGATTCGTTTCAAATGACCCAAAAGGCCCTCAATCTGTGCCGGCCGTAGAAAACCCGCCACTCGAGCGGCCGAACCGATTCCGTGCCTTCAGACGTCCCACCTCATCCAGTCCCTGTGCCACCGCTATCGCAGCCGTAGTTCGGCACGGTTGTTCCGCGTCGGACCGATCTCGACCGTCTCCAAACGACGGACGGTGACCCCTCCGCAATGCGCTTAACTCGAGGCATCCCTCGGGATGGAGGCAAAAGCGTACCCGGTTCTGGCGTCGCTACGCGTGTCGTGGTTGGACCGAAAACTGCTCTTTACGATCTACGACGGTCGAGCGTGAACGCAAATCAACGAAACCCGAAGCCGAAAATGAAAGATCCTGCGTAGCGGCGAGGCGCTACATCAGGTAGAACAGCGGGAAGAGGAACACCCAGACGATGTCGACGAAGTGCCAGTAGAGGCCGAAGTACTCGACCGGCATGTGATCCTCGAGGTACGCATCGATCGAAACGATGCGATAGATCATGAACAGCGCGATCAACAGTCCGAGGATGACGTGCAGCGCGTGCAGGCCGGTCGTCACGAAGTACAACGAGTATTCGATCCCGCTGAACCAGTAGTGACCGTCGGCGAACTTGCTGCTGTACTCGAAGGCCTTGACCCCCATGAACACGAATCCGAGCAGGACCGTGACACCGAGCGAGGCGAGTAGCCCTTTCTTGTTTCCGCGTTCGGCCATCACGTGTGCCATAACGACCGCGAAACTCGAGGTCAACAGCACGTACGTGTTGAACAGGCCGGCCATGGTGATCGAGTCGAGATGCCAGTTGTGCCAGCCGCCGTGGATGCGCATGAAGATGTACGCACCGATCGCGGCACCGAAGACGACGACGTCCGATGCCAGGAAGAACCAGACGCCCAGTTTCTCGTTATTGATGCCGCCAAACGGCCAGCGTTCGGCGACCGCCATCTCGGGTGCGTCGAACTGCTCGCGTCCGAACTGGAACAACGTGACTGCGAGGAGACCGATCCCGATCGCGGTCAGCGCCGGATAGACGATGCTTTTCGCCGGTGCCGAATCCGACAGGGTGACGAACTCGCCGGCGTGCATGTGTTCGGTGACGAACGAGTAGACGTACGGCGACATCCCGCTCAAGCCGAGGAAGAACGTAGCGGTGGCGACGCCGATGCCGAACGGCCAGATGCTGGCGTGGTCGGCGTGTTCTTCCTCATGGGAGACCGCCGCCGTCCCGGCCGCTTCCTTGCCGTGAGCGACGCCGCCGTCGGTCGCAGCCGCCGCATCATCGACGAACTCGAGTTTGCCGCTGGCGTAGCTTGGTCGATCAGGCCAGTTCTCGAGCGGCGGGGGCGAGGGAATCGCCCACTCGGCGGTCCGCGAGAACGTCCACGGGTTGTCCGGCGCGTCGGGGCCGGATACTAGACTCTTCCCCAGCGTAAAGAACACGAGCAGGAACGACAGTCCGAGGACGAACGCCCCGACCGTCGCCAGCTGGTGGTAGACCTGTGTGCCCTCGGGGTAGTGGAAGACGCGCCGCGGCGTCTCCCAGGCGAGGAACATCGGGAAGTAAAGCAGGTTGAACCCGAGGAAGTAGACGGCGAAGCTGAGCTTACCGAGTTTCTCGGAGTACATCTTCCCGGTGATCTTTGGCCACCAGTAGTAGAGGCCGCCGACCAGCGCCGTGACGCCGGAGACCATCACGTAGTGGAAGTGCGCGACGACCCAGTAGGTGCCGCGGAACTCGTAGTCGAGGACGACGGCACCCAGGAAGACGCCCGTGATCCCGCCCAGGATGAACAACAGGAGCGCCCCGAGCGAGAACAGGAACGGCGTCGTGAACCGGACGCGTCCCTTGACCATCGTGTAAATCAGCGCGAAGACCATCAGGTCGAACGGCAGGGAGATCCCGATCGTCGTCGCCATGAACAGCGTCTTGATCGGGAGGTTGATCGTCGACAGAAACATGTGGTGCATCCAGACGAGGAACGACTGCACCGCGACCAGGACCATCGCGATGATGACCCATTTTCGGCCGACGAGCCGCCGTCCGGTGAACGTCTGGAACGTCTCGAACATGATCCCGAGTGCCGGGAAGAAGACGATGTACACCTCCGGATGGCCGAAGAACCAGAAGACGTGGGCCCACATCAGACTCGAGCCCTCGTTCGTCGCGAAGTATTGCGTGAGGAAGATCCGGTCGATCGACAGCAACAGAACCGCCGCCAGCAGCGCCGCGAAGGCGAACAGCATCATCCAGATCGTCAGTAGCCACGACCAGGAGAACATCGGAATGTTCCACAGGCCGAGTCCTTCGGCGCGGGACCGGTGCATCGTCGTGAGGAAGTTCACCGTCCCCATCGTAATCGAGATGGTAAACAGGACCAGCGCGAGGATGGTCATGTTCCCACCAGCCGTCACTTCCATGACGGAATTGTACATGGGCACGTTCAGCGGCGAGTACATCGTCCAGCCGCCGGAGAACGATCCACCCTGGAAGAACGAGAGGCCCATGAGAACGCCCGAGAACAGGTAAAACCAGTAACTCAGTGCGTTCAGACGTGGGAAGGCGAGGTCCTTCGCACCGATTTGCAGCGGGACGAAGTAGTTCGCGAACCCGGATGCGATCGGTGAGAGGAACCAGAACACCATCAACAGGCCGTGACCGGTCACCGCCTGATAGTACTGATCGTTCGAGAGCAGCCCCGTCCCGCCGGCCTTCCACAGGTGGGCGCGAAATATCAGCGCGAGGACGCCACCGAACAGCAGGAAGAACAGGGCGGTCCCCAGGTAGAGGACACCCACGTCCTTGTGGTTCGTCGTGACCAGCCACCGCTTGATCGACCGCTTTGGCGGAAGATCACTCATCAGTTGCCACCTCCATCGTTCGTTCCTGTTTGGTTACCATTCGTGTCGCTTTCAGTAGTATTGCCAACGTCGACCGTGAACGTTTCGGAAACCGGACCGGTCATGTCGATCTCTTTCGTCGTCGACTCGAACTGGTCGTCGGTCGACGTGAGAGTTACGTTGTAAGCGCCACCGTAGTCGAGTTCGGTGATCTCGATCGTGCCGTTCTCGTCGAATTGATCGGCCGAGTACGTCTGCTCGAAATCACGCTCCTGGTGATCGACAGTCAGCTCGTACCCCTCCGTTACAGGCGATTCGTTCCCGTCCTGAACCGTATACGACATCGTCAGCTGACTGTTCATCCACTCGTCGAACGCCTCGGGTTCCATGACCTGTACGCTCCCGGTCATGGACGTGTGGAATTCACCGCAGAGCTCGTAACACTTGATCTCGTGTGTTTGACCTGCTTCTTCCGCTTCGAACCACGTCCTGTCATACTCGCCCGGAATTGCGTCGGCTTTCACCCGTTGATCGGGTATACCGAACGCGTGCCAGACGTCGCCCGACGTCACATCTAGCCAGACTCGTTCGTCGGCCGGCACGCGAAGCGTGGCCGTCGACTGGATACCGTTTTCGTACTCGAAAAACCACGCGAAGTTCTGTCCGGTAACTTCGACGTTGAGTTCTTCTTCTTGCTGTTGGCCGGGGTCTTCGACGTACAGCAGCATGCTATACGTCCAGACAACCAGCGAAATGACGATTATCGCGCTGATGCCGAACGAGAGGAACAGTTTCTTGCCGCCCTTTCCGCCTGTCGGTAACTCCCCGACTGATGGCAGGTTCACATCGGAATCGGTTTCGCCGGTATCACGGTACTTGTACGCGTTGTACAAGGTGTACGCGACGACGACGATGCCGACGATAGTCCCGAGTGCGAGGAAGACCAGAAAGATCTCCTGGAACACGTCGACTCGAGTGCGAGCCTGCTGCAGCGGGGTCGTAAGTGCGCTGTAGATTGTATTCACCTCTTTTGAAGGTCGCTTATATGTCGGACGATGATTGCCGGGGCCACTTATCTATTTGGAAACCGCCCTGCTACTGCGGTCTGTCGGTCCCGAGACGACGAAGTGCGCTGACAAATCCCGGAGCGAATGACGCCGATCGTTCCCGTTTCATCACTCCACGATTGGAGCCGATGGTCTTCTGTCTGTCGCTGTTGCTCCGTGGGGCGTTTCTCCGATCAGTCTCTGTTCCCGGTCCACGACCCGGTGTCTGTATTGCCACGAGTGTCCGTATTGTCGCCCGTAATATTGTCGCCCGTTAATGGCCGGGCGCTTGCGAACGTGTGCGTTGCTCGAAAAACGGGGACGTTTCCCATCGACCTGGGGACGGGTATTCGGATCAGGTCCCGCAGTCCGATCGATCGCGGACCGATTATTCCCGCGTGCCGAACACAGGTTCGCGAAGCGGTCTGTCGTGTCGTTTCTCGGTGAGCAAGATCGAACGGACGTCGGTTTCGAAACCGTGGTCGGCCGTCCACTTCTCGAGAAGGATTCGGCGTCCACCATTGGCTCGTCGCCGCGAAGTACAACACCGTGTTCTCGCTGTCGTATCGGCTGCGATCGGCCGAGCGACCGCAGCACCGAGTACGGGATCGGGTCCACCAGCCGTTGAAACGCGGATTCGCGATGCGTCGAACCAACCATCCGCGAGACCGAGGAAGTCACCCGGAAGATCAGCGATCAGTCCGACCGATGTCGGGTCGGTTTCGTGATCGGGGTTGGCCAGCGGAAACCGTCGCGAAGTAGGTTACACCGTCGGGTTTGTCGGTCGTTGCATCGCTCTATATTCATATCTGCTCGTGGTACTCGTGAGAGTAATAGATCTGTGACACCGTTCGTCCGGCCACCGAGGTAAATTCCTGCTCCTTCGATCACGTTCGGTAGCTCACCGGCGGTTTACACCTCGACGACCCAGACACGGATCTCTGCTGGCAAGCCGTACACCTCGAGGAAGACCCCGTCGATGAACTGAGCGATTCGGTTCGGATCCGCTTTCGCGCTGATACGTGCGTTGACCCCCTCGGCTTCCTCGGGTCGGATCAGATCGTCGATCTTGAACGCCGGAAAGTCCTCGAGAAGCGTCTTGAGCGAGTCGAGTTCCGCGTCAGTACAGTCCAGGTTGAGCGTTCCGTTCCCGAACTGAACCCACGGGGCATCCAGTTCGACGCTTTCGTCGGCCGAGTCCCCACTGGAGTCGGGCGCGCCGGTCGATTCGTCGGGGGCATCATCTGCAGCATCGAGCTCGGCATCGTCGACCTCGAGCGTCAGAAAGCCGCTTCCGCGGTTTCGATGAGCAGTTATGGCGTCGACGTACAGTTTTCGTCGCTCGGCTGGATCGGCGGCGTCGAAGCGAGTCATATCGGACCGACGTGCCCGATTCTTTAAGCCTTTATGCGCTGGCCCTGAACGACTTCGTATGGCTCAGCCACGAATCCTCATCCTGGGCGCTCCCGGGGCAGGGAAGGGGACCCAGAGTGCACGGATCACCGAGGAATTCGACGTCGATCATATCACGACCGGCGACGCACTGCGAGGAAACAAGGAGATGGACATCTCGGACATGGACACCGAGTACGACACGCCGGGCGAGTACATGGATCGAGGGGAACTCGTCCCCGACAAAGTCGTCAACGCCATCGTCGACGAAGCGCTCAGCCAGGCCGACGGCTTCGTCCTCGACGGCTACCCGCGGAATCTCGAGCAAGCCGAGGAACTCGAGGACATGACCGACCTCGACGTCGTCCTGTATCTCGAGGTGGGTGAAGACGAACTCGTCCACAGGCTGACCGGCCGTCGGCTCGACCCCGAGACTGGGGATATCTACCACGTCGAATACAACCCGCCGGACGATCCGGAAATCGAACAGCGTCTGGAGCAACGCGACGACGACACCGAAGAGACGGTCAAAGAGCGACTGTCGGTGTTTCGCGAAAACACCGAACCCGTCATCGAGTACTACGACGAACAGGGCAATCTGGAGCGAGTCGACGGCGAGCAAGCCCCCGATGACGTCTGGGAAGAAGTGACGGAAACGATCGAACGGAACGCGTAGAACAGCCCCGACGCGATTCGAAACGAAGGGTGTCGGAGTACCCATTCGGAAACGAACGTTTCGTTACGTGTTTTTCACTTCGACGATGTGTTCGGCGATATTGAGGTAGGTCAGGTGTGGCGGGAAGAGATAGCCCTCTGGAGCGACCTCCGGACTGAACGTTTCGAGTGACGCATCGTATAACCCGCTCAGGGCGTTGCTTTGAAGATGGGCGGACGATACGACGGTCGAACCTACCATATCGACGTTCGATTGGACCACCAACTGTGCCTCTTTGTTGGTGATGTATCGGTTCGTCTTGTTCCAGTCCTCGCCTCCCGGCGCGTATATTATGCCCTCGAAGGAGGTATTTCCCGTACCCAATGCAAGGTGGGTTTCCGACGTTCCGTAGACCTGAAGTTGCTTCGAGTCGACGTTACCCGACGAACACGGTGCAACGCACATCTCGGTACTTTTGACGTGCATTCCTTCCTTTACGTAGATCTGGAGTTTGTGGTCAGTACTTTCAGATTGACTCCAATTTTCGACGTGAAGGGTTCCATCGTCTACGATCAACTCATCTTCGACGACGAGTGTTGTATCTCCGTCCTCGAGATCGAACGTCAGATCATCGTCCACCGTAACATCTTCGGCGAAGTACGTACCGTTCGGCACCGTATCCCCCACGGATCCGAGTCGCGTGACGTTACTGTCGTTTTCCATGTCCGACACCATCTGGTCGATCATTCCGTCCAGTTTCGGGGGAGAGTCGCCGTCAGTCTCGGTGACGTCACTGTTGTTCGGTTTCGACCCCTGGTAGGACACATCACCCGCGATGATACCGTCTGCGAACGTTTTTTCAGGAACGGTCATTCGACCGAGTCTGACGCGGAGGGTGTCGTCATCCCCCTCACTACACGATTCGTAGATGGCCTGTCCTTCGGCTTTTTTAGTTTGTTCCTCGAAATACGTTTCCCAACCTGTGCAGTATTCACTCGTAATGTTGAGTTTTACCGTGCTCTGCTCGACGTACGTCGAATCGTGATGCGGCGTACTATTTTTGTACCTGAACGAGACGTCGCCCGAATTGAGACTCGACTCTTCGTCTATTTGGAGGATAGGGAACGAGAACGTATTCGTTTCTTGATCGTAATTGAGCGGCGGTGCCGAAACGACCTGCGTCTCGGATCCGGTTTCGCGGAATACCCCACCCGCCTGAAACGCAACTTTGGTCCCATCGTCACCTTCGTATTCGATCGCACCCACCTGAATCGATTCGGAGACGTTGTTCCCGGAGATGTTGATATACGCCGTATTCGTTTTGACTATCGCCCCTTTCTTTCCGGCGTCGAACGTCATCGACCGCCTGGCATCGCCGTCCATCGAAACCGTCGACATCTGCTGACTTAATTCCACGAACGACTGTTCGATGCGTTCGTTCTCCGAACGCTGTTCTGCATCTGTCATCACGTCGGCACCGACGAGCAAGATACCGGCGCTGATTGTCACGACCATCCCGATCAACAGGATAACAGCCAATATTGGGGATTGCCCTCGGATCCTCCCACCCATTCTCTTCCGAGGCAAATTCATACGCAGTGTTATTTTCACTCTAGTTGATAATACATCCGTTCGATTACACCGTTTACGACAGTTTATCTCAGTTCTCAATGAGTATTTTATTTCGCTTCGGGTGCAGAATTCTACTGCTACATGCCCTCAAGTGCAGTTTTATCTCATTTCACAAAGCAACGCACGAGAACGGTGAGAACGGCCCCTTCGGTATCGTTACGAGCCGCGTTCGACCCGAGAATCCAACGCGAGGCCATCCGTGCCAACGCAAGGCCATCCGTGCCAACGCAAGGCCATCCGTGCCAACGCGAGGCCATCCATGTGTCGTTTTCGATGGCTAGCACCGCTCCTACGGTTGTCGTCTCCAACAGACAGCATTTCGAGATGGTCAGTTCGGACGTCGTCACGAAGTGCGTCTATCCGAAAGATTGAGCCGTATCCGCCGACAGCGAACTCGCTCGTCAGGATTTTCCGAGCGTGACCGATTGTTCTCTAATAGTGACCGAGTAATCTTTTGGAGCCGTGGTCGGTTCTTCAAACGAGGAGACCGCGAACGACGTTTCAGACGACGCCGTCACTTCGTCTGCGATGCCTCGAAAGACTTCCTCGAGTTCGTCGTCGTTCTCGACGGAATAGTAGTTCCCGCCGGTTTCGTCGGCAACGTCTTTTAACATGTCCTCATCTGCAGAGTCGCTGAGGCCGATCGTATGGATCGTCACGTTCATATCCGCCGCCCGTTCGGCCTGGTTCATCGTTCGAGTGTCAGATTTGAATCGAAGACAGCCACAGCTACGATTGTAGTAGCTATCGGCGGTATTTTGACCATCGCTTAACAACACCATGTGTCGCTCGGCCGCGTCGTTGCCGTTGATCGCGTACTCGTCGAGTGCGGGTTCCATTCCGGCCGACATATCCGTACTGCCTTCGTCTCTGGTTGTGATGCTATCAGTGACCGACGAAAGATTGCCGCTCAAAGAGTGGATTTCGTGTCCGTTCGCGTTGAACTCGTACACGCCGGCCTGATCGCTTCGACCCGCGTTCAGGAGTCCGATGAACTCTTTGGTCGCGTCGACGCGTTTCTCGTCCGGATCGTTCGACGCCATCGACCCCGATCGATCGAGAACGAACGTGACGTCAAGCGGCGGCCGTCGTTTGGCGATCGTGATCGAAACAGCCCTGTTTTCCTCCGGAATTGGTATATCCGTTCGCAGCGTTTTGTCGAAGTGGATGCTTACGTTCTCGCGAATATCCGCTTCGTTGCCGCCCACGACTGTGCCGAACACCTCCGTATCCTTCGTGATCCTAAGCGAGTCGCTACCCGGCGCGTAGATAGCCCCCTGAAATTCGTCACGGACCGTAACCTCGGCATCGCCCGTTCCGTAGATCCAGAGACGCCGCGCCTGCTCGTTTGATACCGTGACGTCGTCTGCGTCGACGTCTCCGGAAACGTAGAAATACGCCCGGCCATTCCCGACGACGTCGACGTCATCGAGATCGAGATCGCCGTCGACTGCAACGTGGACTGCCCCCTTGCTGGTGTCGATCGTATCGATACCGTTTACGGTCCCCGTCGCGTGGTAAAATCCGTCTCTGTCCGGCGCACTCTCGAGCGTTCCGGCAGCCCCAGTCGTCGTATTACCGTACTCGTCGATCAAACCGATCGCGCGGTCAATCTCCGTATCGATGGGCTCCACCGCGTCAAAGGACCGAATCATCTTCGCTCCGAAGACGTCCGGTGGCGTGGTACCCGTCACGTTGTAGACGTTCGTTCCGTTGATGACGTCTATCTGCATTCCATCCGGTTTCGTTGCGAAGGCGATGCTGGAGGTAACAGCGCCACTCGTTCCGGAAAGCTGTCCGTTTGCTACGGGGACACCGGTGATGTTCGCGTTCGATTGCAGATCGATGTCCCCGTTGGCGACGAGCAGATCCTCCGTGACGTTTCCATCGTCGACCCACCCGACGCTCCCGTTGTATCTCTCGATTCGCACAGAATCATCGACGGTTAGATCATCGTCATCGGTGTAGAGACCGCCGTAGATCGTCGGATCGATTCCGACGTGACTCGCAAACGGGTTCTTTCCCTCGATCGGCGCGACGACGGTGACCGTCTTGCCTTCGTGGCAGACGATAGGATCACTCACGCTGGCGCCGACGGCGCAATCGGTAAGATCGTCTCGGCTCGAGGCGTCGAACTCGTCCTCGAAGAACTTCGCCCAGGCATTGTGGTAGTCGGTATCGGAAACGGTGATGTTGACGTAATTGACGAAGCCGAGATCTCGCGTCAGTTTCCCCGCTCGATTATCTGATGCAGGCTGACTGACAACCCTGTTCGCGCCACCGTCCACGTTACCACTGAGATTAGGAATAGAGAGTGCGACTCGACCTCTGTCCCCGTATTCGTAGTACCGAATCGCCGGCTTCGAAACGACCCTTGATTCATCACCTTCTCCGCGCCAGACGCCACCAGCCTGGTGGGCAAACACGTTTCCGGAATCGTCCTCGTACCGAAGCGATCCCATCGATATCACCGTACTCCTCGACGCGTACTCGTTCGCAGCGGTGACTTTGATGCTTGCCTCATTTACGATATCGTACTTTCCGTTTTTGTCCAGATAGACGGACCCGCTCGTCGAATTGTCCAGTATCGCTGTCTCCAGATCCGTGTCAAATTCGCGCATGACCTGTGTCCCGTGCTCGCCCGACGCTTGTGACTGAATCGCATCCATCGCGACCATTCCGATAGCGACGACGAGGATGGCGCTTACGAGAACCAGGCCGATAAGCAAGACGATTCCTACCAGCGGACTGGCACCCCGTTCCGTAGACGTGTCCGTCAATAACCCCCTCCCCTTTTCACCCATTGATTCTCTTAGTCCTTGGCTATCGAGTTATAAAAATATGGTGGGCATATGAATCTTATATACCTGAGTAGCAATAAACGGTTGTGACCAGGTTGTGATGTTATTCCCAGCGGTGACCAATAATAAACGACAGATCTGTTAGAATCCATTCCGTTTCATCCTGCACGTCTGGAAGTAGTCACTCGAAGGACAGACGGACCCCCGATCTACAGGCGGAACAGGGTGAGGTACTTCACCGCGAGCACCTCATTCTTGGTGCGACCGAAGAAAAACACTTGTATACTGGACGATGCCTAGCACAACCAGATGACGCGTACAGCCGAGAAGATCGACGCCCTCGTTAGCGAGGACCCCTCGATGGCGGACGCCCTCGAGTCCATCCGCGAGACAGCCGACAGAGACGGCGGAGAGGTTCAGTGGGCTGACGTCAACGACGAGTTGACGAGCGGGCAGTGGGGCCGACTCATCGAAAAGGGCGTGCTGGTCGACGGCAACGAAGGGTTCGTGATCGCCGATCGCGAAGCCTTCGATAGAGCGCTCGACGGTGACGGCGATAGCGCCGGGTCGGCCGCTGCCGATGTCGACATCGACGAAGACGAGACGAGTTGGTCGCAGTGGGACAAATTAGCGGGCATCGGTGCGCTCCTGTTGATGCCCGGGTACTGGTTCGATTCCATTCGAAACGTCGTCGGAAACACGGTCAACATCGCGCTCGGACCGCTCGATGCAGTGTTACCGTTCTACGCGATGGTCCTTTCCCTCGCATTGATAACCGGTCTCTATTCGTCGCTGCTTCAGGCGAACCTGATGAACACGGAGGTCATGGGCAAATACCAGGAGCGGATGAAATCGGTTCAGAACGAACAGAAAGATCTCCGGAAGCAAAAGAAAGAGGCAGAAGAGCGGGGAGCGAGCGACGCCGAAATCGAACGACTCGAGGACGAAATAGAGCGGGCCCGCGAAGAACAGATGGAAGCGATGGCGGAAAATCTCGGGATGTTCAAACTGCAATTCCGACCGATGGTATGGATCATGCTTTTTACCATTCCGGTCTTCCTCTGGCTCTACTGGAAGATGTTCGGCGGTTCGGTCAGCAGTGAGATGATCGTCATTCCGTTGGCCGGCGAAGTCACGTGGGGAGCGACCCTGCACGGATTCATACCGGTATGGCTCTTCTGGTATTTCCTCTGCTCGATGACGTGTAATCAGCTCATTCGGAAAGCGCTGAACATCGATATGTCACCGACATAATACGGCGTGCAACGCCGGAATCGAGTTTTATCGACGGATCGACATACGGTTGGGAAACACTGCGTGACTGTGTTTAGTAACTCCGGCCGAGGTGTTATCCCGATGGTCGGCGGCCACCGGGCGACCACCGATCGTCCATGCTGGCGCCGCCTGCGAGCGATCGCCTGCAAGAATCAACACCTCGAGGTGAGGCACAAAAACGGACTCACCTGAAGACCGTGATGAGTGTTGGACACTTTTGATGATTGCGACGAACGTACTCGTATGGACCCTGAGGAGAACGCAACCGACGATCCGACCCTCGGCGGAGCAACGCTCGTTCGCCGCTATTACGACGCCCTCGACGAGCACAACTACGACGCTCTCGAGAACGCTCTCACTGCCGACTTCGTCCAGCATCGTCCGGACCGGTCGTTCGATAGCCGCGAGGAGTTCATCGAATTCATGCGCAAGAAGCGGCCCGAGGCGGACACGAACCACGAACTCGAATCGATCGTCGCATCGGACGCTCAGGTCGCAGTCCGAGGTCGCGTGACCGAAGATGAGGTAACGATCTTCGAATTCGCCGACTTCTTTGAAATTACGGCGGGCCGACTCGCCCGCCTCGAGACGTACTCGCGGTGACGGCTACTCGCACGGTATGGGATCAGTTTGACGCCGTCTCGTTGCTCCGCAAAGACGTAGCGGGAAAAGACCTTCATAACGAGTGTCCATTCCGAGGTATGGTCCACTGTCCCGACTGTGAGACGACCCTTTCGGATCGGTCGGACATCGAATTTGTGGAAACCGATGGGCCGACTGGTTTCTTCGCAGCGTCGAAGGAATGTTACGCGACCACCTGTGCCGCCTGCAGCGCCACGATTGGCAGCGGGGTCGCCGGCTCGAAGGCAGAGACGCCCGACCAGCAGTCTGTATCGTCATCCGAACAATCCTCGTCGGACCCACCGTATCAAGCCGAACAGTTGTTCGGCCCCAATTCGAGTTCGACCCGTTCTTCTGGCGGGATATCGGTCACGCCTCGATTATATTCGATGATTTCCTCGTAGTTCGACGGCTTCTCGCCTGCATCGGCCATGCGATCGACGAACGCGTCTTCCGCCAGGTCGAGCAGGTCGATTCCCGTTCGCGCACGGCGAATGGTCGTCCGAATCGGCTCGCCCGGCGCACCGTGTTCGAACTTCCCGTCAGCGGTGACCGTCACGTGGCCTGGGAGCACGACGATGCCTTCGGGTTCGGCCAGGATCGTCCTGTGCAGCGATTCGTAGAGCATTCTCGCCCCCCGCTCGCCCTCGTCGTCGCTAAATTCGAGTTCCGTTCGGCCGGTCGAATCGACGTGCAGCGTGTCGGCGGTCAAAAGCGCCGCGTCGTCCACCAGTAGATTGATCATCTCGCTGGTGTGGCCCGGGGCGAACACCGCCTTAATCTCGCGCTCGCCGACCGTCAGTACCTCGTTGCGCTCGAGCGGCGTGAACTCGCGTTCGACGTCGCGCTGATCCGCGCGCTCGCCGAGATAGTACGGAACCTCGAGGTCGTCCGCCAGTTCGCGACCGCCAGAAATGTGGTCGGCGTGGACGTGCGTGTCGACGATGCCTGTGATCGAGAGGTCGGCTTCCGCAGCGGCGACCTCGAATTCGTCGGTGTCCGCGGTCGGATCGGCGACGATCGCCTCGCCGGTCTCGTTACAGCCGACGACGTACCCCAGACACCCCTTCGCGCGTCGCTGTATCTGGACGACCGTCAATCCGTCGTCGACAGCGATCTCGACGCTATCGTAGACGCCGCTCCACCCCTTCATCCCGCCGTCGACGGCTGCGACGTCGAACTCGTCGGTCGCCGATTCGAGGCGCGTCGCCAGATTGCTCGACGATATCCCCTTCGCACAGACCGCGATCACGCGGTCTGCGTCGCCGACGACGTCCTCGAGGTCCTCGAGTCGCCCGTCGAGTTCCTCCTCGGGGCCGAACGGAAAGTGGATCGCGCCGGCGATGTGCCAGGACTCGTAGCTGTCCGCGGGACGGGTATCGACGAGGACGTACTCCGCGCCTTCGTCCTGCATTTCGGCGAGTCGCTCGGGCGAAATCGTAGTGACCATACTCGGCGATACATCCGCGAGCTACCTAAGCGATGTCGCGTCAACTGCCAGGATCGCCAAACGAAGTGCTCCTGTCAGCTCTGGACAGGTCGTATCTCACGATCGTCGGGAGGGTTTATTTATCTGATGGGATCTCCAAGGAGAGGTATGCCGCTTTCAGATTTCATCGCCGCCGTCGCTGCCGTGCTCCGTCGCCGCCCGAGCGACATTTTACCGATGTACGTACTCGGCGTCGCGATTCCTGCGATCGTTCGCGTCGTTCCGTTTCTTGCCGTCGTCCTCGCCTATCTGTTTCTCAGAACGTCGGGACGACTCGAGTCGATTCGAACTGACGCGGCCGACCTGGAATCGCCGCCGAACCCGGAAACCGACCCTCAGGCGTTCGACGCGTGGACAACTGGTATCGAGCCGATACTCGAACAGTTCGCCGCTCCGTTCATCGTCGCCCTCGTGATAGCAACCGTCATCCTCAGTTTCTTGCTCTTCGTCGTCCTGACTTCGGCCGTCGCCGCGGGTCAGCTCTCGGCATGTTACAGTCGCTTGCGCGACAACCGCGGGCTCCCGGCCGGGCTCGACGGTGCCCGCCGGTACTGGCTCCGGTTTCTCGGATTGTTCGTCCTCGAGTTTCTGTGCTGGGTCGTCGCTCTCACCGTCATCGGAAGCGGAACGGTGCTGCTCGCCGGTATCGCATCGTTCACGGGCGGATCGACAACGGTTGCCGTTCCGGTCGTCCTGATTGGAGGAGCCATCGCGTTGATCGTTCTGCTCGTTGTCCGGGCCCTGTTTGCGTTCGCACCTGTCGCAGTCGTCGTCGACGATGCGGGCGTCTTCGGCTCCCTGCGAAACACCGGTGGCTTCATCCGGGAACGGCCGGGTGGTGCGGTATTCTACTATCTCATCGCTCTGGTTACGCTCGCCGGCACCTCGATTGTCGCCGGAGTGCTCTCGTTTGCCAACGTAGCCACTATCGGATCGCTGGCGTCTGCACTGCTCGTATTTCCGGCTCTCGACGTCCTAAAAACAGCAATTTACTGCGACCACCGTGGTCGATTAGCGCCGCCGAGCCCGCCGATGCGATCGCTTCGTGATCAGATTCGCACCGGACTCCGCCACGGCTGGGAGGAGATGAGATCCTTCGTCCGTGCGACACCGGGAACGCACGCGCTCGTCATCGTCCTCGGCCTCGTCGGGTTCTGGGCGGGGTGGGCAGCCACAGATCCCTTCGTCGGCACGTTCGAAGCCTCGATCACAGCCCGCCTCGACGGCCGAACCCCGGTGACGATGGCGGCGAATCTGTTCGGCAACAACTGGCTGGTCGCTCTCATGACGACCTATGCTGGCGCCGCTCTGGTGATTCCGGCGATCGTCTCGTTGCTCTTCAACGGCGTCTTCCTGGGTATTATGGCCCGTCTCGAGGTCGATCCGGTGGAACTGGCTGCCTTCGTCGTCCCCCACGGCGTCTTCGAAATCCCGGCCATCCTCGTTGCGAGCGCACTCGGCATCTCCGTCGGGGTTACCGCCTGGCGGACGTGGCGCGGCCGAGAAAGCCGAACCGCGCTCGCCGACGCGCTCGAGCGCGCGTTCTGGGTGCTGATCGGGATCGGGATCGTGCTGGCTATCGCGGCGATTATCGAAGGGTTCGTCAGTCCCTACTACTACCGACTGTTCCTGTAGCACGGCCGCTGTCACACGACCATTGCCTGCTCGAGTTACACGGGCGATATCCCGTACGTCCCCGGGGTACTCGATCGATGCACGTCCGATCAATACCTGCTCCATCCGATCGGCCGTCGACACGTCTTCGAGACCGACCGGACCGGGAACCGCTACCGGTACGCCTCGAACTCCGTGCCAAACAGGAAGAAGTAGACCGTTCCGATCAGACCGATTGCCGTCGCGATGGCGAACGCGAGCGTCGGATCGCCATCGAACACCCGCTCACCGGTCAGGGGGTTTGCGAATCCGTCCCACAGCAATCCGCCGAGCGCCGCGCTCGGAATGACGATCACGTTCCGCAGGAGATAGTACGCGCCGGTCACCCGACCCCCGGCACCTTGCTCGGCGGGTCCCACGATCAGCGCTTTGTGCGCGGGAAGGCCGGCGAATCGCAACCCCGAGAAGGCAAAGAGGACCGCGAGAGCGGCGGCGTTCTGTGGTGCAGTGATCAGCAAGATCGGAAACAGGGCGTAGACCGCGAACCCGAGCGTAACGACGGGCTTGAGTCCGATACGTTCGGCGGCTCGAGCGACAGGAACCATCGTCAGCAACGCGACCAGCATCTCGAGCCCCAGCAGAACACCGAAATACGACTGTGGCGACAGATCGACCGTGCCGAGAGCCGGGACGGAAAGCGAGAGGCCCACCTCGAGAAAGCGCGTGACGACGATGACGAAGAAAACGTAAACCATGCCGTTGGCGAAGCGGACCAGCGTGTCGCCGACGAGCAGCGGTCGGAGTTCGTCTGGCATCGCTCGAAGATCGGCGACTAGCTGGGAGACGCCTTCGAACGCCGATCCGATGCCGTCCGCATCGGCCTCGTAGAGGACGTGTTGGACGATCGTTCCGAGAATCCCGAAGAGGACTGCGACGAGCAAGATGAGCTGAAAGGCGGTCCGTATCTCCCCATCGCCCGAGCCGAAGGGGTAGAAGAGCGCCGCGGCAAACAGCGGTCCGAGGAGAAAAGCGGTCCGACGAAACGTCTCCGTACTCGCGAAGCCGGCGGCGAGGTGCGACGGAGCCACCGACTGCTTGACGATGGCGAACGTGGCGCCGAGCCCGAACGATTTCCAGGCCTGGGCGAGCACCAGGCCGACGAATATCGCGACGATCGCCAGCGACGTCGGACCGACGGAGACGTCCGCCACCGCTGGGGCTGCGAGCCAGATGGCGAACCCGAGCGTCGAACACAGCCCGAACGCTGTCAGCGCGTACCGGGAGCCGATCCGGTCCGAAATCGCCCCGCCCGGATAGGGGTAGACGGCACTGATAACGTTTCCAACCGTCCCGAACAGGCCGACGACGAACACCGACGCGCCCAACGCAGTCATGTACTCTGCCATGTACCGACTGGTCATCTGGAAGCCGAGGCTGAACGCGAACATGGCAATCGAGAGGACGAGAACGTCCCGCTCGAGCGTGAAAAACTGCCGAAACGCGTCCAGCGGATCGGCCTCCTCGTCCGAGGGATCCTGCTCGAGGCTCACACGTATCGGTGCTCACCGAGCGGGCTTGAAATTTGGCCCGCTCGTCGCTTCGATTCGAGTTTCGAGTGCGATTCGAATCTCGGTCGGGATTCGCGAGGGGGTCTGGTATGCTGACGAATGGCATACAGAGTCGCGCCGCCCGACGGATACGACAAAGGGAAGGGCTCATTAGCCAGTAGTGTGAGGTGAAGGACATGGCTTCGTGGAAGCGGGATTTTGCGAGTGGGCTGATCGTCCTCGGCCCGATCCTCATCACGCTCTACGCTATTTACTGGCTTTACGGATTGGTCGCCGGTGTGACCCCCGGTCTCATTCTGGACCCGGCCGCGCTCAAGCCGCTCATTCCGGGAACGACCGAGCAGGCCCTCCAGACGCGCCAGCAGGTCGCCCAGTTCCTCCGCGTCATCGTCGCGTTGACCGTCTTCGTCATTCTCACGTTTTCCGTCGGGTACCTCATGCGGACGACCGTGGGCGGGCTGGTCGAACGACTCGTCGACAATATCGCTAACCGCGTGCCGGTGGTTCGCGTCGTCTACAACGCTTCCAAAATGGCAGCTGAAACTGCCTTCGGTGAACAGGAATCGCTTCAGAAACCGGTCAAGATCGAAACCTGGGAGGGGCTTCGGATGACCGCGTTCAAGACGGGAAAGGTAACAGGCGACGGTCGCGAGGTCCTCTTCCTGCCGACGTCGCCGAACATCACGACCGGTTACGTCGTCGAAGTCGAGTCCGAGGAGATCACCGAACTCGAGGAGGACGTTGAGGACGCGTTGACACGCGTTCTAAGCGCCGGATTCGGCGATGCCAACCGCCGCGGCATGGACGCTGGCATCTCGATCGACGTCATCGACGAGGCAGGGTCCGACCGCGACGATCGTTCCAACCAGACCGATCACGTCGAGCGTGCAAACGACGACTAACGGCCTCGTATCCGTCGTTCGAGAGAACGAAGCGATCGCGCAATTAACCGAAATCGACGGGTTTGACCCCGTGGAAACGGCATTCCAGTTCGGAGACGATCCACCGCTGGCGTCTTGAACCTGGATGTATCGGGAAGCGACGCTGTTGCTCCCGGAATGCCACGGGAAAAGGTCGACTGAAACCGATAGTAGTCGGTGAACGTCTTGCACACCCTGCTCGTGAATTCGCGGCCAGCGAGAAAGGAGAGCAAAGGGAGTAACAGAAGAGATCTCTCGCGCGCTCTCGAGCAAGAGCGTCTCGTTTTCCGTCCGTTCTCAACTCACTCGATGTACTCGAACCACTCGTCGTATTCGTCGGAACCGTGTTCGACGATCTCGAAGAACTTCTGCTGGAGTTCTTCGGTGACGGGGCCGCGAGATCCGTTGCCGATGACGACGTTGTTCACTTTGCGGATCGGCGTCACTTCGGCTGCGGACCCCGTAAAGAACAGTTCGTCGGCCGTGTTGAGTTCGCCGCGGGAGATAGAAACGTTGTCGTGGACGGTATAGCCCAGTTCCTCCGCGATCTGGATCACGGAATCACGAGTGATGCCGTCGAGGATCGACTCCGAAAGGCCCGGCGTGTAGAGTTCGCCGTCGCGCACCAGAAAGATGTTCTCGCCGGGACCTTCGGCAACGTTGCCCTCCTTGTTGAGGACGATCGCTTCGGCGTAGCCGTTTCGGCGAGCTTCCTCGCCTGCGAGCATGCTGTTGACGTAGAGGCCCGTCGTCTTGGCGTTCGTCGGGATCTGACTCGAGGCGTGTTTGCGCCACGAAGAGATCATCACGTCGATGCCGTTCTCGAGGGCGTCTTCGCCGAGGTAGGCGCCCCACGGCCAGACTGCAATGGCGGTGCGCGTCGGGCAGTCTTTGGGGCTGACGCCGAGTGAGTTGTAGCCGTAGAAGGCGATCGGTCGCACGTAACAGGAGGGAAGTCCCTGGCGCGTGATGAGGTCCTTTGTCACCTCGGTGAGTTCGTCTTTCGTGTAGTCGATGTCCATCTCGTATGGCTTCGCTGACTGGAACAACCGCTCAAGGTGTTCTTCCCACCGAAAGAGTGCGGGGCCTGATTCGGTGTCGTAACAGCGCGCGCCTTCGAAGACGCCGCTTCCGTAGTGGAGTCCGTGTGTGAGAACGTGGATCTGCGCGTCGTCCCAGTCGACGAACTCGCCGTCCATCCAAATCGTGTCGATATCGTCCATTTCATCAAATCCCATATATTTCAACTCGTAGGTTCTATCTCAGGCGTGGTAGTCCATGTACTTCTCTCTTTAGGGTTTGACCTAATACATTATATATGAATGGTCGCTATTGTGATTTTCCCAATTGGGCTGCTCTCTCTCCTCGGGCCAATTCTATAACCTTCCTGTGATGTTGGCAGAGACGCGCTGGATACACAGCGCGTCTGGTTCACGCTTGGTATCCAATCGTAGCGACGTGAAGATCGCTCAATCCAAGTTCGGACGAAGGGAACGATACGTGAAGCGGGATCACCCCTCCTGATTCTGTCTTGCAGGAAGCGTAAACGAGAACGTCGACCCCTCTCCGGGTTCGGAGTCGACCCAGATCTCGCCGCCATGGCGCTCGACAATCCGCCGGGACAGTGCGAGGCCAATGCCCGTCCCCGAGTATTCCTCGAAGGTATGCAGTCGTTGGAACACCTCGAAGATACGCTCCTGTTCATCAGGATCGATCCCAACACCGTTATCCCGCACTGAAATGATCCATCGTTCGTTATCACGCGTGGCGGAAATGTCGACCTGCGGCGGCTTGTCCCCGCTGTACTCGATCGCATTACTCAGCAGGTTCTGGAAGACCTGGCGCAACTGGCTGGCGTCACCATGTACGCGAGGGAGGTCATCGGTCGTGATCTCGGCGTCACTCTCGTCGATCCGCATTTGGAGATCTTCGCGAACGTCATCAAGGACATCGTCGAGGTCGACCGGTTCAAACGGATCGCCACGCGTTTCGATGCGCGAGTACTCGAGCAGACCGTCGATCATGTTGCGCATCCGCTCGGCGCCGTCGACGGCGAACTCGAGGAATTCTTCACCGTCTTCGTCGAGCGCATCGCCGTACCGACTCTCGATCAGTTGGAGGTAGCTCGTGACCATTCGCAGTGGCTCTTGGAGGTCGTGGGAGGCGGCGTAGGCGAACTGCTCTAACCGTTCGTTCGACTCCTCGAGTTTGCGCTGGTACTCCCGTCGTTCCGTGATATCTTGAACGACGAGCATCCCGGCGAAGATTTCGTCGTCGGCGTTCCTGACAGGCAGGGTCTGATTGAGCAGGTGGCGATCGAGATATTCAGTCTCAAATGTATTCGGCTCGCCTGTGAGCGTGGCACGGAAATAGGGCTCAACTTGGTCGACGATTTCCTCCGGATAGAGGTCGTAGACACTACGTCCGACCCGGTCTTCAGGGTCGACACCTTCTACTTTCAGGAGCTTGCCGCCCACGGCTGTATAACGCAGATCCTCGTCAAACAGCGCAACTGCACCGTTCGGAAAATTCTCAGCGAGCGTCCGGTAGCGCCGTTCGGACTCCTCGAGCGCACGTTCGCGCTCCTTTCGTTCGGTGATGTCAGTGTAATGCTCGATGCGGCCGCCGGCGTAGAGCCCAGACTCTATGGGCTGGCTCCAGTGGTTTACCCAGCGTTCCTCGAGGCTCCCCTCCTCGAGGACGTGGCTCTCGAACTCCTCGGTGTAGGTGTTGTCCTCGTAGGTGGCGGTCACGCGGTTGGCAAACCGTTCGGGCTCCTCGAAGATATCCGCGATCTCCGCTTCGATGAGCGCTCGTTTGTTCCGACCGACGATCGCCTCGCGATCGAGTCCGAAGAACTCCTCGATCGCCTCGTTGATCCAGACGACCTCGAAGTCGGAATTCAGGATGAACGTTCCCACGCCTGATGTGTCGAGGACGTCATTCGTCAGCGACCGATAGCGCGCCTCGCTCTCCCTGAGTGCCTGCTCGCGCTCCTTGCGCTCGGTGATGTCTTCGATGGCGAACACAGCACTCTCGATCTCTCCGTGGTCGTTGTAGACCGGCGCTCCGTTGATAGAGATCCAGACTCGTTGTTCATCCGGACCAGATATCCCACTGACATAATCGAACACGGGTTCTCCGGACTCCATAATCTGCGGGAACGGCTTCTCGTCATCCGGGAGTGGTTCGCCGTCAACGTCGACTTCGCTCCACTCGGAATCGTCAAAGCTGAGGTCGTTGATCTGGTCTTTGCTCCGACCGTAGATCTCCTCAGCGCGGTCGTTGGCGAACTGCATTTCGCCGTCACTGTCAACGATCGTGATGCCGATTGGACTCGTCTCGACGATCGTTTCGTAGCGGCTCAGTTCTTGTTCACGTCGCTTCCGTTCGGTGATGTCGCGGGAGTAGACCGACAGACCAGATTCTGAGGAATAGATGGCGTTCAGAAACCACTTGTCCCACGGAGGATAGTAGTCTTCGAAGACTACGGCCTTTTGTGTTTCAAGAGCCTCATACAGTGCGTTCTCGTACGTCTCCGTGAGATTCTCGTTACGAATGTCCGAACCAATTGCGTCCTGATCCAGTCCAAAAAGGTCTGCTGCGGTGTCGTTCAGATAGCGAAAGCGGAGTTCTTCGTCGAGCGCGTAGAAACTGTCCGAGATTCGATCGAAGACCGTGCCGAGGTCGCTGTCTACCGCATCCCTTTCCTGTCCCTTCGTGAACGCGTGTCCGTTCGTGGATGGCTGCCACCACACGCGTCCGTTTCCTCCGACTTTCTTTGTTCCGAGTCGGTCGTGATCGACGAGTCGTTCTAAGCGCTCGTAGGTGCTCCGACGGCCGAGGTCGAGTTGCTCGGCCACTTCGGTTGTCGTCATGGGTGCCCCTCCCGCTTCGAAGAGGGTGAGGGTCTCTCGAAGTGTATTAGTCAATTGTGAATCGGTCACTGCTTCAGCTACTTACGACACAGATGGATAAACACTCCGCGGTTGGAGGCGGTATTATAAGATGAGGAGAATTATAGGTGTTCTTTGCGCAAGATAGGCGCTCTGTATTCACCACGCCAGTGGTGACAGACACCGGAAACATCTCAGATCGGCTCGGTCCACTGTTCCCCCTCTATCGAGCCCCTGTTGAACTGTTCTATATAGCTATCAATTGCAACCTGATGGAGCCGAAACCCAGGTCCGGAGTATAGATTCTTTGCATACCGAAATATAAGAAGTCACTTCGTCTACGGGGTCTTTTACGTGAACCACCCCACCCCACTCGCTCGCTTGCGCTCGCTCCTCGAGGGGAGCGGGAGACCGGAGGTCCCGCTGACCATGCGAACGGCGGAGCCGGGAGCAGAAGGGGGCTTGCGTCTCGATTCAGCTAAAACCGGTCAACGATCTCGCCGCCCTCGAGGTAGACGAAGCCGTATCGGTCTGCATAGTCCTTGGCGTCGGCGGGTGACAGCGCTTCGCCGGTTTCGTCGTCGAGCATTTCACAGACGACGACGGCGTGTGTGAGGTCTGCGGCGTCGGCGAGGGCGACGCCGAGTTCGGTGTGGCCCTCGCGCTGGGCGAGCAAGTCGGGTGCGGCCTTGAGCAGGTGGACGTGGCCGGGGACCCGGAACTCCTCAGCGAATGCCGTCCCGTCGGGGGACCCCGCGGCCTCGCCGAGGGCCTGAATAGTCGTCGACCGATCCTCGTCGGTGATCCCGGTGTAAGTGTCGCGGTGATTGACCGTCAGCGAGAACGACGACCGATCGTCGTAGCCGAGTTCGTGGTCGGCCGTAGCGGGATGATCGATGGCGTCCGAGTAAAACGGGAGGTCAAACGCCTCCGCGATGTCGTGACCAAGTGCGACGCAGACCAACCCACCAGCGTCGTTGCGCAAGCGGGCAACTGCCATGGGCGAAACGGCGTCTGCGTGGTATATCAGGTCCGTTTCGCCCTCGCGGTCGGCCGCGTCGTGGACGAGTATCGGCTCGCCCGCACGAAGCGACTCGAGGGCGTCCTCGAAGGGATCTGCAGTGGTGTGTGCGCTCGAGGGAACGGCGTTCGTCCCCTTCGCGTTCGACCACGGACCGGCGTGGTGTCCCGTCATTCGCGATCCTCCACAGAAACGGTGACGTGATCGCCGTCCTCGAGGTCGAGTTCGTCTCGAAGTTTCTCGGGCGCGATGACCTCGAGTTGGTCGTCGTCGTGATGAGTACGTTCGGGAGCGATAGTGTGGGCGTCCTCGTAGACGTCACCGTCAGTGGTTTTGACCGTCGCAGCGTAGCAGACGGCCGGACCGTACGTTCGCTCGTCCGATTCCCAGCCGTCGATGGGGACGGGGTCGAGCGAGGCCATGGCACTGCGTCGACGGATGCTATCCTCCCGGAGGTCGACGTTCAACGTCCCCGGAAACGGCTCGTAGCCGAGGCGGTCCTCAAACTGGCGTTGGTAACCCGACAGAGAAATGTAGTGGCGTCCCTCGCCCATTCCGCTGGTAACCGTCCCCTCGAGTTCGATGGTCGACTCGGTTTCGAAGATGCGACGATAGTCATCGTACTCCGCGTGGAGCGTGCGCTCGCCTTGTTCAGTGACCGAGACCCATTGACCGTCGCTGACCGTGTCTCGGTCGAGAAGATCTGCGCTTTCGAGCCGTTGCAGCCGTCGCGAGGCGGTCTGATTCGACGCACCGAGGCGATCGGCGAGGTGAGAGCAGGAAATCTTGACGTCGCCTTCGAGTCCACCCTCGAGTCCGAGGAGTTTGAGCACGGCGAGTTCGTTTTGCCCGATGGTGGACTCGGCAATGACTGACATACAGGCAATTATACCGTAGTCCCGTAAAAGTATATCGGAAGTGGTACGCATCACGATATTGTGATGGTGGCGTCCGATTCGATTCGTGCCCGATGATCCAACGCCCGATGCAAAAAGCCACCGATCCGTCGAATACCATCCGCTTTAGCCGATAGCGTGCGGTTTCCGGCCGGAAATCGGCTAAGCGACGATCGCTGTGTTAGGCCACCGAATAGTGGAGGGGACTTATGATACCTTTCTATAGCAAGGCTTCTGACTTTATTGAGGGGTGTGGTGGGCTTAGCTATACTTGCATGAAGCGTTTCGTCGAGGCTCTGTTCGGGTTAGTTGCGCTGACTGGTCTCCCGTATTTAATATACCTCGGGGTGTACTACCTTCGGCAGCCGTCCGGGACGCCCGCCGATACGTGGCCGGAGGAACCGTCGGTGAGTATCGTCCTTCCGACGTACAACGAGGCTTCGATCGTCGAGTCGAAACTCCAGGAACTCGTCGATCTCGACTATCCGATGGAGGAAGTCGAGATCATCGTCGTCGACTCGAGCGACGACGGAACGGCCGATCTGGTCGAGACGTTCTTCGCTGGGCGCCGGGAACCGGAACTCACGCTAATTCGCGAAAACGGGCGCCGAGGCCTCGCCACGGCGTTGAACGAGGCCTACGCCGCCGCGAGCAACGAGGTCGTCGTCAAAACAGACTGCGATTCGCGACTCGCACCCGACGCCGTTCGAAAGGCAACGGCGAATCTCGCCGATCCGGACGTCTCCGGGGTCACCGGTCGGAACGCAGCGGTAATCGGCGACAGTCAGGTCGAGCGGGGCTATCGCGACATCCAGACGATGATTCAGATTCTCGAATCACACATCGACTCGACGCTAATCTTCCACGGTCCGTTTTCGGCGTTCGACCGCGATGCGATCGTTCCGATCGACGAGGACTCGATCGCCGACGACACCGAACTCGCGCTCAAAATCCGGCGCAACGGCGGCCGGGTCGTCTTCGATCCAGACATCCACTACAAAGAGGCCGCTCACTCCGCGTTCAGCAAGCGCCGTCAGCAGAAAGACCGCCGCGCCATGGGACTCCTTCGGTTGCTATGGCGACAGCGCGATGCGCTTGGTCGTCACGGCGCCTACGGCCGCATCGTCTTACCGTTTAACTGGTGGTTCATGGTGGTCTCGCCGTGGCTCGTCGCCACTGGCTTGGCGGTAGCAACGATCGGTTCGCTCACCCTTCTGGGGCCGCTTGGACTTGCGACTCCGGTTGGCATCCTCGCATTCACGGTACTTGGCTCCCGCGATGCCCTCGGTCCGATGCAGCCGTTTTACTCGCTGTTCGATACGCAGATCTCACTGCTTCGCGCGAGCATCTCCCTTATTCGGGCTCGAGCCGACGAAGAGGACGGTCACGACGGTACCTGGGAGCCCGATCAAGAACTCCGAGAGGTGTTACAATGACCGACGTCGCGATTCTCCACGACCGCTTTCCCGGCATCGGCGGCGGCGAGGAGTTCGCCATCGAGGCCGCACGCGTCCTCGACGCGCCAATCTACACGACGTACGTGGCGGGTGGGACCGACATCCCCGCCGACGTCGACGTGATTCCGTTTCAGCAGTCGAAGTACACTTCGCTGCCGTGGCGGCCCTTACTCGAGTGGAAAAACGAGGGGATGAATCCCCTCGAGACGCTCAACGTGGCGCTGGACATAACCGACGCACACCCGGATCTCGCGCTGTACGACGTGATCCTCGAGAGCGCGCCGCTGTCGAAATATTACGTTCCCCAGGTCGGTCAACGGGTCGTCCACTACCCGCACAGCCCACCGCGGTGGTTGTACGACCTCTATCGGGATCGGCTCTCGTCGTTCAAAAAACCGTTCGTCGAGGCCGGTGTCAAGGCCTATGCAAAGGGATGGCGGGCACTAGACAAGGAGGCGAACGACTACGTCGACCAGTTCGTCGCGAACAGCGAACTGGTCCGCGACCGCATCCGGCGGTTCTACGGGCGCGACGCGACGGTCGTTTACCCACCGGTCACAGGTAACTGGCGCAACGATGGAGACGACGGCTACTTCGTCACCTGGTCACGACTCGCCCCCGAAAAGCGAATCGACCTGGTCGCGAAGGCCTTCGCGGGTCTGGACGAACGGCTCGTCATCGCCGGCGACGGGAAACAGCGCGAGCAACTCGAGGAATTCGCGGCTGCCTACGACAACATCGAGGTTCGCGGATACGTCGACGACATCGAATCTCTCGTCGCCCGAGCGACCGCGGTCGTCTACGCACCGAAACAGGAGGATTTCGGCCTCGTCGGAGCAGAAACCATGATGGCCGGGAAACCGTTGCTCGGCGTGGACGAGGGCTTTACCCGATATCAGGTGGAAGGCGGTCGGACCGGCTTGCTCTTCGAGCCGACCGTCGCGTCGATCCGTGAGACTGTTCGACGGTTCGATCCCGCAGACTTCGATCCCGTCGAGATCCGGCAGGCCGCCAGATGCTACGAATACGACTGCTTCGAGGAGAACCTCAAAGCAGTGGTCGCGGAGACGGCCGCCGCCGACGTCGGTCAGCAGCCGTTGGAACCGGATCGGCCGGGCGTGGATCACCCGCCCGGGACGTCGCTGCAACGCAACCGACGGCCACAGTCGACCGACGAACAAATTCGGAACGTCGACGAAACCGTTGAAAACGGATTGGAGGAGGTGACCGATCAGTGACGGAATCGGCGGCTGGCGCCGTTCTACGGCCGGTCGATCATTCGGACCCCGCCGTTTCCGTCGTCGTTCCGACGATTCCCCGGAACGATCACGACGCGGTCGTCGAACACCTCCGCGAGCAGACGGGTGGTGCATACGAAGTGATCGTCGTGGACGACGCCACGCTCGATATCTGCGAGGCGCGCAATGCGGGTATCCGTGCTGCTCGCGGTGATATCGTGGCGCTAACCGACGACGATTGTCGGCCGTCGCGGGACTGGCTCGCGGGTATCACTGACGCGTTCGATCGCGACTCCCAACTCGTTTGTCTCGAAGGGGCCGTCCGCGGAGGCCGGACGTACGACGGCGAGCGGATGTACGTCGGGTGCAATCTCGCGTTCGATCGCGAGGCAGCACTCGCAGCCGGTGGGTTCCGATCGGCATTTGCCGGCTGGCGCGACGATACCGAATTCGGCTGGCGGATGGAACGGGATGCCGACGGTCGCTGTACGTACCGTGACGACGTGGAGATGTACCACCCGGACCAGCCTCGAGCGACGATCGACGAGGTGCTCGAAGCGCGCCTCCGACGGGAGTACCCCGAGCGCTACGAGGACGTCATCGTTCCCGACACGCTGTCGGGCCGAGTGAACGACTGGCTGTGGCGAAAGGGGTTCTGGAACGTCATGGACACGCTTCGGTACGACCTCCCGAGTGTAATCAGATCCGACAGATGATCACGCCGACCAATACGAACTCATGACGAACGTCGCGCTCATCGTTCTCGACACGCTTCGGTACGACGCCTTCGAAACGCACTTCGACTGGTTGCCGGGCAGGCGCTTCGAACACGCCTGGAGTACGAGCCACTGGACGGTCCCGGCACACGTCTCGTTGTTCACCGGCCGATACGCGAGCGAGGTCGGAATCTACGCCGGCGCACAGACTTTCGACTGTCCCGATCGCTTGCTCGCGGAACGGTTGCAATCGTCGGGATACACGACGCGGGCGTTTAGCGCGAACCCGAATCTGTCCCCCGTGTTCGAGGCCGATCGGGGCTTCGACCAGTTCGAACTGAGTTGGCGCCTCGAGCACCACGGCGACGACCTCTTCGACTGGGATGGCTTCATCGCGGAGACGCGCGAGCAAGGCCCAGAGCGGTATGCCGCCGCGTTGAAGGAGGTTCTCCTTGGCGACAACCGGACCATCCCGTCGCTGAAACACGGTGCGAAGTTGAAGCTTCGGGACACGCCTCTCGGCCACCACGTCGAAAACGACGACGACGGCGCGAGCACCGCACTCGAACTGGTCCGCGACACGTCGTTTGGCGACGACGAGTTCCTCTTTTTGAACCTGATGGAAGCACACTCGCCGTACGATCCGCCCGCGGAGTGGAAGACCGTCGACGTCGACGTCGACGGACTTGCCGCCTCACTCGGCGAGCCGACGGACGACCCCACGGATATCGAACGGGCATACGAGGACTGTGTTCGGTACCTCTCACACATCTACGAGCGGATATTTGCGGAGGTTCGTGAGTCGTTCGACCTGATCGTCACGGTCAGCGACCACGGCGAACTTCTCGGGGAGCACGGCGGCTGGGAGCACCTCTCGGGTATCTACCCCGAGCTCGCCCACGTACCGTTATCCGTGTACGATTCCCGCGCCGAAATCGTCGAGGAGGTCACATACGACGATCACTCGGTAAGCGTCCTCGACGTCCACGAGACGATACTCGCCGCGGCCGGCCTCACGTCCGGTCCCGACTCCAGAGGGCGCAACCTCGTCGACCGATCGGAACTCGAGTCCGAGTCGGTCTGTCCGGACTGCACGGATGAGGATCGCAGTGAGGGGAGCCACGATGACGTCCTCGTCGAGTACCACGGCATCCCCGACCGGCACCTCGATGCCCTTCGACGCAAGGGGTTCGAGGATGTTGCACACCGCAGCCGGTGGCTCGACGGGATCGCGGTGGGTGAGTATTTCGGCTACGAGACGTTCGAGGGATTCGAGGAGTCCGGCGAGTCGCCCTACGAGGACCCGCAAGCGCGCATTCGTGACGTCGTCGACGCGATCGACCGTCGGACGGACGTCCAGGGTGACGGCGAGATCGACGAATCGGTGATGCGACAGCTCGAAGATCTGGGATATGCATGAGAGGGACCGGCGCACTCGTGATAACTCGACCGAGTCCGTCCGCAACAGGGGCTCGCGGACGGCGCGGGGTGGTGATCGGCTGATGAGTGTCGTCCACTTCGTCCGGAAACTTCCCGAACGCGGTTACGAGCGGTCGTGGCAGCTCTTCTATCAGTGGATTGCGTTGAAGTTACCGATGCGCGACTTCGCTGACGTCACCGTCTTCGACCGCGAGTGGGACGTCCTCGTCCTGCTGGACGCCTGCCGGATCGACCTGATGGCCGAGGTCGCCGCGGGGTACGATTGGCTCCCCGCTCCCGCGGCGGTCGAAGCGGGCGCAATCGACTCGGTCGCAGGCTCGTCGAAGGCCTGGTTGCGTCGGACCTTTTTGGACACTCACGCCGAGGAAGTCGCAAACACGGCCTACGTAACGGGGAATCCGTTCTCCGCGGTTATCCTCGGCGACGATCATCGCCTGGGACGACTCGACGAGGTGTGGCGGTACGCCTGGGATGACGATCACGGCTCGGTCCGGCCGGATCCGATTACTGACCGGGCGATCAGCGTCTGCCGCGACGGGGACTTCGACCGGGTCATCGTCCACTATATGCAACCTCACATACCGTTTCTCGAGCACCCGAACATCCACGCGGCGAATCACGACGATCGCTGGGACGCGCCGGATTCGTTCGTCGATCCGGACCGGCGAGGGCTGGACGCGTGGCGACGAATCCAGCGAGGCGAACTAGATCGAGACGAAGTATGGGAGGCCTACGCCGACAACCTTCGCCTCGGGCTGGAGTCGGTTGACGCGTTGCGCCGGAACGTGAACGGAGCGTTGATCGTTAGCTCCGACCACGGAAACGCCCTCGGCGAACGTGGGGTCTGGGGGCATCCCGATGTCCCCGTCTCCGGGATCCGGGTAGTTCCCTGGATAGAGCTCGAGGCCCGCGACGAGGGGACGGGAGAGCCAGCGCCCGAACCGGCGGACGAAGAACGCACGGCCGACGTCGACGTCCAGGAGCGCCTGGCGTCGCTCGGATACACGGAAAAACAATGCTAATGATACCAGAGATGGAGACCGACGACGAATCGAACCGAGCTGAGGTGACCCATCCGTGAGCGATCCCACCGTCGCTCTCGGGGTCAAAGTCTTCAACCGATCCGAGAAGCTGAAGACGCTCCTCGAGTCCGTCCCTGCAGACGAGTACGACACGGTCTACGTCGCCGACGACGGCAGGACCGAGGAACGCAGCCACCTCTACGAACGGACGTGGCCGTTCGACCTCGAGTTGATCGACCTCCCTTACGACGCGGGACTCGGCGTCGGCCGCAACGCGATCGTCGACGAACTCTCCGAAACGTACCTGACGATCGTCGACAGCGACCACGAAGTACCGGCGAACGTAGCGGTACTCACACAACAACTCGAGAACCGCCCGGAGTTCGGGGGGATTAGCGGTCTGTTGCTGGAGCACGGAACGATCCAGGGCCTGTGTCACGACCTCTACGAGAACGGAGACGTACTCGTCCGCGATACGGGCTCGAAGACGTCGGAGACGGTCGCGCAGTACCCGCTCGTCGAATTCGACTTCGTTCCGAACGTCGCGACGTTTCGCCGGGCGTGTCTCGAGGACCGAGCCTGGGACGAAAACTACGTGATCGGTCGCGAGCACCTCGATTTCTTCGTTGCCCACCATCACGAGACTGACTGGCGGTTCGGCACCTGTCCCGCCGTACTGTTCCCTCACTCTCCCGGCGGTGGGAGCGAGTACGATACCAACCGACACGATCCTGCCAAGCACCTCGCGAGCAAGTCCTACTTCCGAACGAAGTGGGGATACGACCAGGTGATCGCCCGCGAATTCTGGCTTGGGAATCAGTCCGTTGATACGCCACTTGCAACCTTCAGCGGCGACATCCCGGTTCCGACGTGGCTTGGGGCGAAAGTAATGAAATTGCGCGATGCGCGATTGCGACTGGCGGCTGCGACCGCGGGCGCGAGCAACCCGCTCACGGAGGTGATCGGGAGATGATGACAGTGTCAGAGTCGGTCGAGACGGGGAGAACGACGCTATTGGTCACCGTCGACTCGCTTCGCGCCGATCGGTTCGACGAGATGGAGCGAACGGTAGAGTTCCTCGAGTCGACCCACCAGCGGGCGTTCGCGACATCGACGGCGACCCTCGGTAGTTTTCCCGCGATCGTCGGTGGTGAGTACGCGAACGGAGACGGCCTCAACGATGGAACCAGCGTCGCCCGCGCGTTCGATCGCCACAGCGTCGCGGTGACGACGAACCACCTCCTCTCTGCCGAGTACGGCTACGATGAAGGATTCGACTCGTTCACCTCCCCGAAAGGTGGTGGGGAGACGGTGAAAGAAAAAGGCGCGGCGCTGCTGGAACGTGGCTCCCTCGCGTACGAGGTGGCCAGTTGGGGCTGGAATCGATATCAGGCGTTTCGAAGCCGCTTCGGCGACATCGAAAAGTCGTTCCGGCCGGCCGACGACGTGATCGACCAGTTTCTCGAGGCAGTCGAGAGGCGGGATGAGTGGTTCGGTTGGCTGCACTTCATGGAACCGCACCATCCCTACGATCCGGACGGCGCGAATCTGAGTCGGGCCGAGGCCCAGCGAGTGACCCGCCGCGTGCTCGCCGGTCGCGGATCGGAAGACGACGAAGAACTCGTCCGCGAACTCTACCGTCTGGAGATCGAGGATTTAGACAGAAAACTGGCACGGCTCTGGGAGGCGGTTCCGGACGAAACGCGGGTCGTCTTCTGTGCGGATCACGGCGAACTACTCGGTGAAGGCGGTCTGTGGGGTCATCCCGGCGAAATGCGGCCGGAACTGCTCCGCGTGCCGTTCGGCACTCGAAACGCACCCGCCCTCGGCGAAGTCGTCTCTCTGATCGACGTCCCGACGGTCCTCACTGGAGCCGAACACGGTATCGGCACGCTCCAGCGCGAGGTTGCCTTCGCGGCCTACGGCGAGCGGAAAGCGGCGATGAACGCCGATCACCTCGCGACGAGCGAGGGGAGCGTTCGACTCTCGGACGGGAGGCGGGTAACCGACCCCGCACTCGAGGGGAAACTCGAGCGGTTCGACCCCGCGTACGTGATCAAAGAGAACGCGCTGCGAGAAGACCTGGAGGATCTCGGATACGCATGAGATACGTTCGTGTTCGACCGATCGACGGAGGGATCGACGAATGACGATGGTCGTCCTGGCGCTGGATGCGCTCGACGCCGGACTGGTCGAGTACTTCGACCTCGACGCGTTCCGACTCGAGTCGTCCGGCGACCTCGAGACGTTCGCGCGAACGCAGGACCTCCCGTACACGCCGGAGGTCTGGGCGACGGTCGCGACCGGCTTGCCCCCAGAGAGACACGGCATCACCGCCGGCGGCACGAGCGAGTGGGACAACCCCGTCCTCGAAGGGCTCTCCCGCGTGTCGGGCCGGTTAGATGAGTCAACTCGAGGGACACTCGGGAAGTTCGTCCGGTCGCAGACGGGCGAGCGCGAGCGTATCGGACGGACCGACGCCGAGTCGATGTTCGACGACGACGGTGCGGTCGTCCACAACTGGCCGGGGGTCGCTGACGGGCGGCCGCTCCAGCGGGCGTGGGATCTGATGAATGCAGTCGCCGAGGGAATGGACCGCAGTACGTTCGAGCGCGAACTCTTCGGTCAGTGCTCGCAGCAATTCGGCTGGGCACGCGAGATGCTGCACCATCCCGTCTCGATCGCCGGTGTCCACGTGCACGCGCTGGATGCTGCTGGACATGCCTACGCCGACGACGAGGATGCGCTCCGACACGTATACACCCGGGTTGGGGAATTCGTTACGGAAGTCGAGGACGCGCTCGGGGACGCCGACGACCTCCTGTTGCTCAGCGACCACGGAATGCGCGTGGAGTTCTATCCGCCCGACGCCGACGAGAATCCGGCGACCCACTCCTGGCGGGCGTACGCCAGTTCAACGACGAACACGCGTCCGGAATCGGTATTCGACGTCAGAGAATGGGTCGAATCGCGCGCCCGCCGAGACGAGATCAGCAACTCCAGTTCGGATGCTGACGAGGAGGCGATCGACGTCCCAACCGACCACCTTCGCGAACTCGGCTACCTCGACTAACCGACGGTGTCTCGAAGCGGGGACGACGAACGCAAGACGACCTGTCGATGCCGGTCACATCACTCGAGGTAGCCGAGGTCTCGGAGCTGCTCTTCTGTCGTGTCCATCACCGCGGGTCGTCGCTCGTTGCCACTTCCGTCTCCGACGTCGCCGGCGTCGACCCGTGCTTCGACCCATTCGCGAACCCCAAATACGCTCTCTGGCGGGTCGTCCGCGAGCGTCGTCGACGCGAGAGCACGCCAACTGTGGAAGCCGGGCTCGGTGTCGCCGTCGATCCACTCGACTTGCATGCCGTGATCCGACAGCACTAGCAATTCGTCGACCTGTTCGCGGACGGACCCGAGCAGGCGGTCGACCCGCTCGTACACCTCCCGGAGACGGTCCAGACGGGTCGCGAACGCATGGCCAGCGGCGTCGAGAACGTGCATGTGGACGCCGGCGACGGCGACAGTAGTCTGACCCATTCCCTGGAGCCAGCCGGCTTCGAGACCGGCGTTGCCATACAATCTCCGCCAGAGTTCGTCGTCGGTGATCTCGCCACTCGACGCGAGGTTGAGCCAGTGCCAGGTCTCGCTCAGGTGTTCGCCCGGGGTGACGCCGGGCCACCATCGCACGACGTGGCCGTCGGGCTGGAACAGATGCGAGTGCGACGTCTGGCGCAGCGTCATGCCGACGTCGCCGTCGCCATCGGAATCCCCGCGAAGCCACGTGCCCAGCCTGATGCGCACGTCCTTGGGGAGGATGTAGGGTGTTACCGTACTCGCATACTCGAGTACTGGATTGCGCCACTGCTGTTGTTCCCCGGTCGATTCGAGGCCGTGTTCAGTCGGCCCGACACCCGTCGCGGTTGCAGTCCAGACCTCGAGCGTGTTCGGGTGCTTCCCGGAGTGAGCGAACGTTTCGAGTTCGCGGTGAGTCTCGAGCAGCATGTTCTGACAGTCCCATTCACGGGCGAGGGCGTAGTCGGCAGCGTCGAGGGCAACGATCCCCAACGTCGTCATACCCGTTCGCACAACGGACACGGTATTCAACTGATGGGGTGGATTCGAGTGCCGGTGAACGTACCCGTGAGGCGCCTCGATCGAACCCCGTCGGCGAGTCGTGGCTACGGCAGTCGGTACACTGATACGGCCTGGTGATGCAGTGTTTGACTACGTAACTCGATCGCTGATATCGATGGTGACGATCCTCCGAACTCCCGGTTCACGTCGACCGACATCGACCCAGCCAGTATCTCCCACAGCGTCCCCCAGACGCCGTTCACAGAACCCGACGGAACCGACGATCGGACGCCACGTTCGACCCGCTTCGCTCGAGACGGATGACTGACGCGACGTCGGTCAGCCTCGGTGGCGAGACGGTGAAGGCGACGGCCGCGAAGTTTGCGATGGCCGGTATCGGGTTCGCCGGGACCGTCGTCTTCGCGCGGATTCTCGGTCCGACCGGATTCGGCGGGTTCTATCTGCTCTTCTCGCTGGTGAAACTCGGCGACCGGGCGGTCAATGGATGGGGGACAGCGATCATGAAACGATACTCAGAGGCCGATACCCCAAAGCGGGAGCTGATCGGCGGGCAACTGGTGTTCACGGTGGCGTGGTTAGTACTCACGGGCGTTCTCAGCGTTCTCGCGTCACAGTGGTTGGTTTCCTATACTGGGCTTCCCGAAGCGCCCGTGCTATTCGTCGTCCTGATGGGCGCCGTCACGCTCTACGAGCCTACCGATCGCGTCGTTCAATCGCGAGGACTCGTCGGTGCGTCGATGTGGATCGACACGTTCCGATCACTGTTGACCTTCCCGCTGCAGCTCGCGTTCGTCCTCCTCGGACTCGGCGCCGCCGGGATGGCCTACGGCCTCGCCGCGGCGACGTTCCTCTCACTGCCCGCACTCTGGTACTTCGTGAGGACGAAACCGACCGTCCCGACCGGTGACACGCTCGAGAGCCTCTGGGCGTACGCGAAGTACAGCATCCCGAACTCGTTTCTCGGACAGGCCTACGATCGGTTCGACATCCTCCTGCTCGGTTACCTTCTCGCTCCTGCGGCGGCGGGTCAGTACGAGGTCGCACTGAAGCTCACGATGCCTGCGACGTTCGTCATGTTGGCTGCACAGAGCATGCTTATGGCCCGCGTCAGCCGGCTCCACAGTCAGGGTGAGAGCGTGAGCACCGACGTGTCGAATACGCTCGCGTTCACGAGCCTCGTTGCGATCCCGATGTTCTTCGGCGCCGCCGTGATGCCCGAGTTGCTCGTCGTAACCGCCTACGGGGCGGAGTACGGCGACGCCGCCATGTTGCTGGTCGGTCTTGCCCTCTATCAGGTAGTAAGTACGCAGAGCGGACCACTCATGAGCACGCTCAGTGGGATCGATCGGCCCGACATCAACACGTGGATTTCGGCGGCGACGCTCTCGTTGAACGTCGTCCTCGGCGTCGCGCTGACCCTCACGTACGGTGCGATCGGGGTCGTGATCGCGACGGTCGCCGCCGAAACGGTCCAGTACGTTCTCGCAGCCGCCGTCGTCAAGCGGGAGCTGCCGGCGGTCGTGTTGTTCCCCCGGACGCTCGTAGAACAGGTCGCCGCGGCGGTGTTGATGGCCGTTGTGGTCTTCTTCCTCTTGCGAGCCGTTCCCGTAGACCGGTGGTATCACCTGCTGGCCGTCGTTTCGGCCGGCGCCGTCGTGTACTCGACGGCGCTACTCACGATCAGCCAGAAGCTTCGGGTGACGATCGAAGGCGTCGTTCGGAGTTCCCGCCTCGAGCTGTAGCGGGGTCGGTCGGCCGGTCGGCCGCCGTCTCCCGTTCCTGTCACGCGTGTCGACGTGTCTCTCAACCCGTTCGTCTCAGAATCAGGTGAACCGAATGCGTGTCGTCGATCTCCCGTAACTCGTCGAACGAATCCCACGGGAGCTGAACCTCGTACCACATCGGCCCCTCGAGATCCGTCACGGCGACGATCTCCATGTTGGCATCCTCCAGCGTGCGGAATATCCGTTCCATCGCCTCGTCGTCCAGTCTGGAGCTATGGAGCTCGAAAAAGAGTACCAGCGGCTGGTCAGACTCGAGTACGTCGGACATTCCTCGAAAGACCTGCGCTTCGTACCCCTCGACGTCCATCCGGACGACGTTGATCGCGTCCGGTTCGATCCCTTTCTCGTCGAGGACGGTAGAGATCGTTTTCTGCGGGACCGTCACCTGCCGCTCGATGTCGTGTTTTCGGGTAAACGACTCTTCGTCGACGTGTGATTTGTTGCTCAGCGGCAACAGATTGAACGTGACCGACCCGTCACTATCCCCGACCGCCACCCGATCGACGTCGATCAGATCGCCGTACCCGTTGCGATCGATCGACTTCGAAAGGATTTCGATGTTTCTCGGATCGGGTTCGAACGCCAGTATTCGACCGCTGTCGCCGAGAACGTTGGCCTCCAGCAACGCGTAGTAGCCGATGTTGGCGCCGATTTCCAGTGCGGTTACGGGCGAGTTGGATTCCGCCGCGAGTCGCTCGAGTTCCTGCTGGTAGAGGCTTGCCGACAGTTCTTCTCGGCCGCCGTACATAATCAACTCCTGAGAGATGCCAGACATCTTCGGATCGAGAACCATGTCACTGCCGTTGATTTCGCGTACGACGAGCTCGGTGGACCCTCGCCAGGCGAGATAGTTCGTATACGCGTTCCAGTCGAAAACCCCGGCCGTGAGTCCGCCGAGTAGCGGACCGATCTCTCGCCGGCCGATCCATCGCGCGACCTTGCGCCGGTTGGTCTCGAGCCAGGGCTGGATGCTGGTCGGGTTGTCGAAAGCCCGGTTCACTTTCGTAATAATATTTGCCATGGGTACGGTATCGATGTCCGTTCTTTTGAAGATATTTTCAACGGCCTGGGTAGTAATACGTTTCTAGGAGTGTTCTATTGAGAACATAGTACCGGCTCGTCGTGTGGACCGCAACTCGATACCGTGGCTGTCAGGGGGTAAAAATCGAAAACGAACCGGTCGCTCGGGCGACCGTCTTCCCGTCGTTGACGAGTTCCGATTCGAGATACGCGACAGTGCGGCCGTTCTTTTCGAGGGTCGTTTCGCACGTCACGCGACCGGTCCGGACCGGCTTCAGGTAGTTGATCTTGATTTCGATCGTCGCACACTGCTGGTCCTCGGCGAGTTCGGCGTAAAGCGCCGCCCCCATTCCGCTATCCGCTAACGTATAGAGGACGCCCCCGTGGAGTACACCGTTTGGGTTCATCAATTCGTCGGACACTTCGATCGTTCCGCGACTGTATCCCGCCTCGACGTCGGTGAAATCCAGGCCTATCAGGTCAGAAAATCCGTGCGGTGACTCTGCTGTCATCCGTTCGACTCTCGATTTGCACCTACTTCAAGACACGTGAACGCGGCTCTCCCATTCTGGCCATCGAATCGCATGTCTCCACTGCACCTCTCAGATCGCTCACGAACGTGTTGCGAATTCGCGGCCAGCGAGAACTCGCTGGCCCCAGCAGCGCAAGCGGTGGAGAAATCGTTTCAACGACCGATATACGCGAAGCGGCGGCCACTATCGGCGTCGACGCAATACTCCCGACGACGGACGAACGGAGCAGACTGGTTCGGATCGAGAACGGGCGTTTACGCGCCGGTGACGGAATCGCGCTCCCAAAATTCGCTGTCCTTCTTCAGTTTCGGGACCCAGGTGTCGGTTGTCTTCGTAAGCAATGCAACGCGGGAAGCGGGCACGCCCTTGACCTCCGTGAACTCGGGCATGTGCTCACCCACCGACTCCGCGAATTCGACGACCGCCTCGTGGTCGGGCATCGCGGAGCGGTCGAGTCGCCCCTGCGAGTGGCCGACGTGCATGTACGCTTTCAGTTCGATGAAATCGGGATCGGCCTGCTGGTAGAAGCCGGCGTACCAGTCGGGGTGGTGCATGTTTTCCCCGTCGACGAGGGTCGTCCGGAGAACGGTTCGGGTTTCGTCCTTGTCGGCGAGGACGGCCATCGTCTCGAGGAGGTTCTCCCAGGCGTCGTCTTCCATCGCACCGACGACCTGGTCGAACGTGTGGCGTTCGGGGGCGTCGACGCTGACGTACAGCTGCGTGGGATCGCACTCCCGGAGGACCTCGGGTCGTGTGCCGTTCGAGACGAGAAACGTGGTGATGTCGCGGTCGTGGAAGGCATCGATGAGTTCGGGGAGGTAGGGATAGAGCGTCGGCTCGCCGTCCAGCGAGATAGCGACGTGGCGCGGTTCCATCGCCTGATCGAATACCTCGCGGGGAACTTCGTCGTTTCCGCCAAAGCCCGAAAGGAGCTTTTTTTGCAGTTCGATCGACGCGTCGACGACCGCTTCGGGGTCGTCCCACTCGACGTCGTCCATTTCGTAGGCGTGGCCGTTGTGATCGCGCCAGCAGAAAACGCAGCGCTCGTTACACCGAACCACGGGCGTCATCTGGATGCAACGGTGTGACTCGATTCCGTAGAAGATGTTCTTGTAGCACTTGCCCTCGCCGCGCAGGGCGTTCGCCGTCCAGCCGCAGGTCTGGGCCGCCGTATGGTTCTCGCTGTGATAGTCCGGGCTCGAGACCTGTGCCGGCCCGCCGTCGTCGTCGCCGTCGGAGGCGGCGTCGGCCGTCGTATCGGCGGTTGCGCCATCGGCGGAGTTCGCGGAGTTACTCATTTGACGGCCGTTGGACCGGCGCGGGCAAAAGGTGTGTGGTGTCTCGGTTCGCGGGTGGTGTCTTCGCGGGTGATATCGGCCCGATGGTAATATCTGCTATGTCAACAGCGGCTCGAGGATAATAGCGGCTCTCAATTGGTATCCAGGCCGTGCGAAGACGGGCGCGAGGGCGCCTACTCCTCGCCGCTGCGGTCGCTTGGGGACTCGCTCGTCGGCGCGTTCGGCAGCGAATGCGGGTCGGCGGGTTCGTCGCCGTGCTTCGTATCGTCGCGTTCGAACAGGTACAGCGCCGGCCCCGCGAGCACGATAACGAGCAACCCCGGAATTGGCACGTCCAGCGAAGAGAGGAAAAGCCCCAGTCCGGCGCCACACGTGACGAAGACGAACCCCGCCCAGAAACGGGGTCTCGAGATATCGAGTCGCACCGCATCTCGGTACACAGTCACGCTACAGCCGAATACGACAGCATACCCCAGAAGCGCGGCAGCAACCACCTGCAGCGAGGCCATACGTCGACTTACGCGAAGGCCGGTAAAAGGGTTCGGAGAAGCGTTTCGCCGAACGGATCGACTGCCGGCCGTGGCGTTCACCGATCTTCTACTCCGATATGGGCCGGCCGCTCGCTTCGTACGAAAGCCCCGACCTCTTGCCCGTTCCCAACGTTAGTTCGGATATGATTGGCGCCTACACGGTCGGCAAAAAAGCGGTCAAATTCGGCTACAAACGCTACGGAGTCCCGGGGGCGGTCGCCACGGGCGGCGCCGCGCTCGCGGGATACCTCGTCGTTCGGCGCGCGCTCAAATCGTCCACGAACGCAAACGACGTCGACTCGGCGATCGACGCCGGCGAAGTCAAATCCGCAGTCGAAGAGAACGGACTGAGCGCGGTAACCGAATCGGAGACGCTCAACCGCGCGATCGACGAAGACGCGATCGGTTCGTCGTTCGACATGGACGACGTGCAGTCCTCGGCCGAATCCGAAACCGAAGAGGTAACCGACGGCTCGAACGATGGCGACTCGAGCGATGGGGCGAAATAACGACGTGCGGACCGCGTCGCCCTACCGTATGGGGTGTGGATGGACAGAGATCGAGTAGTCACCGGAACGGAAATTTTGCTCAGTCGTTCACATCGGGAGGGTATTCGGGTCGCGTGCCGGTGACGACCGAACGATCGGGTAATTCCGGATCTGGTTCCCGGCCCAGCGTGAGAAGGCGTTCGACGAGAGAGATTTCCTCCGCGCCGGGGTCTGCCTTCTCTACCTGCTCGTACTCGACCGCGACGCCGTCGGAAACAGACGCGATACGGACGACACAGAGCTGATACGACGGATAGAACACCGGCGGGAGAATTCCAGCGACGACGTCACGACGGTGGAGACGCTTGAGCCACGTCCCTGTATTGACGAGCACCCTGTCTTCGACCTCGATCACCGTCGGGCGGTGGGTGTGGCCATAACAGAAAATTGCTGTCTCCGGCCGATCGGCGAACACCTTGCGGGCAGCTTCCACGTACGGCTCGTCGGGGTCGACCGTGAGGTCCGTCTCGGAAATGCCGAACCGATCGACGGTCTCCCCGACGTCTCGGATGACGAAGTACACAGGAATCGCAACGAGAAGGATCACGCCGGCGACCGCTGCGTTGACGACGAGGACGAAGTGAACGACCTCTCCAACCAGGCCCAGTCGGGCGAACACCGCATCCGCCGTCTCAACCGGCATCGTCCAGATGCCAGCCATATCTAACCCCGCCAGCACCGCGAGAATGACGCTGATGTTGAACAGTAATAGAAACGGGATCACGGCGTACCGCAAGAGGGGATTCATTTCGCGGTAAAAGTACTTCGAGAGGAGCCAGTGAGGAACGCGCTCGGTCGGCGTGACGGCCTGAAGATCCTTCAGCCAGTTGTACCGCCCTCGTTCGGACAGCCGACCTGCTCGGCTCGTGACGTGGGTATTGTAGAAGTATCCCATCGGTGTCTCGTACGGATTGCCGAAATCTTCGAATCGGTTGTTGGGATCTCGCTGGTGTCCGTGTTCGAACCAGATCGTCCGATCACCGACCCGCCGAGTAAGTGACTCGGCCTGCACGAGATCGACGTTGTACTCGGCTAATCGACTGACATACTCGTCGTACGCGGCGAGATCGCTATCGTGGTTGCCCGGCAACAGCGTGATCGGAATCGATTCGCCGGTCGCGCGCAACTGTTCGAATAACTCCGGATAGCTCTCCGTTAGAACGTCGAATTTCTCCAGTCCGTCGATCTCGGTGAACTCCCAGAGACCGAACGCATCGCCGTTGATGAGCAACTCCGCGTCTTCGTTGACCGCCTCCAGACGCTCGAGAAAGTCGAGCAATTCGTCGAGGAAGTCCACCTGCCCCAGTTGCTCGTCACCCCCGATGTGGAGATCGCTTATGACGTAGTAAACCGGGCCGTCGGCATCGTCGGCCATGTCGTCAATCGTTCGATATCAACATGCATAGTGCTGGTCCCGGCAGTCCGAAAATACCTCAGTCAACCGATGTGTCGGTCACCAACCGCGTTCTGAGGATAGCCGTCGAAAACTGCCGCTGTAACCGACTCTGTCGGAAACGGGATGACTGGTGCCGGTTTCGGTTCCCTACTTCGTTCCGCGAATCCGCTCGAGGACTGCGAGCGTGGCATCGGCGTGAACGTCGTCGAGTACTTCGTCAGCGGCCCTCGTCGCCGGCTCGTCTGCGTTCGCGACCGCGAAGCTCCGGCCGACCGCTTCGAACGTCGAGACGTCGTTGATCGAGTCGCCGACGGCGACGCAGTCATCCAGGTCGATGCCGACGTGATCGGCGATCGTCACGACGCCGTCGCCCTTGTTCGGATCGGCGTCCTTGACGTGGTAGGCGTAGCCGGTGTCGATCACCTCGAGGCCGTGTTCGGCGGCGATGTCTCGTAGCGGTTCGATCGGCTGCTCGAGATTGACGGCGATTTCGGTCTCCCGCCAGCGATTGACGGTGTCTTCGTCCCCCCAGCCGAGATCGTAGCCCGCGGCTCGGTACTCCTCGGTGACGGCCTGGGCAGCCTCGCGATCGGCGGTGAAGAAAACGTCGTCTCCGGTGTAGACGACGCCGCCGTTTTCGGCGACGACCAGTTCGGGAATGGCGACGAAGTGACAGAGCGCGACGGGGTACGGGAAGGCCTTCCCAGTTGCGATCACCACCGGTGCATCCCACTCGCGCAGCGGGTCGAAAACGCGCGAATCGATCCCCCAGCCTTCGGGGCGGGTCAAGGTACCGTCGATATCGAGAACGAGCGGCGGATCGGCGGCCATAGCGTCACTCGAGGGCTCGAGGACCTAAAGGAGTCGGTTCGAACGCACAGATCGCGGGAATCGGTTCGAAAACGGAAGAGCCGGTCGGTCTTCGGGGCGGAAGAAAAATTCGATCGGGGAGTTCACAATCCGAGGTAGCCCGCGTTCGGAAGAACTCCGATCAGGTAGAGGACGCCGAGAACGAACATGAACTCCGCGATCGCCATCGCCGGCGGATCGACGTGCGTCCCCGAGTGGGAGTAGAATACGCGCTGGCTCACTTCACCGAGAAGGCCGCTGATCGCGCCGAACGCGCCGGCGACGAGCAACACGATCGGCTCGCTCCCGACGGTGGGCATCGCGATGACCGCTCCGACGGCACCCAGCAGCGTGATGTGGTGGGTGACCGGGATCTTCTCGACACCGAGATTGAGAAAGAGCAGGCTCATCGCCGAAATCGCATAGCCCATGAAAATGCTCCCGGTCTCGAGCCAGATGAAGCCGCCGAGGATCCCGCCGACGATGCCGATGGCGGTGACGCCGGACCACTCGTACTGGTGGGGCAGCCACGGCTCGGTCGCCAGTCGCTCAGTCTCGGTGCCGCCATCGGCCGCGAAGCGCTTCTCCTCTCGTTCGAACGGCGTCATGTCGAGAAGGCTCGAGCCGCCGACCTTGCCGACGAGCGGATAGCCGAAGACGAGTCGCGCGAGGAAGGCCGTCGCCACGACCGAGAGCGCGATGTTGTCCGTCGGGAACCCGAGGCCGGTCATAACCTGAGTGATGATCATCCCGAGTGCGCCGAAGATCGCACCGACCGCGAGGATGTCGGGTTTGGTCCCGAACGCGTACAGGATGTCCTTCCCGAAGTGGTAGTCCCAGTCGTCGGGTTCCATTTGGGGATACTTTCGCCCGGCGTACGCCGTCGCAGCGACACCGCCAGCGAAGGCGATATGGGGGCCGGTCACCGCGCCGAAGCCGATCGTGCCGGTGATGCCGGTCGCGATGTCACCGGCGCCAACGGCCTCGAGACCGCCGAGTTCGCCCTCGAGGACGGCCAGTCCCTCGCCGAGGAAGACGACGAAGCCGGTGAAGACGAACGCGGGCAGTGCGCCGAGGGCCGCACCGAACGCACCGCCGGCGAGCGCGGCGATCAGGAGGAGAACGAACGCTTCCAGCTCCATGCCGATGACGGGGAGCTGAAGGAACACCTGAAACGTCATCCCTCTCCACCGTCCCGTGCCCAGTCCCGCGATCGGTCGACGGCTTCCGACCAGCGATCGTATCGCCGGTCGGCCTCGTCGCGGTCCATCTCGGATTCGAACTCCGCGTCGACCTGCCAGTTGCTGCGCAACTCGTCAGGATCGCTCCAGTAGCCGACGGCGAGCCCGGCTGCGTAGGCCGAGCCCAGCGCCGTCGTCTCGTCGACGACCGGCCGGACGATATCCGAGCCGATGATGTCGGACTGGAGTTGACAGAGGTAGTTGTTCTTCACCGCGCCGCCGTCGACCTTGAGCGAACGCATCTCGATACCGGAGTCGGCCTCCATCGCCTCGGCCACGTCCCGCGTCTGGTACGCGATCGACTCGAGCGTCGCGCGGACGAGATGTTCTTTGCGAGTCCCGCGGGTCATCCCGACGATGGTACCGCGTGCGCGCTGGTCCCAGTGGGGCGCGCCAAGACCCGTAAAGGCGGGGACGACGTAGACGCCGTCCGTCGAGTCGACGCTCCGGGCGAGCTCCGCGGTCTCGGCCGGATCGTCGATCAACGTCATGTCCTCGAGCCACTCGATTGCGGCGCCGGTGATGAAGATCGACCCTTCGAGGGCGTACTGGACCTCCTCGCCGGCGCGCTGGAAGCCGATCGTCGTCAGGAGGCCGTGATCGGATTCGACGGCCTCGTTACCGGTGTTCATCAGGAAGAACGAACCGGTTCCGTAGGTGTTCTTCGCGTCGCCGGCGTCGAAACAGGTCTGGCCGAACAGGGCTGCCTGCTGGTCGCCCAGCGCTCCCGCGATCGGGATCTCGGCTTCGAGGAACCCCTCGGGATCGGTCGAGCCGTAGGTCGCGTCGTCGCTCGAGGGACGCACCTCTGGCAGCATCGCCGCCGGAACGTCGAACTCGGCGAGGAGCTCGTCGTCCCACTCGAGGTCGTGGATGTTGTACAGCATCGTCCGCGAGGCGTTCGTGACTTCGGTGATGTGCTGGCCCGTGAGGTTGTAGATCAACCACGTATCGATCGTACCGAACATGACTTCGCCCTTCTCCGCGCGGTCGCGGATGTCCTCCGGGCGCGTCCGTTCGAGTTTGATCGGATCGGCGTTGTCGAGTAGCCACTCGGCTTTCGTCGCCGAGAAGTAGGCGTCCGCCTCGAGGCCGGTCTTTGCACGGATGGTCTCGACCTGGCCGTCCGCTTCGAGTTCCTCGACTCGGTCCGTCGTCCGGCGATCCTGCCAGACGATCGCGTTGTGAACGGGTTTACCGGAGTCTGCGTCCCACAACAGCGTCGTTTCACGCTGGTTGGTCACGCCGATAGCGGCGAGTTGGTCGGGGCTGATGCCCGCCTGGGCGAGCGCCTGCGTGATGACGTCTTTGGTGTTCTCCCAGATCTCCATCGGGTCGTGTTCGACCCAGCCTGGCTCTGGATAGATCTGTTCGTGTTTCTCGTATGCGTTCGCGACGACCTGCCCGCCGTGGTCGAACACGATGAAACGGGTCCCGGTCGTTCCCTGATCTACTGCGCCGACGTATGTAGTGTCTGTCACTTGCTGTCACCCGATGTTGATCGCCACGCATCGCCTTTACTGGCGGTCGCGTGATACTGGTAAACAATTATTACGATCATTATAAATGTTGCCGAACTCGTAAGTGATATTTTATAATAAATAACGAATGGGAAGTCGTAAAATGCGCTGTATCACGCGATACTGGGAGTGTAACTCATTCCGACACGGCATCGTCGGCGATTCTCAGCTCGACAGACAACGCCGATTAGACGATTGTTATGGACGGTTACCGAACCGCCGATAAAATAAAGGTGCGCCTGCCCATAGAGGCCGGTGAAGGAATGGGACGCGATACCGAGGTTCTCGTGCTCGGCGGCGGTTCGACCGGCTGTGGCATCGCGCGCGATCTGGCGATGCGCGGCCTCGAGGTCACGCTCGTCGAACGCGGCACCCTCACGGACGGCACGACGGGGCGTATGCACGGTCTGTTGCACAGCGGCGGCCGGTATGCCGTCTCCGACCGGGCCAGTGCCCGCGAGTGCATCGAAGAAAACGAGGTTCTGCGGGAAATCGCCGGCCACTGCGTCGAGATGACCGGCGGCCTGTTCGTCCAGCGACCCGAAGACCCGGACGACTACTTTCGAGAGAAACTCGAGGGCTGCAACGCGTGTGGAATCCCCGCCCGCGTCCTCTCGGGGTCGCAGGCTCGCGAAATCGAACCATATCTGGCCGACGACGTGAAACGGGCGATCGAGGTCCCCGACGGTGCGATCGATCCGTTCCGGCTCTGCGTCGCGAACGCCATCGACGCCGAAGCACACGGCGCACGCGTAGAGACGCACGCCGAAGTGATCGATCTCCTGCGAGACGGCAGCGATATCTACGGCGTCGAGGTTCGACACGGCTCGGGCCCCGGAAAGCGCGCGAGCGAGCCAACCGGTACGACCGAGGAGATAACCGCCGAGTACGTGGTCAACGCGACCGGCGCGTGGGCCGGCCAGATCGGCTCGATGGCCGACCTCGAGATCGAGGTCAGACCCTCCAAGGGCGTGATGACGATCATGAACGTCCGACAGGTCGACACGGTCATCAATCGCTGTCGGCCGAAAGGCGACGCCGACATCGTCGTACCCCACGAGACGACTGCTATCCTCGGGACGACAGACGAGGAGGTTTCGGATCCCGACGACTACCCCGAAGAGCAATGGGAGGTCGATGCGATGATCGACACCCTCTCCGAACTCGTCCCCATACTCGAGGAGGCCCGAACGATTCGCTCGTTCTGGGGCGTACGCCCGCTGTACGAACCGCCGGGGACCGGTACCGAAGATCCGACCGACATCACGCGGGACTTCTTTTTACTCGATCACACCGAACGCGACGGGGTCTCGGGGATGTCGAGCATCGTCGGCGGAAAGTTCACCACCTACCGAGCGATGGCCGAGGAGATTTCCGACCACGTCTGCGAAACGCTCGGCGTGTCCACCTCCTGTTCGACTGCCGACGAGCCGCTGCCGGGCAGCGAGAACGGGGCGGTCCTGGAGCAGGGGATGGACGACTTCGGCCTCAGGTCGCCGATCGCCCGTCGGAGTACACAACGTCTCGGGAGCCGAGCGCGCGAGGTCCTCGAGACTGACGAACCGAACCCGGTCGTTTGCGAGTGTGAGGGCGTCACGCGCGCCGAGATACAGGACGCCGTCTCGCAGTCAGGGGCGGATCTGAACGCGGTTCGCATCAGGACGCGTGCCTCGATGGGCAACTGCCAGGGCGGCTTTTGCTGTTCCGCCATGGCGAGCGAACTCCACCCCGCGTACGACAAACCGACGGTCCGCGAGGCCTACGACGAACTGTTTCGAGAGCGCTGGAAGGGCCAGCGCCACGCGCTGTGGGGTGAACAGCTCTCCCAGGCGATGCTCAACTACGCGCTCCACGCGACGACGATGAACCGGGATCGCGATCCGGCAAACGACGCCGACGTGCTCGATTTCGACGCCTTCGACGACGGTCAACCGAACGAAGACCAGGGCGACGGACCCAGGGTGGTCCGCTGAATGGCGATCGAAGACGACGTCCTCGTCATCGGCGGCGGACTGGCGGGCGCGACCGCTGCGATCGCCGCGGCTGAAGGGGGCGGACGAGTTCGACTCGTCTCGGCCAAACAGAGCACGCTCCGCCACGCCAGCGGGCTGATCGACGTGCTGGGCTACACCCCGGCTGGCGACGGCCCCCTCGCGAATCCGTTCGACGCCATCGAAGGCCTCGCCGAGGGCCACCCGTACGAACGAGTTGGCCTCGAGACGGTCCGCGAGGCGATCTCGTTTTTCGACGACATGACGGGCGATGCATACGAGGGCGGCCACACCGACGCGAACGCGCTCGTTCCGACCGCCGCCGGGAGCATCAAACCGACCGCCAGGTATCCGGCGTCGACCGCGGCCGGACTCGCGAGCGACGACCGCGACACGCTCTTCGTCGGCTTCGAACGGCTCCCCGACTTCGACGCACCGCTCGCAGCGGCCCATCTCGAGGCCGCGGGTGTCCCCTTTGAGGCCCGCGGGGTCACGGTTCGGTTCCCGGGCATCGCCCGGGACGACGCGAAGCGAACGCGATACGCCCACCTCCTCGGCAGGCCGGAGACCGTTCGAACGGAACGCGGCAAGGCCACCGCACGCGAGGCGCTCGCCGACATCGTTCGGGACCAGCTCGAAACCGAGGCCCGCGTCGGCTTCCCCGCGATCCTCGGCGACGAACGTGTCGCCGAGGTCAGGGCCGACCTCGCGGATCAACTCGGCGTCTCGGTCTTCGAGGTTCCCACGGGACCGCCGAGCCTACCCGGCATGCGGCTCGAGGACCTGCTTTTCGACGCGCTCGAGGACGCCGGCGTGCGGGTGACTACGGGCGTTCCGGTAATCGACTTCGAACACGCAGTCGGCGATTCCGGTCGGATCGACCACGTCGTCGTGGACCGAAACGGGAGCAAGATCCCCCACCGCGCCGACCAGTACGTGCTCGCGACGGGCGGGCTGGTCGGGAAGGGGGTCAAATCGGAGCGCGAACGGGTGTACGAGCCGATCTTCGACTGTCACGTTTCACACCCGTCGGACCGCTACGACTGGTTCGTCGACGACGCCTTCGGCGACCAGCCGTACCCGAAGTTCGGCCTCTCGGTCGACCGTGATCTCCGCCCGCTCGACGCGGTCGGCGATCCCGAATTTTCGAACCTGCGCGCGGCTGGAGCGGTCGTCGGCGGCTCCGACTTCGCAGCCGAAAAATCCGGGGCCGGCGTCTCGCTCGCGACGGGCTATTTCGCTGGTCAACGCGCCGGCGGGGAGGGCGGAGAATGACCGCAGAACCGACCCGCTCGAGCATCGGCGTCGAGCGACGAGCAAGCGAACCGGACAGCAGTGTCGAACAACGAGCAAGCGAACCGGACAGCAGTGTCGAGCGACGAGCAAGCGAACCGACCGACGACCGATTGACTCAGGTGATTCGATGAGCGACGCACACGGACCGACCGACGACGCGACGACCGACGAGTTCGAACCGATCCAGGTCTTCCCGGAGGCCGAGGAGATGGACCTCCGACCGGGTGCAGACAACTGCTACAAGTGCTCGACCTGCGATACGAACTGCCCCGTCGCGGAAGTCGACGACGAGTTCCCGGGCCCGAAGTTTCAGGGTCCAGAGCAGTGGCGACTCAAACGGCAGGACGACCACGACGTCGACGAGTCGGTGATGAAGTGTTCGAACTGCATGCGCTGCGATAGCGCCTGTCCGTCCGACGTCCCCCTTTCGCAGATGCACAACACCGCTCGAGGGGAGTACGTCGACGAACAGATGGACACGTTCTCCAGGGAATACGTTCGAAACCGGATTCTGGCGAACTACCGGCGACTCGCCCCGCTCGGGTCGATGTTCCCGCGGACGACGAACTTCGTGATGGGGCTTTCTGTGACGCAGTGGCTGGGCGAGAAACTCCTCGGAATCACGAGCGAGCGAGAGTTTCCGTCCTTCGCGACCGAGACCTTCCGAGAGTGGTGGGAAAGGCGAGGCGGCCACGCCGCCTCGAAAAAACGAGCGCAGGAGGCCCGAGAAAGGCGAGGCGGCGCCGTCTCGAAAACGCGAGCGGGGGAGGTACCCGGGGCTCGAGGTGACGAACAGGCACGAAACGAGGAGAAGCGTATCGCCTACTTCCACGGCTGCTATTCGAACTACAACACCCCCGAGGTGGCGAAGTCGCTGGTCCGCGTCTACGAACACTTCGGCTACGAGATCGTGGTGCCCGACCAGCACTGTTCGGGAACGCCGATGTTCGCCAACGGGATGCTCGCTGACGCCCGGCGATCGGCCGAGACGAACGTCCGCGAACTCGCCGCGGCCATCGAAGACGGCGCAGACATCGTCGCCTCCTGCAGTTCGTGTTCGATGTCGCTTCGCCAGGAGTACCCCGAACTGTTCGACCTCGCCGGAATCGAGGACGTGGCCGCGAACACCTGGGATGCCGTCGAATACCTCCGAGTTCACGAGGACCTGGAGAGCGAACTCGAGGGAACGACCGTCGACGAAGACCTGTCGTTCGCCTACCACGCACCCTGTCACGCCAGGAATCAGGGCCTCGACGGCCAGACTGTCGAACTACTCGACCGCATCGACGGCGTCGACGCCCACGACGTCGGCGATTCCTGTTCGGGTATTTCCGGCACCTACGGGTGGAAAGCCGAGAATTACGAAACCTCCATGAAAATCGGGTCGGAAATGTTCGAGCACATGGCCGACGCGAACGCTGACACCGGACTCACGGAGTGTCCGACCTGCTCGATGCAGATGGAACACGGAACGGGCTACGACATTACTCATACCCTCGAGGTCCTCGACGCGGCGCTCGTCGGGAGCGCAACGGAGGGTCCCGGTCGGGAATGAACCTTCAGGAACGCATCGATCGGCGGCGGTCAACTCGACACGAGAGACGCGTCGTCACCGATCGCGACTACCTGAGTCCGGTCGTCCACCGGTCGGAACCTATCGGGCGCGGTTCCATCCTCGAGCAACTACTCGATGCGCTCGAACCGGTCTTCGACGGCGAATTACCGCCGCCGGTCGCAGTGGTCGGTCCGGCGGGGTCGGGAACGTCCGCGATCGTGGTCGCGCTGTTCGACGCGTTGAACGATCAGTTCGGCGGATCGAGACGGGCCATCCGCACGACGACGCGAGCCGGGAGGACCGAGCCGGTGACGTGGTTCGTCGTCGTCGACGGCAGACACGTCGAGAGCTCGTTCGCCTTCTATCGGGCCGTTCTCGACGGTATCTCGAGCGACAGAATCCCGGATAGCGGTGTCGGCACGGACGAACTGCGTGAGCGCCTGTGCGACAGGCTCGCCCGACCGGACCGACGTGCGATCGTCGCGATAGACCACCACGACGAACCCGAGACGCTCGATGCCCAGCGCGCCCGGGATCTGCTGGCACCAGTCGCGGATAGCGTCGCCACCGTCGCCGTCGGGCAGCGTGAACCGGACGATTACCGAGGCACAACCGTTTCCGTTCCGGCCTACCGAGACCACGAACTCGTAGACGTGATCACCGATCGCGCTTCGAACGGACTCGCGGCGGGCGCGATCGATCACGAGGCCATCCGCGAACTCGCCACCTGGGCGAACGGAAATGCCCACGACGCGCTCGCATCGCTGTTCGGGGCCGCAATCCTCGCGTCCGAGGACGATGCGGATCGGATCGAGCCCCACCACCTCGAATCGGCTCGCGCCGACGTTCCCGAAGACAGCGTTCACGTCGGTCGGCCGCTCGCGCTCTCCGAGACTCGCCAGGGGGTGTTGCTCGCACTCGGCAGAATCGATGCCACCGGAAGCCCAATCCGCGAGATAGCGGCCGCCATCGCCGATCGGTCCTCACTGACCGCGGGCACGGTCAAACGCTTCCTGTACGAACTCGCGGACGAAGGCAGTATCGAACGAATCCCGCTCTCATCCGACGACACCAGCAGCGGTCGACAGCCGAGTACGGTCGAGTTGCGGTTTCCGTCGATCGCGTTCAGGTCCCTCGCCACGACGACACTCCCCGACGGCGATGGCGTGACCTAACCGTTTGATACAATCCTTTTTGACCGTGGGGCCGAATAGTTGCGCCATCAACGGGTGAGATATGACGATCGCGTTCACTGAAACGGCGAACCCGAATGGGATCGAGGTGTATGATTCGATCGAGCAACGACGCGTCCAGATCGGAACGACAGGGACAGTATCGTTCGATTCCATCGATCCGGAACAGTTCTGCTTTCCGGTCGATCGGACGTGCCGTGTCGAAACCGACTCCCTCGCGTTCAGTCAGTTGTACTCAGTTACCGTCCACGACGAAACCGGGCGAACGGAGGCGAACTTCGACGCAGGCGAAACGACCACGCTCGAGGATCGAACCCAGTTCGTCGGTCTAAGCGGTCCGATCAAACTCTACTGTCGCATCGATGCACCGGGGACGATCGACATCGGACTGACGTCGATCCAGATCAGCACCGACCACGAGACCACGATCGAATGTGGCGCGCGGTCGCCACACGATCAGCCGGTGGGGACGATCACCACGTCCCCCGATATCGACTCGGTGATGGAGGCCGTCGCAGCGCTTCCCTCCGCCCTGAAAACGACGTCGGCCGAGCGGACGTGGCCGACGCTTCGCGGCCATCCGCCGTTGATCGAACTCGGCGATCACCTCGACATTCCCGACGCCGTCGACCGCCCGAACGGCGACATCACGCTCACCGTCCCTCGAGAGTTCTCGTCGCTGTATCAGGCCGCGCCGCTCGCGTTTTTCCTGGGGGCCACGATCGAGCCGGGTTCCGACCCAGTACTCGAGACGCCGCGATTCGAGTACCCGCTTTCGACCGTCCGATCGTTCGAAGACGAGATTGCCAGTCTCTTAAAGCGGTTCTTCTTTCTGGATTGCCTCACCCGCACGGAAGGCGTCTTCCAGTACGAACTCCTCGAACGGACGTCGTTGGAAGACGACCTGCCGTTCGAACTTGCGGACACGTACGAACGCTCGCTTCCGCGCCGGCTCGAACGGTACCTCGAGGTTCCGTTCGATGTGATCGAACCGCACGTCCCGCGGTGGCCGCTGACCGCCCACGTTCCATCCACCCCGGACAGCGCGACGCTGCTGCCCTTTATCGTCAACGAACTCGGGGTGGTCCGTGACACCAGCGGTCGGCCGCCGGAATCGCTTCCCCAGCCGGCAACCACGGGATCGGGACTGGTCCGCTCGGCGTCGACGGTTCGTTCGTCGTCGACGGTTCGCTCCACCTCGCCGCTTCAGGACGAATCGGCGTTCGTCGTGCCGTCGGTGACGGACGAAGCCGTCGAACACGCCTGGTTCGGCGACGGCATCCCACAACAGGCCTCGAAAGCGACACTCGAGGCCTACCGGAATCAACTGGATCACAGGGAGCCCGGCGAGACGATCGAAATCCTGCTCGTCTGTAACGATGCACGGATGATCGACGAGCACGACCTCCTCGACGAAACCTACGGCAATCGAGAGCTCCTGCCCTTCGAAATCCACTCCGAGTTTGGCATCGACACGGACCGACTCGCCACCCTCCTCACCGACGGCGGCTTCGACTTCTTCCACTACATCGGCCACGCGACCGAAGACGGGATCCGTTGCTCCGACGACGACCTCGACGTCCGAACGCTCGAGTCGGTCGACGTGGGCGTCTTCTTCCTCAACGCGTGCCGATCGTACGAACAGGGACTCGCGCTCACGCGCCGCGGCGCGTTCGGCGGCGTCAGTACGTACACCGACGTAATCAACGAAAACGCCGTTACGGCCGGTCAGACCATGGCCAGATTACTCAACCGCGGCTTCCCGCTCCGGGGCGCACTCGAGATCGCTCGCACGAACGCGGGACTCGGGGATCAGTATCTCATCGTCGGCGACGGTTCGGCTGACATCGCCCAGACGGACGGCGGCGCACCGATGTTGATCGAACTCGAATCACGCGACGAAAATACATTCGACTTTGGCGTCCAGTCGTACTCGACCAAAGAGTTCAAACTCGGAACCGCAACTGCATCGACGCTCGAATCGGTCGCCGACCGGCATCTAACACCGGGACGAACGCCGTCCACTCGAGTCGATACGGACCCACTCCGGGAGTACTTTACATGGACGGAACTTCCAGTCCTGTGTGACAATTCCTTGCACTGGAACGATGGGGTCGGGACTGCGTTACTCGATTGATCGAGACCGATATCTCAGCGGCGTCGTGACGACATTTACAAGCGGCGTAATCTGCGGAGAAAAGGACTACTGCTGCGTCGAATCGTAATTATGGGCCGATCTGAGACGTACTTCCTGCTGCGACTGATCCGGCCTGACTGAGCAGGACGAACAGGGTGAACAGGGCGCCGATCATTCGTGGGTGCTTTGCGAGGTAGTCTTTCATGCTGTCTTTCGCGGACATTGCATTCCATCGGTTGTCGCCTGTGGAAATAAATTTTTCTAATAGTTACGTATACGAATTTTTATGAATCAAGGACCGTCTCTGCTGGACAACCGAAAGCACCGTTGAATCGACGTTCTATCGCCGTCCACAGGGGATGAGGGCCGCAGACGCCACGGCGTCGCGGATTCGTCGCCCGCAGTAGCCGGGCGACTTCGCCAACCTGTTCGGTCGCATCGGCGGTACAGATTGGTAACCGATCCGTCCCCGCGCGGATGCACGCATTTCGACCAACAGCGGTGATAGCAACCGTTTAGCCGGTCAGCCGACCAGCCGACCAGCCGACCAGCCGACCAGCCGACCAGCCGATCAGTCGGTCACGACAGCTACCGAGCCGCGTGTAGCTACGTAGATCCCCGCGCCCAAACTGCCACGATGTCACTGTTCACGGAGGTATAAAAATAGTACGGACAGTCACTTGATGCTACGCATCGTCATCAGGGAGTGACATCCTCGTCAGCCTACCAGCGGTCGCTGTAGACGCAACTCATATCATTTGACGGGGAGAGGTAACGCCCTCGAGACGCCATCGCGTCTGGTACGGGTCGTCGACGCGGTGTGCGTTTACGAACCCTGCGCCCAACTCGAGAGCATGGTGCGATCCCGAGTGTCTGGCGCGGTCTCAATATCGTGGTGTCCCTTCGCAACTACCTAGGTTCGCCAGTTTCGGCTTTAGATGCTGAAACCCACCGAAGCAACGTTTGCTCGTGGATAGACTCCGTCGACGTATCTCACGATGTACTCGATGTGGTGTCGATGAGTCAGGAGTGGATCGGCGTCGGACCGGGTCAAACACGTAGTCACGACGATAGTTATCCCTCTTTCAAAACGCTCCCTGTCGCTCTGGACGACACCAGCGACGCGTCACCACACACGAAGACGGCCCATTGTAGACGTGCTCGAGGCCTGCTCCCACTCATCGTTGCGCCCGTCACCGACGATCCGAAGAGATAGAAGCGACTTGGAATGCCCAATCGTCGTGGCCCGGGATGCCATCCTGATACGGAGAAAAGAACGGACGGTACTTGCGCACCGACTCAGTGTGCTGGTTTAGCCGCAACCGGTGCGACCGTGTTCGTGGTCTCGTCTGCCGTCGCTCCATCGTCGGATGAACTGGAGTTACCCGAATCGGTACTGCCGTCCGTTTCGTTGCCGCCAGTCTCGTTCCCACCCGTTTCGTTGCCGCCCGTCTCATTGTTCGGGGGACTCTCGACTTCCTCGAGGGAGACGTCGATCGACTCGCCGTTTACCACTGCAGTCTCGGGGACGGCCGTCTGGCCGCTGTAGTACGTCGGCTCTTGGCCACCGGTCGAGAGGACCGTCGCGGTATAGTTGCCGGTCGCCTCGACGCTACTGTCGGTGTATCCGTCCTCGACGCTGAGTTCGTCGTTCGTCGCGTACGGGACCGTCACCTCGAAGGAGCCATCATCTGCAAGCTCCGCTTGCTGCCTGTAGATGAACGTCCGACCGGTATCGGTCTCGAGTTCGACTGCGACCACCGCCGTTGCGGTACCGGCGTCGATCCCAGCTGCATCGTTGACGCTTCCCGTAATCGTCGCACCTTCGACGCGTTCGAACGTCTTTACCGAGGAAACGACGTGCGCGTCCCACATCGGTGTTCTGAGCCCCTGGAAGACCTGGTTGTTGGTGCGAGCCTGCGTGAGCCCGTCCGAAATTGCTTGCGTCTGATTCGTCCAGCCGGTTTCCCTGAGCCCCACCGAATGGTGTGGCCGAACCTGTCCCCCGACGGCCATACTGCCGACGATCGCGTAATTGTCGTTCTCGTGGACCAACCGATAGTGTTCCATCCCGGTTGCATCCTGGAGATACAGCGACGACATCGTCGTATTGTCGTAGTTCGAGTTCGCGCTTGGCAGCGTTCGTGACTGATTCTCTCCGAGCTGGAACTGCTCGCCACCGTAATAGTGACTGTAATCCGGTCCGGTCCACTCCGTGATCGCGTTGAACTTTCCGCTGGCCATCTGACTGTCGATCATTACGTAGCGCATTTCCTCTTGCTCGCTCGAGTCGTTGCCCGACACCGACTGTCGGAGTTCCTCGGTCGACCGACCGACGACGGGCTGGTCCTCGGAAATACCGTCGAGGATCAGTTCCGCCCGCTCTTCGGACTGGGCAGTCAGGAACGCAGACGACGTTCTGGCGTTCTGCTGGAACGGGTTCGAATGTGGAATCCGCTCCCCCTGTGTCGTTATCAGGTGGCCGTAGTCCCACCACGACATCACACCATAAGCACCCTCGGGGTATTCGTAGTCACCATCACCGGGCGTGTAAGTCCCGTAGTAGTCGAGTTCGTCTCCGTTGTTCGCCCCGCCGTAGTTCCCCGGCGTGGGCGTATTGTCTTTGAGCCAGTGGGTCGACTCCTCCCAGAGCATCGCGTCGGACTGCGGACCCGTCGCCTCCGCGTGATCCCAGGCAGTCGCCTGCGCCAGCGGCGGAAGAAGCGGCGCGAACAGGAGGAGGACGACGAGGAAGACGACGATAACCTGGTAGGTTTCTACCTGCTTGACGGACTCGAGACTGCTCTCGAGATCCAGATCGAAGAGTTGGGCGAGTTCGGAGACGAACGCCGCATTGACGATCGCGACCGCGAGTACGAGGTAATACATGAAGCGGACCTGCGTCGCGGCCATGCTGATCAGGAAGAGTGTCCAGACAATGACGAGCGTGTGTTCGGTGCGATAGTTCCGGCCGAGCAGCGGCCGAATCGCAAGGAAGGCCAGTCCCGCGAGCATCGTGTAGAACGCACTGCCAAACTCGGCGAAGACAGTGTTGAAGAAGTTATCCGGCGGCTGGGCCTCGACGATGGTGAGGGTGCCCGTACTTGGGTTAAGCGGGAGCAAGCGACTAGTGAGGTTTCCAACGAGCGTGTTGAAGAGACTAGGTAGCGCAAGCCACATGACGGCCAAGACAGCGATGATAATGCCCCCGACCGCTGCTGGGTAGTAGTGGCGCTCGAGGCCGCGTTTGTTCCACTCGCGGGCGAGCCAGGCCATAAAGAGACAGCCAGCCGCCACGAAGAGGGCGGCCAGAGGCTGAAGGAAGCTAAAACTCGTCGTGCTGAAACCCGGTTGTTCGATAAGCAGCATCGTCAAAAACGCAGTTAGACCGAAACTCACCACGCCGGTGAAGGCGATATGATCCGGAGAGATTCCGCGGACGTAGTCGAGAATAAGTTGGATGGTAAAGAAGATCCCGAAAATACCGATCAGCAGGATACCAGCAGGCCAGACCCAGATGTACAGTGTCAGTGCAAGGCCAGCAAGTGCGCTATAAATGGCTGGTGTACGGAGAGCGGTCCAGTCTCGGTCGACGACCAGTTCGTAAACCGGTTTTTCACGTTCGCCCACGGTGAGGGCAACCATCATCGCAACGACAGCAATCGCCATGAACAGTACCTCCCCGATGTGGTGATCGAGTTGGCCTACCGTCGAACGCGCGAGGAATTGTCCCTTCGTAAGTGCGAGAACGAGAACTGAGACGATTCCACCGAGCGTTCCCCCGAGGCGCCGTCCCGCATAAAAGACGGGGACTGCTACGAGCGCAGCCATAATCGGGATGGAGAGTAGCGATACCGCATACAGCGTCTCGGCCGATGGGTCGCCGAGGCCGACGATCATCGCCACAGTGACGATGAGCTGGTCGTACAGCGTCCCGAACTGGCCGACGTAGTTGCCGGTCGGGAACCCAGTCCAGACCTCGTAGGGCATCGTGTGGGGATAGTTCTCGGCCGTCCAGTTGATCGTTCGCCAGTGATACCACGAGTCGATCCCCGCGAGTGCAGGTGTGCCGTCGTTGGTAACGAATCGGTCGTACGATTGGGTTCGTACCCAGACCATAAACAGCATCACGAGCCCGATAACGGGAAGGTGATACCAGTCCCGCCACGACTCGAGGACAGAGGTTACAGCCCCCTCCTCAACGTGTTCGGTGTCTGTACTCATTAGGTTGCACCAGACCAAAGCCAAGAATAAGCCTTGTCATATACTCGCGGTTATTTTGGACCGGTCTAGCAACAGATTGGATACGCCGACTGTTCGATTGAGATTACTAACACGGAAGGCGCTCACGGTATTGGGTAGAGTAGCTGGTTTCAGTAGAAACCGTATCTCTGAAGCCATATTTCGGCGGGCGATCTGCGTTCTCTCGCCGCCGACAAGGGCTACGACAAACGAGTGTTCCATGAACTCGATTCAGGCCCATACCCCGCCGTATCTGTGTGTAAGACCGTCTCGAACACGATCAGCACGGACTTGTCGATGTCGTCCACATCCACGGCTTTTTCTACGCCACCGACCGGGAGGAGTTGTTCCAGAGCCCTGGTGGAGGTATCGTTGAATTTCTAAACTACGAGTCATTGCTGGGTAAGTTGATGGCACCGCTCGTCTGGCACCATTCTGGTGCCCGAAGTCCCATGGCCAGCAAAAATGCCCGAAACGAGGGGAAACAGGATGGGAGAGGCCTACCAGAGAAACACCGAGAACGATTACCGTCGATTTAGTAAGTATACTAACATGTTCATCTCAGAACGTTTTGTTTGGACGTGCAGTTCAAAATCGCGAATGCCCTCGAGAATCCTCACCGACATCGAATAGTCAGTATCTGGTGAATACGTCATGGTACTCGAAAGTTTTATCATTTAAAACTGGGGACGGAACAGTATGGAAATACTCGTAATCGGGCTTGACGGTCTTTCGTATAATATGTTGGACCGTTTTGACGTTTCATTTCCCTATTTGGATTCTGTGAGAGAACAGGGAGTTTCCGGTGACTTGATGAGCGTCGACACGCCGACGACGATTCCAGCGTGGACTTCGTTTGCGACGGGAAAGGATCCCGGCAGTCACGGTGTCCACAATATGAATCAGGTGTCAAGCGAGTACGAGTACGGGCCAGTGAAACCTAATACGAGTGATGCAGCAGTGTACGATTTTCTCGACGACGCTCTCTTTCTCAATCTTCCAGCCTCCACAGGTCGTATTCCCTGCGCAGACGGTACGCTCGTCGAGTCGTCGTTGCTCGAGAAGACGAAAGCGGAGATGGTCCCCGAACCGTTGCGCGACCTCGATACCTACGAGGCGTACAATCCGATGCACGACCACTCGAAGAAGCAGCGACCGAACGTCTACCGTGACCACCTCCGTGACATTATCGCGTCTCGGGAGCGGTTCGCGCGGGAAGCCTTCGAGACGCACGACCCGCGGTTCGGCTTCGTACTGTTCTCGGCAACTGACTGGGCCGGACATATGCTCTCGAAGCTCACTTCCGAGGCAAAACGCGAAGAATTCTATCGAACAATTGTCGAAGACATCGGCAAAGCAGTCGAAGAACTCGCCGAGTTGGGGGAAAACGTCGTGCTGATGAGTGACCACGGCTTCGAGTACAAACACCATACGATCCACCTCGCTGACTGGCTACACGAACAGGGCTACCTCTCAGTAACCTCAAACGACGATAGCAAGAGTCACGGTGTCGTCGACCGCCTCGCTGACCGAACGGTTGAATTCGGTGTATCGACCGCACAATCGTTGTCGAGACGGTCCGATCGACTCTACGACTTCTTCCGGTTAGTCCACAACCGGCTCCTCGGGAGCGGCCTCGGCGACCGGATTCACGAGGCCTCGACGCCGGACGTCGACTACCCCGAATCGACAGCGTGGCAGCTCCGGTACGGCTGTCTATACCTCAACGACGACCGCTTCGAAAGTCCGAAGGTGAGTGCCGACGAACGGGAGCAACTCCAGCGCGAGCTCGTCTCCGGCCTCCGTGAGCTGACCGTCGACGGCGAGCGGATCTTTCGTGACGTACTCACTCCCGAGGAGGCCTATGCCGACCCCAGCACCGAGATGCCAGACGTGATCTCACGGCCTGCATCCGGCTACCACGCGATCACCCACTGGTCACCGACCGGCGGCTACACGAGTCCGACCGAGAACTTCGAACACAGATACCGTGGTCTCATCGCTGCCACGGGACCGCTATTCGGCACTGGCGAAATCGAGGGAATGTCTATCGTTGATTTGCTACCGTCGCTGCTCGCGGCGATGGGTGAGCCGCTCTCGCCGGAATTCGACGGAACGGTCCAGTCCGAACTGCTAGCGGACGAGCCGGCTGTCGAGTACCTCGATTCGGATGCGATTCCAACTCCACAGGTGCGAGGCGAGAGCCGAGCAGAGCAGGCAGAGCGCGAGGCGGTCGTCGAGGAGCGACTTGCCGACCTCGGGTATATGGAGTGACGCTCTCGACGTTCAGTCTCCGCCGAGAACCACTCGGCGTTGACCCGACGACCACTGCCATCCCATCCATCAACCACTACTGGCTCACCTCGCAGAGCTTATAGGTGGGCGTCAGAAGAGGTACTAGCGACAACCGCATGGTCAACGAGTCAGAGTTCGAGTCGATACAGAGTCGTAGCCAGCAGCCACACGAAGCCGTCGACCTGGAAACAGTGTTCGAGTCGGCATCGGTCGTCATTCCGACCGCACGGGAGCGAAACTTCACGGCCGAAAGCCTCCCGAGCTGGATTGATCCGATTATCGCCACCGAGGAGGGTCTCAACGTCGCTCGAAACCGGGGGATCGAACGGGCCGACGGAGAGTGGATCGTCCTCGTCGACGACGATGTGACGTTCCCGACTCGACTCACTGCGTGGCTGATCGACAGCATGCATCCGCTACATCTGGCCGGACTCGAAGACTACTGGCCGATGGACGGCATCCTCGGCCGGTATATGGTGTTCCACAGATCGCTCTGGGAGCAGATCGGCGGTTTCGACGAGTCGAGACCACACGGTGGGGACACGGATTTCGTCATCCGATGTCGGAACACCGGTGCATCGGTCGTGCGACTCCCCCGTCGGCTGATTCCCCACCATGATGCCGCCGGGGAGTTTACTACGACCCAACACGTCGAGTGGCTGTGGTATCTCGTCCGACGACACCCACGTCAGATGGTGCCGAAGGCGGCGAAACTCCTACTGCGGAAACTCGGACTCCTCTCGCCACGCCGTGGCACGTACCCCGACGGCTGGGAAAGTGCTGTCTGGCGCGTCCCCGAGGAGGGTGACGAAGAATGACGAACGTCCTGCTGATCGTTATGGACAGCGTTCGTGCGAGAAACACCTCCCTGCACGGCCACACACACGAAACGACACCGTATCTGTCCGAACTCGCCAACGAGGCTACCGTCTACGAACAGGCCCGCAGCCCAGGAACGTGGAGTCTTCCCAGCCACACGAGCATCTTTACTGGGTTCCACGTCCTCGAGCACGGAATCACGCGGGCGCGACACAAACTCGAACCCGGTCACACGATCTTCGAAGAACTCAACGACAACGGGTATACGACGGGTGTGTTCTCCGAAAATACGTGGATCACCGATATGGACTGTGGACTCCGTGATGCGTTCGACACCGTCGAGGGGGCTCGGAACCTCCTGTTCCCAGACGCTATCGATCCCTCGAACTTCGTGCTCTCGGAGGGACAGGGACAGTACACGCAATTCCTCCGTCGCTGTCTCGACCGCGATGACACGCTTCAATCACTCGCCAACGGTGCGTTCACAAAACTCGCGTGGGACTATCCGCAACTACTGCCGGATCGGTTCACCTCCTCGACGCCAGCCGAGGTGTACGGCGATCTATTCCTCGACTGGCAGGCCGAGCAGTCGGGACCGTGGGCAGCGACGATTAACTTCATGGACGCCCACCTGCCGTACCTCCCGGACGCGGAGCACGACAAATGGGGCGGCAAGCGTCTCCGGGCGCTCCAAGACGAGATGGACGATCAGGTCTGGGAGTTCAACGGCGGAAAGCGACCGTGGTGGCAACGGAAGGCCCTGGAGGGGCTGTACGACGGGACGATCCACCAGATGGACACACAGATCGAACGGATCGTTCGAAGGCTCCGTGAGCGCGGCGTCCTCGACGATACCCTGCTCGTGGTTACCAGCGACCATGGCGAAGGATTCGGCGAACCGAGCCGTATCCGTGGTGACCGAGACAGCCCACAGCCGAACGCACGCGTCGCCGCCCACGGTGCCGGAATCCACGAAGTGCTCTGTCACGTCCCGCTGCTCGTCCGCCCGCCGGGCGGTGGTGTCGGCGACCGCGTCGACGAACCGGCGACGCTCACCCAGTTCCCGACCGTGGTAAGGGAAACGCTCGCAGGCACCGCGGCGTCGTTCATCCCCGACGAGCCGGTCGTGGTTTCCTCACACGGCCTCGAAGAGCCGATGGAGGAACGGGCGTCTCGGTATGCCGGTGATCTCTACCGGTTCAACGGTGACTGTCGAGCGGTGTACGAGTCCGACGGGGAGACGGTTCGCAAGTTCCTCTCGTGGCGTGACAAGCGGCGACGAGTCGATGTCGCCGATGCGTTCGCGTCCTGGCTCGCGTCGGATTCGGACGACGACGTCGTCGACGAGCGATGCGACTCGATAACGGATCGTGGCGTGCGAAGGGACTCCGATGCCGAAGTCGACGATGCGACTCAGAAGCGACTCGAGGACCTGGGGTATATGTGACAGATGCATACAATATGTGGGAAATCGTTGATAAAACCGAGCAGCCATGGTTGTATTGGTAGATGTAGCCTCAATACGGATGAATCACAGCACTTGTTACGTTTCAGCTCAGGGTGATAAACGATGATCCAACCACACGGCAACACTCTCGTCGACAGGGTCGTCACTCCACAGAGGGCCGAAGAGATACAGACCGGTTTTGACGACCTCTTTACTGTCGAACTCGACTGGAACCTCTTTTTCGACTTCGCAAACCTCGCCCAGGGCGTCTACAGCCCGCTCAATGGGTTCATGTCTCGCAACGACTTTATGAAAGTTGTCAACGATATTACGCTCGAAAGCGGCGTCCCATGGCCGCTTCCGGTCGTCCTCGATGTCGACGCCGAAACGGCAAACGATGTCAAGCCAGGCGAGAGGATCGGGATCACAGTATCTAACGGGACACCTGTCGGGATTTTAGACGTTGATACCGTCTACCGCTACAACGAAGACGAGGTCTGTACTCAACTGTTCGGAACCACCGACGACGACCACCCCGGCGTGCGGACCATCCAGTCGAAGGCGCCGTTCTTCATTGGTGGGCCGATCAAAGCGTTTCCGGATGCGATCACCCGGCGGGGAGACCACGACCTCACACCAAAGGAAACGCGCGTCCTGTTCAAAAAACACGGCTGGGATACGGTCGTCGGCTTCCAGACGCGGAACGTTCCCCACCGTGCGCACGAGTATCTGCAGAAATCGGCTCTCGAGCACGTCGACGGGCTTCTAATCCAACCCAAGATCGGAGAAAAGAAATCGGGTGATTACATGAACGGAGCTATTTTGCAAGGGTACCGAACGCTAATCGATAACTACTATCCGACCGACAGGGTTGCACTTGCGATGTTCAAGTCCAGAATGTGGTACGCCGGGCCACGAGAGGCCATATTCGATTCGATTGTTCGTAAAAACTATGGTTGTACCCACTTCATTATCGGACGAGACCATGCAGGCGTCGGGAACTACTACGGCGATTTTGAAGCACAAGAACTGTTCGACGCCGTCGGCAATATCGGGATTGAACCGTTGTATTACCACTATGCCTTCTACTGTCATATTTGTGATGGTATCGTCTCGGAGAAAATTTGTCCACACGACAACGAATACCACCTCGAGCCGAGCGGTACGAAACTCCGAAATATGCTGTCCGACGGGAAAAAACCGCCCGCAGAATTGATGCGACCGGAAGTTGCCGAAACCGTATTAACACTTGGCGACGTATTTGTCGAAAACTAATGTTTACACTTTGGTTTATGGGTCGGCCCTCAGCAGGGAAATCTACTCTGGCGAGCCATGTCGAGGACCAACTTGTCGAAGCCGGCTATCCGATCGAAAATCTCGATGGAGATGACATTCGGAAACACCTCCACCCTGATCTTGGGTTCTCTCGAGAGGACAGGCGAACAAACAATCGGCGAACTGCGTACATCGCAAAACTGCTCAATCGTAACGATATCCCTGTTATTGTCGGGATGATTACCCCGTTCCGTGACTCCCAGGAACAGGCCCGCGACATTATCGAAGACGAGGGGGAGTTCGTCCAAATTTATGTGAAGTGCTCCGTTGAGGCCGCCGAAGAGCGCGACCCGAAAGGGCTCTACCAACAGGCTCGCGAGAAAAACATCGAAAAGTTCACCGGTGTGAACCACCCGTTCCAGGAACCGCTCAATCCTGAGATCATCGTCGACACCGAAGCGCAGTCCATCGACGACTGTGTCGACGACGTAATGACGCAACTGGAGACACTCGGTGTGCTCGATGAGCGTCTCGACGACGACTACTCGTTTTCGATCACCCGCTCGGAAGAACAGGACATCACCGAACGACTCGAAGAACTCGGCTATCTCGAAGAGTAAACGACAGCGATCTCAGGCAGAGCGATCGGAGTCGGCAAGTGGATCAGCGGTCGTGATGAGTCCACAGGCCTCGAACTCTTCGAGATAGCTTCTGACAAACTCGTAGTCAAGGTCGAACTTGTCGGCAATATCGAAGGCGGTGTGTTCTCCATCGAGGTAGCGCAGAATTCGGTGGCGAAATTCGTGGATGTTCCCCGTGTCCCTCGCCTCGATCTCGTTGGGATCGATATACAGATCGTACTTCGGATTTGCGAGACTCGGCATCCCCTCGAAGGTCCGCATCGGAACGAAGTCCGATTCCAGTACTTCGATTACCCGTTCGAGATACGAACAGTAACGTTCGAGCCGATGCTCCGAGATGATCTCCGGGTTGTCGAAATGTGTGTGATATTCTTCGTAGGGGAACCGTGTGACAGATACTGTCGGAATCTCGAACCCTGGCGATTCGAAGACTATCTCGTCGTTGCCGATCTGACTCCGGAATGGCCCTACTTCACCGTCGTCGACAGTCCTATTCAGCACGTAGGTTGCAACCCGGTCGAGCCTTGTCTCGCCGGTAAAAGTTCGCTGGAGCAGGATTCGGTTATCGTTGCCCGGCATTTCGAGGAAGATTCCGTACTGGACGTCGTCAATCTTGTCGCCGTTTGTAGCAAAATACGCTGCAGAACCGACCAACTCCTGGACGATGAGAAACGTATACGAATAGGTAAGCGACTCCCGCTGCTGGAGGCGGTTCATCAGCTCACAGCCAACAGCGACCCCGGCGAGATCGTCATTTGCCATCCCTGTATGATCGAGGTGGGCTGCCAGCAGGATCGTTTCGTCGCGCTGGCCCTCGATGTGGTGTTCGCCCACCAGCATTTCGTCATCTTCGAACTCTGTTTCGATACAGACCTCGTACGTCTCGCTATCGAGGGAATCGACAGTCTCCTGACGGGCACAGAACCCCCACTCGCTGTCCCACGGGCGGTAGTTCTGTCGGAAGTGCCACGGGATCGCATCCGACATCTCCGAGTGGGTGTGAACGTGATCGAGGAGTTCCGACTTCGTGATCGTGGCCTCGAATGGCTCAGAGTAGGAGATCAGATGCAGCGGGTGGTCGTCGTAATCAATAATTCGGTCGCCATCGACCGCAACGTACGCGTCATTGACGGACCATTTCTGTGGAACGACCCACGAATCCCAGATTTCGGTGCCGCTTTCGTAGGCGTGGATATCGAGATTGAGTTTGTACTCGTCTATATAGTCGAGACACTGTTCGTAGTCATCGGTGACGAATCCGCGATTAGTCAGGTACAACTCTTCGACGAGTTCTTTCATCGGTTAGTACCTGTAAGTCGTTCGACGGCAGCTCGGCAGTCGGCCGCAAGCTCCGGTTCGAGAAAGAAACTTCGATGGAGACGGCTGTCGAGACTCGCAAAGAGCTCGTCGTCAGCCTGAAGCAGTCGGTGCCGAGCCTCCTCCTGACCGAGCGTTCCGGTTGTCTCGGCAGCCGTCGACTCGCCGTCGTATGCCAGTATCCACTCTGCGAGTTCGTCGGTCGGGATGGTGGGCGGATCGAGTAGCTCCGCGTCGGTGAAGCCCGTCTCTGAGACGTACTTGTGTTCGTAGTCGAACAACGCCATCTCGGAGAAACACAACCGCTCGATGTAGCTGACCACGCGCTCGTTGAGTTCCTGTTCCCACTTCCGAACCGAATCGGTGTTGAACGACGGCTCTTCATCTTCATACGACGTGTTCTGGATCCATGGCTCGCCGCGGCCGTCGGTGAATTCGCCAGGGTTTAGGATCGATTTATCGAGTTCAATGTCGAGGAAATCACACATTCGCCGCGACGTTTCCTCCGGCGTCGTGACGAGGTCCTCGTATCGAACCACGAGCACGTCGTCGGAGAGACGCTCGTCGTGTGTCGCATACTGGTGGGTGAGCAGTGCCAGTTTCCGCCACTGGCGAGCGAGGAACAGCCACGGATATTTCGCGTCACGGCTATATTTCGAAGCACAGACGGCTCGCGGATCTCGAACCACGAGAACGAATTTGCTGTCAGGAACCGCATCTTTCACCGCTGGTGCAAATTCTGTCGTCCACACCTCCTTCGTTCCGATCCACGCTTCGTCGCCGGTTCCGTACTGGGCCGGAACTTCCGCAAGTAGTTGCTCAAAGACATCCGAGAAGGTATCTCCGGTCGTGTGCTCTGGGCCGAGTGCGTTAGCAATGTAGGGAGAGAACGGTTCACAGTGGTCGACAATACGAGACGCCAGTTCTTCGGAATCGCGGTCGAAAGTCCTCTCGAACGTGGTTGACTGTATAGCGTCGTACAGACCGAGTGCTTTCTCGTCCGCAAAATATGCACCCAACGGATCGTAGGGCTCAAAGTCGACGCTTTGCTCGGCGGCGACCGAATCCCGTACTGCATTGTAAAACGGACGAATCGGATCCGAGGCACAGACGATATCTTCGTGTGTGTCAAGCATCCGAGCTAAAAGCGTCGTTCCGGACCGAAACATTCCAAAAACGAACAAATGGCCCCTCATATATGGTATTTTATACTAATTCAGCTCTTAAAAGCATTTTGAGATCGGGGCCAGTGTAAACCCAGTTACAAGTAAGGGAAAGCGATGGCTGTTGGAGAATGATATACCATAACTAATTGTAAGATTTTCTTATCTAATTTCCAGTTATCACCATAGAAAGTCGGCAGCTCGTCTCCAGACGATCGCTACAAAACATCGTCAATCCAACATATTCGGCTCAATCGTCGAATAATGAGTCAAACGACCCAAGGAGGCGGGTGATTCAGAATTTTGTTAATTACTGTTTGTGACCGTGTGAAACTGCCAGGCATTCAGGACATTATAATGTAGGACGGTTCACATTGTCGATGAGTTTATCAACTATTTTTATAATTTCATGTTATGGACTACTACAGACGTTGTGTATATCCAAGAAATACACAACCGACTATAGAGTTCGATGATACGAGTGTATGTTCGGGTTGCCGATGGGAAGAACACAAACACAAAATTGACTGGGAAGCCCGCGAAGTCCGACTCAGAGAAATCCTCGAGGAATACAAACAGATCGCAGACAAACGAAACAACGAATACGATTGTATTGTCGGCGTGTCAGGTGGAAAAGACAGCCACTAGATCGTATATACGCTCACCGAAAAATACGACATGAACCCGCTTCTCGTCACGTACAATCATGGATACAATTCGGAAGTTGGCCTCCGAAACCTGCGTAATTTAGTTAGGCAATCCAACTGCGATCTGATTCGGTGTACGTCGAAACCGGACACTGTTCGGGAGATCAGTCGGTATATGCTGAAAGAAGACGGTGATATTACGTGGCCGTACCACGCGGGATTAACGGCATTCCCATTGCAGATTGCGATCAAAAACGACATGCCACTCCAGATATTCGGCGAAGGTCAGACACCACCAGAGGAGCTACAGCTGGACGATCTGGATGCGTTGCCTGAAGTGAGTTCGGAGACGATAGAGAACCGTCTTCACGGCCAGAGGCCGAAGAAATGCTCGACAATCCTTACGTCGATGTAACCATAACGACCTGTCTCCGTACATCGTGCCAGCCGAGGCGGAATTCGAATCTGTCGGGTTCAGATGGATTTATCTCGGCAGCTATATCAAGTGGGACAAGTTGAAACAGACCCGACTCCTTGTCAAAGAGTATGACTTCGAGATGAACCGAACAAACGTGAACGTACCTTCAACCAGTACGAACATATCGACAATCATACGAACGTAGTACACGGCTATCTAAAATTCCTGAAATACGGATACGGACGTGCAACCGATCACGCTCACCATGAAGTGACTGCAGGTCGGATGTCACGCGAGGAGGCGATTGATCTCGTCGAACAATGGGATCCAATCCGGCAAGACAGTCTCGATTTCTATCTCGACTACCTTGAGATCACTGAAGAGGAGTTCATGGACGCCATCGAACCGATGCGTGACGAGCGAATATGGGAAAAACAGGACAGAGTGGCAACGAACTGACTCCATCGGACATCACAAAGACGACGCAGGTGTCGATGATGTTCGGTTGAACCTTGTTCCGCCGGAAGACCGGACGTTCGGTGAGAACAATACAGGGTTCTATTACTCTGAGGAGTTAGAACCAAAACAATCAGACAATCCCCTTCGTTACACTTGAGGACAACTCGACGTTCACTATCTTTTAAACAGTGGTTCGATGATCAACGATCAAATCCGGACAAGGATGCCAAACACCACGTAAGAAATTGACTCGCGAGATACTCCATTGGAATAATCGACCAAGATGCATATTTGCGTGCAAACAAGCAGAGGTATGCCAAACATTAAAATAAACGAAACGACAGTTCTCATTCCGGCTGTTTGTTCAGACATTTGGAATAGGTGTATGTCGGATTCGGCCAGCTAAGGGCTTCGAGGAAGGACAGGATGACGATAATAGCAGCATTCGGATACCGTTGCCAGCCGGCCATCGTCGGATCATCGCCGTTGTGCAACCGACGATATGAACGAGTAAATTCGTTGTAGTAGTCGGTTCGCTGAACCGTATCAAACGATTCTTGAAGTCGACTTGCGATCGCCGCCGTTGGAGCATCGTTTGCGAGTTGAAGCAGGAGGCAGCCACCGGGAGTAAGATAATCCAAGAACAGCTCAAGCACCGGTAGCCGATCGTCAGGAGCAAGGTGTGAAAACGTGTGGGTGGAGACGATCATGCCGATTGAATCCTTCTGAAAGATTGGTCGGTGAATATCCGCATGGATCGCAGTGTAGTTCGGATCAGTGGCGAAATCCGCCTTTCCCTGACGGAGCCGGTCACGATCGATATCAACTCCGACGTACTGGTCGGAGCAGAAATATTCGGCATTGGCAAAATGCGAACTCGAGATATCGACTGCGATGTCGAATTTATCACTGTATACTCTGATATCATCGATCAATTTTGAATGGAGATACGTCCGGGCGTAATGAAGCCCGACTTTGTTGAAAAGGCAGTTCCCGAGCTTTTCCTAAAAGCGTGTCCGTCAATTCACTGGCACTCTATGGAGATAATTATGTGTACCGATGATGTCTACCGACTACAATGGAGTCGAAAGCCATTGACCATGTAAGGGAGGCGTTCGACTTGCAAGCCAGCCGGTTTGATGTCCTCAACGAATCGGTTGACCATAGACTCAACCTCCGCAGTTGAGGTGTAGGGGAATTTGTGCCGGTCCTCCCCACGGAGCCGCTTTACGTATAGGTCTTCAAACCGTTTCGATCCAACTGTCCGGACGAGTGCCCGCCGGAGACGGAGTTTGTTGTCGACTGGCAGTGGCGTTCGGTCGGCCTCAGTGGCTGTTAACGAGTCGACGATGTCAGCGATACGCTCGGCCGATAGATAATCAATATTATCGATATGGCGTCGTATCTTTGACTTTGGAGTACTGCCTAGAGCGAACGATACCTCACTGGAGAGATAGCCCTGTATCGAATCACACACTTCAGATGCGGTCTCACATCGTTCGCTAACTTCGTTTGGAAGGGACGATGCCTCTAAGCCATCAGGGACGTATGCAATTACAGGGGTATTAAGTAACGCCGAGGTAACGCCCGTCGTGCAACTGTTGTGGACGACAGTCTCGGCTGCCACTATCCACGGTCGAACTTCGAATCGGTCCTCGACGTGGACATTGTCATATGCATATAGGCTATTTTCGTAAAACGATGGGTTTTCGCCCGGATGTGGCCTGACGATTATATTCTTTTCTGGGAGATTTTCTGCCGTTTCAGCAATTAGACGTACGAATTCTGCAAATATTTTTGTCTGTGTTTTTAGAGACTTCATCGCACGCTTCCAGACTGGATGATCTTCATCGAAATTAGAAGCCATCTCTTTGACCGTTTTCTGCCCATTTGTCCTCGAAAAGTTCGCATTGAACAGAATAAACTCCCCATACTGCTCGTTGAGTTGAGTAGCACTCTGGTCGTAGAACGTTCGGTGTGGCTCTTGTAACAGATCGAATCGGGGATTGCCGGTTATTTCGACACGTGTATCGGGTGATTCTCTTTGAACGACCTCTTTGGCTACACCACCCCACGCACAGTAACAGTCCGCGTGTGTGAGTGTCTCAGGATCCTGTGCTTTCGCGAACTCCTCGGAGCCAGGAAACGCTGAACCTTCCGTTTCGAGAATGACCGTCTTGATCCCTCTCTCACTGAGTCGTCGTAATCGGTCTTCGTGGTCTCTCGAACCAGTTTCGAAGTATATGTCCGGATCAATCCCGTCGAGAGCGGTGTGCTGGATTTTGTTGCCGAGATACACATCATACCCTCGGCCAGCAAGTACTACTGCCAAAAATAGCTTCCCAGACAGTTCGCGGGACTTGATCTCGACTGGCAGAAGTATTTTCTGAGATTTGTTATCTGAAATCATATTATTACGTCACAGTGAATCGGTTCCTCTTCTGGAAGGAGCGAGATATACACAAAGAAACCTTTTGGTAAAGAGCTGGTATCATTCCACCGAGACTGTACTGCAACGCGTACATGTCGAACTCTGATAGTGGTGTATCTATAAAAACTTCGAAGGATAATGCGACAGTCGCCGTTCAAGTAGTGGGATTCATCGGGTAGACAACGTATTTATTGGCAACTATTCCAAACGCCACGTATGGTACAGTATTCGATCGCAGTCTGCAACTATAATATGGTCGATACCATCGAGGAGTCGCTCCGGTCGATGGCCGACCAAGTCGACCCCGAGGCAGTCGAGGTGGTCGTCGTCGACGGAGGATCGACCGACGGCAGCCGAGACGTGCTCCGGGAGTTGGCCGAGGAGTATTCACACGTTCGGGCCGTCCTCGACCGGAGCGACGAGTGCAACTGGCTCGGCGGCGACCGGAACATTTCGTTTCAGGAGTCTCGTGGCGAGTACGTCCTCGAGTCGATGGACACTGACGACTACTACTTCGATGGCATCGTCGACGACTTTCTACGGATCTACCACGCCGTTGAGCGGAACCGTGACGGCGAGTTTTTCTTTTCGGGACGCGGCATCAACGTCGCACCACGGTCGTTGCTCCTGAACGTTCCGTACTATGATCTCGGGGGAGCCGAAGACCGCGACCTGTGGCGTCGCCTATACGCCCGCGACGCACTGGTGTGGTTCGACCACGGACAGGTCGCCCGGTCGCTCGGGTACGACTTCGACCTGCGCGGGGAGATAAGCCGCGACATCCATGGGAAGGTCTGTGACTTCCAGTCGGGTATTTCGTTTCCCTCCGCGCTCCGGTGGGCGCTAGCCCACGAGAAACTCGGCGTATTCGAACGCGACAGATCACTGCCCGCCGAGGTCGCCAAACGGCTCTATGATCTGGTGACGCTACCGTACGCCTACCTGAAAGCCGCCGGGAAGGTGCGCCACGAAGCCCCATCCGAGTTTCGATGCAAGGGCGCGCTCGAACGAAAGATCGTCGAGACGCGAAAAACACTCCCCGAACTCGAAGCAGCGTATGGGTTCGAAATAGACCGCGAATCGTTCAGCGAGGCTGGGTATGAGGCATTTGTCGAGTATGGGAAGTGATTGCCAAACCCAGTCAGGACGAATCCAATTCACTATTTATATCCGAGATGTTTAAGCCGTTGTTCGACCTCCCCCGATGTCTGCACCTCCTCATTAGGAGTAGATGAAAGTATAGCTCTATGTGTGCTGATATGGTTCTCAATGAGGTCTTCAATTTCTTTCACCAGATATTGTGGTGGACAGGTGTTGTTTAAAGGTTCTCCAGAAACTCTGGAAGAGGTGTCATAATAACGCACATCAATTGGCCCATTTTCTACTTGAGATTTGGTCGGGTATTCTGGATAGTTATCATTGTATGTGTATACAGCTTTTACTGAATCTTTCTCGAGCGAAATAGTATACCAGTCTGGGCGCACGCGCTCGGTAATGCGAGGCATATCTGCTTTTGAAGTATTCTGCCAAGCAACACCATCAGATTGTTTTGGCGGATCTTCGCCAACAAGTTCTGCGATGGTTGGGAGAAAATCAATTATATCAGCCTCATCTGGAATATTGATATCAGTGTCATCTGGTGGTTTGATTATCATGCCTGGACGGATATTCGCATCTGTGACACTGTTATGTCCAGCAAACTCTCGCTCAAGGAAGTCTTCGCCGTGGTCTCCAGTTATTATTAGGAACGATTCAGAGTATAAACCAATATGTTTTAGATAGTTAATTAATCGATTGATCTGGTTCGCTGCATAACTGACAGACTGATAATAGTAGGATTTAATCAAGTTGATTTCATCGTCAGACATTTTTGGAGGGTTTTCAATTACTTCGAGATAATTATCGACACTCCGGTAAGAATTTAGAGTTTCTAACGTGTCAAAATCAACTGGTGAAATCTTAGAAGAAACGGTAGGGAGGTATGGATAGTGGGGGTCAAACAAATGAAGAAAATAGAACAACCGTTTCGAGTTTTCTTCGTGGTCCCTATCTAACCATTGAATCACCTGATCGACGATATCTGCGCCGTCATAATTTGAGTTATTCCAAGAAATTGGTTTGTATGCGTATCTATGCATACCTCGTCCGAATCCATATTCAACACCTGTTTTGTCTTTTGTTACGCAACCCGAACACTTATACATATTGTCACTAAGTATTTCAGGTATTGTAACTAGGTCGGGATGTATTCCGTACTGTCCTTTATTTTCTGACCCAGTCCCAACATATCCATGTACGCCTGGGTGTACTCCAGTGAACATAGATGCATGTGCTGGTCGGGTCCAGTGTCCCTGTGTACGTGGCTCGCTCGGTATTACTGCATCATCTCCTAGTAACTCCAGTACCGGCTCAAACTTATCGAGGGCATCATAGCGAAACGTATCAACCGAGATTAAAAATATAGGTGTTCCGTCTTGACCACGTGGTACGGGCAAAGAAAGTTGAGGGTTTTGATTTGCTTTCCAGTCATACTGTCTGATTTTCTCCGGAAGCACAAACAAACTGCCGACATCGTTCGAAATTTCTTTACGAAGTGTGATATGCGCCTCTATTGCAGGTTCTGAAACAGAGATTGATACTGGCAGGGTATTTCCCTCATGAAGAGGGGCATCCTGTATATTATATTCTACTGATTTTTCTGAGGTTTGGCCATTGGGATGAGTAAATATAGCTTCAAGTAATATAGCATCTGCATTTATGATATCAACTATTTCAGCATCTACCCGATTAAACTCTTCTGGAGGGGCTATTGAGACAGATTGCTCTCCATTGGAGTGTGTGAATATTGGATAGAGGTCCTTTTTGGTCTGTAGGCTTCTCCTTACTGCAAAATATTCATCATCGGGTCTTGGCTCAACTCTCACATAGCATTTCGGGCTATTACTTCTGATCCATGAAGGAGCGTATACTCTATCATTTATTTCACGGAAATCAGATGGTGAAAGTGACCGTTCAATACCATCTCGAGTATGTCTAGCCCCCCATTTTAGTAAGTGTATAAGACTTCCGACCATTGGAAGCAATTCTCTCTTAAAAATATAAAAATCTGCTGTAGCAGAACACGATGGGGTCTAAATTGACCCCCAGCCTTGATCAGACCCGCACTCAAATCACGTTAGGATCGCTGCAGTGATAATCCAACTCAATGATACATAGGGGCGTCTTGCTTTAGCAGACAAATCTGAAACACAGGTCTTGGGTAGGAAACAAACATAGTCATTGGTAGGACGTTCGATCGACGTCAACGTGTCAGCATTCACTCGAGATAGCCGAGTTCTTCTAACCGCTCTCGTGCGTTGTCGGTGACATCATCGGGGACACCGCTGTCGCCGTCCTCGAGGAGTCTTCCTGGGATTTTCGAGCGATATGCATGCCGTTTGGCCGGATTGTCGACCGACAGATCGTGCTGTTCGTCGGGATCGACATCGAGATCGTAGAGCTCTGCGTCTTCCCCGATGTCGATGTATTTCCAGCCCGCTGCCCTGACGGCGACGACGGGTACGTCGTCAGCGAACGAGCCACGCGTAATCGGCTCACGGGTGGTCGACTCCCGAAGATCCTTGCCGAGAAATGCCGCCGGTGGCTCGACGCCGTGGAGCCGACAAACTGTCGGGGCGATGTCGAGCAACTCCCGTTGTTCAGTGACCCTGGACGGGAGTTCAGGCGTTCCGTCCGGCGTTTTCATGAACATCGGGACCTGAACCAGTTCGTCGTACGGCCGGTTCCGATGGAAATACAGTCCGTGTTCGCCGAACTCCTCGCCGTGATCCGCCGTGAGGACGACCGAGGTGTCGTCCCACAATCCATCATCCGCCAGTCCGTCGAACAGCCGAGAGACGTGTTGTGAGGTGTACCGGATCGCCGAGTCGTACAAATCGACGAGCAACGTGCGCTGGTCATCGTCGATCGTCTCCGGTTCGACGCCAGCACTTGCCATCAGATCGAGAATCTCCGATCGGCCGAGGTCGGGGGCATAGGCTGGTGAATCCGCATTGATGGCGTACGGGCGGTGAGGGTCCATATAGTGAACCCACAGACAGAACGGTTCCTCGGCCTGTCGGACGAACTCGAGTGCTCGATCAGTCGTGGTTTCTGCACTCTCGAAGACGGCGACCTCGTGGATGAGCGACGCCGGAACCACGGTCTCCTGAATTGTACGAGCGACCTCGAACAGCCCGGTTCGCTGGAGGGTTGGACGAACCGTATCGAACAGCCGTCGAGCGAGCTTGTTCGTCGTCGGGACGGCTTCGTCGTGACTCGCCTGCCCGACGAAATCCTCGTAGACGTCCATCCCGTAAACGTCGTCGAACTTGGAGGCAAAAAACGTATTCGAGTGGATCGCACCAGTTCGAACATTGTCAGGCAGGGCCGATCCGAGTGTGGGACCGGACCGGACGGCGCTGTCGCCATCGTATCGAGACGTGAGAAGTGACGGGAGCGAAATACCGGTGTACGTTCCGTTGACGATCGCTTGGTCGAACGTCACACCACCGGCTTTGAGGAGCCGGTCGGCAGCCGGGAGCGTATCCCGATCGTAGCCGTATTGCGAGAGGTGGTCACGACGAACCGCATCAAGCGTGACGATAAGCGTGTTCACGAGCAGACGGAACGGAGAGTAGGGTAAAGTAACAAACGGTTACGGGTTGACTGTTCAGACCACTCAATTTAAGATGGTTCCATCGAGAGCCGGAACCAATGCGTAACGTCGTGTTGGTCTGTCTCGATGCGGTCCGGAAAGATGTCTTCGACGAGTACGCGAGGCGACTGCGTACCCGGGCCGGCATCGAGTACACGCAGGCCAGAGCAGTCAGTGGCTGGAGCGTCCCAAGTCACGCCTCCATGTTCACCGGCACATTGCCACACGAACACGGGATCCACACGTTCCACCGCGACTTCTCCGGACTCACTCGCGAAGAGACGTTTCTTGATCGACTCCCCGACCACGAGGTACTCGGCGCGAGTGCGAACGTGTACGCGAGCGACGCGTTCGGATTCGACGAGTTGTTCGACGCCTATCGGAGCGTCTCCCCGGATCGACGGTTCCCGGAAGGGCTGGACGCCGAACGATGGGGACAGGAGGCTGACGAGACCGGGATGGCGCGGTACCTCGCGTTCCTACGGTCGGCACTCCGTCACGAGCGGCCCCTTCCGAGTGTCGCAAACGGTGTGCTCGTTGAACTCGACAACTGGCTCGCGGATGCCCCGTTCGAAAAACCGCTAGACGACGGGGCGAACATCGTCGCCCGTGAAGCGAAACGACTCGTCTCGGAGGCCACCGAACCGTTCGTGCTCTTCACAAACTTCATGGACGTGCACGGACCGTTGACTCCCGTTCGGTCGTACGACAGCAGTTTGTACGATGCGCGACCGTCATGGTCCTCACGAGCGTTCGACGGACGGGCCGTCGAACGGGGCGAGATCGACGAGATCAGGGACGATATTACGCACCACCGGGAGCTGTATGCCGCCGCAACGGAGTACCTGGATCGGGTCGTCGACAACCTCGTCGACTGGCTTCACTCGAATACAAATAACGAAACGACGGTCGTCGTCACTGCCGACCATGGCGAAAACCTCGGGTACGAGGCTGATAGGCGACTGTTCGCCCACCGGAGCGGGCTCACCGAGGGGCTGCTGCACGTCCCGTTGCTCGTGTTGAACCCACCCGAGGTGATGGAGTCGACCGTCGACGACTACGTTTCCCACCTCCGCCTCGGCGAACTCGTGACCGGCCTCGCCACCGAAACGGTCCCAGACGTGACCGACGACGTGATCCCAGCCGAACGGATCGGCTTCAACGTCCCAGTCAACCCGAACGCGACACCACTCCGCGACGACGACCGTGCGATACGCGTCGCCTACGAGGGTGACGCGAAGTATCAGTGGGACACCCTCGGCAACCGCCACCGGTACCGGCTGGATCCCGACAGACCATCGTGGCAGGAACGCGACGCCCAGGAGGTCGATATCTCAGGGTACGAGACGACGCTGTTCGAGGTCCCGATTGACGAGTATCGGAGTCGCGTCGAGACGTCATCGGCAGAACGGACCGCGGCCGTTGACGACAGCGTCGAGGACCGACTCGCGGACCTCGGCTATCGCTGAGGGCGACACGGGGGAACACGTCTCGAAGAGTACTTAGCAATTGACTGATCTTCCACAGACAATGAGGAATATCGTGTTACTGTGTCTCGACACAGTACGCAAAGACTTCTTCGACGAGTATGCCCCGCGACTCGTCGACCGGGCCGACGTCGTCTACGACGGCTGCCGGGCGGCAAGTTCGTGGAGTGCTCCAAGTCATGCCTCGATGTTTACCGGACAGCTCCCGAGCGAACACGGTGTCCACGCGTTTCAACGGGATTTCTCGGTCGTCGATCGAGACGACACGTTCCTCGGTGAGCTTCCCGACTACCGGGCCCTCGGTGCGAGTGCGAACGTCTGGGCTGGCTCCTCGTTCGGGTTCGACACGCTGTTCGACAGCCTCTCGGACGTCTCGCCTGATCAGCGGTTTCCGGAGGGAATCGACGTGGCACGGTTCGGTCAGGAGACCGAAGCGGCCGGTCTCGCCCGACACCTCTCGTTCCTGCGGAGCGCGTTGGCACACGACTACCCGCTGAAGAGTCTCGCTAACGGTGCGGCAGTCCAACTTGACCGGACGTTCCAGCGGCTTCCACTGCCTAAACCGTTCGACGACGGTGCCTCTCTCCTCGAACGGGAACTCATGACGCAGATAGAGTCATCGACGGAGCCGTTCTTCGGCTTCGTGAATTTCATGGACGCGCACGGCCCAGTCCACCACGCTCGCGGGTATGATCGCTCGCTCCATGACGCGCCGTTGTCGTGGACCGCACGCACCGTCGACCTCAACGAACGCATTCAGACTGGCGACGAACAGACACTGGGATGGTACCGAGACCTGTACGGGACTGCGATTGACTACCTCGACCGTCGCGTCGTCGACTTCGTCGACCGAATCCAGCGAGTCACAGACCGCAAGACGACCGTCGTCGTCACCGCAGATCACGGCAACGACCTCGCACTCACTGACGAACGATACTGGGGACACACAGCGACCCGACTTACGGAGGCACTCCTCCACGTGCCACTGGTCGTCCTCAATGCGCCGGGTGAGTACGAGGCGAGACAAACAGAATGCGTCTCCCATCTCTCACTGCCGGCGTTGCTTGTCGGGATAGCCAACGAGGAGGTGCCGGATATCACCGGCGAGATGGTTCGCGCCGAACGGATCGGGAACAGCGGTCCGCCCGGCAAACTCGAAGCGGGCGACGTGCCGCCGGAAGAGAACATGGTGATCCGAGCGCTGTACGGCGAGGGCGAAAAGTACGTCTGGGACCACCACGGGAGTGGTGCGACCTACAGGCTCGACCCCGACCGGCCCAGCTGGGAAACGAAAGCATCGGCCGATCTCGACGTCGATCAACTGGATGCGGCCTTCGAGACAGATATTGAGACAATTGCAAAGCAAACCCGGTCTACGGACCCGCTCGATATCGACAACGGCACCGCGGACCGACTTCGGGAGCTAGGCTACCTGTGATTAGACAGTCGACGAGGAGACGTCGAGTCGGCGGCCGGAAGTTCACGTACCAGCGAAGGAGGGAATCCGGCTCTGGCGTCGGGATGTACAACCAACGAAGAGGGAGCGCAACCGACAGAGACGTAGTGGCGGCTGCGTTTCTTCCCCCTCACTGGTCGACGAGTGATGTTCGATGATCGGACGAGACACGACCGAACTATCGATTAGCCGAGAAGCCTTTCTGAATGTTGGCGCAAAAGTGATTCAAGCCGTACTAGGGTTTGCCGGCGTCATCATCCTTACTCGGATGTTAGGGAGCGAGGGACTTGGGCGCTATCGGACGGTCTTGGCGGCTGCGTTTTTTATTCTAACACTGTCAGAAGATATTGCAGCTGTAATCAGAAAACGAGTTGCAGAAGTTGATACCAATCCACCGGAGTTTCTAGTGTTAGGACTGGTTGTCCACTGCGGGGTGACGATTGTTACCATATTGGGATTGTTCATCGCTCGCTCGGCAGCCGTGTCGTACTTTGGATCAGCTGAACTTACAACCGGTGTCGCAATCGTCACAGCATCAGTTGGATTTTTTAGTGTCCTAAATTATTATCAAGCTGGTATTGGATACCCTGCTAGGGAGACGTGGTTTGATAGTCTTCGGTCGGTTTTTACGCTCGGTGCCCAGGTTGCGCTACTGATATTAGGGTTTCAAGCGTTTGGCGCTCTGGTCGGACTCGCAGTTGCATCCCTTGTCAGCGGAGTGTTCGTATGGCTCTCAATTCGTCACAAACTGGTAGTCCCTACAGCACGAACGGCCCAACGGACATATGATTACGCGCGTCATTCACTACCATCAAGCATAGCAAATAATCTGTATCAGAGAGCAGACCCATTACTAATCCGCTCATTCAGTGGAGCAGGTGATGTTGGCTTTTACGCACTCGCGTCACAACTTACAATGCCAGGGACGCTCTTTGCAAGTAGTATCACGAGCGTCCTATCTGTCAAGTCGAGTGGTGTCAGCTCAGTCGATGGGGAGGTTCGACGGGATCTCATTAACTCCACCACATACATCGGCTTAGTATCGGTTCCGATCCTGTTTGGGGTCCTTTCTATTTCCAACTCAATAATGCAATCAAACTTATTTGGAACAACGTATCGCAATGCCCCCGGGTTGGTTCTCGTTGGCATGGGAACAATCAGGGTTTTAGATGGGTTCAAAAAACCATTCAGTGCGGCCGTCAACGGTATCGATCGCCCCGATATCAATCTAAGAGTGAAGCTATTCACCTTACTCGTATATGCTCCCATAGCAATTGGCCTCGGTCAAGTCTATGGGCTCTTCGGAGTTGTCGCAGCGACGGTTATCGCTGAGGGAGTTGCTCTCATCTCATACCAATTCGTCGCAACCCGCCTATTCGATGGGATAGTTTTTCCGAAACCAGTCGGCCACCAGTTCCTCGCCGGTGGCGTGATGTTCGCCGCGGTCGAAGGACTCTCACGAGTGATGGATCTCAGCCAGCTCGCCGTGCTCGGGTTCGTCATCGGTGTCGGTGCCATCGTGTACTTTGCGACCCTCCTACTTGTAAGCCAACACTTCCGAAAGACCCTCGTCCGGACACTCAACGACTTCAATTGAGCTAGCAGCAGACGCAACTCGATGGTCACTCATGCCTCAATTTGCCCTGTCCGACCGTGATCCGTTGCCATCGTCACGTAATGGACTCCGGCGCTACTGGTTGAAAACCCATATTACCTGCTAGAAAAATTACGAGGGTAATGGGCCTCAGCGAGTTCAGCAAAAACATACGGTACTATCTCGACCATCAACCGCCAAGTCGTGCGGTACAGAGCATCTTCGGGGAACTCCTCGCTGGAGTTGCACGACGGGTAGGCCCAGCACTCCCAACTCGAGGAGTCAATTTTTACGACCGTGAGTGGGACGTGCTTATCATACTCGATACGTGTCGGGTCGACGCACTGCAGGAGGTGGCCCCCGAGTACGACTTCCTCCCATCAGAGATCGACTCGACGCGATCTGTTGGCTCGAAGACCGTCGAGTGGATGCAAAAGACGTTCACCCCGGCGTACCGGGACGAAATGGCCCGGACGGCCTACGTGACGTTCAATCCAAACAGCGAGGAGGAACTCGACCCGTCGTGGTTCCAGCACCTCGACGAAGTGTGGCGAACCGACTGGAACGCGGCGGAAGGTGGCGTGCCACCGCGTCCGGTCACGGACCGCGCTATCGCGGCCCATCGGGAACTGAGTCCTGACCGCCTGATGGTACACTACAAACAGCCTCACACACCGTATCCGCAGTTCGAAAAGCTCGATCCAGTTAACGAAGTCGACGACGACGCTAACGACCGAAGCGGACCATTCGGTGCGCTCATCGAAGGCCGCGTGACGCGCGAGGAGTTGTGGGGGGCCTACCTCGACGATCTCCGGTTAGCTCTCGACGATATTGCCCTCCTGCTCGAATCGCTGGACGCCGACCGCGTCGTCATTACCGCCGATCACGGAGAGTGTTTCGGAGAGTGGGGTCTGTATGGCCATCACGGGTGGGTGCCAGCCCCCGAACTCGTCTCCGTACCATGGGTTGTCACGTCTGCGGAAAACACCGCTGACTACGAGCCCGAAACGGATCTCAACGCGACTGTCGATCAGGAAGACGTCGACGACAAGCTACGGGCACTGGGGTATAAGGCGTAGTCAGCCGTCTCAGCCTCGTTCCAGACGCCCACACCGACGTTCGGGGCGATATCCCGTCACGGTGTAACAGACTTACATTCTCGACAGCTTCCAAACAGTCCTTCTCAGAGTGTCCACAGAAGTTTTAGTAGTACCGGAAAGACAAGAGGTGTGAACCCTACTACAGTTCAAATTCAGGCCCGACTCGGATCCACACGGTTACCGGGAAAAGTTCTCTATCCACTTGGGGCCAAACGAGTTCTCGGGCTGGTCGTCGACCGCGCTCGACGCGCCGAGAAACCGGACCAGATCATCCTGACAGTCGGCGACCGCCCTGAAAACGACGCGATCCGTGAGTGGTGTGACCGAAACGGTGTTGCGTACGATACCGGTCCAGAGGAGAACCTTCTGGAACGACATTATCAGGCGGCCGTGGCTGCAAATAGTGATCCAGTAGTCCGCGTCACGGGCGACTGTCCGTTCGTCCCGTCAGCCGAAATCGACCGTGTGATCAGCGAACACGAACACAACGAGGCGCGATATACCACGAACCACTCAGCGGAAATGCCGATCGGAACCGCCGTCGACGCCATCGACAGAGAGGTACTGTCCGAACTCCGTGACCGTGGAGCGGATCACCCAGTGCGTCGACTACGAGACAACCCCGAAGAGTGGGATGTCGTCGTTACACCGAACCAACGGTGGATGTCGGTCGGCGATGCCCATATCGCTGTTGACACGCCCGATGACTACTGGACACTCTCCGATGCCGTCGAAGCTGTCGGTGACGAACCACACACGGTGGCCGAATGGGTTTCGGGACGGTAAACTATAACAAGTAACCAGCGGATACCTCCACTATGACCGAACTACCATCCGGTGAAATCGGAAAATTCGTTGCTCTCGGCGGGGGATTCCAGTCACATCTCGACGAGAAAGAACGAACCTACCGGTGGCCGGATCTCTGGGTCGTTCCTGACGAAGCAGTGATTGATGGGGGCGAGCCAATCGAAATCCCGGATCGGGTCGACGACGTCAAACCCGGCTCAGAGCTCACCGCAGTCATTGGTGAGGATATCTACGAGGCCGACAAAGCGGAGGCGTGGGATGCAATCAAGGGGTTTACCATCTCTAACGACGTGACAGCCTCGGGGGATTGGCCGGGCTGGTCCGATCCGGACCACGGCATGGTCACCGGCGTCGGCTACAAATTACTCCCGACGTTCTCGCCAATCCTCAATGAGTACGTCGAGAAGGGCGACGAGGCTGACTACGATGACCTGGCAGTTGAGGTGCACGTCGACGGAGAACCGACCGTTTCGGGGTCGACCGCTCAGATGACGTTTACGATCCCCGAGATGGTCTCGTTTGCGAGCAACGTCTGCAAACTTCACGAGAACGATGTGGTCGCGCTTGGAGATCCTGGAAATCCGACCAATTTCCTTGATGACGCAGACTCAGTCACGTGTGAGATAGAGGGGATAGGCAAGCTGACGAACCCAGTCGAACGCGTCTAACGATCCGATGGACGTCGTACTTCGGGTCGACGGGGGGTCCAAGATCGGTTATGGGCATCTCGTTCGTACGGGTGCACTCGCTGACGAGTTACACGCACGAGGCCATACGATTACTGTCGCAACGACGACCCCAGCACCAGCCCAAGAGGTTTTCCCGTCAGGCAGTACGACCGTCGACCTTCCGTCGAGAGGCGACCCGGAACCGTTCGTCGAATGGCTCGACTCGACGACAGTCGATGTCGTATTCACCGATGCCTACCCGGTCGATACCGCCTATCAGCAGGCGATTCGACAGCGAGTGCCACTCGCAGTGCTACAGGACGACGCCCGGCATGCTGTCTGTGCAGATCTGTTCGTAAACGGAAATCTGTACGGCCCAAATCAGAATTACGAGTTCATCGGCGATCTCCCTGAGACGTGTCTCGGAACGAAGTACGTACTCCTACGGCGCCAGATTCGGAGGCGAGCGGCTGAAGAACCGCCATGGCGGGAGAAGCCTGAGCGTGCTCTCGTCACGATGGGAGGCAGCGATATCGCAAGTCTGACACCAACTGTGGTTCGTGCGTTCGACGGCCTCGACCTCCGAGTCGATGCGATTGTCGGGCCAGGGTGCACGGAAGCACAAGAACGGTCAGTTCTCGAGGCAGCGACCGAAATCGAGGCTGACGTGCGTGTCGTGCGGGACCCGGATGATTTGGCAGACCGTATGCTAGCATCCGACTTCGCGGTGAGCACAGCCAGCAGTACCACCTACGAGCTCCTCGCCCTGGGAACGCCACTCGTAAGTATTGCAGTCGTCGACAACCAGGAACCGATTGCGACGGCACTCCGCGAGCAGGATATCGCGACCGTGCTTCCGCGGGATGCCGACGAGACGACACTCCGTTCCGCAATTGAAGTGTACGTTACCGACGCAGAACGCCGCCAGCGGCGGCAGAAACACGGGAAGGAACTCGTCGACGGGCGGGGGACCGAACGTGTGTGTGCCGAAGTGCTTTCAATCGCTGAAAACCATCCCGACACATGAGCGAGACAATCGACATCGTGTTCCTCGGTATCAACGATGCAGGGATGCGTGTCTACGAGTGGCTCTGTGAACGCGACGACGTTTTCGTCCACTCCCTACTCACGACACGAGAGCAACTGCAAACCGTTGAGGCCGTCGAACCGGACTACGTCGTCTCGTGTGGCTACCGTCACATCGTTCCACAAGAGATTCTGAAAGTTCCGACCGAAGGCTGTCTGAATCTTCATCCATCGCTCTTACCATACAATCGAGGCGCGAATCCGAACGTCTGGAGTATCGTTGAGGGTACTCCCGCGGGCGTCACGATACATTATATGGACGCTGGCCTCGACACCGGGGATATCGTCGCCCAGCGGAACGTCGAACAGACGTTTTCCGACACCGGAAAAACGTTGCAAAAGCGACTGGAGAATGCACAGGTAGCCCTATTTAAAGAATCGTGGCCGGATATCATCGCTGGCGATGTCGTCGGCGACACTCAAGACCCAAACGCCGGAACGTATCACCGAACAGCTGAATTCGACGGACTCTGCGAACTCGACCCCGAGGAGACAGTGCAGGTAAAGCCGTTTATAGACCGCCTCCGAGCACTCACCTATCCCCCATACGATAACGCGAGGATCGAAGTCGACGGTGAAACCTACACGGTCGAGGTCGACATCACAAAAATGTAATTACGTGTCCACGTCGTCCCACTGAATACCGGTGCTCTGCTGAATATCACGGGCGGCTGTTTTACCAACGATGTCGTCGTAGAATTTCGGGTGGAGACCGGCCGCCTGTTCGCCTGGTCGAAGCACCTTCACGTTCTCGGTTGTGAGTTCCTCGCCAGCCGTGATGTCGTCGACGGCGTGGACCGCGCGTCGAGCCTTATCGTGAAGCTCGGACTCGACATCGAGAACCGACTTCTCACTCGTCCCGAGTGCAGCCTCTGTGTCACGAATTGCCGTCACCATAGCGTCGAGTTCGTCGGGCTCGAGGGCAAACTGATGGTCGGGACCATCCATCGTCTTATCGAGGGTGAAATGTTTTTCGACAATGCTTGACCCCAGTGCGACGGCGGCCATCGGGGCGGTCACGGGATCGAGAGTATGGTCCGAGAGCCCCGAAGGGACGCCGAATTCGTCTGCGAGCGTTTCCACGACCCGCACGTTGATGTCTTCGAGCGGGGTCGGATAGGCGGCCACACACTGGAGCAGCGCGAGACCGGTTGTGCCGGCACGCTCTAGAACGTCGACTGACTCCTGCACCTCGTCGAGTTCGTGTGCACCGGTCGACATGATGATCGGCTTGTCGGTGGCTGCGAGCTCCCGGAGGAACGGGTGGTGGCTGCTGGTGTAACTAGCGACCTTCCAGGCGGGGACGTACTCCGAGAGCAGTTCGGCCGATCGCTCGTCGAACGGAGTCGACATGAAGTAGATCCCTCGTTCAGTACAGTAGTCGTGAAGCTCTGGGATCCACTCGTGGGGCATCTCCATCGATTCGATGATGTCGTAAATCGAGCGGTCGTCATCGAGATACTCGACCTCGCCGCTGTCTTCGACGTACATGTCCTCCGCGCGAAAGGTCTGGAACTTCACGGCATCGGCCCCAGCGTCGACGGCGACATCGACGAGTTCCTTTGCGGTTGCTAACTCGCCGTTATGATTCGAGCCGGCCTCTGCAATAACGAATGTTGGTTTGCCCGGGCCAACAGGTCGGTCGCCTATGGTGAACGTCTCCATACCCCAGTACCACGGTGGAAGGAAAATAAACGCTCCTACTACTGGTGATACGTTGACAGCCGCTGCACTGCAGTCACGACGTCATCGACATCGCTGTCGTCCATCTCGGCGTGGAACGGGAGACTCACCAGCCGTTCGTACACCGCCTCTGACTCGGGGAACTCACCCGGTTCGTATCCGAACTTCTCCTGGAAGTAGGGGTGGTAGTGAAGCGGAACGTAGTGTACCTGGACACCGACATTTTCGGCGTGCATTGCGTTAACGAACTCCCCACGGTCACAGCCGAAAGCGTCGCTCACCTCGATTGCGTACAGGTGATACATCGGATCGGCGTCGAGCGGGTTAGGCGGCGTCCGGATTCCCACGATATCTGCGAACGCCGCATCGTACCGGTCGCGGACCTCGTCACGTCGTTGTTTGAACGCATCGAGGCGCTCTAACTGTGCCAGACCAAGTGCAGCCTGGAGATCGGTGAGGTTGTAGTTGTACCCGATCCCCTCGGTCACCTGATACCACGGTTCGTCTTCGTGGCCGTCGGGGTCGTAGTTCATATCGAACGACCGGAGCCGCCGAAGCCGGGCGGCGAGGTCGTCGTCGTCGGTAACGACCATTCCACCCTCACCGGTCGTGATGTTCTTGACGGGGTGGAAGCTGAATATCGCCATATCCCGCTGGGCCCCGATTGGCTCGTCGTGCCATGTTCCACCAAATGCGTGGCAGGCGTCCCAGACCACCGTCAGATCGTGGTCGTCGGCTACCGAGAGCAACGCGTCGATATCCGCGGGATGGCCGCCGTAATGCATCGGAATCAGTCCCTCGGTATCGTCGGTCACCCGTTCACGAACGGCATCTGGATCGAGTGTTCGCCGACGGGGGTCGATATCGGCGAACACCGGCGTGGCGTCGTTGTAAGTTGCCGCGTGGGCCGTCGAGGCGAAGGTCAACGGCGTGGTGATAACTTCGTCGCCCGGCCCGAAGCCAGCCGCCGCGCCAGCGAGGTGGAGCGCGGTTGTGCCGGAGGTCGACGCGACGGCGTGGTCGACACCGACGAGCTCGGCGACGCGGGCTTCGAATTCCTCGACGGTCGGTCCCCGGGTGATGTAATCGCCCTCGAGTGCGTCTCCGACAGCCGCTTTTTCAGCCTCGCTGATGCTCTGGCTACCGTAGCCGAGCACGGTCTCACGGACTGGGGTTCCACTGTACAGCGCCGGAATGTCGTTGATCATCTGTCGCCGTGCTCCGTTTGCAGCCACTTACGAAGTTGGTCAACCCCGTCTTCGAGAGAGACTTCTGGGTCCCACCCCAGTACCTCCCTCGCTTTCGTCGGGTCACAGCGGAGTTTCTGGACTTCGCTCTGTGGGTGGTGGTGTTCGACATGATCGATCTCGGTGCCGTCAGTCGCGATCAGTTCGGCCAGTTCGTTGATCGAGATATCCGATCCAGTCCCGGCGTTGATCACCTCTCCGGTCGTCGCATCGGAAAACGTTCCGTCGACGATGAACCGCGCACAGTCGGTCGCGTACAGCAAATCGCGTGTCTGTGTCCCGTCGCCGAAAATCTTCAGCGGCTCGTCATTGAGATCACGGCTCGTGAAAATCGAGACTACCCCCCCGGCCATGTCCGTTTTCTGGTATGGGCCGTAGGTGTTGAACGGACGGAGAATTGTCACTGGCAGATCGTAGCCATAGTAGTAGCTCTCGGCGAGGTTCTCGGCGGCGAGTTTCGTTCCGGCGTACGGTGAGGCCGGTTTGACCGGATGGGTTTCGTCGATTCCCTCGCCCGAGCCAGCCATGTCATACACCATACACGTTCCGACCAGACCCAGCCGCGTGTCGGTCTGTCGACACGCTTCGAGAACGTTGTGTGTCCCCGTTACGTTGGTCGAATAGTGGGCTTCGGGATCTTCGAGACTTTCCTGTACGTCGATCTCCGCAGCGAGGTGGAGACAGGCATCTGTACCGGACGCAACGAGCTCGCCGACGGTATCGCGGTCACGCACGTCACCTTCGACAAACGTGAATCGCGTGTTGTCCCGGAAGGCCTCAATATTCCGTTCGGACCCGTTCGAGAGGTTGTCGAGGCCCACGACATCGTAGTCCCGCGAAAGCAGTGCGTCTACGACCCACCGACCGATAAACCCAGCTGCACCAGTAACGACGACTTGACCGGAAGTCATTGTTCCTCCAAGAGATCCGTGTCAGATCGAATAAAATCAATGATTTCGCCTTTCGTGAGCAGATCCTCGTTCCCCGAGGATCGAACGATGTCGTCGGCGGGTTCGAAGTCGTCGAGCCCCTCGTAATCGAGATACCCATTCGCATCCGGCGGAATCGCGTATAGCGTCTCGTTTTCGACTGCGCGTCGGGCCTCACGTTCAGTCATGATCTTTTCGTCGAACGTCTCACCGATACCGCGACCGATCTCCTCTATTTCGATAGCCGATGGATCGTAATCGTACGTCGGGGCCATCGTCTCGATCATCGCCTCGGCGAGATCTTCGATGCGCATTGCGGGCATCTTGTAGATGAACGTCTCCCCACCGGCCGTTCGCTCCAGCGCTTCGGTGATGAGCGACGTCACGTCAGTATACGAGAGGAAAAACCGAGTCATCCGCGAATCGGTCAGGGTCACGGGTCCGCCGTTGCTGATCTGTTCGTGGAATATCGGAACCACTGACTGTGAGGAGTTGATGACGTTTCCAAAACGAACCGCGGTCAACCGTAGATCACCGCGGCCGCTGTACTTGTGTGCCGCCGTAACGAGTTTCTCGCCGAGAAGTTTGGTCGTCCCCATCGTATTGACGGGATCAACCGCTTTATCACTACTCGTGAAGACGACTCGTTCGACGCCGTTGTCGATTGCGGCATCGATGAGGTTCTGGAGTCCGAGGACGTTAGTCTTGACCGCCTCGAACGCGTTGTATTCGCTAATGTCGACGTGTTTCATCGCGGCCGTGTGGATGACTATATCGACGTTCTGCATCGCCCGCTCGAGCCGAGAATCGTCACGCACATCGCCGATCAGAAACCGACATCGGTCGTCGTCGATTTCTGCCTGCAACTGGGCGAGTCTCGGCTCATTATTGTCGAACAATCGAACAATGTTTGCATCATGATCAAAACAGTGACGGGCGATCCGTCTGCCGACGGAACCAGCACCAGTAATGAGCACGTTTTGCTCGGCGATCATTGGCATCTACTGATCAAAGACAGAATATGAATCTGTTGAATACCCTTCCAAGGAATATTTTACTGGTTTGATAAGCAAGTATTTAAATAATTTCCGTGACTACTCACGTGAGCGGAGCGGGACCATCATGCGTCGATCAGTTAGCAGTGATGAGATGAAAGCGACGTCACGCAGGAGAAGGACGGGAGAGATGCGCGTTGATAGAACCACGTCTCGAAACCACTCGAAAGCTATACACTGCGACGTGAAGGGTGATGACTAGGTTCGCGTGTCTGGGAGGACGCTCCGTTCTGGAGTGCGGGCCTGCTCAGGACTGTCGCCTTCTCGACGAACGGATAGATGCACACATCGTCTCGGTGTGATGCCCGTGAAAGGACGTTTCGCTCGCCCGGACGCTGTCGAGGACCGCCACGGGAAACTCGTTATAGAGACGTACTCTGAGCCCGATATTGTTCCTCGAGTGCGTCAACGGCGTCGTCCCACGTCGGTAGTGTGGTCGGGTCAGTTTCTCGATCGACGACGTCTCTCACCGCCCGTGCGACGGTCGGTGGGGAGACGTTGCTCACGCTCACACAATCGGCTCTGTGTATCCAGTTTGCGAGCGCGCCGCGCTCTCGAACCACACAGGGCGTTCCGGCTGCAAGTGATTCGGCGACAGTAATGCCGTAGGCTTCGAACGACGACAGCGTCACGTACGTGGCTGCTCCTGCATAGAGGCCAGGAATTTCGTCGTCGTCGACGTATCCGAGGAACGTGACCCGGTCCCGAACGGCTTCGCGTTCGGCAATTCGTTCCAACTCGTCGCGATAGGGACCGGTTCCGGCAACCAGAAGGTCGAACTCGGGCAATTCTGAAAGCGCTCGAATCACGTGCTGGACGCCCTTGTATTCCTTGAGACGACCAACTGTCACCAGATACGGCCGAGGATGTTCTTTCGGATCGCTCTGGCGGAATCGATCGACCTCGATCCCATTTGGAATAACCGTTGTCTCGGCCCCGAAGTCGGCGGCCAACTGTTCTCGTTCCCAGTCACTGACGGCGACGACCGCGTCAGCGTTTCGAAGTGCCCACCCTCCGACGGGACGGTACAACGAAAGTAGCCGATCTCGAAACGACGACCCGCTTCCGCCGTGATAGTGTGGAGTGGCAACAAACGGCGTTTCCTGAGCGCTGATCGCCGCAAAGAACAACGGAAGCGAATGGTAGTTGTGCCCGTGCATGATGTCACCATCGATGCGACGAAGCGTCCGGAGGATACCGGGAGCGATGTGAAATGCACCTCCTGGGTCGAATCCTCTGTGACGAACTACCTCGACGCCATTTCGGGTTTCCCGGCTTGGGATTCCGTCAGCCGCGTCGGCCGTCACGACGGTGACATCGTGTCCCCGGTCAGCGAGCCGTTCACAGATTGCTTTCATATGCGTCTCGAGACCACCAGTCCAGGGCGGATATCGAGAAACGACCTGAATGATGTTCATTCGAATACTTTCCGTGACTCTCGGTCGACGGTCCAGATTCCGGTTACGTCGTCGAAGACGAGCCGTAATTGTGCGATGAGCAGTGAGACCTGTGAATCGACGATTGCATACAGCGGTTGGAGTGGACCAAGTTGGTCTCGTTGTCCGAGGGCGAAGAACACAGCCGCGAGGACGGGAATACTGATGCCGACTACCCCGACCAACTGGATGATTGCAGCTGTCACAACGAGCGCACTCAACAGGATGAACCAGGGTGACGCGATCATGAACCACCAGTTAAACGGGAGGACGAACCGTCCATACCATCCCTTGCGACCAAGCAGATCTCGATTTCGCACGAGAAGTTGTACCAGTCCCATCGCACGCCGGTCCTTGCGAGTCCGGCGTTTCCCGAACTCAGAGACGCCGGATTCGAAGAAATGAATCGCGGGATCGACGATAACCCGGTTGCTTGACTCCCGACGAATATGTATACCGATCTCTGTGTCGTCTGCGAGCGAATCGGGTGCGATCGAAGTGAATGCCGACCGTTCGAAGGCGAAACACGGTCCATGACAGATAAACGTCGAATCGAGGTGTGATTCTAGCATCTGGACGCGACAGAGGATATCTCGGTAATCCTGTTCGACTCGACTGTCGCCGAGGACATCCGCTTGCTGTCCCGTCACAGCGCTTACACGCTCGTCAGAGAGGTTTGCAACGGCTTCACGGAGCGCGTTCGGCGCCAGCTTGGAATCACAATCGGTGCGAAACACGACTTCTGAGGTGACCGACTCCATCGCTTGGTTGACTGCTTTTGCAACCCCGCCCCTGTCCTGTTCCTCGATGAGTGTCAACGACGGTGAGTCGATACCCGTAAAAAAGTCCCGAACGACCGACCGTGTGTCGTCGGTCGAGGAATCAACGACCACGAGTTCGACCTTCTCCAGAGGATAGTCGAGTTCGATCAGGTCCTCGAGTTTGGTCTCGACGATCTGTTCCTCATTGTATGTCGGAAGAACGATACTAACGGTGGGTTCGGCGGGCGTTTTGTCAGCTGGCGACCCTTGTGGTCGAACCCATACATACAGCAGGAGAAAGATAATGTACGGCGCGGCCGTGATCGCGAGAAGCGAAATTGCAGCCACGGCAAGTAGCGTCATTGACGGTGGATTGTCACCGGTCCTAATAAACTTCTTTATCCTGAGACGAACTCTCGAGAGCCGGTTTTAGGTGGTTAAAGTGCTGTTACGGTCGCAATGCGCCACGACGATCAGTGACTTTCCAGCGTCGAGCGATTACCGACTACCATTTTCAAGAAATAGGCAATCTTGAAGTTGCATCTAGATATTGTCAAACACGATCATCTATATATCAGGTTAGTAAATTTCAATTTTTTATTGTATTCGCTGAAAGTCGGTATGCATTTCATTTGCGAAGGGAGTCGACAGAAGTTCACTGACTACTTCAATGCGAGCAGTATGGAAATCCGTGTGACGACTACGATCGTTCTTACGCACTATTCGTCGACTAAAGAGGCGTCAGATCAAAATTCGCCCGGTTCCGCGCTGTGTTTGGAACGAACAGCTGTAGAGAGTCGCCAGTAGAAACGTACGCATCCCGCTCATTGATGACAGACCGAACGTAGTCCCCGAAAGGTACCTTCTTGCGAATAGCAAATTCACTCTTTTTCAGATTTCACTCCACAGTTACGCTCTTTGCGAGGTTTCGCGGCTTATCGATCGACCGATCTTTCAGGTTCGCGACGTGGTATGCAAACAGCTGGAAGTACACGTTCGCAACCAACGGCTCGAAGACACCCACGCGCGGCACCTCGAGCGCACAGTCGAGCGACCCCGTCTCCGCGCCGTCGGAAACGACGCCGATCGCGGGTGCGCCTCGCGTCTGCGCTTCGGCGAGATTGTTGACCGTCTCGCTTCCATCGGCCCCGGCGGTCAGGACGGCGAGGACGGGGGTCTTCTCGGTAACGAGTGCCAGCGGTCCGTGTTTCAACTCGCCGGCGGCGAAGCCCTCGGCGTGATCGTAGGAGATTTCCTTCAGTTTCAACGCGCCCTCGAGCGCAACCGGATAGCCGAACCGCCGGCCCACGAAGAAGAACGCGTCCGAGCCGAGACACTCGTTGGCGACCTCGGTCACGCGCGCTTCATCATCCAGCACCTGCTGGACGGCGCCGGGTAACCCGCGGACGTTCTCGAGGACGTCGCGTGCGTCGGCAGTCGAAAGCGATCCCCGGCCCCGTCCGACCGCGACGGCGAGCAGCGCCAGCGTCGTCACCTGCGAGGCGAACGTCTTCGTGGCGGCGACGCCGATCTCCGGGCCGGCGCGGATGAACAGCGTGTCGTTGGTTTCGCGCGTCACCGTACTTCCCAGCGTGTTCGTCACGGCGAGCGTCCGCGCACCGGCCCCCGCAGCGCGTCGAATCGCGCCGAGCGTGTCCGCCGTCTCGCCGCTCTGGGTGACGGCGATCACGAGCGTCCGCCAGGGATCGCGGCCGCCGTCGAACTCGTACTCGCTTGCGATCTCGACGGTCGCGCGGACGTCCGCGAACTCCTCGAGCAAGGTAGCCGCGTACTGGCTCGCGTAGTAGGACGTTCCGCAGGCGACGAGTTGGATCTCCTCGAGCGACTCGAGATAGCCCTGGGGAAACGAGAGATCGAGGTCGACGTCTCCCCGGTCGAGGTCGATCCGGCCGGACAGCGTCTGTCGCAACGCGGTCGGCTGCTCGTGGATCTCCTTTCGCATGTAATGCTCGTAGCCGCCTTTCTCCGCCGCGTCGGCGTCCCACTCGACGGTCTCGATCTCTCGGTCGACGCGATCGCCGTCGTGATACACCGTCGCGTGAGCGGCCTCGAGCGAGACGACGTCGCCGTCCTCGAGGTAGGTAACGTCTCGCGTGTGTTCGAGAAACGCGGTGACGTCGCTGGCGACGAACGCGGCGTCGTCGCCGTGGCCGATTACGAGCGGACTCTCGTGTCGGGTCGCGACGATCCGGTCGCTGCCGGCGCGAACCGCGGCGATGGCGTAGCTCCCCTCGAGTCGATCGACGACGCGATCGACGGCGGACAGCAGGTCGTGGCCGTCATTGAGTTCCTGCTCTAGCAGGTGCGGGATGACTTCGGTGTCGGTATCGCTCGAGAAGTCGAAGCCCTCTTTCAGGAGTTCACCTTTCAGGGATTCGTAGTTCTCAATGATGCCGTTGTGTACGACGGCCACTGACCCATTCTGGCTCGTATGGGGGTGTGCGTTCGCGTCGGTCGGCGGGCCGTGCGTCGACCAGCGCGTGTGGCCGATCCCGCAGGTGGCATTTGCCACCTCCGGAACGCGTAATTCGCTCACCTCACCAGCCTGCTTCGCCACGGTCAGTTCCTGATCGACGAGCGCGACCCCCGCGGAGTCGTACCCGCGATAGTCGAGGTTCTCGAGACCGCCGTACACGATTGGCCCTGCTGGTTCAGTTCCGACGTAGCCGACTATTCCACACATGCTACCCCCTCCTCACGATCGCGTCCGGTTCGATTCGACCGTCGACGCTCGCGCCGTGGTCGACGGTCGCACCGTCGCCGAGTACGGTCCCAGGGGAGACCGTCGCACCGCTGCCGACGGTCGTGTTGTCGCCCACGACGGCGCCGAAGTCGACGTCGTCGTAGACGTCACCATCGACCACCATCCTCGTCGGACCGCCTGCGATCGTCGCGTTCGCACCGATGGTCGCGTTCCCCGCGACTACCGCGTCGCGGACGACAGCACCGGACTCGACGACGGCATCGGCGAAGACGACCGCGTTCGAGAGGACGGCGTTCGACTCGATGGTGACGTTATCCCCGATCGCGGTGCTGCCGCCGACGGTCGCGTTCGGTCCGATCGTCACGTCGACACCGATCGTCGTGTCCGGTGCAGTTGCGGTCTCCGTCCGTGGATTCGAATTGCGGTCGGCGCTATCGATGACCGCCGCATTGACGTCGAGGAGATCCCAGAGATGCGAGACGTCCAGCCAGAGCCCACGATATCGGACGGCCTGAATCGGCTGACTGGCTGCCATTTGCTCGAGGGTCGTCGTAATCGCGAGTTCTCCCCTGTCCGTCGGCGTCGATCGAATCGCATCGAAGACCGACGGTTCGAATCCGTACACGCCGGCGTTGATGAGCTCGGACGAAATCGGGGCCGTCGGTTTTTCGTCGATTTCGGTGACGCGGCCGTCTGCCACCGCCACGACGCCGTAGTCGCTCGCACGATCGGTTCGCGAGACCGCCATCACCGGTCCGTCGGCGGTGACGATTTCGTTTCGAACACGTTCGACGAGCGACGAGTCGACGATCCGGTCTCCGTTCAGGACGAGAAACGAATCCGAAATAGCCGGTTCGGCCTGCAAGACCGCATGGGCCGTGCCGAGTTGTTTCTGCTGGACGACGTACTCGATATCGATCCCCCAGTCGTCACCGTCGCCGAAGTGATTCCTGATCCGTTCCTGTTGGTAGCCGACCACGAGGACGATTCGGTCGATTCCCGCGTCCGCGATCGCAGACACGACGTACTCGAGTATCGGACGGTTCGCGACGGGAACCATCGGTTTGGGACGCCGGTTCGTAAGCGGCTCGAGGCGGCGTCCTTCGCCAGCTGCGAGCACGACAGCTGACACGTTTTCGGTTGTCATACCAACTGTTTGGTGGATGAATCCTTGAATACTTGCTGGTGCCAGGGAGCATCTTTATAACCGATTTCCGCTCGCTCAGAGAGCGTGTCCGCGGTAGTCTCCGACGTTTGATCGGCGCCCTTGAGATTGGTGGCGCACTGAGAGGGTGTGACGCCAGAGTAGATGGCACACTGAGGAAGACGTCGCACTGGGATTGATGCTACACTGGGGTGAGTTCCGTCTCGAGGTAGGTGGTGACTCGTTCCGAAGATAGAAGCCGTCGGTTCAGAAAGAATATAATCCGTCACGCTTTCTTCCCAGCAGCGACCGAATTTGGTGCACGGACAGTCGACCGGTAGCAAACGAGCGCGAAAAACGATATGAGAATCGGCCAAACCTCGTTCGTCGTCTTCGCCTCGAAACTCGTCGGATCGGCGCTCGGGTTCGTCGCGACGCTATACTTCGCACGGACGCTCGGTGCCGCAGTCCTCGGCCACTACGCTCTCGTCCTCGCGGTCGTTGCGTGGCTTTCACTCGGTGGCAAACTCGGGATTTCCTCGGCAGTCGTCAAGCGGGTCAGCGAAGGCGAAGAACCGTCGGCCCACTTCACCGCCGGCATGGTGATCATCGCGACGCTCGGCCTCACACTCGCGATCGGCATTCTCGCGGTCAGAAACGCCGTAAACGAGTACATCGGCGCGGGGGTCGCGCCGTTCGTCGCGTTGCTGTTAGTGATCAGTCTCTCTTCGTCGCTCGTCAAATCGGGGTTGAACGGGGAACGAAACGTCCACATCAGCGGACTGCTCATGCCCGTTCAAACCGGCTTTCGGAGCGTGGTACAGATCGGGCTCGTATTGACGGGATTTGGGCTGGGGGGAATGCTCATCGGCCACGCGCTCGGCGTTTTTCTCGCCGGCCTGCTCGGAGCGGCGTTCCTTTCGGTCGAACTCGCACGGCCTCGCCGACGCCACTTCCGGAGTCTGTTCGACTTCGCCAAGTTTTCCTGGCTCAGCGGGCTCAAGTCCCGCTCGTTCAACGACGTCGACATCGTCGTCCTCGGTGCGCTCGTTCCGTCCGCGCTCGTCGGCGTCTATTCGGTTACCTGGAGTATCGCGGCGTTTCTCACGCTGTTCGACAGCGCCGTCAGTTCCACGCTGTTTCCGGAACTGAGTCGCGCGGAGGCGTCAGCGAACCGCGATCGGATTGCGGGATTGATCACCGACTCGCTGACCTATGGCGGTCTCATCGTCATCCCGGGGCTGTTCGGCGGCGTCGTCCTTGCGGACCGACTCCTTCGACTCTACGGAGAGACATTCATCCAAGGACGGACCGTTCTCTGGCTGTTAATCCTCGCGTCCCTCGTCTACGGCTACCAGAAGCAGCTGATGAACGCCTTGAACGCACTGGACCGCCCCGACGTTGCGTTCCGGATCAACGTCGTCTTCATCGCCACGAATGCAGTCCTGAACGTCGTTCTCGTTCTCTGGATCGGCTGGGTAGGCGCTGCGATCGCAACTGTCAGTTCCGCCTGCGTCGGACTGGCGCTCTCGTACCTATCGCTCCGTCGGCTCATCGACTTTACCGTCCCGATCGGTGAACTCTCACGACAGGTCACTACTGCGGTGGTGATGGCCGGATTCGTTGCAGGCGGTCGGCATCTCCTCGAGACGCTCGGAGTGAGCCACAACGCGCTTATCGTCGGCACGCTCACGGTGTTCGGAGCCGGTGTCTACTTCCTGGCTCTGTTCGCGATTTCCCATCGATTCCGGTCGACGGTCACTGCTAACGTACCGACGTGGCTTCCGTACAGTTCCTAGAGTCCGGCAATCGTCGTCCACCATCCGCGTCGGCCAACTTGTCGCACGAGCGCTACGAGGACGGGGACCCCGGAACCACCATCACCTACATCCATCGGCTCGAACAACTGGGGCTTGCCCACGCCATCCTGCAGGCCGAACCGCACATCGACGACGATTTCATCCTCATGCTCGGGGAAAACGTTTTCAGAGCGAACCTCGGCGATGTCCTCAACCGCCAGCAGGAAGCTCGGGCGGACGCAGCGTTCCTCGTCGAGGAAGTGCCCTACGAGGAAGCTTCGAGATACGGGGTCCTCGACACCAACGAGTACGGCGAGATCGTCGAAGTGATGGAAAAGCCCGACGACCCGCCGTCGAACCTCGTCATGACCGGGTTTTACACGTTCACGCCGGAGATTTTCCACGCGTGCCACCTCGTACAGCCCTCTGATAGGGGCGAGTACGAACTGCCGGATGCAATCGACCTGCTCATCCAGTCGGGGCGGACCATCGATGCGATTCGAATGGACGGGTGGCGGATCGACGTCGGCTACCCCGATGATCGTGAGCGTGCCGAGGAACGGCTTGCCGAAGAGGAATCAGTAGTCGCGCAGCCGGAACCGTAGTTCGCAGGTCAGATACGAGTCGGTTCGTCTCGTACGGAGAGCGTGAACATCTCCGTGGTCGGAACGATCGTTGCTAGTTTCACGTTCGCATTACTGGTGACGTCCCCAAACACACTCGTCTCTGGCAGCGTGTATATCCAGTAGCGTCATATATCGCACACCGGCACTATCCCAAAGTCCGGTCAGCGTAGTGAGACTGGCTGTCCCAGTTTATGTAATGACTGACAGTGGTGACTCAAAACGAGGCGGGAACTACTACCTCTCGAAGACGACACTTTCGAATGCCACCAGCGTTTCCCGCCGGACAAGGGAGAGATTTCGACGACAGAAGCGACGAGTACGGCCGTGGCATTCGTCGAAAGTCCACGGTGAATGTCGTATTCGAGGATATCGTACGTATTTAAGTGATAGCGCTGTCGCAGCATCACCTGTGAGTCGCGCAGAATTTCTCGTTGCGTTGCTGGCCGGGCTCGTCCAGGGAGTCGTCGAGTGGCTCCCCGTCTCGAGTCAGGGGAATCTGGCACTGTTCTTGACGCTCGCGGGAACGGACCCGGCGACCGCCGTGCAGCTGGCCCTCTTCTTGCAGGTCGGAACGTCTCTCTCGGCCGCGGTCTACTACCGAAACGATATCGCCGACGCTGCTCGAGCGATCCCGGGGTGGCGACCCGGTACTGCCTACGCGGGCGAGAACGCCATTGCGTCGTACGTCGTCGTCGCCACGGTGGTCACGGGACTCGTCGGCGTTCCGTTGTACGTGTTTGCGGTCGACCTCGCCGGCCGGCTCACCGGTGGCGTCTTCATATCGGGTATCGGCGTTCTGTTAGTGCTCACCGGGGTGCTCCAGTTGGCCTCAGAATCAGTCTCGATGGGCGGTCGGGACGTCCCGACGCTGCTCGACTCGGTGCTGGTCGGGGCCGTCCAGGGCGTCGCGATCTTACCCGGGATTTCGCGATCGGGCGTGACGACGAGCACTTTGCTATTCCGCAGTTACGATCCTCCGGCGGCGTTTCGGCTCTCGTTTCTCCTCGCTATCCCCGCGAGCCTCGGGGCGGCAGCGCTTACCGTCGCCGGATCCGGGGGGCTGCCCGGAGTCGATCCAGGCCCCGCCGTCGCCGCGCTCGGTCTGAGTGCCATCGTTGGCTACTGTACGATCGATGCGCTCATGCGAATCGTCGATCGAATCCCGTTCTGGGTCGTCTGTTTCGGACTCGGCGGACTCGCGATCGTCGGTGGGGGCGTCGTTTCGCTCTTCGTATAACGTCCACCGGTGACGGCCGTTTGAGCCACGAAAGAGACGCCTGTCGCGCTGGCCGGGACGGATTTACGGATCTGTGTGTGCTGTTGGGTTTCCGGTGTTTACGGATTCGTGTCTGTAGCTAGTGTCTGCCGCCCGTCCGGCTGAATTCGTACTCCTCAACAGCTGTTTCCCGACACGATTCGGACCCCATCGACTTCCATCCTTTTTGGTCGGTTTCTCGAGAACCCATGCTGACCTAGGTTATTGAATTTCTGTCATATGTTGCCAATCGACTACGTCCGATATCGCTGTGACGCACACACTGCAGGTAGGTCGGCTCGAATGCGGGAAGAGCGAACGTTTCCGACATCCAAGTATTCGGAACGAAAGGACAATGTGTAATGACTGTAAACTGTCGCTGAATGACGGCCGACCATCTCGAGGTGTTACGGGAGTTTCTGGACGACAGACCCGATGGCGAGTCCGTCCTCGAAACCCTCCTCGAGGTCGACGCAGCTCACGAAACGTGGACGTTCGACGACATTGATCTGGATTCGGGCACGTTCGGAGAACTCGTCTCCCGCGGGATCGTGGCGAAGGTCGACGGCGCGTACCGAATCGCGGAGCCGGAGACCGTCGAGGCGGTCGTCGCGGACGAGGAACGCGAGCCAACAACGGGAAGGGACGGCGGTGGACTCGAGTTAGACCCCGATCGGATTAGCAAAGCCATCACCCTCGAGCAGATTCAGGAAGCCATCGCCCTCGAGCGGCTCCGAACTGTCGTCGAGGTTCGTGCACTGACGGCGCTGATCGGAGCCCTGCTGGTCGTCGCAGCGGCCCGGATGACGGCGTATCGATCGGTATTTCAGCAGGGCTACGTCGTGTCGCCGGGGAACGATCCGTACTATTTCCGATTCTGGATGGAACAGTTCGTGGCAACGGCTTCGGGACCGACGGATTACGGGGTGGTAAAGGAGATACCACCAGGATCCATACGACCGCTCGCGCACGCGACAAACTGGTTCTTCGCCGAGTTGCTCGGCGGGGGACAAGCTGGGGCCGATACGGTCGCAGCCTGGCTGCCCGTCGTCGCCTCGATCGGACTCGGGCTCGCGATCTACAAAATCAGCGTCTTGCTGACTCGAGACGCCCGCGTCGGCGTCGCGTCGGTGTTGGTCTTTGCCGTGACGCCCGTCAACGCAGTCTACACGGGACTGGGGTTCATCGACCACCAGCTTCACCAGTACTTCTGGCTTGGAATTACGCTGCTGACGCTGACGTGGCTCGCCGTCGACGTCCAGCGGCGTTTCGAAACCGAACCCGATGAGAGCACGGCCGTCGTGGATCACGTTCGGTCTCCGGTCTCGTGGGCCGTCGCCGGCGCCTTCGGCCTCTCGGTCGCGGCCGGCGTCCACTCGTGGGGCGGTTCGCCGCTGTTGCTGATTCCCCTCGCAGGATACGTCGGGTTACGCGTTGCGATGGATGCCCGATCGGGGGTGTCGCCCGTGCTCGCGAACCTGCCGTTGCTCGCCGGGCTCGCGCTCGGGACCTGGCTCTCGCTGGCGCTGCACCACCGATGGGGGTGGCAGGCGGAGTTCATCGCGACCACGCCGGCGCTGGTGCTCGGCGGATCGGTCGCCGTCGTCGCGCTCGGCGAACTATGGCGGCGCCTCGAGGTCCATCTCGGCGGGCTGATCGCACTCGAGGGCCTCGTTGCCGCCGGCGGCCTCTACGCGTTCAAACGGCTGCAACCCGCTGATTGGGCCGAAGCGATGACCCGCGTCGACGACCTGCTCTTCCGAACGAGGGCGACCGAGACGGCGTCACTATTTTCGACGGAGTACGCCGTCTTTTTCGGCCCGATGTACCAGCTCGGCATGGGATTTTACGTCGCGCTCGCGGTGCTGGGGTGGGTCGCGTGGCTCGTCTATCGGCGGTACGAACCCGGCTGGTTGCTCGTCGGCACCTATACGAGCTATCTGCTGGTGTTGGCGGGGATTCAGGTTCGGTTCGCCGGCCAGTTCGCGATTCCGCTGGCCGTGCTCACGGGACTCGGCGTCGTGCAATTGTTCGCCGTGGTTGATCTGGCTCGAACGCCGGTTCCATTTCGCAATTCGGCTGGATCAGCCGGTGCGACTCGAGGGAGTGGGTCAGTAGCCGCCGATGGTAGTGGGAGGATCGACGGGTCGGGGTCCTCTTCTGAACGTGGCTCCGACGGTGGCAAGGCGCTCGAGCCCTCGATTTCGGTACCGGACGGCCGAAAGCTCGGCTACGTGATCGCCATCGGACTGCTCGTGTTCGGACTGAATCTCATCTACGTGCCCGGGCTGACCGCAGACCTGACGTACGGCGAGGCGAAGATCGACGCAGTGAGTGCGATCGACGACCACGCCGACGCAGCGAACCGAACATATCCCCAGAACTACGTGTTGAGTGAGTGGGGGGACAACCGGATGTACAACCACTTCGTCAACGGGAAGTCTCGAAGATACGGATACGCGCGAAAGAACTACAACGGGTTCCGAGCGGGGACAGATCCGGACAGCCGGTATGACAAGTTTAACCGCCGGGTCGGCTACGTCGTCGTGAACGACATCGACGCCGATGCACCGGCCGAGAGCGCGCAAGTACGACTGCTCGAGGAATACGGTGCCGGTGGCAACGGAACCGATGGATTAGCTCACTATCAGGCGATCTACATTGACGACGAGGTAGCGGCATTTGCGATCGTGTCCGGAGCGACGCTCAGGGTCCCTGGTGAGTCTGGTGGGACCGTGACTGTACAGACGGACGTGTCCGTCTCCGGCGAGTCGTTCACCTACGAACGATCGGCGGCGGTTGGAGACAACGGACAGGCGACGGTGACGGTGCCGTATGCCGGCGAGTATACGGTCGGAAATCGGTCGATGGTCGTTTCCGAGGGAGACGTGCTGAACGGGACTACGGTCGCGGTCAGGGCGTAACGATGTCGGCGTATTTCGGATGCATTGGGAGTCCCCTCCCTTTTCCCGTCTGGGCTTCCACGAAAGCAATGTTGCCCTGGCCGCGTGGGAGAGTCACGTAGTGTGCTTCAGAGGCCCATAATCACGCCACCTCTTCGATCAGTTGCTCTGCCTTGTCGCGGAGTTCAGCAGTCATGTGGAGGCTGTTGTCGTCGACACGGCGTACGATCGCTTTCGCCTCGTCTTCGGACGAACCATCGACGGCACGGTTCCGTATCCTAGTTCGTCGTCGAAACGGGCGCAGGGAGCGAGCACGGTCACATCCGATGGTGGAAAGTCGTTTATCGGCGTGCAGTCGCCGGCCGGGGTTAACCTACAGGCGACGGTGACGGTGCCATATGCTGGTGAGAACGAAACAAAAGTAGTCGGGGGTCGTTTCTGAGGCTGACGTGCTGAACGAGAGTGGGGGTTGCGCTCGAGGAGAGAGCATACTGCCAAGACAAAACTGGTACCAGAACGGCTCACTGATCTGTTCGGCGAACCGAATAGCTGCGTTTCCGTTCGAGGGCGGCGAAAACGCGGGATCGAAATCGAGGGAGGAAGCCGTCAATCGTGCCCGTCGACCGAGAATCGCTTTAGTTCTGTGTTCGTCGTCTGCGCGGTGGATTTCTATCTCAGCGAGGATCGTGTCGGGAACGAAACGCCGTACCTAGCGAAGGGCAGCGGCAAGACGGATCGGCGAGCCGCATCGGTGCTTGCAAGATACGCGAGCGCGGACGCGTCGGCGACGGGGCTCATTCGTCGAGGACGGCCGCGATGTCAGCGCTCAGACGATCGTCCGTTAACTGGCGCTTGAGCACGCGGAAATTCTGTGCGGTCTCGTCACCGACGATCGCTTTCGTTTGCTCGAAGTCAAGCCTGTCCACGTAGTACGCGTTCGCGATTGCTTGCCGGACGCGTTCTTCGTCACTCGCGTTCTCGAGATACTCGCGAAGCGCTTCGATGAGGATATCGGTCCGGTTTTTCTCCGCTGCGACCGCATCAGCCTGTTCGATCAGCCGTTCAAGGGCGCGGAAGTGGACCTGGGTACTCGAGTCCATACGTACTCGATGGACACGTGGTTGCGTAAGCGTATGGCGTCCGTAGTAACATCTCACCTGAGACGGTTCGTCGGTTGGCCACTCCGTGGACAGCCGTCGTCTTCGGACGAGATGGACCGATTGTCTCAGTCGTGGACTGCCGAGAACTGCACGAGAGACGGACCAACGGCTACCGGTTAGGCAAACGACCGCTTCTGGGGTGGCGGTTCGGTGGTGGCCTGCGAGACGATGGCTCTCTCGAGGGGAAGTTCTGGGTGCTGTCCTCGGTCAGCCGCGGACGTCAGCTGTCTCCGGGGCCGACCGATCGGTTCCGCTCGTGTCGGTCGTGTTCCCCGGAGTCTCGGCATCCGACGGGAGGATGAGCCGCCGTTCGGTGTATTCGAGGCCGTTCTTTCGTTGGGTTCGCTTGTGGACCGCCAGCCGGTGTTTGGAGAGGTCCAGGATCGCGTCGATCGTTCGGGAGACGAGTTTCTTCGCGTAGGTCTCACTGGTCCCCGATTCCTGTCGGCGGATCCAGTGTTTCAGGTCACTCGCCTCGAGATATTCCGCGACTTCCTTGCAACCCTGTTTCCAGGGATCGTCGCCCACGTTCGGGTCGGTTCGCGCCTGCCAGAGTTTTGCGGCGAGTCGCGTCGGAAGAGCGTTCGTGGTGGCCCGGCGCATATCCTCGTCCATGCGCGCGAGTTGCTGGATCGGTAGGAGGTCGCCGTGTGCGAGTGCGGTTGTTTCTGATCGGTCCAGTGGATCCGCCTGGTCGGGCAGACGGTAGTACGTCTGTCCATCCGTCTTGATAACCCGCTCGAGCGTGCCGTCGGGGACATCGATTTCGTGAACGTCGACGTTTGTTTCCCGGAGGTGCGCGCCCTTCTCGAGTTCGCGCGCCTGCAACTCCTCGAGACGTGCCTTGTTCGCACCCGTTCGGTTGCGGGTGGCCTCCGCAAGCGCCTCGAGGCGCTCGATCTGGGTTTCGTCCGTCTCGAGGCGGTCTTCGAGTTGGGAGTGGGTGGTGTCGATGTCGTCTACGGACTGCTCAATAGTGCCGGTCCGTGACTCGAGCGTTTTAGTCTGGGACTCGAGCCCATCGGTCCGGGTCTCGAGATCATCGACGGAGTTCTCGAGTTCGTCCGCGTCGGCCTCGAGCGATTCGACAGTCTGCTCGAGTTCATCGATACGCACCGTAAGTCGATCGTTTTTCGCTCGGAGGGCCCGTAGCTCCTCGCAGAACACCTCGAGAAGGTCGTTTTCTAGCGTCCCGGTGTTCAGGGTCTCGAGTAACCGTTCCGCTTCGGTCGGCTCAGTCATCGCTCTCCTCCACCTCGTCGGTCTGGGTTTCGTCGCTGTGTCCGCCATTGTCGCCCCACTGCACCTGCTCGAGGGCCACCTCGATCGATCCGGTGAGCGACTCGGTCCCATCCGTCGGGTCAGTCTCCCTCGGAGCCCGCCACTCCTCGGTCTCGAGAAGGTCGCATTCTAGCAACTCGAGTTCCGCCCAAAGCTCGCGACAGTGGCGTTTTGCTCTCAGTCTGGTCCTCGGCTCGAGCGTCTCGTCGTCTGTGATGGTCTCGAGAAGGTCGGTTATCTTGGTGTCGAGGTGCTCGAGAATCGGTCGGTAGTCGGTTATCTGGTGCTGTGATTCGTCTTTTCGGTCGGGGCTTTCATTACCCCGTGAATCGTCGTTTGACATGGCTTCCGTAGGGTTGTTACGGGAGCTTCTCGCGGACTGGTGGGGCTAACACCGGTCCGCCGTTCTACGACTTACCCCGTTAGAGAGTCGTGTATGCTTCCGTGTTCGATACAATGCTCTTGCATGACATAAATCCTGACTACGAATGTGGTTTTGTACTAACTACGTAAGTAGTTCTGTCTCCTGTGAATAGTACCGATTTTTCCGTCGTGATAGCGGGATATTGTGAATAGATGGTAGAGCGGGTTCCATGGATGGCTCCTGTCGACTACGAGATCATGCTCTTTTTCGACGAGCATCCAATCCAGGTCTCTCCACGGGTTCTCGCAGCAAACGTCGATTACGATCGACAGTATGTGAGCAAACGGTGCAGGACACTCTCCGACGCCGGATTACTGACAGCAGTCGAGACCGGTCTCTATCAGCTGACAGAAACCGGACAGGAATATCTCGAGGGGGAACTCGTTGTGAGCGAACTCGAAATTGAAGAGTAACGTCGTTTGACCCCGTTTTAGAAGCCCGAAGGGCTCTGGGATAACTTTGTTCTGATGTATGTAGCCGGTCGGGACTTCGTGACTGCGCATGCCAATATTGTACACGCTTTCACCGGGCAATTACGAGAGCTTTGCTCGGGCTGGTGGGGTTAACACTGGCCGCTATTTCAGGATTTGCTAGCGACAATTTATACTGTTGCTTCTGGTTGATTTCCCAACGTCTTCTATATACTTACAGATAATCTTGTTTATACCACCATCCGATACAGTATAAACACTTAATTTAAAACAAGCCAAATTTATGTTCGTCAGTGGGACAACTACTTCGAATGTGACCCCGACCGGAGTGGATGTCTCTGAAAGACGGCCTTATTCTCGAATTTTTCGCGGAACATGACCTCGAACTGCCCGCAAAACCACTCTATCGGAATCTGAATCGACACGGTCACGAGATTGGGTATTCGACGGTTCGACAACGACTTGGAGTGCTTGAGGAGCACAGGCTGATAAAAATGTCGACGAAGCAGGCTATTATCAGGTGAGTTCGAAAGGAGGCGCGTATCTCGATGGCGAACTCGATGTGGGTGAGCCCGAGGCCACCGGTGAATCGCTAGACAACGGCGACTTCAGGCACTAGACACATAGTCCGATCCGCAACTCTGGTCAATTTCGGCTACAACTTCCAGCGAACACAAGCTGGCGAAGCAATTGAATTCAATCGCAGGCTGCTAATGCGGCGTAACTCAACATCCTATGTCGATTCACCACTGCCTTCCTGTCAAACGCATTCACTAGCGACGAGTGATCAGGGAGACTGGTCTTCTCGAGGTTGCTCTCCGTCAACATTTGTGGCACCTCGCTCAAGAAATCGAGTGCTTCGCAGTAGGACTTCGCCAAGTAAATCCGCAGACAATGCAGCGAAACGACCGCGTAGTTGGTGAATCCGCGGCCGCCCTGCAGGGCGGCGGATTCGCCTCGGACACCAGCAGCACTTTTAGCCAACGTCACTACTTTCTCCGTGAAGTGGTATTTTTTTGATATTGGATATCAAGTGCTTCCCGCTTCAACTGCATCGTTCTAGCGATCGAAGTCCACGCAGTCATGCGATTCACCAGAGCCTGAATCACACCATGTCCGGCGATTCACCACGGCTAATTCGAGTTTAATGTGAGTTCGGACCTGTCATCAGCCGAATGAGATAATCTACTTCGGGATGTCAGCGGGGTAGGCTGTGCCGGTCGAAGTACTCTCGGACGTAATCGTGATACGAGTCGGTCGCTTCCGTGACGAACCTTGCGTCCGAGTGTTGGTCATCTAAGTCGATTTCTTTATTGGGATACTGTGGTCGAACAAGGAACACGATGTTCACCGTGTGTCGACTCGGCGCACCAGTTGCATCGCTCGTATCCCAGAAGTGTTCGTGGACGCCGAGTTGTTCGATGATGTCAATCTCGAGTTGAAGTTCCTCGCGAGCGACCCGGTGACCCGCTTCCCTCAACGACTCTCCTTTATAAAGTCGGCTGCCTGGCCAGAACCACTCCCCTTTGGCCGGTTCGATTGCTCGTTTCACTAGAAGGATACCCTGGTCTGTGGAGACAACCACTTCCACACAAACCTGGGGCATAGTCTCGAGGAAGGTACAGAACGTGTTGTCCGGGACGTACTCGTCGTGGATTTCCATCTCAAATTCCTACAGAGCCGGCGTATTTGGTTGTTTGGAACCGCTGATTATCGCAGAGTTCTCGCTGTTGTATACACTTCTGAGACTATGGTCCGTTGAATTCACTTCTGGTAGATGAAATAAATCTGTATTTACCAGATAATATAAATTTTGCTGCTATTGTACCTCACTCAGAGTTAACTTTGGCGATCCATTCTCGCTTCGGACCGAACAATAAATAAGCTAGTAAACAACACGGGAACGTATTCAATGGATCTCAAAGAGCGGTTTCATGGAAGACCGGTTTTTGTCACTGGCGCAGACGGCTTCGTCGGGTCTCATTTGACGGAAAGACTTGTGGAGTACGACGCGAATGTCCACGTTTTCGTTCGAGCGACCTCCAGCGGCGAACTACGAAACATACGGCACCTTCAGGATAAGGTGACAGTTCATCGTGGTGATCTGCGAGACAAACACTCCGTAATGGAGGCGCTGCGCACACTTCAGGGTCATTCAGATATCATTATCTTTCACCTTGCTGCGCAAGCCCACGTCGGCGAATCTTGGGAACGGCCTTACGAAACAATCGATACAAACGTAACAGGAACGCTCAACCTCCTACAGTCCGTCGTCGACCTTGACCTTGATCTCTACAAGTTTGATACAGCAGGTACCTCCGAAGAGTACGGAAACGTCGACCGACAGATGCAGGACAAGCACGAGTACGACGATGACGGACGAGTCCTTTTGAGCGAGCGTTCACCGGTGAATCCAACTTCAGTCTATGCGACGTCGAAGCTCGCAGCCGACTTCCTTACGATGAACTACCATGATGCGTACGGGTTGCCGGGCGTGACCACAAGGATGTTCAACAACTACGGTCCGCGTCAGAATCCACGGTATATCACGGGGACTATCGTCACCCAAGCTCTGGAGCGCGATGTTGTTGAACTCGGGAACCTCAGGCCGAAGCGAGATATGTGCTTCGTCGAAGACGGCATTCGAGGACATATGCACGTCGCCCTCGAGGGGAACGCTGGCGAAGAATACGTCTACGGCTACGGCGAGAACGTCTCGATGCGGAACTGGACCGAATTGCTTCTTGAAGTCGGACGAGAAGAGGACTATTGGGACGAACCCGAAATCATCCAGCGTGACGAACGGTACCGCCCCGGCGACAGTGACGTCGAAGAGTTGCTGGTTGGTTACGAGAAGCTCAACGAGAAGACCGGCTGGAAGCCCGAAGTGAGTTGGCGGGAAGGGGCCCGCCGAACCATTGAGTGGTACGCGGGGAATACCGAGAAGTGGATGGGGCGGGTCGATTGGCGATGACGAACTGGCACCATGGAACCGCCGAGTATTGGAACGGGAAATCAGTGATGGTTACGGGCGGAGCTGGCTTCCTCGGTAGCCACCTAGTTGAGGAACTTCGGCGCCGCTCAGGCGACGTAGACGTTTTCGTCCCGCGTAGCGATGACTACGACCTCCGCGAGAAGAACGAGATACAGCAAGCTTTGGCCGACTCGAACCCCGACGTGGTTTTGCACCTCGCCGCGACTGTCGGCGGAATCGGTGCGAACCGGGACAACCCGGGGAAGTACTTCTACGAGAACGCGATAATGGGAATCGAGTTGTTGGAGCAGGCGCACCAGCATGGCGTCGACAAGTTCACCATTTTGGGAACGATCTGCTCGTATCCGAAGCACACGCCGGTCCCGTTCAGTGAGAAAGACCTATTCAACGGGTATCCGGAAGAGACGAACGCTCCGTATGGTATCGCCAAGAAGGCGTTGCTGACGCAGTCGCGTGCGTACCGGAAACAGTACGGATTCAACAGCATCTACCTGATGCCAGTCAATCTCTACGGTCCCCGGGACGATTTCAACCTCGAAACCTCACACGTGATTCCGGCGATCGTTCGAAAGTGCGTCGAGGCACGGGAATCCGGTGCTAACGCCATCACGGCGTGGGGTACCGGAGAACCAACGAGGGAATTCCTCTACGTCGAGGACGCCGCCGACGGAATTCTCACGGCGACAGAGCGGTACGACGAGTCCGATCCGGTTAATTTGGGATGTGGAAACGAATTGTCTATTCGAGCACTTATCGAGCAGGTCATGGATCTGACTGGCTTCGAAGGAGACATCGAGTGGGATACGTCGAAACCGGACGGCCAGCCTAGGCGGCGGCTGGATACTTCTCGGGCGAAAGAACGATTTGACTGGGTGGCCTCAACCGATTTCGAGACTGGACTTAGGCGCACAATCGACTGGTACGAGGAGCACAAAGATGAGCTATAACCCGTTTCAGATAGGGTTTCAACCTGACTATCCGAATCAACGATGTCTGATGCGAATCGATTAGAGCTCGATCTTATCGAAGTCTAAGAGATGCTGATGGTCGTCTTCAACGAACTTCTCGATCTTCGCCCGCAGTGCTGAATCGTCTACCGACGTCTCCGACAACAGACGTGCTGCGCGCTGCCAGATCTTGTCGACATCGTCTACCTCTGTCTTTGATATTTCGGGAATGTACTCACTGGGGACACGCATCAGTACAAAGAGCAGGTACGCCATGACGTTGGCGCGCTCCACTTGTCGTTCGGTGAGCGGCGGGAGGTCTCCAATGGTGTCGAGCAAGTCGAAGTACGCTTGCTTGGAATCCGGTTCATGTGCGAACCCGAACCCGGAGTAGTGACAGTCGCTCGCGACGATTGCCGGCGTACCGAGTGCAGGGAACTCGATACCTGCGGAGCCGCGAACGGTGAGAACGACGTCGGCGATTTCGTGGACGGCAGTTGTACTGACGTCGTCAGGCATGATTCGAACCGTGTGATTGTCGAAACCTGCGACCGCTTGGTCGAACTCGCCGTCGACCGTGTGTTTGCAGTCGAAGCGATCCGAGCCGGGATGGGGTTTGAGTATCCAGTTCGTGCTCGAGTCAGTGCGGACATGTTGGAGCGTCTCGCGCACCCAGGTGACGTAGTCACGGAACAACGACCCACGGAAGTGAGCGGCGTCAAGGAAGACGTGGGTCATGAGGACAGCAATCGGTTTTTCGGGATTGAGGTCGAGTTCGTCCACGAGCGTCTCGCGATCGATTATCGACTTGTCGTTCGAGTACGCTTTCGAGACGATGACATCGTCGTCATCGCCCGAGAGCCGGTCGTCGAAGTACGCACGACTCCGTTCGACTCCTTGTTCTCGGTGTTCGGTCCAGACACGTTCGAACGCTGCATCCGACGGACGGTTCGCTTGATTGTAGGTCTCGCTGATGTCGGTGAACCGCCGGATTGTGAAGCGCTTGGGTCCGAAGATGCGCTCGAAGACGTCGAGGTCCTCGTTGAGTGCAAGTCGGAGCAAGACACCTGACTTCGCGTATGACGCTTGGGCACCGATGACGGCCCGGATTTCGTTGTTCGAAAGCAGTCGGTCGTAATACCGCTCGTAGAGAACGGTGTCGAAGATGACTGGAAGAACGCTCTGAGACAGCGACTCTATTGTCCCGACATTGTGCTTCTTGAGGTATGTATTGTATATGAGGTCACCGATAAGGATGCCGTCGTATGTGACGTCAACGAGGTCCGCGATGGAGTCGACGGATGCGTAGATACGGCGGCTATCAGCGAGTGCGCAAGCGACCAGCGACGGTGACCGGAGACGACCGGCTATTGAGTACGTATTGGCGGATTCGTACGACTGGCAGATGTGACTAATGTCGCGGTCGTAGCGACGAAAGAGGAACGAAAGGTTGAGGTCCTTTGCTTCGGCGAGGTGCTTTCCTGCAACGGTGCCGGACAGCACGTACCCAGGGTGGTGCAAGGTGACGTCGGTCAGGAGTTCACCAGTCGATGCGCCGGCGTCAGTCCGACTCCAACTCTGGCGGTTCGCCTGGGCAAACGCTTGCGCTGACTTGGACAGTGTGACTACGTCGACAGCCCGACGAGGGAGGTCAGAGAGTGAGGAGACGTTCATTGTTACGTGAATTCGAAGATATCGGTAGATAGTGCTGTAGGGCGAATCTTATCAGTTTCGAAAGACAGGTACTTTGGCGACGGGACCAGTCGATGGCGAACGGATTGTACCCGCGAATGTGAATCGCCCGTGAAAGTCAACTATAGTTAGAATTCAAGCCCGCATAGGTTCGACTCGGCTTCCGGGGAATGCCCCGTGCCACTGAGAGAGGACCGAATCCCCGATTGGATCGTCTGGCGAGTGAGTACAACGTGGTGGTTTCCGTGGGATACGATCACAACCTTCCCGAATCCATCCCCTCGGTTCGGTCAGAAGGCCGCCTAAGATACATCTGCCGTGCCTACCAGACAACCGGGGGGAGCCCCCGATCTAATGGAGCATCATCGAAGAACGCCGATAGAGGTGACGTTACACTACATGGATGAATTGTTCGATACCGGCACATCTCATAGCAGTGCGTCGAGACCGAGTGCTGCGGTTCGAGAAAGGGACTCTACAGGCGACTAAAAGACCTACAGTTCGGCCAGTTCATCGACGTTTGGCCTGATGTCGATGAGGGATAGTGTCGATGGAACTTCAGCTGAAGGACGAAGGGGCTTACCATATGACTGAGGATTTTTTCGATCTCTGTGAACTCGGTATCGACAAGACAGTGGCCGTCCACGTATTCTTGAATCGACTGCATGCACTCTCATTTCCGCCGTTCGACAACAACGGAATCGAGGAGGGGGGAGAGACCTACTCCGTCAACATCTGGAAGGAAACGACTGACGTCGCTCCGGAAGGCAGGCACCTCTTGTCGTACTGACGGCGTGAAGTACCGCGGGAATAATCCATAAGACATCATCACTTAGACCGCACGTCCCAAAACGGGGCATGTGGTTGCAGTTGAATTTAATTCTCCGTGGAATCCTCGAATGGGTTTCCTGGAATTTACATCCGAACACCCGCAGAGTGTGTATGATTGTCGGCAGATCCGCCCTGTCCGACAGTACCAATCTCACAACGCCGTTGACGTAGATTTTGAGAAATGCCGCAGTTCCAACCGAACGACCGCTTCACGTTACGGTCTGTGATGCCTATGACGGCCGTTACTAGTTTGGACGAAAACATGATTTGATGACTCTTTAGAGGGGGGTTCACCTTCCGAAGTAAAGTCCGGAGGCAATCGCCCTGCTCCACCGGTAGAAATTGGTCCAGTTGTGCCAGGCCGAGAGCCGCTTGTATGTCGCTGACGTTGTAGGTGGAGCAGAGTCCTTCAGTGGCCTGATATCAGGATTCGTCCTCATGACCGTCAAGACCACAATTCATGTCGAACGATCGGAGTCGCCGTAGTCTGGATGCCAGTTCGTCAACGGCAGTTACTACCACGTCCCGCTACGACAGTCATGATATTCTTGACAGGATGAAAGAGAAGAAATTGTTACTTATATGACTATATATTGTGGATGAGAGTAATATCCAACAAGCTTTTGTCTTATCTATTTATAAAGTGGACATGAACTCTCGGAAAACACCCTCTAGATTGAAAAGGAAGCTAAAACCAGCATATGTCCGTTGGTTGTCGGCAGCGGCTGCCTTATAAGCAGACTTGCCGCCCGCCTCTAACCAACCAAGTGAGAGTGCACCTAATCACATCGCTGTCCTTGTTGTCGAGGTATTGCGTCCCGATCATATTCCGGATATCGGCCTCGATTTACTACTGCTATCACGCCTGGTACATGGACATTCCCTGCTGTGACGTGCGTCCACACGGGAACTTATCCTCACGAACACAGGTCGAATACTATCCTCCAATCGGATGGAAATTCATCAAAACAAATACCAGAGCAATCAGATAGAGAGTATATTTCGGAACAGTTCGCTTCTTACAGATATGATACATTTGCAGGATGTGGGTTCTTGGTTCCATTCATGGCAATTCGCGGCCGCTACCACAAACACAAGGTGATGCCCCATTCCCCGGCGAATATGGTGAATTCGGTCTATGAAAAATGGCGAAAAGGTCGAGATCAAACGTTCGCATATCTCCACTATGCTGATCTTCACAGCCCGTTAGACCCTCCAAAGGAATACATAGCCGACAGAAGCGTCGATAAATCTATACCCAACCTGACCGAGTGGGATTACACCTCTACCTTTGATAAGAATAGAGAAGACTGTGTGAAATACCGAAAACACCGTCTTCGGTTGTGTGGTGTTGCATTCGATTTCCTCACCGATGAACTCCACTCTTTCCTTGACACATTTGAAGATGACACATTTATTATCATTACGGGCAATCACGGCGAATCTCACTGGGAACACCCGGAGCTGGCGAAATCTTTCACCGATAGTCGTCCTCTTACGGTGCTGGACATGGCGGGACACCATGGGATGCGACATCTCGCGTCCCACTTGCGATTTCTGGCCCGAATGAACAATTGCAGACACCAACAAGTGGATGGCCAAGTTTAATTGATCTAAAGCCCACTCTTACCACCCTTATTTCAGATGAAAATCTGGACGGTCAATCTTGGACATCTCCTATTCCGAATGACCGACCAGTCATCACGGAAGCCGCTACTATGGCACTGAACGCAAAGCAGTATACCAAGGAAAGAAGAAGTTGATCTGTTCTAGAGCTGATTCTGTAAAATTAGAGGGTGAAGTTAACACACACAAGCAATAAGAAGTATTATCGCAAGTAGAGAAACCTACCCTGGAGCGCTTCCTCCCAGAGGTGTGGAATGAATTTGGTAATGGGCAAAAGATCAGCCAGTTGGCTGAGTCGAGATTGGAAGCTCTTGGTTACAAAAGTTGACTCTTAACATGTTTGATACTCGTTAATATGCTGTCTCAAGTCAAGACACTTATGGCAGCGAATTTCCGTTGTGGAAAATCGGAATGTATCATTACACTACCATTGAGGATACGGTTATTACTTCGCTCATTCCAGAACCGTTCAAATTCCGCTCTGTTGCGTTAATGATGGGCACCCAGATCCCGAAGTCAGTCGCCGTCATCGACGCCACACCGCCGAACAATGCCTGGGACTCACCGCCAAACGGACCGAGGTTAAAGGTCTTAACTCCACAGACATCAATATCTCTTGTCACCTCCTCGGTTTCGGCGTAGTCAAAGACACCAGGCCTCTCTGATGGGGGCAGATGACCGGTGGTTGTCAGTTACTGAGAGCTCACCGTTGATGACACAGGTGTCGTCGTGTGATACGTCGGCCGCAATCACCAATGTCGTCATTTGTGATGCTGATGTACGGAAATCTACGCGAGCCTCCTGTGTCTTGACGCTAACAGACCCGATAGTGAGTCCTCCCTCGATTTTTGCAAATTGAGCCATTCTGAAATGGGACGGGCCTTCACCATCGCTGTTCCATCGTATACCCTCGGTGTTTGAGTCACTAAGCATCTCTATGAGAGTGTTCTAGATGACGCTCGCGTCGGTCCCGCCCAACTTGATGCCGTAGGAGCGGCCGGCGCTTCCCGACCCCTGTACGTCGATTTATTCCCCACTCACACTAACGGTGTTTCTGTCTCCGATATGTATCGCGGCACCATCGTCAGCACCCCTCAAATGTCTTGATGTGGACCGCACGTGAGTCCCACTCACTCGACGTGCCTGCCGTACTTGTCCTTGAGTCATACGTATGGAGAATGACCGCCCGTGCGCATTGTTCCCCATACTGTTAGACAATATTCCGAACGGTGTGCTTTCAGCGTGGACACCATATCTAGTGCGCCCCTCAAATACACTCCGGGTATTGGCATGTCCCGGACACCGGACGACTTTGTATTCGTTGGGCCGTCCAAAGACACTAGGTCCGATACGTGACAGTGGCCGTTGAAGTCGATGCCGATCATCCTGCCTCTTTAATCACGTCAGACGCGGAACTGCCGGAGCCGTTAGCTGCTCCCTGATACGTCAGAAAAATATCAACAGTATCCTTAACGTCGGTCGCGTCGAAACTATCGGTCATGATCCCGCTGGAGCGCACTTGACGGGAACCGACGGCAGTTCTATGACTGCGGTCGTTGATATTTTCCGATTAAGCCTATGAATATGTTCTTGTTTCACCCGCTCTGAGACTGGATTGCGTACAGTTCGGCGTACTGTCCGCCCTTTTCCATCAGATCCTGATGTGACCCTTCCTCGACGATTCGCCCATCCTCAATCGTGTATATCCGGTCCGCGTTCTTGACGGTAGACAGGCGGTGCGCGATACCAACCATTGCGTACTCGCGGTCCATGCTCTCGATCGCGGTCTGTACCTCCTTCTCGAGACTTGAATCGAGGTTACTGGTTGCTTCGTCAAGGACGAGAACGTCGGCTTCTTTCAGGAGTGCTCGAGCAAGGGAGACGCGTTGTCGTTGGCCACCGGAAAGTCGAACACCGTCGTCGCCGAGTTGCGTATCCAGGCCATCGGACAGGTCGTCCAAGAACTCGTTTACCTTTGAGATCCGACATACTTCTTCGAGTTGACCGTCGGAGACATCTCGATTCCCGATAGTGAGATTATAGCGCAGCGTCTCATTGAAAATGAACGGATCCTGTTGTACGACAGCGATTTGAGACCTCCAGGCTTCGACATTCATCTCGCCAATAGAGATGTCATTGACCAATATCGCTCCGTCATCTGGTTCATACATCCGTGCGAGTAGTGAGACGATTGTCGACTTGCCAGCGCCAGATTGTCCAACAAACCCAACGAACTCGTCGCGCTTGAACTCGAATGAGACACTCCGTAGTGCTAGGTCATCCTGCCCAGCATACGCGAATTCAACGTCATCGAACTCAACAGACTCGACGGCCTCAGGGACCGGCTCCGTTGTGTCGTCGATTTCGCTGTGCGCTTTAAGCTCGTTGATGAACTCTTGCATCCGGATCAAATGTGGCAGGTCGTTTTCTATCTTATAGAAAATCGAATTAATGTTGCTAGCCTTTGGACCGAGGCGGAACATCGCGAATAGGAAGATGCCGAGCGATCCCAACGACAAGTCAGCGTACGCGATAGCGAGATAGATGAGGACAAACACCGCGACAGCGGTGAGGAGATTGTAGAAGTTTCGGATCGCCTGTTGGTTGCGACGCAGTCGGATGCTGGCGTCAGCGAACTGATTGACCGCGGCTTCGAAGTCTCTGAACAGCTCGTCTTTCAGGCCAAATAGCTTCGTGTCGCGAATACCCTGCGTGCCTGCCTGTGCGGTCTGCTGAACTCGTTCGTTCGCGTCAGCGACCTGCTCACCGAGCTCGTACCCGGGCTCTACGACGAAACGGAAAAGCAGGGAGAAACCGCCCAAGAACGCGATAGCAAAAATTGCGAGGGATGGCGACATGACGAAGGCGACAATGAAGTACATTCCTGTTAAAAAACCCTGTTCGAGAAAGTTTACGACTTCCCGAATGACTTGTCCCGCGTACTCAGCCTGTGTGACGATTGCATTCAGAATGTCATCGGAGCCTTCGCGATCAAAATATTCGACGTTTGCGTCGAGGGCATTTCCGAACGAGTCGCTTTGTATCTCTCGCGTATAGTCTACGACCAGCGCACCTCGTAGCCAGCGAACGACGAACGTGAGCGACCACCGTATCGTTAAAACGATGCTGACGCCCACAATGACGTATCCGAGCTCAAATGGAACGCCGAGCAACTCGTAGAAGTTGACGAACAAGAGGAGGATACCGTCAGCTTCGGCGGTAGGGTTCCCGGATGACTGTATCAGCTCCACGATTGGGAGGATAAAGCTTAATCCGATACCCTCGAGTAACGCTGCAACCATGCCGCCTATTACTATACCGGTTGCAAACAGCGGCCTGTATCGTGCAACTCGAAGCAACGCGGCCAGTTGTTCCTTTCTGCTGACGCTCTTCACGTCGGTCATTATTAAGGCTGCCAAACTCTATTCTTAAATAAACTCCGAGTTGACCGGCCCCAGTGACGATCGCCAACCGGATTATGTAAGTTGATGAGCGCGAAATAGTCCCGCATGATTACCCTACGCGAAATCTACAAGGGCCTCCGGAAACCGCGTCTCAGATTCTTTGAGCTATACCGAAGGTTTGACAGGTATGTACTCGGAAATAAGCCAGTCTCGATGCCAGATGAGGACTGGGATACGCTGGTAATCCTCGACGCCTGCCGGTACGACCTGATGGCGGAGCTCGACCCGTTTGACGCGCCCGTCGAACAAAAGACGTCGCCGTCGACGTACACGCTGGGATACCTCCGGGAGACGTTCGGCGACGCCGACTTCCCCGAGATCGTATTCGTGACCGCAAACCCGAACTTCGAGTCGATACCGGCCCGCTTCCACGAACGCGTGACGCTCTGGGACGACGAGTGGGACGAAAACGTGGGCGTCACACCTCCCGAGGCCGTCACCGAGGCGGCGATCGAGACGTATCAGGAGTACCCCCACAAGCGGCTGATCGTTCACTATATGCAGCCACACTATCCATTCATCGGAGACCTCGGCCGACAGCTCGCAGAAGAGGGAACGATTCATTACGAGTACGCGCACGGCGATGACTTCTGGAGACAACTCGAACAGGACGATGTCGACGAGGCCTGCATCTGGGACGCTTACAAGGAGAACCTGGAACTGGTGATTCCCCACGTCGAGGACCTCCTCGAAGCAGTGCCCGGTCGAACTGTCGTTACCTCGGATCACGGGAACGAGTTCGGACGATTCGGCATCTATGGCCATCCTGATGGTGCTCATTCGCCGGGGCTCGTACGCATTCCCTGGGTCGTCCTCGACGATCAAGAGCGGCGGTCGACCACGTCAGGAACCGCGACCGCTGGTCCCATAGGTGAGGACGACGTCGTCGCCCAACGGCTGGCAGATCTCGGGTACGCAGACACGTGAATGTGTGCCCGACGTGTCGACCGAGCGTCGAATTCGAAAGGCGACACTACACGTGGGATGGTTGCACCGGTCAGAACACCCTGGTCTAGAACGCAGTCGATTCGGGTTGAATGGTCGCCGTTCGCCGCATTACGCCAGGAACTAGGAGAAAGCAAAGATGATATATACGCGTCTTTTCAATCACAGTAAACTGATGAGGATTTTCTATGATGGGGTTATATTCACTCGCCAACAGTTCGGTGGCATCAATCGAATCTACGAACGGCTAGCCACAGAGTTGCCAACGGTCGCACCCGATTCGGTGCTCCGGACGTTCCGGTTCCCGTCGACGCTTGACTCCCATCCGTTCCTCACGCAATCCCGATATCTCATCCCGAAGTTGGGAGGCGTTCTTCGGGAACTCGACGAGCGCATATTCCTGCCCCGGGCGGTCAACAAGTTCGACCCCGATATCTACCACACGTCGTACTTCCGTCTCCCAGCGGACATCAACGCACCATCGGTCGTGACCGTCTATGATATGATCCACGAACGGTTCGCCGACGAGTTGGGGAACGCCGAAGCGACGTCGGCGATGAAGCAAGCGAGCGTGGAGCGTGCCGATCACGTAATCGCAATCTCGAAGTGCACGAAGGATGATCTCGTGAAGTACTTCGATATAGCTCCAGAGAAGGTGAGCGTCATCCATCTGGCGGCCGATCCGGTGTTCGAACCGGTTGACGACTCCACAGTCTCTCGATTGCGAGCGGAGTATGACCTCCCGGAGCAGTTCCTCCTCTACGTCGGTCGGCGAGGCGGCTACAAGAACTTCGATACTCTCCTAGAGGCGTACGCCGACTGGGAGTACGCCGAAGACGTGTCTCTTGTCTGCGTAGGTGGCGGTGAGAAGTGGAGCAACGCAGAAGCTGAGACGATACGACAGGCGAACCTAGAGGAGTCGACGCAATTGATCACCTGGGTCGACGACAACGAGCTGCGGTCGTTCTACACAGCAGCGACAGCGTTCGTCTATCCCTCACGGTACGAGGGGTTCGGTATTCCGCCTCTCGAGGCGATGCAGTGCGAGACGCCGGTCGTCGCGTCGAACGTCTCTGCCATCCCGGAAGTCGTTGGGGAGGCTGGTACGTACGTCGACCCGGATGACCCCGCAGACATCAGGCGGGCGTTGTCCGAGGTCATCTTAGACCCTGAGTATCGTGAACTACTTGTAGAGCGAGGACTTCGTCAAGCGAAAGCCTTCGACTGGCAGCAGACAACGCGACAGACCTACCAGGTATACGAAAACATTCATGACTAATACCACACTGATAACGGGCGTTACAGGCTTCGTCGGAAGCCATTTACTCGACAGATTGGCCGATTCCGACCGAGACCTGTACGGCGTCGTCCGAGAGAGCAGTTCGTTGGAGTACTGCCGAGATCACCGTGCAGACATCGACCTCCGAACGTGTAATCTCGTCGACGGGCCTGCAGTGTTCGAACTCTTGGAAGACGTTGCGCCGGACCACATATACCACCTCGCTGGACAGAGTTCAGTGAAGTCTAGCTGGGACAGCACGTACTCCCTAATCAACAACAACATCGTCGCGACGTTGAACATATTGGAGGGCGTTCGCCAGGCAGAGTCTATCGATCCCCGAGTGCTCCTCGCTTGCTCGTCGGAACAGTACGGCCTAGTGGATGCGGACGCGCTCCCGGTGACCGAATCGATGGCCCTGAACCCGGTGAGTCCGTACGCGGTCAGCAAGTCTGCGGTCGACATGTTCGGCTTTCAATACTACAAGAGCCACGGGGTCAAGACGATCCGGACGCGAGCATTCAATCACACCGGGCCGCGTCGCCCAGACAAGTACGCACTCAGTGATTTCGCGAAGCAGATTGTGGAAATCGAGAACGAGATGAGCGATTCGAACCACATCCACGTGGGGAACCTCAGTGCCGTCCGGGATTACACCGACGTTCGGGACGTCGTCAAAGCATACGAGTTAGCGATGTGCGAATGCTCTTCGGGGGAGGCGTACAACATCTGCTCAATGACTGGGTATACAATCCGTGAACTGCTCGACAGATTAATCGAACTGAGCGGGGAGGACATCACTGTCGTTCAGGAGGACGAGAGAATACGCCCAGTAGACGTCCCGGAACTCGTCGGGGACTGCGCGAAGTTTGAGGCGAAGACAGGATGGGGTCCTGAGTACACGATCAAGGAGACGCTTGGCGATCTCCTCCAGTATTGGAGGAGAGAAATGGACGTGTAACGGCGTCGAGCAGAACCGTTCTCTGCAACCGTCCGAATGGCGCTGACACACTCGCTGACGAAGCCTCAACCCTATCGAATCCAAAGAAGTGAGAAGAACCAACTCCTTCCAGAGCTTTTAATAAAATGGTCGAAAGAGAATTGGTGACTTAATGAATTTTCGGTCTATCGATGAAAAGGGATCGCAGGGGATCTTCGGCGCGCTCAACGAGGTGGACAACGTCTGCGTCTTCATGGCGGATGCCCTCCGATGGGACCACCTCCCGGAATCAATCGCCGAACGGGGGCTAACGGTGAAGACAATCGCCGCGTCACTTACGACGCACACGAGTGTGCCGACGATGCTCACCGGACTTTGGCCGCGGCACCATGGGGTCTTGTCCCGGCAGCATCAGATACCAGACGTCCCAAACCTTCTAGATATCCCTGACCTCGACGATGGATATTATATGCCAGGCGACGAATCTGTTGTCGACGACGGCACGTTTTCAGTGCTCAAGATCGAGGAACGGCGCGAACTCGGAAGGCTTGACTCCCCGTGGACGTACTTCGAACGGCATCATGGCGGACACGTTCCGTTCGAGGCCGCAGGATGGGAAGGCTCCTGGGATGAGTTCGTTGAAGAGTTCGCCGGGAACATCGAGAAACACAGACACTGGTACGAGAAAGCGGTGTCGGGGACTGTCGAGGACTTCGAGGATAGGCTGGCGACGATTCGCGAGCGTGGGGAGGAATCGAACACGCTCATCGTATTCACTAGCGACCACGGGGAGTACCTCGGTGAGGCGGGGCTCGTCGACCATAGTTCGCCGATGCGACCGGAGGGCGTGTACGTGCCAACGGTATTCATCCACCCCGATATCCCTGCAGGGACGAAGGCAGACCACGTGATGCGCCACGTCGACCTGTTCCCGACGATACTGGACAGCCTCGATCAACCGACTCCCGAGCACCTCGACGGAGAGAGCTTGTCCCGGAGCTCGCCATCCCGCGGCTATTCGCTCTCAACCTCGAACGTATACTTCGGTGGGAAGCCACGGCACGTGTACGAAAGCGCCGGCATCTGGGATGCAGACGGCGGGTGGGTTCGCAACCAGACGGCACTCCACCACCGGGCACTGATGGCGTTGGGCTTGCTCGCCGGCCGTCGATGGAAGTCGAAGAACATACGTCGATCACTGGAGAAGTATCCACAGGCCGTCGGCCATTACGTGCGGTCCAGAGAGCAGTTCGGCGATCCTAGATTCTCGTTCGAAGAGGCAGTCGCGGACATTGAGGCGATCGAGTCCGTCTCACCAGTTTCAGACAAAGATCTGACTGATTTGAGCGAGGATACCGAGGAACGACTACAGGATCTGGGATACCTGTAGCATGGCGCGACAAACTCTCAGATTCGACTTGATCCAATGACGTCCGTTTCAATCGTCACACCGTCGTACAATCAAGCACAGTTCATCAGAGAGACGCTTGAGTCGGTCCGCCAGCAAACCTACAGCAACCTGACGCACATCGTCGTTGATGGGAAGTCGGACGACGGGACCGTCGACATTCTGAGCGAGTATGACAATATCGAGTGGAGTTCTGAGCCGGACCGTGGGCAGACACACGCTATCAACAAAGGGTTCGAGCGGGCGGACGGGGACATCGTTGGCTGGCTGAATTCTGACGACCTCTACACGTACAGGAGTACGGTCGAAGAGGTCGTGGACGTGTTCGACCGGAGCAATGCCGATATCGTCTTCGGGCACGCGATAACTATCGGCCCAGATAGCGAGCTGCTGCGGTCACACTACATTCCACCATTTGATCGGAACAAGCTAAAGCGCCACTGTTATATCGTACAACCGTCCGTCTTCTTCCGCGATCATGTGGTTGCGGAAAACTGTCTAAACGAGGACCGCGAGTACTCGATGGATTACGAGTTCTGGCTCGATCTGGCCGACCAGTACGAGTGGTATCGGTACGACGCTATCGTAGCCGCAGACCGGAATCATAAGGGCCGGAAGATAATCCGGGACGCGGAAGCATCGTACGCAGATACAGTACAACTCCGCAAGGAACGAGGAATAGGCGATAATCGGGCATTCGCCGTCCGACAGACACTGGACAAATTAGACTTACGGTGGCGACGCGTCCGGATACTCCCCAGACTTCTAGAGCTATACCGAGAGCCAATCGAGCGGTTCGCGTTCGACATCATCCGACCGCCGCTATCGTCGGTGATCCGAACGCAACTGTGGCAGCGAAAGAAGCAACTCTGAAAATCGTCCTTGATACTACCTCTCGACGTGTATGTGCCGTCTTCTGACTGGGGAATTAACTGGGCGCTACAAGGTCAGGTGTGCAATAGTTGAGTGATGCGCTAGCTGTCGAGGAGAGACACCGGCAGGACTATAACCGATAGTCAACCTCGAATCAGTACAAGCCCGTCAAATCCACAAGAGAGATGGTTACGTTCTATCCTGCCGCAATATTCATCGTTCCGCTCGTCGTTTGTGCACTCTACAATCGGAGATGGATCCATTGGGCATTCGTATTGACTGTCCCCTTCTTCGCAGTTGTTGTCTTCGAATTCGCGGGACATCGTTTCACACTTCCAGAAGTCGCTGTCATCCTCCTCGGAGTCAATCATCTCGGTCATGTTACGAGGCATAACATGGACATCGTTCTGGAAAAAAGATCCCTGGTTTTCGCGACGTCGTTCCTCTTCATCGGTGTCGTCTCCTCGGCAGTACTGCTCGTATTTCCGAGTGAGCAAATGACGCATCCCTACAATGCAGGAGCCTGGATTGTCTTCGAAACGGAACCACTCCTGTACTCTCGGGACAACTTCACACAGACGGTACTCCGTATCTTCTCGTTCGGGAGCATGTTCGTCATCGCGACCGCGTTCACCAAAGAGTTGATCGCTAAGTCCATCCGGTTGCTCGTTCTCGAGGGCGTGTTCGTTGGTGCCTTCGGAGTGGCGTACCAACTTTCGATCCTTTTTGGGTTCCCACTCATTGAGGCTTCACAGTGGTTTGGGTTAGTCAGCATAAAATACATTCGTCCGTTCCTCGGCCCACTCCCACAGATGATGTCGGTTCCCGGAGAACCAGGATACACAGCCATTTATTTCCTATTTCTGCTCAGCCTGATTATTCCGGTTGCGATATCCGGTCAGGAAAGAATCCTCTCCAATCGCGAGTCAGTGTTTTTCGGGTCGTTGTTCGTTTGTTTCCTTATTTTAACCGGAGCGGGAACAGGGTTCGGAGGCCTTGTCATTCTCAGTATCGTCTTGTTTACATATTATACATTCGTCAAGGACACCCTGCCGTCGTTTGGGCGATTTGTGCGGTTTGGTTTTCAAACTTCGATACCGGCACTGGTGGTTGCGCTCGTGGTGATGGAGGATCCTATTGGGACGGCGAGCGTAGTGATTCAAGAGTTGACGTTCCGAGGTGGGTCAGGGCCCATCCGCGCACACTCAATGGCATTCGCACTAGACCTGTTCCAGACTAGACCCCTCATTGGATACGGGTTCGGTTCGTACTACGGTGCGTCAGTCGTGGGGACAATTCTTGTCTCAACCGGCGTCATCGGCGTTACTCTGTTCGTAGCGTTTCACTTATTCATTGTCCGCGATTTGATTCAACTTGAGCAGACGATCGACATACCTCCGTTGGAGTCCAGTCTAGCCCGGACACTCGCAATCTCGCTTACGGCCCTTTTCGCGACGATGCTCGTCGCAAAATCTATCACTGCGATATTTTTCCCTTGGTACTGGATGGCTGTCGGCTTCGGAATCGCGCTTCTCACCGAAACATATAAAAGGTGAACTGGAGATGCGTAATCAGGTGTATCGTTATAAGATACAGACTTATCGCTGACGTATGTTCCACCGGCGAACGAACGTTGTCGTAGCAGCCTTGATTGATCCTTCCACCGTCGCTAATCCTTGAGCAGCCTCCGATATAACCGTTGATGTTGAGCTATGACGACATCAGTTGAGAACTGCCGGACTGCTCGGTAGCGCGCGTTCTCACCCAACGTCTTTAACCGGTTTGTGTCGTCGCACAGCCATCGAATTCCTTCCGCAAGCGCTGTGGGTGTATTAGGGGGCGCCAAAAAGCCGGTCTGCTTGTGATCGACGATGTCTCGAAGGCCAGACGTGTCGAACGCGGCAACCGGCGTCCCACACGCCATCGCTTCAGATGCGGTCTGCCCAAATGACTCGACTTTTGAGGGGACGACGACGATATCAGCGGCACTATACGCGCTGACAAGTTCGTCGTCGGTGAGGAATCCCAAGTTCTTCGTCTCAAACTTCTGCAGAACAGAGTCTTTCGAGAGGGGTCCTTCAGCGCCGAAAATAGCGATACAAAAATCATCAGTATCGTTGTGTGCTGCGATGAATTCCAACGCTTCGACAAGTTCGGTGTACCCTTTCCTGTCGTCAGTCGTTGAGTTCAGGGCGCCGAACATGAGAACCCTCTTGCCCGCGGGCAGGTCGAAACGTCGACAGGCACTCTGTCTGCTTACCGGCGAGTAGAAATCAGTGTTGATCGCATTTGGAATGACAGTGACGTCTGGCGACTCGAAGAGCGTACTCTCTCTGACGCGGTCGGCCATCCACTCGGATGGCGCGATGAAATGTATCTCGCAATCACGCCAGGCGTCTCTCTTCCGCTTGAATTGGCGCCGAGCGAGATCATTCGGTGCCTCGCTATCCAATTGGGGGCACGCCCCACAGCCAGTGGTCATAGCGAACTTGTCACACTCTTGATTATAGTGGCATCCGCCAGTGATCGGCCACATATCATGAAGCGTCCAGACGAGCGGCGAATCAATCTCAACGAGAGTTCCCGGTTCAAGATAACCTGCGACCCAGTGCAAATGGATGAGGTCCGCTCGCTCGATTTCGGCGTTGTTCCCGATACCATCCGGTAGCCAGACTGGAGTGAACTTTCCTGTAATATTCCCACCACGAAGGTACACAGGAAGAAGAGGAAGGTGGTTGATGTAGTATCGAGCGTGTGAGAGGGCAGAACCGACCGTCGAGTCTCGGCCAATTACGGAGGAATTGGTACCCTGCTTAATCTGAACGAGCACACGAGAATCGATGTCTGAACCCGTAAATCCTGCATGCAACCTAGTCATTGCTCTTGCAGCACCGCCCTTTTTGTCATAGCTGCTGACGTGGAGAACCTGAATATCAGTCATTGGCTAGAGGTAATGTCAGATCGGACAGAATTTTATTTGTTCGGGACCGATGAGCATGGCAGTTACCAATTAGCGGGTAGGAATATGATTGCAGATGAAACTTTCTTGGCATTGCAGTCGTGCCAAAGGACCTCTTCACCATAGAAATGGCGGAAAGAATGTCCGACGGTACCAACGTGTGTACTGGCAAAATATTTACTTCACCTTTTCTGGCCTTAATGTGGGCGACATAAGATGAGGGCTTGGAAGTGAACTCAGAGAAATCCTCGAACTATATATTGATCTGGCGTTACGAAGAGATAAGTACATGAAACCACATCTAGAATAGGGTCTTGTGAATATCTCGATTGTCACTGCGGTCTATAACGATCCTCGGGTTGAGCGATGTCTTCGTTCAATCAAAAACCAACGCGACGTCTCCGAGGTAGAGACGATCGTGGTAGACGGTCTGTCGACGGACGCGACCGTTGATGTTTTGGACTCTGAGAGCGATGTGATTGACACACTAATTCGAGAGGAAGACAACGGGATTTACGACGCGATGAACAAGGGGATTGCCGCTGCGAACGGCGACGTCATTGGTATCTTGAACGCCGACGATTATTATGCCGACGAATACGTAGTACGGGATGTCTTGGAGCGGATGTCGGAGACAAGAGCTCGTACATGCTATGGCAACCTAGTCTACGTCAACGAATCAGATACGCCTGTGCGGTACTGGAAGAGTGGCAAATTCTCCCCTAGTCGATTCAAATTTGGCTGGATGCCCCCTCATCCGGCATTTTTCGTGGAGGCGAGCGTGTATGAAGAGTATGGTATGTTCGATCTCAACTTCGATATCGCTGCTGACTATGAACTTATACTGCGATTCTTAATGAAACACGAGGTTTCTACGACGTACCTCGACAGGGTGTTGGTTCACATGTCAAACGGAGGAACCAGCAATGAGTCGGTACAAAACATCATTCGGTCGAACGTGGAAGCGTACAAAGCGTGGCAGAAGAATGGACTCACCGGTGGATTGCTTGCTCCGGTTTTGAAACCAGCTCGGAAGCCCTACCAGTATATTTCCGCTTGGATAAAAGAATTCAGTCAGACCCCCTGAACGGTCTGCAGATGCCAAGGTACCGACTCAAACCCAGTCGAGGTGTCAACGACAAGAGAGCAATTGTCTAGTTGAGTCAGTTTGAGGAACGAGCGGGTCGTTGATTTTCTTGTCCAGAGATGCTTTCAGACCTGCTCAGCGAGACCTATGACGTGGAGTTAAAAGAATCTTGAGAGAACGAGCGGACGGAGACGTCCAACGAGGCGTTCGCCGTCCGCTTCCATCAGATCGGCTGTTCGCTCAAAGAGACAACAACGATTCACCCGGAATTAGGCGTTGAGCGCTCACATGGTGCTGTCTGGAACTGAGTACATCGGCAATCTGACAGCGGTTACGACCCGCTTGAGGCGAAGTCGAAGCGGGTCGCAGGCATCGAGACCGCTGTCAAGATCAACGCGATTGGTCTTGATTATACGCTGCAATAGACATAGAGACAAAGCTGATTTTCGACGTCGCGTTGTTTGGTCGGCACGGTACCGACCCGGCAGCTGCGTTCCTCCATCGACTCAAGGAGACCATGATCTCTCAGGTGCTTAGTTTCCCGTCCATCAATTCGGCTATCGGCTGCCCTTGCTCAAGTGGGACTGAGCGGTCGGGTCACCTATGCCAATCGAAACCTGATTGAAAAGGAGTTTCACTCAAAATGCGGGTCGACCGCCTCCACAACTCGTAGGTGGGCAATCGGGCCAGCATCCGCAGTGGCCTGAACAGTTCATATATTACTACAACCTCAGCGACCCCGCCAAACTCTCGATGGAAAGACGCAGTTGAGGAGGTGCAGAACTAGACCGTATCAACTTATCTGTTATGTCAGGCGTGCCGTGATCTCCAACATGACCTTCCAGATCTGTCGAATTACGATTTTCACATCGGTCCAGAAAGATTGTCGTCGAATATACTCGAGATCGTGTCGAAGTTTCGTGTTTGGATCAGTGCTCTTCGCTCCGTTGATCTGCGCGAGCCCGGTCAGACCCGGTTTCACAAACCATCGTTTGCGCCAGGACGGAGCGTCTCGCTCGAGCAACACTTCCTCTTCGATCCATGCGGCTCGAGGGCCAACAACGCTCATATCCCCAATAAGTATCGACCAGAGTTGCGGAAGTTCGTCTATATGGGTTTTCCGCAATGTGCGGCCGACGCGTGTGATCTGATCGTTTTCCACGTCGTCAGCGGGTGCTGCGTCTTCGCTTTCGGGAATCATCGATCGGAACTTGTACACGGGAAAAGTTTCGCCGAAGCCGGCAGTTCGATTCTGGCAATAGAAAACGGGACCTGAACTATCGAGTTTGATCGCGATCGCGATCACTACCATCAACGGCGCGAACACGACCAGACCGACGACCGCAAACACGACGTCGAACACCCGCTTGAACAGGTGATCCATCGGGTCCCAGGGCTCGAGGTCCACGTCAACTAGTTCCCCAACGTCGCCCTCCGATACCAGCACGCTATCGGCGTACTTCCGGTGAACTTTCGCGTCGACGCCGTGTTCGTGACAGGCATCTAATGCACCGAAGAACTCCGCGCGGTCGGCCTGTCGAAACGCCAGTACGACGGTGTCGACGTCGTACTCGACGAGGATGTCCTCGAGTCGCGAGAGGCCGCCGAGACGAGACAGTGAATCGAGTGCGCCCTGGAGGCCGGCTTCGGCCTCGAGAGCGGTATCGCCGTCGTAGCGGAGTTCGACACCCCCGTCGGCGATGGCTTTCCCTGCCTCCTCGGACGAACCAGACGGCCCCTCTCGAGCGGCGGTGATGGTCGGACAGAGGTAGCCGAGGACGGGAGCCTCGACGGCGGGTGCGACGCGTTCGATCTGAGCGGGATCGTCGCCGACGATCACCGTGCGTCCGTCGGAACCGGTCGGTCGAGATCGGATGACGAGGAACCACGCGGGGAGCGCGACCGAAAGGAATCCGACGATCATCACGAGCGTCGCCCGCGGGAGGCGGTGGGACCACTGGAAGTAGCCGAGCGCCGCCAGCGCGAGGCCACCGACGAGGACGCGCTTCTGGACGAGAAAGACCGTATCGAGAAGGCGGCGCGGCCGCGGCTTGTACAGCGGCCAGATCGCTCCCGAAATCACGAGGACGCTGAGTGTGAGCGCCAGGCGGAACGACGATTCGTCGAGAACGATCGGTTCTAATCGGTTGAACAGGGGAACGGCCGTCGTGAATACCGATTGAGCGAGTGGGTGGTTCGCCATGAAAACGGCAACTGCCACGAGACACGCCGTCCCGGTCGTGCTTGCGAGCCGATATCGCCACCCAGTGAGCATCTACTACACCAAGGTAACTACCCTCTCATATAATCTTTGAAACGACCTATTTCCTGACATGGGTGTATATATGAGTTGTGGCCGTCTTGCGATAATCAGCTTCATTTCCGTTCGAAATCGGCCTCCAATATCAGGAGCTATCAGAACTAGTAAAATAGTAATAGTCCGAGTTTCTAAATTAAACCAAGGCAGGCTATGATTCCTCCCGGCAAACGGACTGTTCTACCAGTGACGACGTGGACGAACACCCACACGGATTCGTTCGGACCGCACGATGGACCGCTTGTCTCCGTCGAATACGATCAGAACCGCAGCATCGAGGCTCTGAACAACAGACATCGGTGGCATCGACGCGGACAATCAGGTGCTGATTCGTCCACTTTCGGCCATCAGTCTCGAGTTCCGATCAGTGCCGCGGCTGGAGGTATCACCACGACAGATGCACCACGCTCTCGATCGATATCCGACCCAACCTCGTTACTGTCGATACGCCGCGAGCCCGACTGGCCCGCGGAAGGCCAGCGATGACGAGTTCGGAAGTCACGTCCAATGGCAGCAGGCTGGGTGGCAGAGCCATCCACGACCGTTGTTCCCGGTGTGTCAACGCGTTTCCGGATCGGTTGAGAGCCACGACGCGGCGCTCGAGCGAATCGCGCCGAGGTGAGTCGTTATATTCCAGTGGAACACATCCGCTTTCAGAGATGGGGATCGAAAATTGACGGGGAGGATCGTGGATTACCACAGATTCGAAGCTCTCGATCACGCGGTCTCCATGCTGAACGATCGGAGTTGCCTCGACAGAGGACAGATCGGGGACCGGTGAGCAGAAAGTGCGTTCGAAGGGGCCGTTCCACAACTCGTTCAGTGCTTGAGAGGTCTCCGGCTATGACAGCGCACCCGAGAAACCGGTCCATAGCCGATACACAGCCACCGCCTTACTATCCAACGCGATCGCAAACGGACGGCCAGTGTCGACTCGAGACCCCATTCGGCGGGACAGCAAGCGGTGGGTGCCGGCCGCCGTCATCACCGCCCTCATTTGCTACTGGTCGCTGGTCGCGTCGCCGCCACCGATCCCACTGGTGGACGATATCGTCTCGGGCGGCGATATCGCGTCGATGCCGTCCGTGACCGTACACGCCGCCGTCGTCCCTATCGACGTTTCCTGGTTCGACACTCGCCACGGACTCGCGTACGCTGCACTAGCCCGCAGTCTCGAGTACGCTCTCGCCGACGGCGAAACGGATACGACTCGTCTCCTCCCGCTCGTCTTCTGCGTCACGATCTGCTTCGGCGCGGTGATGGAGATCGGTCAACTGGCGCGTTTCGGCCGCGTCGCCTCCCTGGCCGACGTCGCGAGCAACGCCGTGGGTGCCGGCGCCGCGATCACGCTGTCCGCAGGGAGACGACGGTCGTTCACCCCCTCATCTCCCTCGAGCGATCGGACGTAACTTTTCTACGCGCCCGCGACAAGGATCGGGCCCGAGCAAGAGATCGGTACGATCAAAAAGCCGCCGCGTGACGTCGCTGGCAAGTGCATCTCAGGTATCGACTCGCGATCGGCGTCGTCTGTCTCCTCATTCTCAGCGGTATCTGCGTCCACTACGGTTCTGCGAACGACGAGAACTGGCCCCATCCAACCGGTGACCAGCTTCAGAAACAGGGGCCTGGTGCGTTCGTCGGCGAACGAATACTCCTGTTCGGCGAGGTTCGATCCGTCGACGATGACGCCGACGTAATCACCATTCACGTTCTGGACGACAGCAACGACGTTGCAGCCGAACTCGAGGTCCATGGCTTCGAACTGCGAGTCGAACCGGGCGGCGTGGTACAGGTGTACGGCGTCCTCGAGTCCGAAGCGGTGATCGAGGCTGATCAGACGGTCGTCGTCAACCGCGATCCGTCGACGACGGCGTACAAACTCGGGACGTCGCTCGTCGGCCTTCTGCTGGCGGTGGGCTACTTCCTCCGGACGTGGCATGTAAACGTCCGAGAACTTGCCTTCGAACCGAGAGCGAGTGTCCCCGAACGCAACGCTGAATACGAGGAGGGACCCCGCAGTGGCTGACCTCCTCTCACACGTCCTGCTCGCCTACGCGGGCTGTACGGTCGCGGGCTGGTACCGTCCGATACCGGATCGCTGGGTCTCCGTGGTGATGATCGGGGCGATCCTCCCGGATCTGAATCGAGTTACCCTGCTCGTCACGAACGAGACGCTCGAGACGACCCTCGGCGTTCCATTCGACTTCGGTGCGCTGTCGACGCTCGGCGGTGCTATCTTCCTCGCGGGCGTCGGCGCGATTGTCGTCGTCGACCGGCACCGACTGGCGTTCGTCGCGTTATTCGCGGGTGCGCTGTCGCATCTCCTCATCGACGGCCTCAAGGCGTACGCTGACGGATTGGCCGGCCCGTGGTTGTACCCGCTCACGTGGGCGCGCCATCCGACGCCGAGCCTCTACGTCTCGTCGGATCCAGCCGTCCTCGCGCTCGCTGTCACGGTCGCCGCCGTCGTCACCGGGATCGACAGGTACTTCATCAACTCCGACCGGGCTATCGCGGTTCCGTGGTGACGGCCGTAACCGTCAGCTCGAGAGAACGTGATATCCGCGCCGTTGTCGGCTCGAGAGAATTGCTCGCTGCTGATTCGTGGGACGTCCGAAAGCGAACATGACAACGGTTATAATCCCCGCACAGACTTTCTGGTCTATGAACTCTCGGAGTGATGTATGCCGCTAATTGACGACGAGGGCAACCTCTTCGGCGTCGTTAACGTCATCGACGCACTTGCGGTCGCCCTTCTCCTCGCCGTATTCGTCGCAGGAATTGCGTTCGTGGGCGTCCTCGGCTCGGACGGAGAGCCCGAAACGAAATACGCCACCATCGACCTCGGCGGTCAACCCGATTACGTGGTCGAGCGCGTGAGCGAAGGGGATACGATCACCGTGGACGGCTCGTCGAACAACTTCACGATCACCGACGTCTACGTGACGCCGTCGAACGGTAAAGCCATCAGGAACCGGACCCAGGTGAGGGTCCGCGCCGAGATACACGGCGAGACTGTCCAACTCGAAGATCAGGAGGAGCCGCAGTTCCAGTTCGCCGGGGAGCCGCTACAGGTCGGTAACGACATGCGGGTCGCGACGAACAACTACTCCGCCACGGGTCGAGTGACGAGTCTCGATCCGAAGGGAAAGACCCTCACCACCGCTGAAACGCCCGTCTTGCTCGAGACGACGATATCGGAGCGAACGGCGGATCGAATCGCAGCCGGGGATACCGTTACGGTCGGCTCACAAACCGTCGCAACGGTAACGAACGTCCAGTTGTACCCTGCCGGAGGGGATCAGTTCCGGGCGTTCGTGGGCGCGGAATTACGGACGCTCCAGCGGGGATCGGCGCCGATGTATGCTGGCCGAAAAGTGACCGTCGAGAGCCAGATCAGCATGAGTCCTGACGGGTACGATCTCACAGCAGCGGTCGTCCGACGGGGGGCTGATCAAGAAATCGGCGACCTGACGACGATCGATGCCGAAATAAAACTCGAGAACATCCCCCCCGAAGTCGCAGACGAATTCCAGACCGGGATGACGGAATCGATTCGCAGCGAGACGCTGGTCACGATCGAATCCGTCGAGTCCGAACCCGCCGAGATCGTCCTCGAAAGCGAAGACGGGGACATCTACCTCCGCGAGCATCCGAAAAACAAGGACGTCACGCTCTCCGTCACATTGCGCACACGGCAGACTGATACCGGACTCCGGTTTTACGGCGACTCGCTCCAGACCGGCGATACGGTCGTCCTCGATTTCGGAACGACGCGCGCCGCTGGGACAGTCACGAATATCGGATAGGAGCCGTACGCATGTTCAGCGACGCATACGAAGAGTCAGCCGTCGTCCAGTTTGGACGCACAGTCGCCGCGAAGACGCGGACGGCCGTCGAGCAGTCACTGATCGGGACGACGCTTCGTCAGACTGGGCCGGACGTGACAGCTCCCCCGCCGGGAGACGACGACTCGGCTGCAACGGCCAAAACCAACCCGATCCTGGCTCGCTCTACGATTCGGTCCGCGAGTGCGACGCTGTGGTCTCGAGTACAGGTAGAACCCTCGAGGGCACGGGTCGCAGGGATGGGAGGGACGGTGCAACGATACGTGACGGCGTCGTTTGGCTACCGCTGGCTCACGTCCGAGCCGGAGCCCGACGTAATCGTCATCGACCTGCGCAAGACAGGCACTATCGGACCGTTCATCGACGTGCTGGATCGGTCACTGAGCGAACTGGCCGCCGGGCGTCCGTCGTCTGCGGTCGCCGACGGAGTGACCGCACTCGAGGAAATCGTGCGCGACCGCCCGATAGCCGTGGCAGCCACCGTCGGTCTCACCGCGGTCTGGGTCTCGCTTCTCGCTCTCGGGCTTGGCGGCGCGATTTCCCTGCCACTGCTCGTGGCGCATCTCCTCGGTGCCGTCCTCGCGATAGCCGGCGTTCGCTCGCGTCGGAGCCTCGACGACGTTCGAGAAATGCGTCTCATCCAGCTGCTCATCTCCGTGCTCGAACCACCGGAACCACCACAACCGGCGCTTCGGACCGACGACGAGGCCGAAGACGGAGACAACGAATCGTCCTAACACGAGACGCAGCTATCGCATGCCCCGCAACGGCTCGCGTCCGCGTATGCAGGCGATGAACTACACATGAACGCGTCGGACGAGGGCGGCTGCCGACACAGAATCGAACTCGTACGGAAAATCGGCAACAACGATTAAGTGCACCCGAAACACCCGTACGGTCGATGCACCTCCAACAAGATCAGCCGGATCAGTCAACGACGCTCCTGGCTCGGCTCGAGGATACGGCGTGTTCCTTCTGTGACGATGGCCGTCTCGTCCGAGAGGAGTACAAGGGGAATGCGGCGGTGGTCTGTACGAACTGCGGGACTCCAGCAGCGCAGATCTGGAACGAGGAGACGTCGCCGAGCGACGCCACGACAGTCGCAGTCTCCCCCACGGACCGATAGCGCAGCCCGAAACTGCTCCATCACAGCTTCAAGATATAGTGCTGTCCCGAGAGTGATTCGCATCGAGCAAATCTGCACCCGGCTGTTGAGGCTGTAGCGGCGTGTCAGCTGCGGCGCAAACCCAAAAACCCACTAATCCCTCCTCTCCGTTCACCGGAGTATGAACGTCTCCATCGTCGGCAGCGGCTACGTCGGCACCACCATCGCGGCCTGTCTCGCGGATCTCGGTCACGACGTGATCAACGTCGAAATCGACAAGGAAATCGTCGACAGCATCAACGCCGGCGAGGCACCGATCCACGAGTCGGGCCTCGAGGAACGAATCGCCGACTACGCGGGTACGAACCTCCGCGCGACGACGGAGTACGACGAGGTCCGCGACACGGACGTCACCTTCCTCTGTCTACCCACGCCCCAGACCGACGACGGGAGTCTCGACCTCGCGATTATGCGCGCCGGAGCGGAGTCACTGGGCCGGACACTGGAGAGCAAAGACGGCGATCACCTCGTGGTCGTCAAGAGTACGGTCCTGCCCGGCACGACCGAGGACGTGGTTGCACCGATCCTCGAGGGCGAATCCGGTACCTCGATCGGCGACGGAATCGATATTGCGATGAACCCCGAGTTCCTCCGAATGGGGACCGCAGTCACGGACTTTCTCGAACCGGATAAGATCGTCCTCGGAACCGCATTCGACGATGCGGCGGCCACACTTCGCGAACTGTACGCACCGATTCTTGAGCAAGAAAACACGGATCTCGTCGAAACGGACATCCGCGAAGCCGAACTCATCAAGTACGCGAACAACGCGTTCCTCGCTGCCAAGGTCTCGCTGGTCAACGAACTGGGCAACATCGCGGCCGAATACGATACAGACGCCTACGAAGTTCTCGAGGCGGTCGGCCTCGACGACCGAATTTCCGACCGGTTCATGCGCTCGGGGCTGGGCTGGGGCGGCTCCTGTTTCCCGAAGGACGTCAACGCGCTCCGGGCCGGGGCGCGCGAGCAAGGCTACGATCCCGAACTGCTCGACGCGGTCGTCGCGGTCAATGACACGCAGCCGCGTCGGCTCGTCGACCTGCTCGCGGATCACTTCCACCTCGAGGGAGCCCGCATCGCGGTTCTCGGTCTTTCGTTCAAGCCCGGCACCGACGACGTCCGAAAATCCCGCGCGCTCGACGTGATCGACCACCTCGGAGAGCGCGGCGCGACGGTCGTCGCGTACGACCCGGTCGCGATCGAGAACGTGCGACCCGACTATCCGAGCGTCGAGTACGCGGAGTCGGCCGAGGAGGCACTCGAGGGCGCGGACGGCGCAGTCGTCGCGACTGATTGGCCGGAGTTCGACGAGCTGTCGTTTGCGGGAATGGCTCGCTCCGTCGTCATCGACGGCCGACGGATCGACGTCGATGAGTCCGCACTCGAGGTCTACGAGGGGCTAACCTGGTAATCGCTTCCCGAACTCGGGCGGATCTTCGCATCGGACGGCCTCGAGTCCACGAGAAAACGCTAACCCGGGTGACATCCGGTAGAAAATCCTTTTGCGTATGGGTACCCATACATAGCGTATGAGCAAAAACATCGCAATCTCCGACGACGTGTATCGCGAACTGAAACGGGAAAAAGGGAATCGGAGTTTCAGCGAGGTGATTCGAGACCATCTCGAGGAGCGCCGCCGCCTCACCGACGTCACGGGAGCTAACATCCTGGATCAGGAGACGCACGACGACGTGAAGAACGATATCGAAGACCTCAGTCAAGGTACACTCTCTCGACTTGACGATGAAACTGTGTGATACGTCGGTTCTCGTCGATATCGACCGTGGTGGAGTTGCTGACCGTGTGGCGAAACTCGACGACGAAGGACGTCACGCGATCAGCACGGTCACAGTTACCGAACTACGACTCGGTGTCAATAAGCGCTACGAGGAGGGTACAGCACGCCAGGAAGCGCTTGCTGACCTCGAGCGCTTGCTCGGCAGGTTCGAAGTCATCGACGTAGAGCGCGCCGTTTCGACTGCTGCAGCCGACATCATTTCATCGTTACAACAACGCGGGGAGCCCTTACACGATTTGCACGATGTCTACATCGGAGCGACAGCAACAGTCGAACAACTGCCGATTCTGACTGCGAACGTGGACCATTTCGACCGAATTGACGATGTTACAGTCGTCGACTGGTCCTCTTTTTGATTGGGACTGACCTGCGGTGATCGTTCCGGTCCATATCGCTCAAGTCAAATCTCCACTCTCGGTCGGCCCCGGTCGGAAATGAGACCTGCATCTGACAACGCAGTTTTGACTTCCTCGTACCGCTGAAGGGGGCTTCCGCTCCAACGTGTTACGATGGTCTAGCCGTCGTTCGAGAACCTCTCGTTTGCGGAAATGGCTCGCTCCGTCGTCGTCGATGGCCGGCGAATCGACGTCGACGAGGCGGCAGTCGAGGTCTACGAGTGGCTGACCTGGTAATCGCGACCGGTATTTTACTCGTTTCATGACTGTCACTTCAAGCGTAATATCGACGGTATAAGCCCAATAGTGGTCAATCAGTAGCCTTTTGCGGGTCGGCGAGGGAGTACTTCCCGATGGAAGACGACGCGGTTCGTGCGGACTCGAGCGTCCTCTCGGACGGCGGAGAAACCGTGGCGATCACGGACGAAGCCGACGAAATTTCACCCGACGAGGTTTGCGTCCTCATCCCCACGCTCGACGAGGCGGCGACGATCGGTGACGTGATCGACGGATTCTACGACGAAGGGTACACGAACGTCGTCGTCGTTGACGGCGACTCCACCGACGATACACGCGAGATCGCTCGCGAGCACGGCGCGGAGGTGATGGTCCAGTCCGGCGATGGGAAGGGGCAAGCCGTTCGCGAGGTTCTCGAGTACGTGACGGTTCCGTACGTGTTGATGCTCGACGGCGACGGCACCTACGATCCGGCCGACGCGGACAAAATGATCGAACCGCTCGCGCGCGGGTACGAACACGTGATCGGGAACCGCTTTGCGGATATGGACGACGACGCGATGCGGGCGTTAAACGGGTTCGGCAATCGGATGATCAATCGCGCGTTCGGGTTCGTCCACGGGGCTAACTACGAGGACATCCTGTCGGGCTATCGAGCATTTACCGTCGACTCGTTCGAGCGACTGTCGCTCGACTCAGACGGATTTACGATCGAGACGGAACTGGCCGTCGAGTGCGTGAAACACGGAATCGAGACGACGGTCGTGCCGATCAGTTACACGGCTCGACCCGACGAGTCCGAGACCAATCTCCACCCGATCAGGGACGGCGGGACGATCCTACTGGCGTTGTACTCGCTGGCCAAGACCAACAACCCCCTGTTCTACTTCGGAAGTCTCGGCGTTTCCGGCATCGTCTCCGGTTTCCTTATCGCGGTATACGTTCTCTGGGAGTGGGTCCAGTACAACCAGAGCCACGAAATCATGGCGGTCGTCTCTGCGGCCGCGATACTACTGGGCGTCCAGTTGCTCATGTTCGGCGTCCTCTCGGACATGCTCGTGACCTTACACCGAGAGCAACGCCGGCGACTCGAGCGTATCGCGCGGGAAGCACGCGACAAGTAGCAACACGCACACGGCAAGCAACGGCACGCCAGACCCGCAATACGTAACGGCACGCCAGACCCGCAACACGTAACGGCACGCCAGACCCGCAACACGTAACGGCACGCCAGACCCGCAACACGTAACGGCACGCCAGACCGACACCACGTATCACGCAGTTTCGATCGGCCGCGCTGTCGCTATCGGTCACTCGACGCTATTCTCGAGAGAAATCGGGGAGGAAGAAGCCAAGAGGGGACTGAGAAGCGGGTGTGCGGAACGATGTCAGGCTAGTGCGTATTCCACGCGGTTGGTCCGACGGCACGCGAGCGGGCGATCAGAACGGCAGCAGTGAGCGGACCTGTGCGACGACGCCGCCGGAGCGATTCTGACGGTACTCCTCGAACGGCTGGTGGAGCTGATTCAACAGCTCCTGTCTGGAGTCGAACTTGGTCGTTGGAACGCGGTCGAGCATTTCGCTCAACGGGACGTCGTTCCCGTTGACATCGTAGGGGATGCGCTCGTGGCCGAGTTCGGCCCTGACGTCGTCCTTCGTGGCCGGAAAGGAGAGGTCAGCATCTTTGAGGCGGGCGTCGATAGCAGCAATGCCGAACTCGATACTGTCGGGTTCCTCGTCGTCTCCGCTCGATGGTGGCCGGACTCCCATACCTGTATCTCACGCTACGGAGCCGGATATAAAAATGCCTGTGGAGACGACCAACGACGCGAGTGATCGGCCGCGACCCCGTCAGTCGCCACCAGTCGCCAAACGGACAGCGGCCGCGAACTGTCGACACGCATTTGGGGGCCGCGACGGAGTATGGCGTATGACCGAATACACCACGGTGTCGATCCCGAAGGACCTCGCGGACCGCGTCGAGGAGACGATCGAAGGCACGAGCTTCCAGAGTACCAGCGATTTAGTCAGATTCCTGTTGCGCAGTATCGTCATCCAGCACCAGAAAGAGGGCCAGCTCACCGAGGCGGAGTTCGAAGAGATTACCGAACAGCTCCGCGGGCTCGGCTACCTCGAGTAAGCCGGCGACAGGAGGCGGTTTCCCACTGTAGTCGGCAGCCGCCTCCGGGCAACGCGACGATCGTTTTTCCACGCAGTGGCAGGCCGGTGCTTTTCCCGCTCGAGCCGGATAGCTCCTCTTGGAGGGCCGAGATGCATGCCCCACATCCCGAATTTCCCGGCCGACGACGCTGACGACGAAGGGCGCGATCGGTCACCCGGCAGCATCATCGACCGGATCATCGGCGACGACGAGTTTCCGGTATCGGCGAAGAGCTCCAGTAGTTGTTGAAATGATTCACCCACCCCTCGCACTGCTGCGGCCAGCGAGTACTCGCTGGTCGCGAATTCGCCAGTGAGGTGTGCAATGACGTTCAACGACTGCTGTAATGGACACCCGCTCGATTCGAATTTTTTCGCACGCGAGAACGCGACGACGAAGCGAACGATGGCCTCGGTTCGATCACCGCTCGAACCGACGTGGACCAGCGTGTCGCCCGTCAATGGAGGTTCTGATGAGACGGCCCGATGGCGATTGCGGTGACGGATCAATCTATCAGCATTGGCGTCGATAGGGCATCCGTCAGCGATCTGTCTGCGAGGTCAGTCTGTCAGCGATTGCCCCGGTGGTGCGGCGTCGATGATTTCGAGCGGTTGCCGAACCCCGCTTCTATCAAACGCGGCGAATGAGCGTTCATCGGGTCCCCAGGGGGGAACGGCGACGAAGATAACTTCGGCTAGGTCGTCCCGTTTCGTCACCTCGAGTTCGCCGACGGGATGTGAGACGAAGCGGCCCTGTGCCTGGCGGGCAGGCGTCGAAAGGTCGACGCCGAAAACGGCGTTGACAGGGTTGTCGGTGGTCGGCAAAAAGAAGTCCGTGAAAACCGGCGTTTCGGGGGGAAGCGCGCTCGCGCCCTCGAGTTCGCTTGCGGCGGTAACTGAAACGCCGGTCGTCAAGGGGGATGGATCGGCATCGCTGGCCAGGTCCACCAGGACCTCGACGAGCGCGCGAGTTACGTAGACCACACCACTGCTTGGAGTGCGCGATAGTTAGATGTATGCCACGCAAAGTTACGTCTCGATACCTCGGTCGCCCGGTCTCTCAGATCGGCAGCATCTCGCGAGCGGTCGACGCGTACAGCCTGGGGGCGCCCCGACGTGAGCGAGCGAGTGCGTTCTCGAGAGCCCGGGCGGCGTCGTCCATCACACCGGCACCGTGTCCCACGAGGACGCGCTCGGGTGCAACGCCACGAAGGGGCCTCCGAGGTGGTTTCAGCCGCAACGCTGGGTGGACGCCGAGCGTCTCGTCGCCGGCCAGGAAGTAGTCCACGGTTCCGACCGTTTCGGGAACGACGAGCGTTCCGTCGGCCGGATTATAGAGGGCGACTTCCTGCCAGAAACGATTGTCGACGACCGTCAGCGATCGGATGCCGGTATCCGAGAGTTCGTCGTCGAACCGGGCGACCGCAGCGTCGACGTCCTCGGTAACGCCCTCGAAGAACTCGGGAAGGTAGACGGGGACGTCGTGACGGTCGGCGACGGCAGCTGCGTCGCGTTTGTGCCGGTCGAGCGCGACTACGACGCCGGCGACGTCGCCAAACTCGTCGAACAGATCGTCGATTCCATCGGCGTCGACGGGGTCGATCACCCAGACGTCGCCGTCGACGGCGAGCGCGTGGCTCGCACGTTGCATCGTTTCGTCCGGGTGGGCGATCCAGCCAACGCCGCCCTCGAATCGGTCGATTTCACGGAATTCGCTCGCTCGCTCGTCGACGCGGAAGCTCATACTGGTATGCTACGCCACGACACTGCATAAATATAGGTAAACGGTACCACCCCGAGAAACAGTTTTCCGAGCGTGGACAGACCGGTTGCCGCCGACTCGCTTTCGTGCTGTCCACCGATATCGTCGCGAAACAGCGTGGGCCGACTTTCCAGCGACGCTTCTATATCGCTTCTTCGCATACTGCCGTGCATGTTATCCGACCTTTCCTGGCTGGCACTCGAGGCCAAGTACCTCGAGCCGGCGAGGACGTTCTACGAGGAGGAATTAGGTCTGACCGTCGGCGAGCGCGGAGACGACGAGCTCGTCTGTGCGGCAGGCGAGACCGATCTCGTGTTGCGGCGACCCCAAACCCTCCCGCGCGGCGGGATACATACGCACTTCGCGTTCGCGATCCCGGAAACCGAGTACGACGAGTGGTGGGATCGACTCGCGGAAACGTACGACCTCGAGGAAGCACAGTTCGGCCCCGCACGATCGCTGTACCTGTACGATCCCGACGGCAACTGCGTCGAGATCGGTCAACAGGACGTCGCCGGCCCGGGGATTGACGGGGTTTTCGAGGTCGTTCTCGAAGTCGAGGATCTCGATCGCGCGACGGAGTTCTACGAGTATCTGGGATTCGAAATCGTCGACGAGGGCGACGACCGCAAGCGCGTTCGACTCCACGGCCCGATGGCGCTCGAACTCTGGGAACCCCACCTTGGAATCGCCGACGCTCGCGGTGGTGTCCACGTCGACCTCGGGTTCGAAACGGACGACCCCGTCGCGGCGCTCGAGGCTGTGGGCGATCGAGTTCAGTCGGTCGAACGGGAGACGACCGACGAAGTCGTCGTTCGGGATCCCGACGGTCATTTCCTGACGTTTATATCCTGACGCTACCCCCGGCGTTCCCCGCGTCGTAGCGGCCCCGCGACCGACTTGCGCGCCGGCGACCGACAGCGACCGTTCGCCCACTCTGTGCCCTCGCCTCGGGGCAGTCGTCGATCGATCCGTGGCCGCGATCTGAACCGGTCGATCGAGGGGACAGTGATTCCAGCGAGAACGTACCCTGGAGCCCTATTACCGTTCCTCTCGAGAGATACCAAACGGCTATCCAGAATGAGACGTCGAGCAGGTGGGCTGACAACGACGCTGGGAACGCAGCGCCAGATTCGGGTGCTCTTTCTGGGAGTGCTCGTCCTGAGCGGTGCAGCAATCGCCTACGGTGCGACAGTCGAGACCAGGACGGGACCCGGAGAGGTCGTCCGATCCGCGCCGGCGGCGCAGAATCACACGGTCATCACGCAATCGGGGCGAGTCGGTAACGTTCTCGCCTACGCACCGAACGGAAGCCTCGTCTATGCAAACGATTCGCACACGAAATACTACGACGTCGACCCGGTCGCGAACGAATCGATGACCGTCGAATACGTCGCAACGGACACGCTGTACCAGAAGAGTCCCCGGTGTCAGGATCCGCCGTGTGCTCGTAACGTCATCGAACGGCTGAACCTCTCGACGGGCGAAACGACCGAGGTCTATGCCCAGTACGTGTACCGGGAAACCGCCGGCGAGTGGCACGACGCCGACCGAATCGACGACCGACACGTCGTCGTCGCCGACATCGCCGCCGACCAGGTGTTCATGGTCGACACTGCGACCGAAATGATCGAATGGACGTGGGACGCCCAGAGCACTTTTCCCGTCGACGGCGGTGGCTCGTACCCCGGTAACTGGGTACATTTGAACGACGTGGAGGTGCTCGAGGACGGGCGCGTAATGGCCAGTCTCCGAAACCAGGATCAGGTCGTTTTCATCGACCCGGAGACCGGAATCGCTGAAGACCGGACACTGGGCGGGGATGGCAACCATACGATCCTAGACGAACAACACAATCCGGACTACATTCCAGCGTCACGCGGCGGCCCAGCCGTCGTCGTCGCGGACTCCGAGAACGATCGCGTACAGGAGTTCCAACGCGAAGACGGCAGGTGGAACCGCACCTGGGTCTGGTCCGACGATCGAATGCAATGGCCGCGGGACGCCGATCGGTTACCGAGCGGCAACACGCTCGTCACCGATACTGACGGAGAGCGAGTACTCGAGGTGAACCGGAGCGGCGATGTCGTCTGGCAGGTCGAACTCCCCCATCCGTACGATGCCGAACGGCTGGAGACCGGCGATGAAAGCACTGGCGGTCGAAGCGCGGTCGCGCTCGGCCTCAAGTCACAGGTAGCCGACGGCAATACTGAGAATGGCCGAAGCGACGGAAACCGTCGTTTCGGACCGATCCTCGACGTGGTTCGAGAGTACCTTCCGTCTCGCCTCGAATACGTTCTCGTACACGGCAGCCCGACGTGGCTAACGACGTCCGACCTCGGCCCGGTTATCGTCGCCCTCTGTACGGGAGTCGTGTGGGGTATCGTCGAGCTTCGGTGGTTCCTTCGGTCTCGCGGAATCCGGTTTCGCTGGCCCGTAAAGCGTCGCAAAAAGTGAGATAGCCGTGCAGTCGTGAGCCACGTCCACGCGAACGCGCTTTTTCCACAGCAGTCGTATTTCGTCTCTATACGACGTCCGTCACAGCCGCTCCGTGCTCACGTCGACTCCCGGCGGCGTCACCAGCAGAAAGCCGCGGAAGTGGACCAGGTTGCCGCCCGATTCCTTGATTTCGCGCGCGAATCCGGCGGCCAGTTCGTTGACGTCGCCGTCGACGTTGAGAACGAGGACGTTCCCGTTCGATATCGTCTCGATCCATTCGTCGGCCGGTGTCGTCCCGTCGAGGACGCCGAGGACGATACTGCCCTCGAGGTCGAGTTCCTCGTCCATGTGTTCCTCGACGGCCCGGAGATCGAGGTCGAAATCGCTCATACGAGGGGGTTGAACTGAAACGAGAAAAACGTTCCTCTCGCCCGAGTTTCGGAGGAGCTAGTCCGTCGGGAACTCCTTCTGGAAGCCGCGAAATTCCGTATGGTGGGCCTCCTCGTCGGAGAGAACCGTCACCGCTACGTCCTCCGTAACGGGGTCGTTTGCGTCGGCGGCGGCCTCCACCAGCGAGCGGTACGTCTCGATCGCATCGTTCTCGGCCTCGAGGACGCCTTCGATGACCGACTGAACGTCGGTCGTGTCCGCCGGCGGCTGGAGACTGTGCTGGTTCGCCTCGAACGACTCCGAACCGGGCGGGGATTCGTCGAGCTGTTTCAGGCGCTCGCCGAGCATCCGCGCGTGATCGAGTTCCTCCTGAATATCTTGCTCGAGACTCGCTTTGACCTCCTCGGCGTGGATGCCGTCGAGGACGATCGCGTTGGAGAGGTAGTTCATTACTGTCTCGAGTTCGTCGATGTACGCCTCCGTCAGCAGGTCGGTGATCTCGTCGGTCGTCATGCGCGCCGGTCTACAACAATTGGGCATAAAATCCTGACACGCGCGACTGCGCGATGCACCCCCGGTATCGAGGTTCGGTCGGCCGCGCGCTGGAGACCGGATCGTGGATGGATCACCTCTCTTGATAGCTGTGACTCTCGAAGCGCTCATCGTCTTATCCGAACGTTCTCGCTGATCGTTTCCAAGTTAGAGAACGTTTGTCGCTTTTTGTCGGCAACCAGTGATCGAAATCGACCAAACGGCCACCGGGGAGCGCGCGCCAGCGCTCGAGCGAGCCGTGACGGGTCGATCGGCGGAATAATTCGGTTCCAACCCCCCTTTCCGGGGCTGATCGAGCGAGCGCCTCCATACTGTATTAGGATGTACCCTCAACTAATAGGGCGGCGCAGTCGTGCGGTTTTCCGCTGTAACGACGAATTGTGCTCGGTTTGAACAGACGCTTCCTGCCTCGGACAGCGTTAGGTTTATATAGATCGTCGCACCTCGGATTCAGATACAATGTCTTCACAAGACAACCCGTCCTCTGACACCAGTCAGGGGGGTCGAGTTCTTCCAGGGCACGTTAGATTCCACTGACGAAATAGAGTCAGCACGTGTCTTCGATACGACCCTCCGGGACGGCGAACAGTCGCCCGGCACTTCGTTTTCCTACGACGATAAACGGCAGATCGCGTCCGTTCTGGACGAGATGGGAACTCACGTCATCGAGGCGGGATTCCCCGTCAACTCGGACGCCGAGTTCGAGGCCGTTCGTGATATCGCTTCGTCCACCAGTTCGACGACCGCCGGCCTCGCCCGCGTCGTCGACGGGGACATCGAAGCGGCGCTCGACTCCGGCGTCGAAATGGTGCACGTCTTCGTCAGCACCAGCGACGTCCAGATCGAGGATTCGATGCATGCCACCCGGGAGGAAGTCGTACAGCGCGCAGTTGAATCAGTCGAACGCGTCAAAGAGGCGGGCGTGACCTGCATGTTCTCGCCGATGGATGCGACGCGAACCGACGAAGAATACCTGATCGAAGTCATCGAGGCGGTTTCCGACGCGGGGACCGACTGGATCAACATCCCGGACACCTGTGGCGTCGCAACGCCGACCCGGTTCCGGGCCATGATCGAGAAAGTCCTCGCCCACACCGACGCTCGGGTCGACGTCCACACCCACGACGACTTCGGACTGGCCACCGCCAACGCACTGGCGGGTATCGAAGCGGGCGCGTCCCAGGCGCAGGTGTCGGTCAACTCCATCGGGGAGCGGGCCGGCAACGCCGCCTACGAGGAGTTCGTGATGGCCGTCGAGTCGCTCTACCAGACTGACACCGGCATCGACACGACGCGCATCACCGAACTCTCGGAAATCGTCGAAGAGAAAAGCGGAATGCCGACGCCGGGCAACAAGCCCGTCGTCGGGGGCAACGCCTTCTCCCACGAAAGCGGCATCCACGCAGCCGGCGTCATCGAAAACTCCGACACCTTCGAACCCGGCGTCATGACTCCCGAGATGGTCGGTGCCGAGCGCAGGCTCGTTATGGGCAAGCACACCGGCACCCACTCGGTCCGGGAGCGACTCGTCGAGTGCGGGTTCGACCCCACCGACGAACAGGTCACGGCAGTTACTCGCCGCGTCAAAGACTACGGTGCCGAGAAGCGCCGCGTCACAGTCGACGTGCTGGAGCGCTTCGCCGAAGAGGCTGGCGTCGAACGCCAGCAGGATCAGGAGGAGGTGCGCGTCTGAGGAATGTCCTCCCCGTTTGCCACCGTTCGCGAGCCCCAGCTATCGCGTTCGAACGATCGGACTCGTAAGGATTATGACCCTCGAGGTCACTACGTTGTCAGTAATGACGGTCAGCGCTCCACTGTCGACGTCCGCTCGCACGGTCGGCAACAGCGCGCTCGCTCCGATTCGTATTGTAGGGGCGTCCTAGCCCCATCCTCAGTACCTCGTAGCTTCGAACCGGAATCCGCAACGTTTTCCGAGCGACCAGCAATTCAGCAGATGACACACTACCGTACACCACCCGATCGCCGTACACCGGCGGGAGGCAATCGATGAGCGAACGCGCAGCAAAGGTCACACCGGCGGACGAAGAACAGAACGACGACCAGATCACTGACGGCGCTGCACCCGACGCGGCGTCCGAGACAGACTCCACGGCTAACGTCGAGTCAGAAACGACAAAGCCCGTCACGACGGGTGCCGAAGCCGTCGTCCGCGCGCTCGAAAACGCGGGCGTCGAATACGCCTTCGGCGTCCAAGGCGGGGCGATCATGCCCGTCTACGACGCGCTCTACGATTCGGACATCACCCACGTGACGATGGCCCACGAGCAAGGCGCGGCCCACGCGGCCGACGCGTACGGCATCGTCTCGGGCGATCCTGGCGTCTGTCTCGCGACGTCCGGACCGGGCGCGACCAATCTGGTCACCGGCATCGCGGACGCCGACATGGACTCGGATCCGATAGTCGCCCTGACGGGGCAGGTCCCGACGGAGTTCGTGGGCAACGACGCTTTCCAGGAAACAGACACGACTGGCGTTACGACGCCGGTTACGAAGGACAACACCTTCGCGAACGATGCGGATCGGGTCGGCACGGACGTCAGCGAAGCGTTCGCGCTTGCCCGCGAGGGCCGGCCAGGGCCGACGCTGGTCGACCTTCCGAAGGACATCACCAAGGCGGAAACCGACCGCGAACCGGACGCACCGAAGGTCCCCGACACCTACGAGGTCCAGGAGCGGGCAGCCCCCGAAATCGTCGCAGCCGCGGCCGAGCGGATCGAGAACGCCGCACGGCCGGTGTTGCTGCTCGGCGGCGGGGTTATCAAAGGCGAGGCCAGCGAGGCCTGCCGCGAGTTCGCGCTCGAACACGAGATTCCGGTCATCACCACGATGCCCGGCATCGGCTCGTTCCCCGAGGACCACGAACTCTCGCTCGAGATGGCGGGGATGCACGGGACCGGCTATGCCAACATGGCGATCACCCACTGCGACACGCTAATCGGGATCGGTACCCGGTTCGACGACCGGCTGACCGGTGGAATCGAAACCTTCGCACCCGACGCGGAACTCATCCACGTCGACATCGACCCCGCGGAGATTTCGAAGAACATCTATGCGGATTACCCGCTCGTCGGCGACGCCGAAACCGTCGTCGGCCAGTTGTCAGCCGCCGTCGACTCGTCGCCGGAAGCGACGAAGTGGCGTGCACAGTGCCAGCAGTGGAAATCCGACTACTCGATGGCGTACGACGCGCCCGAGGACGAACCGGTCCAGCCGGAGTTCGTCGTCGAAGCGCTCGACGAAGCCACGAGCGACCGCGCCATCGTCACCACCGGCGTCGGCCAACACCAGATGTGGGCCTGCCAGTACTGGACGTTCACCGAGCCTCGGACGTGGGTCTCCAGTCACGGCCTCGGCGCGATGGGATACGGACTTCCGTCGGCGATCGGCGCACGGCTGGCGGCCGACGACGATCAGGAGGTCGTCTGTATCGACGGTGACGGATCGTTCCTGATGACGCTTCAGGGTCTGTCGGTCGCCGTCCGCGAGAACTTAGACATCACGGTCGCCGTCCTCAACAACGAGTACATCGGGATGGTCCGGCAGTGGCAGGACGCCTTCTTCGAGGGACGTCACTCGGCATCTGACTACCACTGGATGCCCGAGTTCGACAAACTCGCCGAAGCGTTCGGCGCGAAAGGGTTCAGAATCGACGATTACGACGACGTCGCGAACACGATCGACGCCGCCGTCGCCTACGACGGCCCCTCGGTGATCGACGTCCACATCGATCCGGACGCCAACGTCTACCCGATGGTTCCAAGCGGCGGCGACAACGGCCAGTTCGCACTGACGGAGGACCAGCTATGAAGCGTGGACTCGACGGCCCGGCACCGGAAGAGCGACCGACGCCCGCGGGTCGACGAAACAAGCAGGGCATTCGCATCGATCCCGAGGTCGAGGTGACTCACGCACCGCGACGCACAGTCATCTCTGCGCTGGTCGAACACGAACCCGGCGTCCTCTCGGACGTCTCAGGGCTGTTCTCACGGCGGCAGTTCAACATCGAGAGCCTGACGGTTGGTCCCACCGAAGACGAGGATCGCGCACGGATGACGATCGTCGTCGAGGAGACCGATCCCGGCATCGATCAGGTCGAGAAACAGTTGCGCAAGCTGGTGCCGGTCATTTCCGTTCGCGAACTCGAGCCCGACGCCATGCGGCGCGAACTCGCGCTGATCAAGGTCGAGGCGGACCGACCCGACCAGGTCGCCGCCGTCGCGGACATGTACGACGGCAATACCGTCGACTCGAGTCCCGAAACGGCGACGATCGAAGTGACCGGCGCGCGCCAGAAGATCGAGGCCGCGATCGATACCTTCAGCCAGTTCGGGATTAGAGAGATTTCCAGGACGGGAACGACGGCGCTGGCACGCGGCACCGATCAGACCGCGGCATCCGGGACGGCACAGTCCGCCGACCAGGCGAACCAACACCGACACCACACACAAACTGCTGACGATGACTGACGAATTTACAACCGATATCTACTACGACGACGATGCCGACGTATCGACGCTCGACGACGAAACCGTGGCCGTCCTCGGCTACGGCAGCCAGGGCCACGCGCACGCGCTGAACCTTCACGACAGCGGGGTCGACGTCGTCGTCGGCCTGCGCGAGAGCTCCTCCTCGCGATCGGCCGCCGAAGCGGATGGACTGACGGTGACGACGCCCGACGATGCGGTCTCGCAGGCGTCCTACGTCTCCGTGCTCGTTCCCGACACCGTTCAGGCGTCGGTCTACGAGAACGCTATCGAGCCCAACCTCGAGGCGGGTGACACGCTGCAGTTCGCCCACGGGCTGAACATTCACTACAACCAGATCGAGCCGCCCGAAGACGTCGACGTGACGATGGTCGCGCCGAAGAGTCCGGGCCACCTCGTTCGGCGCAACTACGAGAACGACGAAGGGACGCCGGGGCTCTTGGCGGTCTATCAGGACACCACGGGCGACGCGCAAGGCCGCGCCCTCGCGTACGCAAAGGGGATCGGCTGTACACGCGCGGGCGTCATCGAGACGACGTTTCAGGAGGAGGTCGAATCCGACCTCTTCGGCGAACAGGCCGTTCTCTGTGGCGGCGTCACGTCGCTGGTCAAACACGGCTACGAGACGCTGGTCGACGCCGGCTACTCCCCCGAGATCGCCTACTTCGAGTGTCTCAACGAACTCAAACTGATCGTCGACCTGATGTACGAAGGCGGACACGCCGAAATGTGGGACTCGGTCTCCGATACCGCCGAATACGGCGGCCTGAGCCGCGGCGACCGAATCGTCGACGAATCCGTTCGCGAGAACATGGAAGAGACGCTCGAGGAGATTCAAAACGGCGAGTTCACCCGCGAGTGGATACTCGAGAATCAGGCAGGACGCCCGAGCTACCACCAGCTCCGGGACGCAGAGAAGAACCACGAAATAGAGCAGGTCGGCGAGCGACTTCGCGACCTGTTCGCGTGGGCGGACGAAGCGTCCGAAAACGAAGACGAATCCGTCCAGGTGCAGGCGGACGACTGAGAGCCGAAAACGACAATGACCGACAACGACACGACAGACACGATGGCCGACGTCAGCCACACCAATCCCGACACTGGAGAAACGGCTGGCCGGCTGTTCAATCGCGGCCCGACCGTCGCAGCTGACGGCGGTGAGCGAACCGCTGATTCGCGATCCTCGTCGGAGCAACGCTCCGACGGCGGGACACCGACGAGTGAGACAGCCGACGAGACCGACGAGAGCACAGACGCGGCTGGAACGATGCGCGACGTCGACCACACGCCGCCGAAGGAAGCCGACGACGCGAACCGCGTCTTCGAACGCGGAACCGAGCACGGACGACGGTCCGACACGGAAGTAGAGGAATGAGTAAGAATACACTGTACGACAAGGTCTGGGATCGCCATAAGGTAACGACGCTGCCGACTGGACAGGATCAGCTATTCGTCGGGCTCCACCTCATCCACGAGGTGACCAGCCCGCAGGCGTTCGGCATGCTCCGCGAGCGCGACCTCGAGGTCGCCTATCCCGAACTGACCCACGCGACGGTCGATCACATCGTCCCGACAGCCGACCAGTCCCGGCCCTACGAGGAGGACGCGGCCGAGGAGATGATGACCGAACTCGAGGAAAACGTCCGCGAAGCGGGTATCGACTTTTCGGATCCGACGACGGGCGATCAGGGGATCGTCCACGTCATCGGACCGGAGCAGGGACTCACCCAACCCGGCAAGACGATCGTCTGCGGAGACTCCCACACCTCGACTCACGGCGCCTTCGGTGCGCTCGCGTTCGGCATCGGGACCTCCCAGATTCGGGACGTACTCGCAACGGGCACCGTCGCGATGGAAAAACAGAAGGTTCGCAAGATTCAGGTCGACGGCGAACTCGGCGACGGTGTCGAGGCGAAAGACGTCATCCTCGAGATCATCCGCCGACTCGGCACGGAAGGTGGCGTCGGCTACGTCTACGAGTACGCCGGCGAAGCCATCGAGGGCCTCGGCATGGAGGGCCGAATGTCGATCTGCAACATGTCGATCGAAGGCGGTGCTCGTGCGGGCTACGTCAACCCCGACGAGACCACCTACGAATGGCTCGAGGACACCGACTACTTCCAGGAGAACCCGGAGAAATTCGACGAACTCAAACCCTACTGGGAGTCGATTCGGTCCGACGACGACGCCGAATACGACGACGTCGTCCACATCGACGCGGACGAACTCGAGCCGGTCGTCACCTGGGGCACGACGCCCGGGCAAGGAGTCGGCGTCACGGAGCCGATCCCGACACCCGAAGAGTTGCCCGCCGACAAGCAAGACACCGCCCGACGCGCTCAAGAACACATGCGCGTCGAGCCCGGCGAGACGATGGAGGGATACGACATCGACGTCGCGTTCCTCGGGTCATGTACGAACGCGCGCCTCCCGGATCTGCGACGCGCCGCCCGGATCATCGAGGGCCGCGAGGTCCACGACGACGTCCGCGCAATGGTCGTCCCCGGCAGCCAGCGCGTCCAGACCGCCGCCGAGGAAGAGGGGCTGAAGGACGTCTTCGAGGACGCCGGTTTCGAGTGGCGAAACGCCGGCTGTTCGATGTGTCTCGGCATGAACGAAGACCAACTCGAGGGCGACGAGGCCTGTGCCTCCTCCTCGAACCGGAATTTCGTCGGCCGACAGGGATCGAAAGACGGGCGGACCGTCCTGATGAACCCGCGGATGGTCGCCGCGGCGGCGATCACCGGAGAAGTCACTGACGTACGCGACCTGAAGGAGGTGAACCTCGCATGAGTCGCGAGGACGAACGAAGTGAATCCTCGGAACAGGCAAGCGGAGAGGAACGACCCGCGAGCCAGGACGAGGTCGAAATCCCAGAAGTCGACTACGTGTCGGGGTCGGGCGTTCCGATCCGCGGAAACGACATCGATACCGACCAGATCATCCCCGCGCGATTCATGAAGGTCGTCACGTTCGACGGGCTCGGCGAGTTCGCGTTCTTCGACCTCCGGTTCGACGATACCGACGATCCGAAAGACCACCCGATGAACGAAGACCGCTATCAGGATTCGTCGGTGATGGTTGTTAACTCGAACTTCGGCTGCGGATCCTCTCGCGAGCACGCGCCGCAGGCGCTGATGCGCTGGGGGATCGACGCCCTCATCGGCGAGAGCTTCGCGGAGATCTTCGCGGGGAACTGCCTCGCACTCGGTATCCCGACCGTGACAGCAGACAACGAAACGATCGAAGAACTGCAGGACTGGGTCGATGCGAACCCCGACGGCGAGATCGAGATCGACGTCGAGGCAGAGACCGTTACCTACGGCGATCGGACGATCGACGTGACCGTCGACGACGCCCAGCGCAAGGCCCTCGTCGAGGGGGTCTGGGACACGACGGCGTTGATGAAGTCCAACGCCGGCGCGGTTCGTGAGACGGCCCGGGAACTGCCGTACGTCGACGACGCGGCGATTCCGGACGCAGACTAACGATCGTTGCTGATTCGATTTTGGTACCCAGTTCGAAACGTGCGACGAGAGCGCGTCGAGTCTCGGTACTCCCTCGAGGCAGTCGACCGCGCAGTGGTGGCAACGATTATCGACGAACGCGGCGCGTTCGAGGCGTCACTGATCGGGTATCTGGTTCCGATCGTCGTGACGGTGGTGGGTGTCGTCCTGCTCGACGAGTCGATCGGCGCGATAACACTCATTGGGTTCGGACTGGTCATAGTTGGGTTTTCGCTGCTCAAGCAGCGCGCGATCGCCGATGCGATGGAAACCAGCACTGGCGTCCGAAGCCCCTGAACCGAGGTCAGTAATCGGATCTTTCGCTTCGAGATCGGCAATCGCGGACAGCTTCGGCTCGGCGAAGCGCTCTCCGACGCTCCAACGACGGTATCGATACTCTCTTTTCGGCTCCACCTCGATATCCGAGCATGACTCACGAAATTGCCGTCATTCCGGGCGACGGAATCGGACAGGAAGTGACACCCGCAGCGGTCGACGTCCTCGAGTCGCTCGAGCTCGGCTTCGAGTTCGTCGAGGGCGAGGCCGGTGACGCTGTTCGGGAGGAGACGGGCGAAGCGCTCCCGCAGGAGACGTACGATCTTGCGGCGTCGACGGATGCGACGCTGTTCGGCGCAGCCGGGGATTCGGCCGCGGACGTCATACTGCCGCTCCGGGAGGCGGTCGATTCGTTCGTCAACGTTCGACCCGCGAAGGCGTACCCGGGGATCGACGCCGTGCGTCCCGAGACGGACCTGGTCTTCCTCCGGGAGAACACCGAAGGTGTCTACGCCGGACACGAGGACCGCCTGTCGGAGGACGTATCGACGCTGACGCGCGTGGTGACGGAATCGGCCTCCGAACGACTGGCCGAATTTGCCTGTGACTACGTCTCCGGGACCGAACACGACGGGTTTACCATCGCCCACAAGGCAAACGTCATGCGCGAGACGGACGGCCTCTTCCGCGACACCGTCAAATCGGTCGCCGAGGACAACGGCATCGAAACCGACGAAGTGCTGATGGATGCCTTCGCGACCCACGTCTGTCTCGACCCCGAACAGTTCGACGTCGTCGTCTGTCCGAACCTCGCGGGCGACGTCCTCTCGGACCTCGCCGCCGGTCTCGTCGGCGGACTCGGCCTGCTCCCCTCGGCCAACATCGGTCCCGACCGCGCCCTGTTCGAGCCAGTCCACGGTACCGCACCCGACATCGCAGGCGACGGCCTCGCAAACCCCGCCGCGAAGATCATCTCCGCCGCCATGCTGCTCGAGTACCTCGGCTACGACGAGGAAGCCGACGCCGTCACCGAGGCCGTCGAGTCGACGCTCGCAGAAGGCCCACATACGCCCGATCTCGGCGGCGACGCATCGACCGAAGACGTAACCGAGGCGGTCATCGACCGGCTGTAGGCGACGTCGCACCTGCCTCGACACGGCCGGAGAATTATCCGGGGTGCTGTGGTATCGGGAGGCATGACCCGGGACGACACCCTCGCCGGCGTCGATTCACGACGTATCGAAACCGACCGACTCGAGACGCATTTTCTCGAAACGAGCGAATCAGATCTGACCACCGACGGGGGCGAGACGGTCGTCTTTCTCCACGGAAACGTCTCTTCGTCGCGGTTTTTCGAGGACGTACTCCTCGAACTCCCGGATCGCCACCGTGCGATCGCGCCCGACCAGCGAGGACACGGCGATTCAGAGACGAAACCGGTCGACGCGACGAACGGGCTGGGCGACTTTGAAGCGGATCTCAACGCCCTCGTCGGAGCGCTCGACGTCGACGAACCGTACGTCCTCGTCGGCTGGTCCATCGGCGGCGGCGTCGCGATGCGGTACGCGATCGACCATCCGGAGGCCGTCGCAGCCCTCGTCCTCATCAACCCGCTCTCGCCGTACGGATTCGGCGGCACGAAAGACGTGGACGGAACGCCTTGCTTCGACGATTACGCCGGCGCCGGCGGCGGAACTGCAAACTGGGAATTCGTCTCGAGTCTTCAACACCGCGTTCGTGACGGTACCGCGGCGGTCTCGCCACGGAACATTTTGCGCACCTACTACGTCGATCCGACGCACGACTTCGACGACGACCGTGAAGAATCGTATCTGACCGGGATGCTCGATACGGCCACTGGGGACGAGAACTATCCGGGGTCGACGATCGAGAGCGATAACTGGCCAGGAACCGCGCCCGGCGACACAGGCGTCAACAACGCCATATCGCCGAAGTACTGTCGCCTCGAGGAGATCACAGGGATCGATCCCGCCGACAAGCCGCCGATCACGTGGATCCGCGGCGACACCGATCAGATCGTCTCGAACGCGTCCCTGTTCGACGTCGGGACGCTCGGCCGGATGGGCCACCTTCCGGAGTGGCCCGGCGAGGACGTCTTCCCGCCCCAGCCGATGGTCGACCAGACCCGTGCCGTCCTCGAGACCTACGTCGACCGCGGCGGTGAGTACGAAGAAATCGTCTTCGGAAACACCGGCCACACACCCCACGTCGAGGTGCCGGGTGACTTTCTGGATCGACTCCAGGCGGTCCTCGGGTGAGCGACGTCTCGATCGAGAGAGCGACGGTGCTAGACGATATCGAGTGCAGCCCGGTCGGCATCGGCGAGTTCGACCAGCGCGTCGGCCTCGAGGTGGTGACACTCCCCCGGGATCACGAGCAGGTGCAGCGGATCGCCGAATTCCCGCGTCGCGAGTTCGGTCATCGTCCCGGCCTCGACGAGCGGACCGGGACTCCCGGCGCGAGCGACGACGACGCCGACGAGGTCGGGATACTCGGCGGCGAGCAGTTCAGCGCCGACGTCGGCCGTCATGAATTCGTCTCGATCGGCGGTGTCGTCGGAGTGCGACGCCTTCTGACTGCCGGCCGAACCCCGACCGACCTTGATGTCGAGATAAACGACGGTGTGAAGCCCGTCGGATCGATTGTCGTCGATCGTCTCGGTCACGCTCGCGGGGAGGCCGTCGGCTCCGTGCGCGTAAGGGAACGGGAGGGTCGTCGACTTGCCGAAGCGGTAGTTCTGGAGCCCGGTGAGCGAGCTCGTGGCGGTCTGGGCGGTGACGCCGTGGATCACCCGCGTCTCGATGCCGCGGTCGTGGGCTCGCAACCTGAGATCGACGTGGGTCGTCGAGATCATCGTATCGCCCGCGGTCAGGAAGGCCACGTCTTCGGACTCGGCGGCGGCGAGGACGTCGTCGGGATGCTGTTCGACGCCCGCGCGGTCCCGCACCTCGATATCGGTGTCGTGGTATGACTCGAGGTCGTCGATCGTCGTCCCGATCAGTTCGCTAGTGTAGAACTCGGCGTAGGCGCGATCCGCTGCCCGGAGCGCGTCCCGGCCTTCGACGGTGATCGACCGTTCGTTGTAGAGTCCGAGGCCGATGAAGGTGAGCATGGGGGTCGTAGTCCGAGCGCTCGGAATACGTTTTCGAGACGGGGCGCGCGTTCGTGTACGGGCTGACGTGGTAATCGGTATCGGCGATGGTGATCGCCTCGCCTTCGGCCGGTCGTGCCGGGTCGATCAGCCGCTTTACTGTGACCATGCTGCAAGCCGGGCGAACAGCGGCGAAACCCTCGCTGTGGGCCTCATCGATCACTTCCCAGTCGATATCGATCGCGAAAATCACCGCTCGGACGACGACCTCGATCGCCGCGCCCGCCACCGCGAGCGCATCCGCCTCGGTTTCGGGCGTCCACACAGGCTGGGCGTACGGGTCGTCGGGGAGACGACGGATTTGTCTTCGTCGGTCGCCGTCGTGCCGAGGCGTAGCCGTGCGAGTCGGCACGGATGACGCGGGAGTAGCAACCGTCGATTCCCATCGATGTCGCCTCGAACGGGTTCTCCGTGCAGACGGAGACGGGGAGGGAAGCGAAAACCACTCCCAAACGATCGCCGAAGCGGACCTCGGATCGGCCACTGGTTTCCGATCAGAACCCGATGTGGGAGGTCGATTCGGGGCCGTCATCATCGTCTTCGGCGTCGGTCCCGCCTTCGTGAGCGAAGGTCACGCCGTCGTCGGTCAGGTAGACGATTTCGTCGTCGACGGTGATCTCGACGGCCGAAAGCGTCGTCTCGGCTGCCTCGCCGTTGTCACAGTATCCCGAACACGAATCGAACATGGACCCGTGTTTTGGACAGATGATCTGTCCGTCACGCATCGCCACGCCGCGGCCCGTATCGAACCGCTGGGCCTCGTGCGTACACCGGTTGATCCACGCTTCGATGCCGTCTTCGCAGGGCACGAGAATTGCTTCGTCCGGTTCTCCGTACTGATCTCGGATCGTAAACAGCCACGACCCCTCGTCGTGGACCGTCTCGAGCGTCGTGAGCCTCGTTCGGTCGCTCATCTCACAAGGCGGGTACGGACAGCGACGGAAAAAATGCCACGACGGCCGTATCGCCGCCGCTATCGAACGCCGTGTTAGAGGACGAACGGGACGGGGAGTTCCGGTCGCGCGAGGAGGACGACGAGCCCCGAGATGAGCGACACGGCACCGATACCGACAGCGAGTTCTTCACCCCAGGACGGGAGGCGTTCTATCGTAACGGCCCCCGTTAGCGCGACCATCCAGACGAGGTTCATCTCGCCGAAGAAGATCATCACCAGGAAAAAGATGCCAAAACTCGTCAGGACGCACCGGACACCGTGGTTCAGCCCCCGTTGGAGCGCCCGTACTGGACCATCCGAGTGCGGAGCGACTGATTCACAGCACGTCCGTAAGAACGACCGCTTGAACCGCGACAGTTGGTATAGCCCGGTGAGAACGAGGACGCCACCGATGACCAAGTGTGTGTACTCCCGAGTGACACCGTAAATACCGCCCGGAAGGACCGCGTTGTAGAGGAGCGGAACGCACGCGGAGAGGAGCCAGACGACGTAGTAGCTACCGAGAAACGCGCCCAGCGCCCGCACCGCGCCGAGACCCGACCCACGGTACGCGGCGGCGTACTCCCGCGTGAAGCGCGTCATCGCCGGTTGCATCATCGCCCACATCATCACACCCCACATGATCGTATACCCGACGACCGCTTCGAGCGTTCCGACGTGGAACACGGCTCGTTCCATCGCACCGGGTGCGGCCATCGGAACGTCGGCCGTCATCATCAGCCACGTCATCCCCGGCATCGGGACGTGACCACCGTACAGGAGCAGCCACCACAGGACGTCAATACCGAGCATGGCGGCGACCACGGCGGTCGTTCGATCGGGATCGACCGAGAGGCGTTCCGTCGCATCCGCCACCGCAGATCGAAGCCGAAGCGATGCGCTCATCGGTCGATTCCCCGCGCTCGAGCGCGTTCGAACGACTGTCTATCGGAGTCCATGTGACACATATCTCTCTCGAAGATCGATGTCGTGAATCCGGATGGCACTATTCGAGCACGTCGTAGCCGGCTTTCTCGATCGCCTCCCGGACACGAGGTTCCGCCGACGGATCCCCGTAGATCGTCACTCGACCGTTTGCAGCGTCGGCGTCGACCTTGCCGACGCCGGAGAGAACCGACACTGCGCCGGTGATAACTATTTCACAGCCTTCACACGTCATAGCAGGAACCTCGATGGTGTATTCGTCCATGCTGCATCCGGACGAAGCGTCGATGGGATATAAATTGATGAAATTCTGATATTTTCTGCAGTGAACGGTACAGAAGACTATACTTCCGACAGAATCGATTCGCATGCTGGACACCTATCCCGCGACGGATCGATTCACATGCTGGATGCCTCTCCCGCGACGGATCGATTCCGGGTGACGTCGTCCCGTATCGTCTCGATCGAGTCGATATGCCCCCAGACGCATCGAATGCGGAACGTTCGAGCGGTTGTCGGGACGGCAACCGTCCCGTCACAACCCCGATCGCGACCGAGACGACCGTCTAACTGGCGGATATTCTCGTATCGTCGTTGGTCACCAGAAACGCCGCTACGAGTATCAAAACCCCGTACACCGCCATGAGACAGCCGAAAGCGAAAAAGAGGGTTCGGAACGGTTCGTCCGTGTCCGGAGGTAAATCTGCCAGTATCACGCTCGCGGTCGTTGCACTGATGCCGCCCAGTTCGACGAACCGGGGCTCGTATCGACACAGATCCCAAGACGTGAGCGCAGAGAGTGACAACGAAAGCACCGCGACGCCGGCGGCACCAACAGCGAGTAGATTGGCAGTGGATTCGCCAGCCGCTACAAGTATGTATACCGCAGCAACCGCTGTTCCGGCACTCCCGATCGCGGCCACAGCGGCTCCGATTCGTCGTCTCTGCTCGTCGAAATTTCGCACGCCGACACCGACAAAGACGATACCGGAAGCACCAGTTACCGCTAGCGGACCGATCCCGCTCGTATAGCCCGGAAGGAAGAGAACACTCACCAGGCCGATAAGGGAGAGCCCAACGATACCGCATACGATCCCGACGGCTTGCTCGATTGAATGCCCCATCGGCGGCAATTGGTCGCTTCGATCCAATCAGTATACGTTTCCTAATATGCAGAAATAAATGGGGTACATCTCGTTCGAGACGACTGGCGGACAGCCTGTTCGCTGTCCTGGGTTTTCCGGATGATCTCGCATCCAGCACGTACGGATTCGATATAGCGTGAGATGGTTCATCAGCGCGAGAACGGCCGACGACCGAAACGTCAGTGTTACGGCGACTCGACGGCCAGTTCGTGTATGGAAGTCCCGTGCGTTCGCGTCGCGCGCGAAAACGGGGAAGCGACCCGAACGACGCTCGCGGACGCAGACGTGATCGACGATGACTACGAAATCACCGTCGAGGACGGCTGGCTCTACATCCCGGTTACGGACCCCGACGCTGTGCGGGAGGTCCTCGAGGACGGCGACATCGTTTCGCGCGCGGTTGACGAACGCACCACGCAGACGACGCCCGCGGACCGCCTCGCGTTCGAACCCTCCTACGAGCGACTCGGCAGGGCTGCACTCATCGACGAAGACGACCCTGAGCGCGCGCGGGCGATCGCAGACGCCATCCTCGAGTCCGACCTCCCAGTCGAGACGGTACTCAACAAGGCCTCGAAGGTCAAAGGCGAAACGCGCGTCCGCGACTGGGAACTCCTCGCGGGCGAGGACACCGAAATCGTCCACCGCGAGTACGGCTGTGAGTTCGCGCTGGATCTCGCGGCGGTCTACTTCTCGCCGCGGCTCGCGACCGAACGACACCGGGTCGCCGAGCAGGTCGCGGCTGGCGAACACGCCGTCGACATGTTCGCCGGCGTCGGCCCGTTCGTGATTCCGTTCGCGAAACGCGGCGCGGAGTGCGTCGGCGTGGACATCAACCCCGAGGCGATCGAATACCTGCGCGAGAACGCGCGTCGAAACGGGGTCGCGGACCGCGTCACCGCTATCAACGGCGACGTCACGGACGTCGCCACCGAGTACAGGGGCTGGGCCGACCGGCTCGTGATGAATCTGCCCCACAGCGCAGACGAATTTCTCGAGTCGGCCGTGACCCTGGCCGGTGACGACTGCGTCGTCCACTACTACGACATCCAGCACGAGGACGACCCCTTCGGACCGGGCGAGCACGAGATTCGCGCGGCCGCAGAACCCGAATACGACGTCAGCGTCGAAACGCGTCACACCGTCCGGTCGTACGCCCCGCACGAACTGAACGTCTGCCTGGACGTGCGACTCGAGCGATGAGCCGTCGGCGAAGGGGTAGACCGCCGACTCGCAATCCGCGGGCCGGGACTGGGATTCGCTCACACGAGCGTATCGATTCGCAATCCTTATGGCCAGTATCGGCCCTACGAATAAACGCGCAGCGCCGGTGTAGCTCAGACTGGCAGAGCGAATCCTTCGTAAGGATTAGGTCGAGGGTTCAAATCCCTCCACCGGCTTGCACACAAAGGATTCAAATCCTGCAATCCTTCTGTTTGAATCCTACCGGCCAGCTCTGCTCGTTGTTCACACCTACTCTTGCTGGAATAACTCCTCAATTCGGTTTTGAAGATGTGCAAATGCCTGCTCAGCTTCCCCCATCGTCTCTATCCCCGTAATAGACACGGCCCCATTTGAAGGAATAGTAATCAAACAATCCAGTTCTTCCGGCCAATAGAACAAGAACGGGGACTGTTCTGGTTCATACTCAACATTTTCTAACCCCAATCCAACCGAGAGCGCTGAAAGATCAACTTCTCGTCTTATATCTGCCCTGCAAATCAGATTCTGAACTTCAGGGCGTTTACCCGTGTCAATGATATCAACTCCAAGATCACCAACGGCTTCGGAAAGTGCAATATATATGTTCTCAAGTTCTTCCTCTGACTTCGCGCCCATAATGCTATACGAACCAGAGGAATAGAGAATTAAGACAGCACTCCCTTCCTCAAACCGTAGCTGCAGACCCGGAAAACGCTCAGGTTCGTAGACTCTTTCATGTGCGTCCAGATCGCTTTGTAGCGCCACCAAATCTAACTCACGACCAACATGGCCAGAGGCAACGATATTGACGATTTCGACCATTGTCTTTGATGTATAATTGGAGGAGGTATATGATCCGTGATTGTGCTAACAGGGAGGTTTAATACCTGTCGCTAAATGACATAGTTCATGCCAGATCTGGGGACGACTTTCAATTCAATATATGCCAGAATCCAGCAACGTCGGGACTTGGAGGAGAGTGAGGTCACCGACGTGTTCACCGACAATGATTTCTTCCAGACGCTGGGGTACAAAGGTATCCCAATCGACGTTCGTTCCGAGAACCACATCGTTGGTGGAGATCGTCCAGACTACTTCGCGAAGGATGATATCGGAAACGTCGTATTCGTCGTTGAGTTCAAGAAACCAACGCGAGATGACGACCTCGGGAGCCACCGGAGGCAGCTGTGGGAGCAGTACGTAGTCCCGCTCAGGGCCGATTACGGTGTGCTGACCGACGGAGAAGAGCTGATCTTCTACGAACGGGTCGGGCGAGACAACTATGATCGCCGGTTCCGCGTTAGCCTGAATGAAATCTCAGACGAACAGCTCGCCGAACTGGAACAGCTCCACAAGCCCAGCTATTCGTTCAGTTCAACTGAAGAGATCGAGGACTACTTCGCCACTACAGAGACTGTCTCAGTCGGGACCAGAGTCGACGGGGAGCCAGTTGGGCAGAATGAGTTCATGGATACGTTCCGGCTGGAGCGTGGAACACTGTTCTATCAAATGCTGGAGCACACGTACAGTCTGCTTGAGTACTATCTTGATCAACCGCGCGACAACAACTTCCCGCGTGATGCCTACGAATTCTGGAGGGAGTACTACGCTCCGGACCCAAGTTGGTACGACCTTCCGGAAGAGTGGCGGGACATCGCTGGCAGCGCTGCAAATAAACAGAGGGTGATGTTCGCGGTCGAGACCGTTCAGTCGCTACTGGGACGACTGATGTTGGCCAAGGCCTGTGAGGATCAGAACTTCCCCGGGGTCAACATATCCAGATTCGTACAGACCGAGACACCCGAATTCCGCGGCGAAGTCTCGCCGGTGTCATACATCCACGCCGGACGCGGCCTGATGGAGCAGATGCGTGAAGAACTTGTCGAGTCTGTGTTCGAGCAGGACATCTACTACTGGTGGACACAGAGTGCTGAGGAAATTGACGAACTTTCCGGACGAGAGATTAACGAGGAGAGTTGGCCGACTCCGTTGGAGGAATACGGAGAGCAATTCGTCGAATTCCTACTCGCTATTGGCCGGTTCGACTTTTCAGACATCAGTGGTGACCCACTCGGTCAGCTCTACCAGCAGTACTTCGACCGTCGGACTCGACAGGCGCTGGGCGAGTTCTACACGCCACCAAGCGTGTGTGAGTACGTCGTCGATTCGGTGGGATACGGCGACGGCGTTCAGTACAGCCGGCTCGTCGATCCCGCCTGTGGTTCTGGAACCTTCCTGGTCTCGGCGCTGGACCGTTACAAGAACGAACTCGGCACGGAGATGGATCGACCAGCAGCCCTGCACGACCTCTGTAACAGTGCGCGGGTGGTCGGGCTCGACATCCACCCCTTCGCGGTCGTAATGGCACAGATCCGCTTCATGCTTGAGATTCTCGACGAGTACAAGCGCGCCATCGAGGAGGACCCCGGACTGGTGTTGCGGCGACTTCCCGTGTTCCGGACTGACTCCCTGATTGACGAGTCAGAGACTGAAGAGGGCCGTCAGCAGTCGTTAGGAGCCAGCTTCGGTGAGGATACCATCGAGTTTGATATGCCGCTACCCATCCGGCGAGGGGAGGAATTCGAGACGATGACCTTCGAGTTCCCACGGTTCAGCGAGGTCCAGTCGTCGACGGCTGGCCAAATAAGTAATCGACAAGAGTATTTCTCTGTCCTGCTGGCAGTCTTCGACGCGGTCAAGGACCAAGTTAAAGAGGAGGACTACGACATCAGCGAGGATGATCTGGTCGCATATCTCTACAATTACTTCTCGTCGGACACTAATGTCGAACAGGTCGCCAGCACGTTCGTCGACACGGCGGAGACGTTCCTCGACATGGTACGGGAACTCCGCGAGGACTACAACGACGGACGTCTCCTCAAACTGGTCGAGGACCTCGTTCTGAGTGCCGTCCTCAAGAATAGCATCGACTTCGACTACGTCGTCGGCAACCCGCCGTGGGTGGCAAAGCAGAACACCCACTCGCCGCCAAGGCAAGAGCGCAGATTGAAGCAACAGTATCTCTCGGCGTGGAAGGAAACCGATCCCTATCTTCAGTTCACCGAACGAGGGCTCGGGATGCTACGTGAGGGCGGTTCTCTCGGCTTAGTGGTCTCAAATCGGTTCCTCAGCAACCAGGGTGGCAAGGAGATTCGTGCACTACTCGCGAAGAACCAGATCACGGAACTTGTCGACTTCACTGACTACCCAGTGTTTAGCGGCGCGACGAACTACTCGGCAATTCTTACAGTGGAGAAACAAGTCCCAAACGACGACTGGACATCGTTCGTTGGAAACGGTCGCTTTAAGAACGGACACACGATCGAGGCCGCACGAGTCCGGGACTGGGACGGCGAAATCCCGGAGTTGGTCGATCAACTGTACGCCCGGGAGCCAACCGAGTCGGTCGACTTCTACGAAATCGACTCACAGCGATTTCAGGGACGAATCCCCCTCCGCAACGGGGCGGTGATGACCGAGGAGGTGGAGGAAACGTTCGAGGAATATCAGAACGTCACGGTAACGCGGAACCTTCCTCTGGCGGACATCTGGCCAAACTCGCCGCCGGAGGAGTACGAACTCGTAGAACGCGTCGAGTCGGAGATGGAAATGCGGCTCGGCGATCGCTCCGTCGTCAGAGACAATGAGCACGAAAATGCACCGAATCTGGTAGGAGATGATATCCGCGTCGGGATACAGACCAGCGGTGACGACGCATACATCGTCCACCCAGAAGTTGGTATAGACAAGGAGAACCTCCATGAGCTTGACCGAATCACCGTAACCCCTCGCGGAGTTGACAAATCGTACACCGTCGAGACAGACCTACTGAAAATAGATATCACCGGTAAAGATACTGCTCGGGTGGCTCCCCGACTGGAGCAACCGACTGGTATTTGTTCCGTACGTACAAGGTGACGAGCGAGCCAAACTCGTTCCCCCAAACCAGTTCGCAGACGAGTACCCGCGAACATGGGAGTACTTCACGGATGCATCGGTGCTGAAAACACTCTCCGATGAGTCGACGGAGCGTAAGGAAATCCACGCACGACTAGCAGCTGAGTTCGACATCATAGACAACCGAGATACGGCGACCGGGTACCAGAATACTGAATTGTCCGATGGCGACTATCGAAACCTGTCCGATGTTCTCCGCACGCAACCTGACGAAGTCTACCAATTAGACGACGACCTGTGGTGGTACCGGTACATGCGACGGCAGAACGTGGAGGTACTACCTGAACCAAAGGTCCTAACTGGTGATCTCGTCCAATATAACAAGCTGAGCTTCGACGACGCTGGAATCATGGCACCTCACAACGTCAGCGTGTACGCCATCATTCTCCCCAGAGTCGATCGTCACTCTGTGGCTGCTGTATTAAATTCTGCGTTAGTCGAGTTCTTCCACAAGCAACATTCCCGTATTCACCAGGGGAAGGCTTACAGATACATCGAAGACCACACGTCGCAATGGCCACTCATTCGGCCCTCTGGAGAGGAGCGGGACCGCCTCGAAACGCTGGTTGAGGAGATCATACACCTCAAAGACCTCCAAATCAAGGTCCCGCAGTTCCCAGACCCGTATATCGCTGAAGCACGAGAGAGTGGTAGTGAATTCGTGAATATCTCTTACACTCCTTCGTCCTCTTATCAGGCAGATCCGTCAATACAGCCTGACCTGTCTGGTGATCCTATCATCGAACTCTCTGACGGGCAGATCGACGACTCGATCATTGCTAACGATACCGTTGCGGAATACGTCCGTGAGGCGCTTGAGGGCCGAGAGCTTGAAGCCAACACTCAGGTCTCTATTCTCGTACCGCTAGACATAGATGTTACCGAGGACGCGCTTGATGAATTCGAAGCTGATTGCGAGGAACTCGAATCAATGGACATCAATGAGATCGAGGCTGAGATAGACAACATCGTCTTCGACCTATACGGAATCGACTCCGAGCGTCACCGTGAGATGATGCGGCGTTATAACAACCAGTATAAGTCTGTACAACGGATCGACCCAGAAACGGGCGAGTAGTAGTCAGCCGCGAAGAGTCGTTGAATCGTAGCCGTTTTAGTCGGGATGTGGGGCGAATCAGATGCTACCGAGACACTGTCGAGGGCGTCTAGCTCAGCGCCATTCGTCGAGGTGAGCCGCCGCTGTCGCCGGAGTCGAGAGCCACGCGTCGTCGGTGGTGATGTCGGCGATGATGAATCGCGGATAGCGTCCCGCCTCGTCGATAGAGGCCATGACCTCGCTGCTGTCCGTGACCAGTTCCGATGCCGCACTCCGGTTCAGCGACATGATTTGTCAATTGCTGTCACACCTCATAAATATATCGAATCCACGGCAGTGTCACGCGTGTCGTGAAACCGGACACGGTTCGAGGCCTATCGTGGCCTCCGGATGTGATGTTGGCCCTGGTCTGACACGACACGGAGGGCGTTTGAGCGAGCGATTCTCACAACTACTCTGACCTCCGACTCAACCCCGAGCGCGCTGACACGCCGAATGGGCTCATGTCGTCCAAAATCCATGCTGGCGTTCTTCGATCTCCGTGAGAACCATCGAGAGTACGTCTCGTCAATCCACAGGATGTGAGGCATCATCGCCTGGTGGTAGTGCATTTGGACCGGGGTGTATGTGGTCACGCGTATTGTGACCTGAGAGATGACGATCCCACCGGTGATCAAACGTCCCTTCGTCGTGATCCTCGTGATAATGTCCCGAGAAATCACCGTTTTCGAACCACACTATTTTTAGGTTGGCTCGTTCAATACTGCTCGGGTAGAACTTAACAGCATAAACACACACCAAACGGTCGGGGCGAACGCGGGTTGATCGCCGATTCGTACGAACTGGCCATCCGTAGCTAATCGTTCTCTGACGATGTCGAGTCGGTCAAAATCAAAGGGTGCACCGCTCACACCGTCGCCTTCTCCTCGAGTCATACAGCTGTCCGCTGGTCGGCAGCATCACCGGACCCAGTCGTCAGCGCTCGTTCGAGCAGCGCGATTCGACGGCGGGAAGTTTTCCATGCGGAAACGTCCTCCCACACTTCTGCTATCGACTGCTCGGTGGTAGATGCGTGTGCCGTAATTGAGACAGAATCAGGCGACTCAACTCCGAACTGATCGGTGAAGTCTTCGTCTCGCTCTGCTTCCGTCTCGAGGAGTGCAGGGAGTTCATCGGGACCGTATTCATCTTTGAGTAGCTAGACTCGACGCAGTTCAGATACGCTTGATTGCGCTGGTACATCGCTGGCGATTCGGTGATTTGTGTGACGATTCCCAGTTGTTCGAACCACTCGAAATACTCGCGAGCAGCATCTACCCCATGGCCCGTGAGATCGGCAACTTCACTCGCCATCGCGGGCTATCCAGGCCGAGGACGGCGTCGAAACAGTTGTCGCGTGTCCGGTCACCGTGGACTGCCTCTTCGGGAGACGCCAATGCGTCGAAATCCGGCGGCTCTCGTTGGTCGTCCGCATCTGCCGTGCGTTCTGTCTGCGGTTCGTTTCCCTGGCACTCGACGACCGGAACACCCTGTTTACGACCCCACATATCCTCTGTGTTCTTGCTGAGCACGGTGCCCTCGATACCCACTACGTGAACTCGGCATTGACGTACTACGTGAAGACGAAACAGTGGGACACCCAGTACGTGGCCCAACTGCGGAGTGCGTATCTTCCCGACTAATTCGAGAGCAAGACGCACTCGAGAACGAACCCGATCCACGACTCGCTCGAGCCGACGGATCAATACACGGCGGCGATCGGTGTGTACTTCTGTCGGAATCGCCCGCCCCTTAATTGATTTGATACAGGAAGCTATAAGTAACTACCAATGATCTGCGAAATTAGTGGCGCAGTACCGCCAATTTGCGTAAAATTGGCCGGGTGGTCACAACACCCGACCTGCGTCCCATACGCTCAGGGACAATGTATATTCGAACACCTGCCTACGAAACCGTTTCGGTAGTACCGACTAAACAAACCAGCGTCGATCACTTCACGGTGGCTGTCGTCGCAGCGCCACAGTTTCTGGTCCGACAGCCGCTCGAGGCGCGTTTCACAGCTTCGAGCGCCCCATCACCGAGTGGCGTGGGTCAGGAGGGTGGTTGCAAATGACGCCACGAGACCACGACCGAATGCGGGTCCGTCTCGAGGAACTGCTCGCAGAGATGGAAACGCTCGATCGTCACTTGCTCGCGCCGCTGTCCCTGGGACCGGCGATCACGAACCTCGAGATGATGATCGAGGTCTACGAGGGTCTCGAGACTACTGGCGAGGATCTTCGTGTGGTGGCCGATGACTGATTCGACCGATGGTCCCACGGACCCGTTCCACCGGATCACGGGCCAACTGACCGTGCTGGCAGGGATAGCCCATCCCAGTTAGACCGCGAGACGGCGGACGGCAATCTCGAGGGCGTTTCCGAGTTCACACGGGTCGGCCACGTCTACTGGTTCGACCTCGCCGCCTCGTCCGTCGCGGTCGTCGTCTGACGAGCACCCCAGTAACCCGACACACACCGGTGCTCTCACGACGACCGTTCGGTCTTCATCAGTGGTCACGATTTCGACGCTCCCCTCGAGGCAGTTCTCCCGTTCCTCGAGAGAGCGATCCGCCGCAGCGGGAGGCCACTGCTTTCGCAGTGACCGCTGCCACCGCTTCACGAACAGAGTGCACCGCGAGCCGATTCCACTCGATTCTGCACACGTACTATCCATGATAGCCGATACTCCCACCGACGTCGCACCGACATATGACCGACTCGAACACCTCGAACGCCGAATCGGCGCCCTCGAGACCGAAAACGAAAGCCTTGGAGAGACGATCGACCAGCAGGCCGACTGCATCGATACCGTCGAAGACGAACTCGAGACGGTCGAAGCAGAGAACGAACGACTCAGAGAGCTACCACCGAGACGGTTCACCGAAATCTGGGGAAGAAATGTCCAGGATTAGCTTCGAAATGGTGTCCCGAGGCCAGCAACTCGCGTTTGCTTATTAGTGTTAACAATTATTTGTGAAGGAGTGGTTGCGGACGCATGGGGATATCGGATGTCTCGATTCACCCGGCCATAGGCATCGCCCGCGTGGGCAACAGCGACCAGTTCTTTATCGGGCCCGAGAAGCCCTGGGAGACGCTCGAGCCCACCGGCGGGTTCAAGGACGACACCTGTCGGGTGAAGCGCCAAGGCGCACGCTTTCGCCTCTTTGCCTCCTACGACGATGATCGCGATCCCACGGAGTTGTCGACCGATGACGTCGAATCCATCGAGTGGAACGTCACGCTCGCCAACAAGAAGGCAACGACCTACCCCGATAGGCGGAATAACCTCAGCGAGTGGGACCGAATCAGCGAGGATGAAGCCTCAATCAAACCGGGGACCGTGACGGTCACCGGCGGCAACGACAGGGCAGTCGTCTCGGAGGACCGGATCGTTTTGCCACGGAAGAAAGATCCCGACGAACTCGGCTCGTTCCCCGGGATGGCGGACGTCTCACTCGGAGAAATTCGGACCGACAGCCACGGCCGGCTGATCGTCCTCGGGGGGAAGGGAGAGTCGGATACGCCACACGATCTCTCGAAGGAAACCTTCGCAGACAGCGACTTCCACAACACAGGCTGGTACGACGACACGGCCGACGGAGCGGTGACAGCGACGGTAAAGACGAATGAACAGACATTCGAGGAGATCCCTGCGTGGGTCATTGTCGGGCCCCCGAAATTTGCACCGGGGATCGACAATATGGTCACGCTGTACGAGCGCCTCTACGACGTAATGGTCGAGGCCGGCTACGAGAACCCGCCATCGAAACCGTCGTACACGGAACACATTGCGCCCGTCCTGCAGCGGGCAAAAGAGGTCGAATGGATCGCTTCCCCGTCGCATGCGACCCACACTGGGGACATGGAGGGAATCTCGGCCGCCTGGGACCACCCCGTCGGGAAGACCCACGACGTGATCCGGAACCGCGTGTTCGAGAAGTTGCGCAAGCCATTCGCGTTCAACGCTCATCATTCCGGTGACCCGGCAATGCGTATCTCGCCGGGGACCCGAGTCGTGTTCGACTGGGTGTCCTACAGTCACGATGTCACCGTCGAAGACCAGCCCTCCGGAGCGTCCTGGACCGGCCATCCGACGACCGAGAACAGAGGCTTCTCCGTTTCACACACGTTCACCACCGAAGGGGTGTACACGTTCTACTGTGCAAACCACGTCAGTCCGTGGGGCATGAAAGGGGCTATCGTAGTCGGGTCCGACACTGCGGCGGACTTCGGCGACTGGTTCACCGACGCGCCACGGGGAGGTGCGACACCCACCTTCGACGGTTCGACAGCTGATCGCACCGGTCGATCAAAGGTTACCGTCGAGGTCGGTACGTACGTCGGGGACATGCCACGAATCGCGGGCGACGACGCCCACCTCCCAGAGACGTATCTCGAACTGTTCCAACAGTGGAAAGATAACGACTACATCGACGACTGGAGCTCGGACTGGGACGACGGTCCCGATCCGCCAGCGACAGTGACCCACGCGGGACTGGACAGGGCCGCACTCGAAAACGCGATGGGGGGTGCATTCTTCCCGGGGATCGAGACCGGCGGACTCATCGAGTACCTGCCAATCGACCAGTTGCCAATTCTGGATCCGACCAACTACCAGGGGCCGTTTAGGCTCGATCACGACGCCGTCGATCCCGGGGATCTGACCAAGTACATGGCGGTCCCGTGGCAGACGGACTTCTTCGCCTGTGGCTTCGGGACCTGGTGGCCGGCGTCGCGACCGATGGAGGTCCACCCACAGGGGCGGAACACGGAGAAAGACTGGGCTCGCGACCTCATCCAGTCTCAGCGGGGCAACGATACGGCCAACATGGTCGAGGACTGGCACAAACTCGGCTTCGTCGTCGAGCAGGGCGAGGAGTACGTCGAGGTCGATCGGTGTCTGAAACAGGTGCCCTCGATCACGCTACTGACGACGAGTATCGACTTCGGGGACGTCCCCCACGGTCCGATGGGATCGCGGACGACGAAACGGGCTATCGTGTTCGAGGTGAATGCGCCGACCGCTGATGTCGAACTAGAAATCACGAAGCAACCGACCGAACAGGCAAACATCCGTACTCCAAAAACACGCGGGTCAGTCACGCAAACGGCGACCAACGAGATCAAGACGATTCGATTCCCCGTCGAATACGACACGGACATCGGTGATACGGATATCCAGGCGACGATCGAGATTTCGGCCACGAACAGCAGCGGCAAGTGGACGATCGACGTCACGGCGTCGACGATCGACTGGGAGACGACGGCGGTCTCGCTCGTCCTCGATCGGTCGGGGAGCATGAGTGAGTCAAGCGGCGACACCCGAACAAAACACGACACGTTGCAGGCCGCAGCAAAGACGTTCGTCAGATCAATGCTCGACGGATACGGCGTGTCGCTGGTCGGGTACAACCACGAGGCGAGCGCTCTGCAAGACGTCCGGGAGATCGGAACCGACGTCTCCGGTGGGACGTCCGTCAGGGACGCCACGATCGACGAGATAGAATCCGGACTGACCCCCTCGGGCGCGACATCTATCGGAGACGGCATCAAGATCGGCCGGAAAACGCTCAATCAGGTCGGCCAGTACGCCCATGAGTCCATGGTGGTGCTTACGGACGGAAAAGAAAACACCGCCCCGTACATCGCCGACGAGGCCGGAACCGTCGACGAACGGACGTTCTCCGTGGGCCTCGGAAAGCCCGAAAACACGAGTGCGCCGGCCCTCGAGACGCTCTCGGGCAACACTGGCGGCTATCTACTCGTCACGGGCGAAGTCGACACCGAGGATCAGTTCCGACTGGAGAAGTACTTCCTCCAGATCCTCTCGGGGTTAACGACCGCCGAGGTCGCCCTCGATCCCGAGGGGACGCTCCAGGAGGGGGAACAACACCGAATCCCGTTTCAGGTGACTGACGCCGACACTGGCCTCGACATCATCCTGTTGACACCGTACCCGCAGGTCGTCGACTTCCGACTGGAGACGCCCATCGGCAACGTCATCGAGCCGTGGCGTGCCCACGCGGACCCGGCCATGAAGTGGGTCCTCGGCGACCGGGTCACCTACTACCGCCTGTCGCTACCTGCCGAGGTGGATCAGGATCGTCTCGAGAGCGACGGCCAGTGGCACGTCATCATGAGCATCGGCCGTCCGGAGACCAAACCCGACCGCGACGAACTCGACGAACTCGAGCGGATCGTCGGCCGGCGCGACGATGAGACGCGAGGTGCGCCGGTTCTGGCCGACGAGCGCCAGGAGTACGAGCACCGACTCGAGGACGTCCTGTCCGTAGCGACCGGGGTGGGGGAGGGCGTTCCGGGAGGGAGAGGAGGGGGGAGACGAGTCAACAAACGGTCTGCTCACCCAGACAGCGATCCCAGACGTACAGGAGGCCGGGTTGGACTACTCCCTGCTCGTTCACAGTTACTCAAAGCTCTCGATGAACGCTTCGCTGGACCGAACAGGGTACGAACCGGGTGCAAAACTCCACGTCATTTCGTCAGTCACTGAGAGCGGAACACGCGTTGACAGCGTCGATGTTTGGGCCGACGTGACCCGTCCAGACGGGACGAGCGATCGCGTTCACCTCGAACCGGCGGACGACCGGTATCGCGGGACGGTCCACACCTCGTCGCCCGGGACCTACCATATGCGTGTCCAAGCGCGCGGTCACACTTCGAAGGGAATCCCGTTCCAACGGGAACAACGCGTAACCGGCGCCGTCTGGCACGGCGGCGACCACGACGCGGAGACGAGTGCCAGCGGCGGCGGGCCGGCCGCCCGCGAACGCGCCCGCCGTCGTCGCCTCTGTGAGACCCTCCACTGTCTGCTCAGCGAAGACGGGGCACTGACCGAGGAGTTCGTCGACCGCCTGGAAGCGGCGGGGATCGACGTCGATGCCATCCGTTCTTGCGTCGGCGCGTACTGTCACGACCTGAACCCCGAACGGATCGAAGAGGGCGGCGCTGCTCCCGACCATCCGCCGGAACAGTGGCACGAGCGCGATGTCTTGGAGGATGTCGAAGACCAACTCCGGCGCGTCCTCGACGACCTTGGCATCGACCGCTGACGGCGGTATGTCCGCGAATACCAATCTGACTGACGATCGCGGTCGCTGTGAGGTGGCGGTCGTCGGCGGCGGGCCTGCCGGTGCGGTCGCTTCCCGGATCCTCGCCAATCGTGGTCGGGCGGTCGTTCTCGTAGAGGCCACCCGGTACGACGACTGGCGTCTCGGGGAGACACTCCAGCCGTCGATCCGTGAGCCCCTGACAGCGCTCGGCGTCGGAGAGGCATTCGACGCGATTCCGACGGTCTCCTCGAACGGGATTCGACGGTACTGGGGGGACGACGAGCCGAGGTCTCGGACGTTCCTCGCGAACCCGTACGCGGGCGGGTACCACGTCGATCGGACGGCATTCGACCGGATGCTGGGTCTAGCCGCCCGCAACGCAGGGGCGACGCTCCTGCTTGGGGCACGTGTGGATGCGTGTGAACCCGATTTCGACAGCCAAAGGATCTCACTTTCGCTCGATACGACAGCCGCATTCGCCGAAACGCTACCACTCGTGTCCGACGACCAGGACAGAATCAGCGCCCGAGCAGTCCTCGACGCCTCGGGCAGGACGGCGACTGTCGCACGCCGGTTGGGGGCTGACCGCGACGTCCACGATAAACTGGTCGGTGCCGGCGCGACGTTCCGGGCCGATCACGATGACTGTGGCCGATACACGCTGATAGAGGCAATTCCGGATGGGTGGTGGTACTCGGCCCCGCTTCCCGGCGATCAATTGGTCGTCGTGTTCTTTACCGACGCGGATCTGCTCGGTGTGCGCAGTGGCGCTGACCCGTGGCGTGACGCGCTGAACGCGACCAGCGAAACAGCCGACCGCACGGCGGCGGCAACGTTCGAACAGGGGCCAGCCATTGCGCCAGTCCTGAGCCATCGGCTCGACCGTGACCTCGACGATCAGCCGTGGCTTGCCGTTGGGGACGCCGCGATGGGAGTCGACCCACTTTCGGGGACCGGCATCGAACGGGCTATCGACACCGGCGTTCGCGGTGCGATCGCGATCGACCGGTGGCTCGATGGATACCGTGATCAGGCCGAAACCTACGAAGATGACCTCGATGCCGACTTCAGCGAGTATCTCGAGCGCCGAGCGACATACTACCGGCGAGAGGACCGCTGGCCAGACACGGCGTTCTGGCGACGGCGTCACGATCCCGCGACAATCGACACGTCCTGAACCCGTCACCACCGTGTTCGGTAGCGATTGCCGACCGAAACTGGACTTTTTGCAGGCCGAAAGAAAGTAGCCTCTCCGTTTCATCTCCACAACGATCGTCACTGCCGACGTCAGGCATCGCTCAAGACGGGATTTAGTGTGATTTCCGAGGTCGAGGATCTCAGTGGCGTGGTCGACAAAATTGCACACGAACGGCGTTCCCCCGGAAAGTACCGATTCGATTAGACACTTGCTGTCCGCCCCACAGGAGGACACGATCACTACCCCAATAGATACCCAATCAGCGAACCAGGATAGCCAACGAGAAACCAATCGGCATGAACGGAAACGCAACGCACGACTGCCAATCCGAAGGTCGGTGGTTGGTCCGAGCACCGCTGGTCGATACACTCCCAACTCCTCTTCCGACGTCTCCTATCGAAGAGACGACGACGGCAGATACAGCCGATAAGCGGGTATTGACGATAGAGAATTGCAGTACGCACCCGTGGGTGGCTGTGACCGTGGAACAAGCGACCTCGTTCCAGTCGGCATCACGACGCGCCGGAGAGGGGCAGCGGTTTCGAGACACTGAGCGCAGGAATCGGTTGACGGCGGCCAGGATGAGTACTGTGACCGCCAGAAGGGGGAATGGGGGTACGACGGCAGGGGATGCGTGTATGGCGCAGGGATGATGTGGCGTCCTGCCGTACTGCTACCAAACGGTCCAGCGGGTAAAGCAGTACTTCCAAACAGATTTGGGTCGGATGAGCCACGGCGAAACGCGGACGGTTGGACGTGTCACCGCTGGGCTGATCGAATCGAACGTCTCAGGCGACGTGTATCGTCACGACTATCGAGGGACGGATCGCGGCGCCCGAGACGACCGGGTTGGAAATAGACCTGGCCGTCACAGAAACGTCGAAAGCCCGAGCGCGACGGCGAGGACGAGAACGGGATAGTCGATCCGCGAGAAGGCAAGCGACGGCAGCGTCGGATTCCACGCAAAGCATCGCGCCTGCAACGCGACCGAGAGTCGATCCGCGCGGTCGAACGCGCGGGTGAGCCCGAGAATGCCGATCGTGCTGGCACGGTCGACCGTCCCTCGTTCGGTTCCCAATCGGGCGGCAATCGCCTCGCGAATCGTTCGGAGATCGCCCCGAAGCACGGGGAGAAACCGAAAGACGAGTCCGACGCCGATTCCGAGTATCTGGCCCGGTTTTCCGGGGATCGTCCGTTGGATCGCTGCGCGCGAGTCGCGGACGGGGGTCGACCTGACGTAGGCCGCGCTGACGAGGAGGATTAACAGAACACGATAGCTCGCAAGCGCAGATGCGACGGCGGCCGATCGATCGAACCAGGGCACACCGACCGTGATGCCCGCGATAAGCGGTGCGATCGCGAGGATGAGCAGTGCAAACCGGTATGCGACGACAGTCCGACGGAGTGGCAGCTGCGCCGCCGTTACTGCGACCGCGGTGAAGACTGAAAAAACGAGGAGCGCCCTCGGCGTCGTGTGTGCCAGCGCGGTGGCGGCGAATCCGATCTGAACCGCCAGCTTGGTTCGGGGGTCGAGCCGGTGGACGATAGAATCGCCGGGCTCGTAGGTCAGCATTGATGCGATCCCGTGTCCGTTACTGGTAGCTGCAGTTCTGTCAGAGCGCGCATCGAAATCACAGGTCTGGGACGCGTATTTCGAGCCCCTCGAGTTCCTCGAGGGCAGTGGCTGGCGGGCCGTCGACGGCGATCCGACCGGCTTGCATCGCGATCACGCGGTCGGCGAGTGCGCAGACGTCACGCAAGTCGTGGGTGGCGAGCAAAACGCCGGTTCCGTCGGCCGACAGCGATTCGAGTCGATCGAGGACGGATTGCCGGGCGGGGTCGTCCAGCCCGGTAAAGGGTTCGTCGAGGACGAGGTGTGTCGGTTCCATCGCGAGCGCGCCCGCGATCGCGATGCGTGACTGTTCCCCACCGGAGAGCGTATCGATCCGGTCGTCCTCCCTGCCAGTCATGTTCACGGCTTCGAGCGCAGCCGTCACGCGGCGATCGATCTCCTCGCGTGGGAGTCCGAGGTTTTCGGGTCCGAACGCGACGTCCGCACCGACAGTCGCCGAGACGAACTGGTCGCGAGGGTGTTGAAAGACCATCCCGACGCTCGAGCGGGCGGCGATCAGATCGTCGGCGACGGCCGTCCCGTTTACGAGAACCTCACCGGAGTCGGGTTCCAGAAGGCCGTTGCAGTGGCGCAACAGGGTTGTCTTCCCGCACCCGTTTGCGCCAGCCAGGAGGACGAACTCCCCGTCGTCGATCGTGAGCGAAACGTCCTCGAGAACCGTGACGTCCTCGAACGCGTACGAGACGGACCGAAATTCGATCATCGGCGCGTCAGGTCAGGGCCGGACCGGGGTTATCCGTCCGGATCTAACGATGGCGATAGCCGCGGCCATCTTGAGTATCTCGCCCGGAATGAACGGGATCGCACCGGCGGAGATGGCTTTCCACGCCCCCCACTCGAGGAGCCACGCCATGTATGCGGTTCCCATCCCGTATATGATGATCGTCCCTGTGACGAGCGCCCCCACCAGAATCGGTACCGAAACGGCTTGCAGATCGCGCAGCGCCGTCCCGCGATGCACGACGGCCCCGATGACGACCGCCGCAACCAAATACGACAACAGGTAGCCACCGGTTGGTCCGGTCAATGCGCCGAATCCACCTTCCATACCGGCGAACACCGGGAGACCAACCGCGCCGGCCGTGAGATAGATCAGGAGTGAAATACCACCCCAGACCGGGCCCAGAACGAGTCCGGCGAGGAAGACGAAAAGCACCTGTAACGTGATCGGCGCCGGTGAGAGCGGCATCGGTATCGACACCGGTGCTGACGCGCCGATCAATGCTGCGAGGACCGCGGCCCGAGCGAACTGTCGGACGACGACGTCGTCGACGAGATCGACTGAATCTTGTTTCGTTGCCATACACTCGCTCTCTCGTAAACCTAGATCAAAACTTCGGTTTCCGAGCTTACGAGTAATCTCGATTACACTAATAGCGGAACGGGGCGTTCCCGTCGAAACCAGAGTTTACGGCGAAACAGGATGCTTCCTCTCAGTTTCAGTGACGGTTTCAACCGGGATTCGACATATCGAAACCGAAAGCAATTGCGTTCCGAACGGACGTCTGTCCGCGTCTCGTGATCGACCGGTGACGGTAATATCCGGTTGTATCGCTTCGCTAATTGGAACGACCGGCGGTCTTATGCGTTACTTCGGTCCCCTGATGAAAAAATGCGAACCAGTAGTACGCGGGCTGACGGACGGGAGATATACGAGTCGAAATCGATACACCGTCGGAGGGGTGTTCGGATCGGGATTCGAGTTCCGACCGAGCGAACGCCGAGGCGGGAACGCGAGGACGAACGATGAGCCGACGCCCGACGTTGACTGTCCTTTCTGTCGTGCTTATCGCAGCTGTCGTGGTCGGGAGCATCATTGTGCTGCCGATCCTCGGCGACGACGGACCGGTCGCCGCGGCGGATGCCGGGACCGATGAAATCGGGGACGGCTCGTCGCCCAAAGGACCCACACAGGCCGCGCTCGAGACGGTCGTCGCTCAGCAGGACGACCGGCAGACCGAGTGGTCCGAATTCGATCCGGTGACGTTCGAGTCGCCGACGGCGGCGGATCAAAGCGCAAACGAACGGGGCACGACTCAGGGTGATCCTGCCGACGCCCTCGAAGCCGGCGTCGAGGAAGGAATCGAACTCGTTCAATCCCAGGGACTGAACGTCACGCAAGACCAGCGCGCGGCGGCCCTCGAGGGTGCTCGCGCGTCGGTGTCACAGTATCAGAACGCGGACTCCGAGCAGGTACGGGCGGCGACGGCTGGGGCCGTCCACGGCGCGTTGATTCAGAAACAATCGGCGAACGTGACCCAGATTCAGCACGCGGTCGCCGGTGCGACCGGCGGCGGGCTTTCCCAGTCCCAGTCGGTCAACGCCACGCAACTCCAGAGCGCAGCGTGGGGTGGGGCTCACGGCGCGATCGCCCAGAGTCAGAACGTCTCCGTCGAACAGATTCAGGTCGCGAGCAGCGGTGCGGCCGCGGGGGCCGCAAACGAGGCCGGCGCGAAAGACGTCGGCTCGGTGGCGAAAATACAGGAAGCCGCCCAGGGATCGGCCTACGGCGCCCTGACCCAGTACCAGTCGATTTCGGTCGAACAGCGCCAGCGGGTGACCATAGAGCACGTCCGACACGCCGCTGCGGGTGCCGCCGCCGGCGCGCTCGAGGGAAGTACGTCTGCGGGTCTCGAACAGATGCAGCGGAGCGACGTCCGACAGGAACAGCAAATCGACGTCGAGCAGCGCCAGCGAGTGACGATCAAGCAAATCCAGAAGGCTGCGGCCGGAGCAGCGAAAGGTGCGCTCGTCCAGGAGCAGACCGTTTCGGTCGAGCAGACTCAGGCCGCGGCCCGCGGAGCGAGCAGGGGTTCGCTCACGCAGATACAGGGCGTTCGCATCGAGCAGGTCCAGCGGATCTCGATCACGCAGGTACAGGAGGCGTCCGTCGGCGCGGCGACGGGGGCGATTTCTCAGAGCCAGGACGCAACCGTCGAGCAGATTCAGGCCGCTGCGACCGGAAGCGCGGGCGGTGTGCTGGTCCAGCGCCAGGAAATTTCGATCACGCAGAGACAGTACGCGGCGATCGGAGCGGCCGAAGGGGCGATTTCATCCGCCTTCCAGCGGCAGTCGGTGACGGTCGAACAGATCCAGGCCGCCGCGTTCGGTGCCGGTGACGGGTCGGTGAGCCAGGCCCAGGTCGTCCAGATAACCCAGGTCCAGCACCTCGCACGTGGCGCTGCGAGCGGTGCCCTCTCTCAGACGCAGGCGGCGACGGTGACACAAATTCAGGCGGTTGCGCGAGTCACCGCTCAGGAGACGGCTCACGTCGTCCAGTCCCAGCGGATCAGCATCACGCAACTACAGACCCTGACCGAAGAAACCGCGTCGGAAACGATCGCCTATGTCGTCCAGGAAGACACCGAGGACGTGACGGAGATCACCCAGCAGGTCGAGGTCACCGTCGTCCAGCGACTCGAGACGATCGACCGGATTGAGGGGACAGCGTCGATCGACGTTCCCGACCAGCAGTCCGACGGGGAGCGAATCACCGTCGAAGACGTTTCGCTCTCCGAGGGCGGGTACGTGGCCGTCTACGATGGAGTCGCGGTCGATGCCGATCCCGCCGATATCGTCGGCGTCTCGAGGTACCTCGAGGACGGTTCGTACGAGAACGTCACGATCGAACTCGACGACTCGCTCGCTTCGAGCGGGGCGATCGTCGCGGTCGCACACCACGAGACGACCGGCGACGAAACGTTCCAGTACGTCGATTCGGACGGCGAGGAGGACGTTCCGTACGTCACCGGCGCAGGGGCGCCGGTCCTCGACGGTGCGTTCCTGACGGTTGCGGACGACACTCGCGACGCCACGGCGACGCTATCGGTTTCCGACCAGACCGGCAACGGATCGGCGCTAACGGTCGACGAAGCGAACGCATCCGTTCCGTACACCGTGGCCGCGACCGTCGACGGCGAATCGATCGGAAGCGAATCGTTCTCGGCCGGCGAACTCGTGACGAATCTCTCGCTCGGCCTCGAGCCGGCCCTCGAGGAGAACGCAACCGTCGACGTTTCGATCGTCGGCGAGGACGGCGCGACGCTCGTGAACGAGACGATCACGTACAGCGTCGTGGAGGACGGACCCGAGGGTTCGATCTCGGTCGACGACCAGACGGGAGACGGTGAGACGCTCGAGGTCGATGCCGCGAGCGCGTCGGTCCCGTACGTGATTTCCGCTGCGTACGGCGACGAGCGGGTCGATAGCGACCAGTTCGAAGCGAATACCACGATTACTGACGAGGAACTCGAGTTGGATCCGCCGCTCGAGGAGAACGCGACCGTCGACGTCTCCGTTCGCGCCGTGGCTGACGACGCAGTGCTGGCGAACGAATCGGTCGAGTACGGGATAGTACAACGGGGGTCGGACCGGCCGACGGCGAACCTCACGGTCGCCGATCAAACGGGCGACGGCGAGACGCTCACCGTCACTCAGGCGAACGCGTCCGTCGAGTACGCACTCACCGTTACCGACGAGAACGGCACGCAGCGAACGACGAGCGACACGTTCAATGCGAACGCGACGATCGGACCCGAGGAGTTCCCCCTCGATCCGCCGCTCGAGGAGAATTCGACGCTCGAAGTGGCGGTCGTCGACGTAGAGAACGACACCATCCTCGAAACGGATACCGTCGAGTATACGGTCGATGGAGCGCTCGAGGAGTTCGCAGTGGAATTCGCGAGCTGTTCGCGGGCGGAGGTCACCGCGTCGCTCGAGGCAGGCGATCAGGTCGCCGCGAGCACGGGATTTTACACGACCGGCGGCTTCGGAAACACGATTCTGGACGATCTGATTACGGTCGGCGAAGACGTCCCGGCGCCGTTTAACGGTACGATCGTCTTCGAGATCGGCGACGAGCGCAGCGTCACGACCGAGGGAGACCGCGTGACGGTCGAGGTGCCGGATTACGGTACCTTCGGCACGTACATCTCCGGGATCAGCTCGCCTCAAGCGGCTCCATTCGGCGGGATAGACTTCCCGAACCCGTCGGAAACGTGTCGAGATGAGGTGCGGCCGGACCGGCCCTCGCTCTCCGTCGTCGAAACGATGCCGGTCGGTGACGGGAACGCCATAGACGTAACGTTCGGGTACGAGAACCCGAACGACGCCCCGGTGGCTGCAAACAGTGCGTTCGTCGAGGGAACGACGGCCGACCGACCGCCGAGCGAACTCGAATCCGGCCAGCAGACGTTCACCGTCGAGTGGGCGCCCGAGAGTGACAGCGAACGTCTCGTCTGGCAGGTCGACCTCTCGAACTTCGGCTACGACGAGCCGCTGACCGCCGAAACGCCGCCCGCGGGCGAGATCGAACCGTCCCAGCCGGCCGCCTTCGACGTTTCGATAACGGGGACGAACAGCCCGGTCGAACAAGGCGACCCCATCGCGGTCGACGCCGAACTCGAAAACGTCGGCGACGAAGCCGGCAGCCAGAATGTCTCGATCGCCGTCGACGGGACCATCGGCAACGCCACCTCGGTGTCGCTCGAGCCCGGCGAAACCCGGACGGTCACGCTACGGGACGGGACGACGGATCTCGAACCCGGCGAGTACCCGGTCGAAGTTTCGACCGCGAACGAGACGGCGGAGACGACGGTTACCGTCGAGCCGGCGGGTGAACCAGCCGCGTTCGCGATCGCCGACGTGTCGGCACCCGAAACAGGATTGCCTGGCGAGCAAGTAACGGTGAACGCGACGATCGAGAATCGAGGCGATCTCGAGGGAACGCAGACGGTTACCTACAGTATCGACGGCCAACTGGCCGCCGAGGAATCGGTAACGCTCGCTGGCGGGCAAGCGACGACGCTTTCGTTTTCCACCGATCTTCCGCCAGGAACGTCGACTCACACGATCGCGACTGACGACGATCAGACGTCGGTGACCATCGAGACAACCGTGCCGGTCTCGAACGAAGAGACGGAACCGGAAGCACCGACCGAACCGGAACAACCAGACGAGCCGACCGAACCCGAGCAACCAGACACTCCGGCCGAACCCGAGCAACCAGACGAGCCGACCGAACCCGAGCAGCCAGACACTCCGGCCGAACCGGAACAACCAGACGAGCCGACCGAACCCGAGCAGCCAGACACTCCGGCCGAACCCGAGCAACCAGAAACGCCCGCCGATGACGATGGTGCGGCTGGTGAGGAAGAAACCGCTGTCGACGGAAACGCAACCGCGGATACTGAGAACGACACTGCCGGTGCGGGCTAAACTCGTGGTGTTTGTGCAGTTCGGGTTCGTCAACGGCGATGCTCACGTGTCGGAAAAACGGGGAACCAGGTTGCGTCGACCGTCAGTGCTGGTGGCCGGTCGCTTCGCCGAAGGTGACGCCGAACCGTTCCTCGAACAGGTCCATCACTTCCGCTTCCTGCGCCTCGAGTTCGTCGTCGGCACTGTCGCCGTGGTGAACGATGTGATGGGCGCGACTCGCGAACGAGAGCAGCATGACGTCGCCAACCGTCTCGGCGTCCGTCTGGTCGCCTTCGGCGACGAGGTCGACGAGGCCGGCTGGAATCGTTACCTCGTCGGTCGCACCGTCTTCGGAACAGATCGAGAAGGTCGTCGTCTGGACTTCGTCGGTCATACTCCTACGGTCGGGAAGCGTCCCTATAGATGCTGTGGCTCGTCTCGACGATCCGTCCGCGGCCGAATTGCGCGGACGCGAGCGTCACTCGCCGGAATGGCATCCGTCGTCGATCGATAGCCAGCGGCTGGCGTCGGCAGTCGGTCGTTTAGTTGTCGTCAGCCACGCTGCGTCGGACCGACTCCCATCGCCCCTTCGACTCGAGGTGGGACTGCAGTTCGTTGGCGTACTCCTGAGTGAGTCGTTTGGCAGCTTCGCGTTGGTCGTTGTTCGACGGGTTGGAGGTCTCGCCCATTCCGAGCGCGGCCTTGATCGAGTCGACCAAGCTGCCGCTCGAAGTGCTCAATCCGCCGTTTGCACCGCCGCCGGCCATCGCTCCCATCCCCGACTGAATGTTATCGAGTTCGGGAATGATGCCGTCTATCTTGTCCGTGTTGGCAACGATCCTGGCCCGGTCGGGATCGTCGGGGTTGTCGATCTCGAACTCCGTTGCGGTCATGATCAGGCTCCACTGCTGGTTCGAGAACTGTGACTGCTCGATTCGCGTCGAAAAGGACTGATCGACGGACATCCGCTCGCCGACTATCTGATCCGTCCACGGATTGTCGCTCATAGGCTTCGGTTAGATCGGTGGCTGTATCAGCGTTTCCCATCCGTATATTTCTACAGAGAGACAGCGAGAGTGCCTCGGGTTCGTCCGAAACGGCGTAGCCGTTTCGTGATGACGAGAGACCGTCGGTCTCTCGAACCACTTGACCCCGAGGTATTCACAAGAAAGGCGGATTCCGAGCGCCGAAGCTATCAATCTCGTTGACAGTCTCTCGAGTCAGGATAACGCTGATATAGGTGGTTGGTATATGTTATCGTGTATCGTCATGTACGACCGCATCCTCGTACCGACCGATGGCTCCCGAGAGGGCGAACGTGCGATCGAATACGCGTTCGACCTTGCGCGCACGCACGATGCGACGATCCGCACGCTCTACGTCGTCAACGCCA